>NZ_CP117709.1:5415694-6062593 GCF_028622875.1 Streptomyces sp. MMBL 11-1 | reverse complement strand
CGACGAGGAGACCGAGCGCGTCCTGTACGGCTTCCTCTCCAAGGCGCTGTACGACAACGGCCTGTACTGCCGGGCCGACGACCGCGGCGACCCGGTCATCCAGCTCGCCCCGCCGCTGATCTCCGACCAGTCGACGTTCGACGAGATCGAGGGCATCCTGCGGGCCGTGCTCACGGAGGCCTGGACGAAGCTCTGACCGGCACCAGGCCCTCCGGCTGATCGCCCACCAGCGGTCATTTCATACGGTTCTCCGGCCCGGATACGCCCCTTCGAGTGAGAAGGGGCGTATCCGGGCCGCGTGCTGTGCGCCCACACCGGTCCGCCTCTCTACGGTGCCGAGTGACCGATCGGCCGCGTCTTCGTTCCCCCGTACGGGGGAACAGGAAATCTGACCTGAACCGAGGTGTACGCCATGGTGGCCCCGCCGGACAACGACGTGATCTGGGCGCGTTCCCTGCACCACTCCCACAACGGATCGCCCGGTCTCGGCGGTGTCTCCCTCGGTGTCCGGGACGCCGAGATCCTCGCTGTGACCGGGCCGCGCGGCAGCGGGAAGACCACGCTGCTGCACTGCCTCTCGGGCCGGCTGGTGCCCCAGCAGGGCGAGGTGTGGTTCAACAGCGTCCCCGTCCACACCATGGCCCCCCGGGTCCGCGAACAGCTGCGCCGGGAGCGCTTCGGCTGGATCGCGTCGGATCCGGAGCTGGTACCGGAGCTGACCGTCTGGGAGAACGCGGCGCTGCCCCTGCTGCTGCGCGGCGTCTCGCACCGGGCCGCCAGGAAGGCCGCCACCGAGTGGCTGGAGCGCCTGGACATCGCCGCCTTCGCCAGGACGCGGCCGCACGCCCTGCTCCAGGCGCAGCGGCAGCGGATCTCCGTGGCCCGGGCCCTCGCCGCACAGCCGACCGTGATCTTCGCCGACGAGCCCACCGCGACCCTGCACCGCGCGGACCGCACCCAGGTGCTGCGCACCCTGACCACGGCGGCCCGCTCGCACGGCATCACCGTGGTGGTGGCCACGCACGACGCCGAGGTCGCCGCGCTCGCCGACCGGGCCGTGGCGCTGCTGGACGGCCGCCGCGTCGCCACCGGCGCCCTGCCCGCGGAACCGGAAGCGGAGGGCCGCGCGGCGTGCTCGCTCTCCGTCTAGCCCGCGGTTCGCATCCCCTCGTCCTGGTCCGGCGGCTGCTGGTGGCCGCCGCGTCGGCCGGCGTCGGATTCCTCCTCCTGTGCGCCCTCGGGTACGCCGCCGCGCACCCCGCGTCCGCCGGTTCGGTGCTGCGGCTGCTGTGGTGCTTCGTCCCGCTGGCCGCGACCGTGCAGCTCGCCGTGGCGGTGGCCCGGACCGACCCGAGCACCCGGCCCCGGCCGGGCCTCTCCTCCCTCGGTCTCGGCCCGGTCCGGCTGTCCGCGCTGGCCGCGGTTTCCACAGCCGTCTCCACCACGCTCGGCTCCGTGGTGGCTCTGCTCTTCTTCCTGCACCTGCGCGGCGATCTCACCGGAATGCCGTTCGACGGGGGCGCCGCGGAGTTCCTCGGCGCGGGCAGCCCGCTGCCCCTGGCCGCCGCGCTGATGCTGCTGGCGCTCGTACCGGTGGCCGCGTCGACGGCGAGCGCGCTGGCGCTGCGGACGCGGCCCGACCCGGCCCGGGACTCCTTCGGCTCCGAGGAGCTGCCCGAGCCCGCCCCGGCCCCGGCCGGGCTTCCCTGGGGCGTCGCGCTGGTGGCCGCCGGGCTCGCCGTCGAGGCGGTCGCCTCCCGGGGTGCGACCGGGAGCGCGTTCCCGCTGCCCGGACGGTACGACTCCACCCCGGTGGCGGTGCTGATCGGGTGGACGCTGACCGCGGCCGGCCTGGCGATGGCAGGACCGAGCCTGACCCATCTGTGCGGGCGGGCGCTGCAGGCGGTGCGCCCCGGGGCCGTACGGCTGCTGGCGGGGCGGGTCCTGATGGACGAGGCGCGCCGGATCGGCCGCCCGCTCGGGGTCGTCTGCGCGGTGCTGTCAGCGGCGATCGCCGCTTCGGCGCTGTACGGGGGCGACGAGCGCCCGTACGGCCCGCTCACCGCGCTCGGCGCGGCGCTGGTCCTCGGCTGTACCACGGCGACGCTGCTGACCTCGGCGCTGGAGGCCAAGCACGCCCGCGCCCACACGGTCGAGGCGCTGCTCAGGATGGGCGCTCCGGCCGCCACGCTGCGCCGGGCGACGGCGCTGCGGGCTGGCGCGCTGCTGGCCCTGTTCGCCCCGCTGACCTGGGTGATCGCGCAGTTGGCGGCGCTTCCGCTGACGAAGTGAACCCCGGGAGTGCTGCGCGGAGGCAGGGAGACGGCGCCCTGGGCGGGCTCAGGGATGGGTGGCGAGCCGGGCGGCCAAGGCGTCGAAGAAGGCCTCCCAGCCGTCCTCCGCCGCCGCGTACTGCTCGGGGGTCAGGTTGCCGCCGCGCTGCTGGAAGGCCAGCTCGGTGGTCCCGTCTCCGAGGTCGCTGAAGGTGACGGTGACGATCTCGCCCTCGGCGTCCTCGGGCGCGGAGCCGTCCAGAAGCGTGAAGACCAGCCCGTCGGGCTCGCTCACCTCGCGGTAGACCCCGTGGAAGGGCATCTCCACGCCCGGCATCATGATGACCAGACTCCACGTGCCGCCGGGCCGCACGTCCATGGCCACCCGGTCCAGGGGGACGTCCGCCTCGCCCCCGTACCAGGCGGCGAAGTCCTCCGGTGAGGTCCACGCGGCGAAGACCCGCTGCTGAGGAGCGTGCAGGACGCGGGTGAGGTCGATGCCCTCGCGGGTGCCACCGGTCATGATCACGGTCCTTGTCCGATCCGGCCGTCCCGCGGGGCCGGATCGGAGGCCGCGGGATTGTCCGCCTCCAGCTTGCCCGGCTCGCCGCCCCCGTGCCACGCCGGTCAGGGGCCCGGCGGTCCCGCGAGGGTGTCGTACGCCCCCCTCCCACCCTCGGTCTCGATGCCGACTGGGCGTGGCGGGAAGTCGTTGGGCACCACGAGGGTGCGGAGGCACGTCACGTCATCGGGAGACCTGCTTCCGTCGGCGTACGCGTGCGCGTACGGGGTCGATGACGAGGACGCGCACCCGTTCTCGTATGCGGTGGGGGTGGGCGGGCGGCTGCCGGGCGAGGGCCCAGGCCGCGAGGACCAGCGGGTGCACCAGATAGCCGAACCGGCTCGCGGGCATGAACGCGATGGCCAGGAGCAGTCCGAGCGCGAGCCGCGCGGCGGCGGCCGACGGCTTCCCCGGGGGCCGCACGAGCAGGGAGACGGCGAGGAGCAGGGCGCTCACCCCGAGCAGCAGCAGGGCCAGGGTCCGGCCGCCGGGGACGTGGGTGGCGAGCAGATGGCCGGGGAGCGGGCTCGCGGCGGACGAGACCGCTCCCGTGAGCCCGAGGGGGAAGTCGACGACATGGCTCCGGAAGGCTCCCGGGTCGCGCAGTGCGGCGGGCAGGACGAGCGCGGCGGCGGTGAGCAGGGCGACGAGCCCGCAGCACAGGGCGGCGGCCCGCCTCCCCCGCCGGCCGGCGTCTTCGAGGGCTTCGCGGCTCCCCCTCCGGCCGGCGTCTCCGCGGGCGGCCCGGCTCTCCCGCCGGCCCTCGCCTCCACAGCCCGTGGCGAGCAGGGCGAGGGCCACCGGCACCGCCGGCCACGCGGTCCACTTGAGCGCGGCGGCCAGACCGAGCGCCAGCCCGGCCCGGCCCGGCCGCCCCTGCCCCGCCCCGGCCAGCCCCAGGCACATCAGCCCCGCCACCGGCAGATCGACACCGCCGACCGCGAGCGGGAGCGCCACCAGCGGGCACGCGGCGAGCCACCGAGCCGCCTCGCGGCGGGCCCCCGCCGGCAGGGCGAGGGCGAACGCGCCGAGGAAGGCGGCGCCCATCCACAGCCGCGGGTCGGTGAGCGACCCGGGCCCGGCCACCGCCTCCGGGATCCCGAAGGCCGCCATGCCCGGGAGGTACGGGTTGAAGTCCTCGGGCGTGAAGGGCCGTTCGAGGTAGGGCGTCCCCTCCGAGAGCAGGAGCCCGGCCGAGCGGGCGACGACGTCGACCTCCAACTGCGCCCGGTCCACGGCGAGAAGCACCAGCAGGGGCAGCAGTACCGCGCCGGTGACGGCGACCGCTCCGGCCGTACGAGGGCTCCGCCCGCGAGCCGCGAGCACCGCGGCGGCCACATAGCCAAGAGCGGCGGCGGCTCCCCAGACCCGGTGCGGGCCGAGCGAGGAAAAGGCCGCGAGCGCCAGAGCGGTGGCCGCGCAGAACGCCCACCAGGCCGCGTCACCGGGCAGCGCGGGACGGTCCCGGTGCAGGTCGGAAGGGGTGGGGAGCGCGAAAGTGGCCATGCGTCCGAGGCTAGGAACGGGCCGTTCACGGAACGTCACACCACCGTCCGGTCCTTGAGGTCAACCCGTGGCATGAGACGGCACCGCGCATTCCACCCCTGCTCCGATGCGTCGGCCCCACCGGTGACAAAGAATCTGCGTATGACGCGTACCGTCCCGCCGGACCGCCCCGCCACAGCCACCGCCCACGCCACCGCCACTACCGGCGTCGGCGTCCTGCCGTCGGGCCGGGGCATCCGGCGACGGCTGCGGCACTGGACGGCGGAGCCCGCGTACGCCTGGCTGACCGGAGCCGGGCTGACGCTCTTCGCGGTCGTGGAGCTGGCCGTCGTACCGGGTTCGTCGATCACCGCCTTCGGGGTGCTGGTCTGCACGGCCTCGCTGGCGCTGCGGGCGACGCGGCCCGCCGTGGGGTTCCTGACCGTGGGCGCGGCCCTCCTCAGCTTCGCGACCGACGGCAACATGGCGTACGCCACCATCGCCGGCGCCCTGATCGGCTGCTACACGCTCGGGCGGCACCGGGTGCAGCATCCGGCCGTGCTCGTCCTGGCCGGTTCGCTGGCCGCGCTGGCCGTCAATCTGGTGCACATCGACCGGTGGGCCCGGGACGGCTCCCCCGGGCTGCCCGCGCTCCAGGGCACCGACCGGTTCAGCCTGGGGCTGTACGCCGAGACGCTGGTGCTGACGGTGATGATCCTGGGCGCGGTGAGCACGGGCGACGCGGTGCGGGCGCGCGAGGAGGCCCGGCACACCCGGGCCGCCGCGCAGTCCCGGCTGCTGGCGATGGAGCGGCGGCAGGCCGCCGAAACGGAACGGGCCGCGATCGCCCGGGAGTTGCACGATGTGATCGCGCACTCGGTATCGGTGATCGCGGTGCGTGCCGAGAGCGCCACGTACACGACCCCGGACCTCTCGCCCCCGGCACGGGACGCCTTCCAGGAGATCGCGGGCACCGCGAGGTCCTCGATGGCGGAGCTGCGGCGGCTGCTCGGGGTGCTGCGGACGGGCGACGACACCGCGACGGCCCCGCTCACCGCCCCGCAGCCTTCGCTGGCGGGTCTCGACGACCTCCTCGATCAGCACCGGGCGGTGGGCGGCGCGGCCGAACTGCACGTCACCGGCGAGCGGACGCCGCTGCCCGCCTCCTGGGAGCTGTCGGCGTACCGCATCGTCCAGGAGGCGCTGACGAACGCCCGGCGGCACGCCCCGGGCGCGCACACGGTGGTGGAACTCCACTACCGTCCGGGCCTGTTGACGGTCCGCGCGAGCGACGACGGGCCGGGGCCCGGTCCCTCCGGCGGCTCCGGGCGGCCGGGGCACGGGCTGGCGGGCATGGCCGAACGGGCCGCCCTGCTCGGCGGGGGCCTCACCACCGGCCGGGGCCCGGCCGGCGGCTTTCTCGTGGAGGCGGAGCTGCCGTGGTGATCCGGGGGCTGGTGGCCGACGACCAGGCGGTCGTGCGGACGGCTTTCTCCGGTCTGCTGAACACCCAGGAGGACATCGAGGTGGTCGGAGAGGCGGAGGACGGCGAGCAGGCCGTACTCAGGGCGGCCGAACTACGGCCCGACGTGGCCCTGTTGGACATACGGATGCCCAAGCTCAGCGGCATCGACGCGGCACGCGGCATCGTCGAGGCGTCGAACGGCGCGACCAGGGCGCTGATGCTGACGACGTTCGGTCTGGACGCGTACGTGTACGACGCCCTGACCGCGGGAGCCAGCGGCTTCCTGCTCAAGGACGCGACCTTCCCCGAACTGCTGCACGCGGTACGGGTGGTGGCGGACGGTCACGCCCTGCTGGCTCCCGAGATCACCGGCCGGCTCATCGCGGAGTTCACCCGGCAGCGGGTCAGCGCTCCCCCGCCGCGCTCGGTCGACGGGCTGACCGCGCGCGAGGCGGAGGTGCTCGTCCTGATCGCGCGGGGCCTGTCCAACGCGGACATCGCCGACCGGCTGACCATCACCGACCACACGGTGAAGACCCACATCAACCGGCTGTTCGCGAAGATGGGGCTGCGGGACCGGGCGCAGGCGGTGATCCTGGCGTACGAACGGGGGCTGGTGGTGGCGGGAACGCCGCAGCCGTGACGCGGAGGCGGCGGCGACCGCTCGCCCCGCCTCAGCCGTGACGCGGCGGCACCAACCGCTCGCCCCCCCCTCACTCCGCCGCCAGCACCACCGTCTCCGCGGCGTCGAAGCGGACGCCCACGACCGCGCCCTCGTCGGGGGTGTCCCGCAGGGCGCATTCGGCCTCCAGCACCGGCGCGTTCCCGGGCGTCAGGCGTACGGTCACGTGGTTCCCCCGGAAGGTGCGGACGCCGACCGTGCAGCGCAGGCCGTCCTCGGGAGCGCCGATCAGGACCCCGGCGGGCCGGACCAGCAGATCCACCTCGCCCTGCGGGGAACCCTCGGGCACCGGGACCTTGCCCCAGGCGGTGGCGGCGGCCGGGCCGGTCACGGTCGCCGGGGTGACGTTGTCGAAGCCGAGGAACCGGGCGACGAACGCCGAGGCGGGGCGCTGCCAGACGTCCAGCGGGCTGCCTTCCTGCGCGATCCGGCCGTCCCGCATCACGACGACCCGGTCGGCGAGCGCGAACGCCTCGCCCTGGTCGTGCGTGACGGCCAGCACGGTGGTGCCCAACTCCTGGAAGAGGGTGCGCAGTTCGACGACGAGGCGTTCGCGGAGGCTGCGGTCGAGCTGGCCGAGCGGCTCGTCCAGCATCAGGAGCTTCGGGCGCGGGGCCAGCGCGCGGGCCAGGGCGACGCGCTGCTGCTCACCGCCGGACAGCGCGGCGACCGCGCGGCGTTCGGCCCCGGGCAGACCGACCAGCTCCAGCAGCTCCCGCACCCGGTGCCCGGCCTCGGCCCTCCCGACACCGTGCATCCGGAGCCCGAAGGCGACGTTGGCGCCGACGTCCCGGTGCGGGAAGAGCTGGTGGTCCTGGAACATCAGGCCGAGGCCGCGCCGGTGCACCGGGACGCCGCTCTGGTCCCGGCCGGCCAGCAGGACCCGGCCGCCGTCCATCGGCTGGAGCCCGGCCACGGCCCGGAGCAGGGTGGACTTCCCGCTGCCGCTGGGACCGAGCAGACAGACGATCCGGTGGTCGGCGACCTCCAGGTCCACCGCGTCCAGCGCCGCCCGCTTCCCGAACCGTACGGTGGCTGACTGCAAGCTCAGCATGGTGTTCAGAACTCCCCGGATCGGTCGGTGCGGATACGTTCGAGGAGCAGCAGCGACGCCGCGCACACCAGCATCAGAACCGTGCTGAGGGCCATCGCCTGCCCGTAGTTGAGCTCCCCCGACCGGCCCAGCAGGCGGGCGACGGCGACCGGCAGGGTCGGGTTGTCGGGCCGCGCGATGAACACCGTCGCGCCGAACTCCCCGAGCGAGACGGCGAACGCGAAGCCCGCCGCGACCAGCACCGCCCGACGCACCAGCGGCAGATCGACCTCCCGCCAGGCCCGCAGCGGGGAGGCTCCCAGCACGGCGGCGGCCTCCCGCAGCCGGTCGTCGACCGCACGCAGTACGGGCAGCATGGTCCGTACGACGAAGGGGACGCCGACCAGCGCCTGGGCCAGCGGGACCAGGATCCAGGAGGTCCGCAGATCGAGCGGCGGCTCGTCCAGGGTGATCAGGAAGCCGAAGCCGACGGTGACGGCGGACACCCCGAGCGGCAGCATCAGCAGCGCGTCGAAGCCGCGGACCAGCGGCCCGGCCCGCCGGGTCAGGGCGGCCGCCGCGAGCCCGCCGACGACGAGCGCGATGAGCGTCGCGACGAGCGCGTACCGCAGGGAGTTGCCGACGGCCTCCAGCGGCGGGACCAGGAAGGTGGAGGAGCCGCCGGACCCGGCCGACTGGAGGGCCCGGTAGTAGCCGAAGCCGTACCCACCGGTCCCGTCGGCTCCATCGAAGGATCGTTCCACCAGGACCCCGAGCGGCAGCAGGATCAGCAGCAGCGCGGTGAGCAGGACACCGCCGAGCAGCGTCCACTGCCCGGCGCCGCGCGGGCGGCGGGAGGTCCGGGCCGGGTCGACCAGCTTCAGCGCGCGCTCCCGGCGGCGTACGGTCACGGCGTGCACGGCGAGGATTCCGCCGACCGCGGCGAACTGCACCAGGGTCAGCACGGCGGCCGTCGGCAGGTCCAGCAGCTGCGCGGTCTGCCGGTAGACCTCCACCTCCAGGGTGGCGTACGCGGGTCCGCCGAGGATCTGTACGACGCCGAAGGAGGTGAAGGTGAAGAGGAACACCATCAGCGCGGCGGCGGCGACCGCCGGGGCGAGCGCGGGGAGCGTCACCCGGCGGAAGGCGGCGAACCGTCCGGCGCCGAGGACCCGGGCGGCCTCCTCCTGCCGGGGGTCCAGCTGGGACCAGAGCCCGCCGACCGTCCGCACGACCACCGCGTAGTTGAAGAAGACGTGGGCCAGCAGTATCGCCCACACGGTGGTGTCGAGGCGGACGCCCCACGCCTCGTCGAGGAGCCCGCCGCGCCCGAGCAGCGCCAGGAACGCGGTGCCGACGACGACGGTGGGCAGCACGAACGGCACCGTGACGACCGCCCGCAGCAGCTGCTTGCCGGGGAAGTCGAACCGGGCGAAGACATACGCCCCGGGGAGGGCGATCAGCAGCGTGAGCGCGGTCGAGGCGAGGGCCTGCCAGGTGGTGAACCAGAGGACGTCGAGAATGTCCGGGCGGGCCAGCACCTCACCGAGCCGCCCGAACTGCCAGTCGCCTCCCGCCTTGAGCCCGCGGCCGACGATCGCGGTCACGGGATAGGCGAAGAACACCGCGAAGAACGCGACGGGCACGACCATCAGGCCGAGCCGCACCGCGGCCCCGCGCCGCCCCGGCCCGCGCCGGGCCCGGGCGGCCTCGGCGGGCTTCGCCCCGGGGTCTACTTCAGGACCAGCGACTGCCACGACTGGATCCACTGCTCACGGTTGGCGCTGATCTTCTCGGGCGCGACGGTGGGAGGCGTGTCGACCTTCTCGCCGAACTTCATGAACAGCTCGGGAAGGGTCGCGTCCTTCACGACCGGGTTCACGAACATGTTCAGCGGCATGTCCTCCTGGAACGTCTTGCTGATCATGAAGTCCAGCAGCGCCTTGCCGCCCGCCTCGTTCTTCGCCCCGGTCAGCAGCCCGGCGTACTCGGTCTGCCGGAAGCAGGTGCCGGTGGCGACGCCGGTGGGTGCCTCCTTCGGCTGCGGGTCGGCGTAGAGCACCTCGACGGGCGGGCTGGAGGCGTAGGAGACGACGAGCGGCCGGTCGGCCTTGGCCTTCTTGCCGCCCGCGGAGCCGGAGAACTCCTCGTTGTACGCCTGCTCCCAGCCGTCGACGACCTTGACACCGTTGGCCTTCAGCTTCTTCCAGTACGCCTCGTAGCCGTCCTCGCCCTGGGTGGCGATGGTGCCGAGGAGGAATCCGAGACCGGGCGAAGAGCTGGCGGCGTTCTCGGTGACGAGGAGGTTCTTGTACGCGGGCTTCAGCAGGTCCTCGAAGGTCTTCGGCGGCGCGAGCTTCTTGTCGGCGAAGAACTTCTTGTCGTAGTTGACGCAGATGTCGCCGGTGTCGACGGGTGTGACCCGCCGCTTCTCGTCCGTCTGCGTCTCCGCCGCGACCGTGTCCAGCCCCTTGGCCTCGTACGCGGTGAACAGGCCGTTGTCGAGGGCGCGGGAGAGCAGGGTGTTGTCGACGCCGAAGAAGACGTCGCCGCGCGGGGAGCCCTTGGTCAGGATCTCCTGGTTGAGCGCGGCTCCGGCGTCGCCGCTCTTGAGGATCTCGACCTTGTAGCCGGTCTCCTTCGTGAACGCCTTCAGGACCTTGTCCGAGACGTTGAAGGAGTCGTGGCTGACCAGGGTCACGGTCTTGGAGGCCGGCCCCTTGGACTCCCCGGAGCCGGCGGATCCGTCGTCGCCGCAGCCCGCGAGCACGGTGACGCCGAGGGCGGCGGCGAGCGCGGTCGCCGCGTACTTCGTGGTGGTGTTCATCTGATTCCTCCTGGAGGTGACCAGGAAGAGACGCGGCCCTGCCCGCTGTCCGGCGAACCGGAAGCGGGCAGGGCGCAACAGCTTGAGTAAGGTCCGAACTTCCTACCCGGAATGACCCGGGCGAGGTTCAGAGGGTCTGCGGCCGACCTGTACTCGGTGCCGCACTCTCAGCGCTGTGGCGCTCCCCTGTCGGAATATGAAGTTGATTTCGGGCCCAGGCTACACCGGCGGTTTCCGGCCGGGCCGTGCGGTCGGGGCTCGTCGCGGAGCCGCTGTCCGCCGCCGGGCCCTCGACCGGGCTGCCGGGCCCTCGACCGGGCTGCCGGGCCGCCAGGGCTCAGCGCTCGGAGGCCGCCAGCTGACCGCAGGCCCCGTCGATCTCCTGACCGCGGGTGTCCCGGACGGTGACGGGCACGCCGTGGGCCGCGATGGCCTCGACGAACGCCTTCTCGTCCTCGGGCCGCGAGGCGGTCCACTTCGAGCCCGGGGTGGGGTTCAGCGGGATCAGGTTGACGTGCACCCGCTTGCCCTTCAGCAGCCGGCCGAGCAGGTCGCCGCGCCAGGCCTGGTCGTTGATGTCCCGGATCAGGGCGTACTCGATGGAGATCCGGCGGCCGGACTTGTCGGCGTACTCCCAGGCGGCGTCCAGCACCTCGCGGACGTTCCACCGGGTGTTGACGGGAACCAGGGTGTCGCGCAGCTCGTCGTCCGGGGCGTGCAGCGAGACGGCGAGCCGGCACTTGAAGCCCTCGTCGGCGAAGCGCAGCATGGCCGGGACGAGGCCCACGGTGGAGACGGTGATCCCGCGCTGCGAGAGACCGAGACCGTCCGGCTCCGGGTCGGTGAGGCGGCGGATCGCGCCGACCACCCGGTTGTAGTTGGCGAGCGGCTCGCCCATGCCCATGAAGACGATGTTGGACAGCCGCGCGGGGCCTCCGGGCACCTCGCCGTCGCGCAGGGCGCGCATGCCGTCCACGATCTGGTGCACGATCTCGGCGGTCGACAGGTTGCGGTCGAGGCCGGCCTGCCCGGTGGCGCAGAAGGGGCAGTTCATACCGCAGCCGGCCTGCGAGGAGATGCACATCGTGACGCGGTCGGGGTAGCGCATCAGGACGGACTCGACGAGCGTCCCGTCGTGCAGCTTCCACAGGGTCTTGCGCGTGGTGTCGTCGTCGCAGCTGATGTGCCGCATCACGGACATCAGGTCGGGGAACAGCGCCTCGGCGAGCTTCTCCCGCGATCCGGCCGGGATGTTCGTCCACTCGGCCGGGTCGTGCGCGTACCGCGCGAAGTAGTGCTGCGAGAGCTGCTGGGCGCGGAACGGCTTCTCACCGGTCGCGGCGACCGCTTCCTTGCGCTCGGCGGGCGTGAGGTCGGCGATGTGCCGCGGGGGCTTCTTGGCTCCGCGGGGCGCGACGAAAGTGAGTTCTCCGGGCTTAGGCATGGTTCATCCAGTGTCGCAGACATACGGGTGAGGGCCCGCCGCCCTGTGGACGACGGACCCTCACTCGTGAAACGTGCAGGTGGGACAGTGTGCCGTGAGGCCGCGGCGGTCAGCCGGAGCCGACGAACAGCACCAGCAGCAGCCACACGACCGGCGCGGTCGGCAGGAGCGAGTCCAACCGGTCCATGATGCCGCCGTGGCCGGGGAGCAGGGTGCCCATGTCCTTGATCCCGAGGTCCCGCTTGATCATGGACTCGCCCAGGTCGCCGAGGGTGGCGCTGGCCGCGACCGCGAGGCCGAGCAGCAGGCCCTGCCACCAGGCACCGCCGTCGATCAGGAACTCCATGCACAACGCGCCGGCGACCATCGCGAAGGCGACCGCGCCGAGCAGGCCCTCGCGGGTCTTGCCGGGGCTGATGCGCGGGGCGAGCTTGTGCGTGCCGAAGCGCCAGCCGACGGCGTACGCCCCCGTATCGCTGACCACGGTGAGGACGAGGAACGTCAGAACCCGCCACGACCCGTCGTCCGCCCTCAGCATCAGGGCGACGAAGGTGGCCAGGAAGGGTACGTAGAACGCCGCGAAGACCCCGGCCGTGACGTCCTTGAGATAGCCGTCCGGCGGTTCGGTCATCCGCCGGACCAGCACCGCCAGGGCGGTCAGGGCCATCGCGATCCAGGCGCCCTCGGGCCCCCGCGCGTAACCCGCGATGACCATCGCGGCTCCGCCGACGGCCAGCGGCACCAGGGGCGCCCTGATGCCCTTGCGCTCCTGGAGGCGGGAGGTGAGCTCCCAGAGGCCGACGACGACGGCGGCCACTATCACGCCGATGAAAGCGGCCTTCACGATGAACAGCGAGACGCCGATGACGGCGCCGAGACCCACGCCCACCCCTATGGCGGCGCGCAGATCACGCCCCGCGCGCTTCTTCTGCGGCGGGGGCGGCAGCGGGGTGGACATGGGCTCCTGCGGCATCTCGTCACGGAACAGGGGGCCGCTGACGTGAGCGGCATCCCTGTCCCGGTCGTCGCGGCTTACTGCGTCTCTACCTGCGTCGGGCACGTCCGGCACGTTGGGCATGGGCCGAGTCTGCTGGGCGCCGTGCACATCGTGGGCAGGACCCGCCGGGGCAGCCCTCATCTCGGGCGTGCCCCAGTAACCGGCTCCTTGCGGGGCACCCCGGGAAGAGTCGTTCATCAGACTTCGAGCAGCTCGGCTTCCTTGTGCTTGAGCAGCTCGTCCACCTGCGCGACGTACTTCGCGGTGGTGTCGTCGAGCTCCTTCTCGGCGCGGCGCACCTCGTCCTCGCCGGACTCCTTGTCCTTGACGAGCTTGTCGAGGGTCTCCTTGGCCTTGCGGCGGATGGAGCGGATCGAGATCTTGGAGTCCTCGGCCTTGGTCTTGGCGACCTTGATGTACTCCTTGCGGCGGTCCTGCGTGAGCTCGGGGAAGGTCACCCGGATGATATTGCCGTCGTTGCTCGGGTTGACGCCGAGGTCGGAGTCGCGGATCGCCTGCTCGATGTTGCGCAGCGCGGTCTTGTCGAACGGCGTCACGACGGCCATCCGCGCCTCGGGAACCGAGAACGAGGCCAGCTGGTTGATCGGGGTCAGCGCGCCGTAGTAGTCGGCGACGATCTTGTTGAACATCGCCGGGTGCGCGCGGCCGGTACGGATCGCGGCGAAGTCCTCTTTCGCGACGACAACGGCCTTCTCCATCTTCTCCTCGGCCTCGAGGAGGATTTCTTCGATCACCACGTGCTCCTGCGTGTCTTGGGTGGGCCCGGCGTCGTCATCGCCTGACCCTGCGGGTCGTGCGTCGCATCCTCACCTGCACGGTGTCCGACCGGCAGGCCGTTGTCCATCCTGGGGGCCGTCAGGCCCGGGTGCTCTCGTCGCTCACGAGCGTGCCGATCTTCTCACCCTTGACCGCGCGAGCGATATTGCCCTCGGTCGTCAGCTCGAAGACGAGGATCGGCAGCTGGTTGTCACGGCAGAGCGTGATGGCGGTGGCGTCGGCGATCTTCAGGTTGCGAGTGATCACCTCGCCGTACTCCAGCGCGTCGAACTTCACCGCGTCGGGGTTGGTCTTCGGGTCGGAGTCGTAGACCCCGTCCACGCCGTTCTTCCCCATGAGCAGCGCCTCGGCGTCGATCTCCAGGGCACGCTGGGCGGCGGTGGTGTCGGTGGAGAAGTACGGCATGCCCATACCGGCGCCGAAGATCACCACACGCCCCTTCTCCAGGTGCCGTACGGCGCGGAGCGGGATGTACGGCTCGGCGACCTGGCCCATGGTGATGGCGGTCTGCACGCGCGAGTCGATGCCCTCCTTCTCCAGGAAGTCCTGGAGCGCCAGGCAGTTCATGACGGTGCCGAGCATGCCCATGTAGTCGGACCGGGCCCGGTCCATGCCGCGCTGCTGGAGCTCGGCGCCACGGAAGAAGTTGCCTCCCCCGATGACCACCGCGATCTGGGCGCCGTCGCGTACGACGGCGGCGATCTCGCGGGCGATGGTGTGCACGACGTCGGGGTCGACGCCGAGGCCGCCGCCACCGGCGAAGGCCTCGCCGGAGAGCTTCAGCATGAAGCGCCCGGAACCCTTGTCGTCGTCGCCCTGGTCGTCGGCCCGCATGGGGTCCGCGCCGTTGTCCATGGAAATTCTCCTCGTGCACATACGAAGAAGGCCATTGCCGGTGGGTCTGGTGTCCCTACAGCGGCAATGGCCTCCTCGTCAGATCTGCGGTCGTCCGGCGTGGGTGCGGCCGTCGACTGCACCAGACCTTATCGGGTTCGGTGCTGTTCGCCCGGACGGACTCAGATGCCGACCTTGATGCGCGAGAAGCGCTTCAGGGTGACACCGGCCTCGTCCAGGACCTTCTGGACCGACTTCTTGGCGTCCAGCGCGTACGGCTGACCCAGGAGGGTGGCCTCCTTGAAGAAGCCGTTGACCCGACCCTCGACGATCTTCGGGAGCGCGGCCTCGGGCTTGCCCTCGGCGCGGGTGGTCTCCTCGGCGACGCGGCGCTCGGCCTCGACGACCTCGGCCGGGACGTCCTCGCGGGACAGGTACTTCGGGGCGAAGGCGGCGATGTGCTGCGCGAGGCCCTTGGCCAGCTCGGCGTCGGCCTTGTCCAGCTCGACCAGGACACCGATCTGCGGGGGCAGGTCGGGCATGGTGCGGTGCATGTACACACCGACGTAGGCGCCGGTGAACTGCGCGAAGCGGTCCAGGACGATCTTCTCACCGAGGTTGGCGTTGGCCTCGTCGACGTACGCCTGGACGGTCTTGCCGGCCTCGATCTCGGAGGCGAGGAGCGCCTCGATGTCGGCCGGGGAGGTCGCGGCGACGTGCGCGGCGAGGGCGTTGGCGACGGCCTGGAACTTGTCGCCCTTGGCGACGAAGTCCGTCTCGCACTTCAGCTCGAGGAGGACGCCGGACGTCTGGTCCTCGGAGATGAGGGAGACGACGGCACCGTTCTCGGCAGAGCGGCCCTCGCGCTTGGCGACGCCCTTCTGGCCCTTGATGCGGAGCGCCTCGACGGCCTTGTCGACGTTGCCGTCGGCCTCGTCGAGCGCCTTCTTGCAGTCCATCATGCCGGCGCCGGTGAGCTCGCGGAGCTTCTTGACGTCAGCGGCGGTGTAGTTCGCCATGAGTCTGTATGTCTCTCTCGAAGTCTGAAAGATCTACGGGTGAACGGCGGGGGCGACGCTTGTGGCGTCGGCCCCCGCCGTCAGCAGCCGTGACGGGTGTCAGGCCTGCTCGGCGTCCGCGTCGGCGGCCGGGGCCTCGGCAGCGGCCTCGGCCGGCTTCTCGGCGTCGGCGGCCTTCTCGGTCTCGGCGGAGGTCTGGACCTCGGCGGCGGCCGCGGTCTCGTCCTTCTTGTCGCCCTCGAGCAGGTCGCGCTCCCACTCGGCGAGGGGCTCGCCGGCGGCCTTCTCGCCCGGCTTCGAGTCACCGGTGGCGGCACCGGAGCGGGCGATGAGGCCCTCGGCGACGGCGTCGGCGATCACGCGGGTGAGCAGGGTGACGGAGCGGATCGCGTCGTCGTTGCCCGGGATCTTGTAGTCGACCTCGTCGGGGTCGCAGTTGGTGTCGAGGATCGCGACGACCGGGATGTGGAGCTTGCGCGCCTCACCGACGGCGATGTGCTCCTTCTTGGTGTCGACGATCCAGACGGCGCTGGGCACCTTCTGCATCTCGCGGATACCACCGAGGGTCTTCTCCAGCTTGGCCTTCTCGCGCGAGAGGACCAGGAGCTCCTTCTTGGTGAGGCCGGAGGCGGCCACGTCCTCGAAGTCGATGAGCTCAAGCTCCTTCAGACGCTGAAGGCGCTTGTAGACGGTGGAGAAGTTGGTGAGCATGCCACCGAGCCAACGCTGGTTGACGTACGGCATGCCGACGCGCGTCGCCTGCTCGGCGATGGCCTCCTGGGCCTGCTTCTTCGTACCCACGAACATGATGGAGCCGCCGTGGGCGACGGTCTCCTTGACGAACTCGTAGGCGCGGTCGATGTACGACAGCGACTGGAGCAGGTCGATGATGTAGATGCCGTTGCGCTCGGTGAAGATGAAGCGCTTCATCTTCGGGTTCCAGCGACGGGTCTGGTGACCGAAGTGGACGCCGCTTTCCAGCAGCTCCCGCATCGTGACGACGGCCATGGCCGTACTCCTTGAGGTGCTCGGTTATCGCGACCGCAGGTTTGCGCTCGCGCCTGACGCCCCGACGCGCCGTGCCACGAGGGACCGAGGAGCGCGGCCACCTCCGAGAAGGGAGGTGGCGGGGCGTGCGAAGTCGACCCGGTGACCCGGATCGCCGTAAGAAGTGTACGGGACCGGTTGGGTACCTGGTGACGGCGATGCCCATGGCCGGAGGGCGGCGACGGCCACGGCCGGGTGGTGGTGACATCCACGGTCGGGTGGCCGCGATGTCCACAACCGGCGAGTAGTCCACAGGAACGGTCCGCGATCCCCGGAATCCCGGCCTCCGGGCCATCGTGGCGGCATGCGCCATCAGCCCGGCCCACGCCGCTCCCCCGCCCGCCGCACCCCGTTCCTGCCGCACCTGGTGTTCCTGGTGTTCCTGGTGTTCCTGCTGTACGCGATGCTCCCGGCCGGCGGCTCGCTTCCGGGCAGGTCCGCCGTGCCGGCCGGGGCACTGGCGTCCTCGCCGGGAGCGGGCGCCGAAGCGAAAGCCGACGCCGACGCCGACGCCGACGCCGGCATGAACGGCGGCGCGGTGGACCGTGACACGGACGGCGACGCGGACGGCGGCGGCGGCCGGAGCTGGCCGCTGGCGGGGAGGCCCTCGGTGGTACGGGGGTGGGAGCCGCCCGCCGGTCCGTACGGGCCCGGCCACCGCGGCGTGGATCTCGCGGCGGGGCCGGGCGCGCGGGTGCTGGCGGCCGCTGACGGGCGGGTGTCGTTCGCGGGGCGGGTGGCAGGACGCGGGGTGGTCGCCATCGAGGTGGCCGGCAGCGGTTCGCCGCCCCTGCGCACCACGTACGAACCGGTGCGGGCCCTGGTCGAGAAGGGCGCGAGCGCCCGGGCCGGGCAGCCGGTCGGGGTGCTGGAAGAGGGGCCGTTCCACTGCGCGGAAGGCTGTCTGCACTGGGGACTGCGGCGCGGGGAGGCCTACCTGGACCCGCTCTCCCTGCTGCCGCCCCCGCTGCTGCGGAGGGGCCCCTCGCGGCTGCTGCCGGTGGTCGGGGTGCCGGAGCCGGACGCCGTCCGGGTCAGCCGCTCACGCCGCGCAGGACCATCGCGACGACGGTGTCCGCGATCACGCCGGGTTCCTCCGCGACACCCAGTTCGATGCGGCGCACGGCGGCATCGACCGAACCCTGCATGAGCATGGCGGCCAGCCTCGGCTGGGTGTGGCCCAGGTCGCCGAGCGCTTCGACGATCATGGCGATCAGTCCGCCGTGGGCGGCCCGGATCTTCTCCCGGGCGCCCGCGTCCAGCTCGCTCGCGGAGATCGCGACGACCGCGCGGTGGCGACGGTCACCGACCAGGTCGAGCTGCCGGCGCACATACGCCTCGACCTTCGCCTCGGGCGTCTCGGCGCCCTGCATGGCGTTCTCGACCTCGGCCGCCCAGACGGGGAAGTCGACGGCGCACAGCTCCTCGACGACGGCGGCACGGGAGCGGAAGTACTCGTACACGGAGGACCGGGCCAGGCCCGTGCGCTCGGCGAGCGCGGGGAAGGTCAGCGCCTCCGTACCGCCCTCGGACAGCAGGGAGCGCGCGGCGTCCAGGAGGGCGCCGCGCTGCATGGTCCGGTGCTCGGCCACGGAGGCCGCTCGAATCCTGGGCACGCCTCCACTCTACGGCGGCAGGCGGACGGGGGAAGGGCACAGCCGCCGATCGGATGGCCGGAGAGTGCCGGAGAGAGGGCGTCAGCGGCCCGCGTCGGCCAGCTTCGCCCGGAGCTGGAGCACGGACTTGGTATGGATCTGGCTGACCCGGCTCTCGGTCACCCCGAGGACGTTGCCGATCTCCGCGAGGGTGAGGCCCTCGTAGTAGTAGAGGGTCACCACGGTCTTCTCCCGGTCGGGGAGGGTGTTGATGGCCCGCGCGAGCAGTCTTCTCAGCTCGCGGTCCTCGGCGACCTCCACCGGATTGTCGGCGGCGGTGTCCTCCAGGGTGTCCATCAGGCTCAGCCGGTCGCCGCCCTCGCCGCCGACGTGCAGCAGCTCCTCCAGGGCGACCACATTCGCCAGCGACAACTGGCTGAAAACAGCGTGCAGTTCCTCCAGCGCGATGCCCATCTCCGAGGCGACCTCGGCTTCCGACGGCGTACGCCGGAACTGCGCCTCCAGCGTGGCGTACGCGCGCTCCACGTTCCGTGCCTTCTGCCGGACGGACCGCGGGATCCAGTCCAGGGCCCGGAGTTCGTCGATCATCGCGCCGCGAATCCTGGTGATGGCGTACGTCTCGAACTTGATGGCCCGTTCGATGTCGAACTTCTCGATGGCGTCGATCAGCCCGAAGACGCCGGAGGAGACGAAGTCGGCCTGCTCGACGTTGGACGGCAGCCCCACGCTCACCCGGCCCGCGACGTACTTCACGAGCGGCGAGTAGTGCAGGATCAGCTGCTCCCGCAGCCGCTCGTCGCCCGTGGTCTTGTACGAACGCCACAACTCGTCGAGCGAGGAGGGGGCGGGAGGGCGCACAGTGCCACGCGCAACCGGTGGTACTGCCGCGCGGTCAGACCCGGAGGTGTGCTGGGGCATGTGGTGCCTTGAGCCGTTCTGCCGTGAAGTGCTGGGGGACTTTTGTCTGGGCCGGAATCCTTGTGAGCGTAGCGTGACTGTGGCGTCGCGTTCCGCGCAGGACGGGAGATCCCAGCCGCCTGATCGCGTTCCGCCGTTCACGCCGTCCGCGACCGCCGGGAGCCGGGGCCGCCGCCGTGGGCGCGGGCCCTGAACAGGTCACCGATCGATCGTGCGAGGTCATCGGCCTTACCTTTTCACCCGAATGCTCCAGGTCAAGTACCGCCTCGCCGCGCGTCGTCGTTGCCTGCCGACGGAAGCGTCAACCGCCACCCCTCGCCTTCTCGTTCGACGAACCCCAGTGAGTGCAGTTCGTACAGTCGGCCGAGCGTCTCGTCGGCGGACGTCCCCGCGGTGCGGGCGAGGTCACGGGGGTGGGTGACACCGTGGTAGGGGAGCGCGTCGAGGACCCGCGCGGTGACCGCGTCCAGGTGGTCCCTGGGCAGCACCGGGCCGCGGCGGACCGGCGGTAGCTCGCCGATGTCCCCGATCATCTCGACGACTTCGTCCGCGTCGGTGACGAGCACGCCCTCACCGCGCAACAGCTCGTGGACCCCTGCCGACAGACCGCTGGTGGCGGGGCCGGGGACTCCCATCGCGAAGCGGCCGAGCCGTTGCGCCTGGCGGGCGGTGACCAGCGAACCGCTGCGGTACTCGGCCTCGACGACGACCGTCCCCCTGGTCAGCGCGGCGATGACGCGGTTGCGCAGGACGAAGCGGCTTCGGGTGGGATGGGAGGACGGGGGCAACTCGGCGACGATGAGCCCTTGTTGCGCCAGCCGCCCGAGCAGTTCGGCGTGCCCGCGCGGGTAGGGGACGTCGACCCCGCAGGCCAGTACCGCCGTCGTCGCTCCGCCCGCGGCCAGAGCGCCGCGGTGGGCGGCCCCGTCCACCCCGAACGCCGCGCCCGAGACCACCACCCAGCCCCGCTCGGCGAGCCCGGAGCCGAGGGTCGCCGCCATGTGCGCCCCGTACGGGGTGCAGGCCCTCGCTCCGACCACCGCGACCGAGCGCAGGGACCACAGGCGCAGATCGGGCCGCCCCCGCACCCAGAGCCCGACGGGCCGCGCGTCGCCCAGGTCGTCCAGCTGGCTCGGCCACTCCCGGTCACCCGGGCAGACGAAGCGTCCGCCCACCGCGGCGACCGCGGCCAGGTCCCTCCCCGGCTCCACGGCGGCGGCACGCAGCCGGTAGCCCCCGAGCCGTGCGGCGGTCATGCCGGGAAGCCTCTCGGCGGAGCCGTCCTCGACGGTGAGCCTGCGCATCAGCTCGATGGGACCGGTCAGCCGGAGCCAGCGCCCCGCTCGCTCGTCCCCCGGCTCCAGCACCCGGGTCAGCGCGGCCCTGGCCAGCCGCTCCGCCTCCCTGCCCCGGCCCGGGTCCCGGCCTGCCTCCTGTCCGGGGACGCGGTCGCGACCGTCGTCGGGGACGTGGCCCGCCCCCTGCCACCGCTCCCCCGTCAGCCCGGTCACCGCTGTCCCGTCCCCATCGGCACCCCGCGCTGGATGCCCGTCCGCAGCTCCAGGGCGACCGCCACGTCGGAGGCGTCCGGGCGGTCGGCGCCCCGCAGATCCGCCACGGTCCACGCCACCCTCAGCACCCGGTCCAGCCCCCGGGCCGTGAGCATCCCGCGCTCCAGGTCCCGCTCCGCGGCCGCCAGCGCTCCCGGGGCCACGAGCAGCCGGGTCCGCAGCTCATGGCCCGGCACCTCGCTGTTCGTGGTCCACGGGGTGCCGGCCAGCCGCTCGGCCGCCCGCGCCCTGGCGTCCCGTACCCGCGCGGCGACGACGGCCGTCGACTCGCCGCGGCCGCCCTGCCCCAGGAGGTCGGCGCGGTCGACCGGCCCCACCTCGACCCGCAGGTCCACCCGGTCGAGGAGCGGCCCGGACAGGCGCCCCTGATAGCGGCGGACGACCGAGGGCGGGCACTCGCAGCCCGCGCCGGTGAGGGTGTGCCGGCCACAGGGGCACGGATTGGCTGCCAGCACCATCAGGAAGCGGGCCGGCAGCCGCACCACCCCAGCGGCCCGCGCGACCACCACATGGCCCGACTCCAGCGGCTGCCGCAGCGCGTCGAGGGCCTTGGCCGAGAACTCGGGGGCCTCGTCCAGAAAGAGCACCCCGCGGTGGGCGAGGGACACCGCCCCGGGCCTCGGCATCCCGTTGCCCCCACCGATCAGGGACTGCATGGTCGCCGAGTGGTGCGGGGCGCAGTAGGGCGCCCGGGAGACGAGTGGTTCACCCGGGGGGAGGATGCCCGCCACGGAGTGCACCGCCGTCACTTCGAGGGATTCCTGCCGGGTCAACGGCGGCAGGACCGACGACAGCCGCTCGGCCAGCATGGTCTTGCCGGCGCCGGGCGGGCCCGAGAACAGCAGATGGTGCCCGCCGGCCGCGGCCACCTCCAGGGCCTGGCGCGGGCGCGGCTGCCCCGCGACGTCCGCCAGATCCGGCCGGTGCCCGTCACCCCGCCCGGCGGCCGGGGCCAGCCCCGTACCGAGTCCGGTGCCGGGGATCATGAGCCCGGCCAGCATGGCGTCGGGGCGTCCCTGGCCGTCGACCGGCTCCTCGGGCACCGGTTCGTCGCAGAGGACGGCGATGAGCTGGCGCAGGCTCCGGACGCCGAGGACCGAGACCCCCGGCACCAGGGCCGCCTCTCCGGCCGTCTGTTCGGGGACGACGACCTGCTCGTACCCCGCTTCGGCCGCCGCGAGGACGGCGGGCAGTACGCCCCGTACCGGACGCACCCGGCCGTCCAGGCCCAGCTCGCCGATCATCACCACGTCCGCGATCGTGGCCGGGTCGATCCGCTCCGCCGCCCCGAGGACCGCACACGCGACGGCGAGGTCGAACCCCGAACCACCTTTCGGCACGGAGGCCGGGGAGAGCCCGACCGTGAGCTTCTTCTGCGGCCACTCGGCACCGGAGTTGACCACGGCGGCCCGCACCCGGTCCCGGCTCTCCACCAGGCTCTTGTCCGGCAGTCCGACCAGGGTGAAGGCCGCCACCCCCGGCTCCAGGTCCGCCTGGACCTCCACCACCACGCCCTCGACGCCGACCAGCGCCACGGAACACGCTCGCGCGAAACCCATCAGGACACCCCCCGGGCGTGCTCCGTGACCGGGGCTCCGCGCCGGGGCACGATCACCCCGATCAGGTCGATGCGGACCCCGCCGGGAGGTGGCCCCCCATGCCGGTCGAGCCAGATCTCGGCAAGTCGTCGGAGCCGGTCCGCCTTGACCGGGCCGACCGCCGCCATGGGGTGTTCGAACCCGTGTGACCTGCGCGTCTTCACCTCGCAGAAGACCAGGGCGTCACCGTCCCTGGCCACGATGTCGATCTCTCCGGCGCGACAGCGCCAGTTGCGCTCGATCACCGCCATCCCGGACTCGGCCAGCAGCCGCGCCGCCAGCTCCTCGCCGTACCGCCCGAGTGCCCCCCGTGCGTCCATGTCGGCACCACCTCCGGCACCGACTGTGCCCCGCCCCGCCGCAAGATGTGGATCTTGGTGGACAACTCCGCGGATGTGGAAAACCCGGCCACCCACATGGGTGACCGGGTCATTCCTGCGACGCGTGTATCGGCGGCCCGGCCGCGGGCAGCGCGGGGTCAGCCTCCCGGAAGTTCCAGATCGCTCTTGTTGAGCTCTTCGATGTTGACGTCCTTGAAGGTCAGCACGCGGACCTGCTTGACGAACCTCGCGGGCCGGTACATGTCCCAGACCCAGGCGTCCGCCATGGACACCTCGAAGAAAACCTCACCCTGGACGGAGTGCACCTGCATCTCGTAGTCGTTGGTGAGGTAGAAGCGCCGTTCGGTCTCGATCACATATTTGAACAGACCGACGACATCGCGGTACTCCCGGTAGAGCTTCAGCTCCATCTCGGTCTCGTACTTCTCGAGGTCCTCGGCGCTCATGGCATGTTTCCCCTTCAGCCGTGCGTGCCCCCATTGTGCGTCAGCCTCCGACGCCCTTGGACGATTAGACGATTTCAGGGGCCAGAACAAGCGGTTCGCACGGGGGGCCCTCGTCGAGGAGCGTGCGGAGCAGCTCGGCGAGTCTGGTCGGGTACACCGTCTCACGCGTCGCGAGCAGTTCGGCGGAGGTCCACCACCTCAGACCGGCCACGCTGCGCCGTTCCAGGCCGGTGAGGCCCTGCGGGGCGGTGGCGGTCCGCGTCGTACGGGCCAGGAAATACCACTCGTCCTGGTGCCAGCGGCGCCCGTCGAACGGGAAGGAACAGAACCGGGTCCAGAGCAGCGGGCCCAGCTCGATGTCCGTGATCCCGGTCTCCTCCACCAGCTCCCGGCGGGCCGCCTCTTCCCGGCTCTCGTCGCCCTCCAGGCCCCCGCCCGGGGTGAACCACCAGGCGTCGTCCCGGTCCTCCGGCTCATGGCCGTGCAGCAGCAGGACGCGGTCGTCGGGGTCCAGGAGGACCACCCGGGCGACCCTGCGGGCCCCGGAGGTCACCGGGCCACTCCGGCGGGCGTCCTTTGGCGGGCCAGGCGCGCCGCCACCGGCCCGTACACCGCGCCGACGAGGATCAGCAGGACGCCGGCCACGATCGCGCCCAGCTGGAACCGCAGCGGCCCGGCGTCGGACACCCCGCCGGGCAGCGCGGCGAACGAGGCGGGCCGGTCGATCATGCCGTCCATCGGCCAGGCCACCGCGTCCACCCGGGCCCGCACGGCGCTCAGCGGGACGGAGCCCCCGCCGGCGTCCTGGAGATGGACCCGGGAGTCCAGGGAGGTGGCCCGTTCGTCGCCGAGCAGGAAGACGCGGCCCCTGGGCACGGTGGCGGAGAAGTCCTGGGGCGAGGCGGGCGCCTGCGTGCCCGGGGCGGCCGGGCCCCGGTCGAGGTAGGGCTCGTCGACGGGGGTTCCGTCGACGGTGAGCCGCCCCTCCCGGTCGCAGCAGGCCACCTTGTCGCCGCCGATCCCGACGACGCGCTTCAACATCGGCGTGGCGCCCCAGACCTGGTCGATGAAGACCACCACGTCACCGCGTCGGACGTCGGCGCCGTCGATCCGTTCGGCGAGCACCCGGTCGCCGGGCTGCACCGTGGGGGACATCGAGTCGGTCGGGACCGTGTACGGCTGGTAGACCACCGCCGCCCAGACGAAACCTCCGAGGAAGAGCACACAGCCGACGGCCACGGCCAGACCCGACACTATGGCGCCGGCCCGGCCGCGGCCGTCTTCCTTGCGTCCTGTACCGCTCATCCCAGCGCTCCCCCGTCGGAGATCGACAATCGCTGATCCGAGTCGGCACCCTACCCGGCGGTACGCCCGGCGGTCAGCCTCCGGCGGCGCCACAGCACGAGGGGCAGCGCTCCGGCTACGCCCAGTGCCGCCGGCGCCATCGCGGCGGCAGCGTTCAGACCGGGCTGGTCGAAGGTGCCCGGGACCGGAAGGGTCGCCCAGCGGTCCAGCGGCCAGGCGATGCCGACGGCACGGCCGACGACCTCGTCCGTGGAGACCGTGCCCTGCCCCGGGAGCTCCTGGTGGTAGCGCGAGTCCAGGGAGTTCTGCCGGTGGTCGCCCATGACGAAGATCCGGCCGTCCGGCACCTTGATCGGGCCGAAGGGCTTGTCGTTGCACGGAGTGTTCCCCGGGAAGATGAACGACTTCTCGTCCAGGCTCTTCCCGTTGACCGTGACCGGCCCGTTCTCCTTGCACTCCACGGTGTCGCCGCCGACCGCGACGACCCGCTTGATCAGGTCCTTCTCCTCGGAGGACGGCATCAGGCCGATGAAGCTCAGGAACTTCTGCACCGCGTTGGGCTCCGGGGTCACGGTGTCCTCCAGCCAGCCGCCCGGGTCGTGGAAGACCACGACCTCGCCGCGCTCGGGCTCGGCGCCGAACCACGGGGTCAGCTTGTCGACCAGCACCCGGTCGCCCCGCTGCAGCGTGTTCTGCATGGAGTCCGAGGGGATCGAGAACGCCTGGACCAGGAACGTCTTGATCAGCAGCGCCAGAACCAGCGCGATACCGATGAGCAGCGGAAGCTCCAGCCAGAAGGAACGTTGCTTCCTGGCAGGCCTGCCACCGCCGTCGTCGTCCGGGGCGCCGCCCTCACCCTCCGGCGGGACCGCCGCCCCGCCCGCGGGAGACTCGTCGCGCTCCGGCCGGTCCTCGGGTTCGTCGTGTCCGGATCGTGCGCCGACCGCCAAATCCCCCACATCCACTCCTCAATACGTGCCACTGCCCGCGCCCGATCCGGTGCAGGCCCACCACTCCCATAACGAGCGGGAGTTCCGCAGGGGTCGGGAGCCGGACCATTCCATAGGGATCCGGAGGTGCCACACTATTCGACGGGGCCGGAGCCGCTGCCTCCGATGCGCGCGCGTCCGGGACCGCGGTGAAGGCGTCGCGCTGTTCCAGGGTGCTCCAGTGGCCGAACGGCCAGGCGATCACGACGGCCCGCCCCACGACCTCTTCCTCGGAGACCGTGCCCCGGTCGGGTCCGTCGAGGTGGAAGCGGGAGTCGGCGGAATCGGACCGGTGGTCCCCCATCATGAACAGCCGTCCCCGGGGAACCTTCACCTCGAACGAGATGGTCGAGGGCCGGTCGTCGGGGTGGAGGTAGGTCTCGGCCAGCGGTACGCCGTTGACGGTGACCCGGCCGTCCTCGCCGCAGCACTTCACGGTGTCGCCGCCGACCGCGATGACCCGCTTGATCAGGTCCTGCTCGTCGTCGGACGGCAACAGCCCGATGAAGGACAGCACCTCGGTGACCTGCTTGACACCGATCGGCGGGTCCTTCTTCTCCTCGGGACTCTCCTGCTGGAGCCAGCCGCCGGGGTCCTTGAACACCACGACGTCGCCGCGCTGGGGCGTCGATCCGAACCACGGGGTCAGCTTGTCCACGAGCACCCGGTCGCCGATCCGGATGGTCTGTTCCATCGATCCGGACGGGATCACGAACGCCTGGACCAGGAACGTCTTCAGGAGAAGCGCGATCAGCAGCGCCACGACGACGAGAACCGGTATCTCCCTCACCGCGGACCCGCGGCGCTTGCGCCGGACCTTCCGGGCGAGCCGGCGGCGTTCCGCCCGGGTGGGCAGCGAGCGCGGCCCGGCGGGCCCGGCCCCGGTCGGCGGGGAGGCGTCGGGGCCGGGGGCGCCGCGCGGACGTCCGCGGTTACCCATGCGCCGCGCCGGGCGTCCGTACGCCGCGAAAGGCACCGGTCCGCTCCAGCGAACCCGCCCGGCCGGGCGGCCACCCCAGCCAGTCCACCCGGCCGGTCACCCGCTCGACGGGGACCATCCCGCCCCCGGGAGATCCGAGATGGTCCCGGGAGTCGCTGGAGCGGCTGCGGTGGTCGCCCATCACCCACAGGGCACCGGCGGGCACCTCGATGTCGAAGGGCACCCGGGAGGCGGTGTCACCGGGGTACAGGTACGGCTCGTCCACCGTTACGTCGTTGACCGCGAGCCTTCCCCGCGCGTCGCAGCAGACGACGTGGTCGCCGCCCACGCCGACCACGCGCTTCACGAAGTCGGTGTCGGCGGGTTCCGTGAGCCCCAGCGTGGACGCCGCCCCGCGCACCAGCCCGGTCAGGGGGTTCGCGTCGAGGTCCTCCCGTACGAAGGAGCCGGTGCCGTCGAAGACCACCACGTCGCCGCGCTCGGGCCCGGCGTCGAAACGGTACGCCAGCTTGTTGACGAGGACCCGGTCACCGACCTTCAGCGTGGGCTCCATCGAGCGGCTGGGGATCAGGAAGGGCTGGACCACGTAGGAGCTGAACAGCAGCAGGGCGACGGTGGCCAGGACCGCCCCGGCGAGCACCCGCCGCCAGGACAGGACGGAGGCGGCACGGTCCCGTATACGCGAAAAGCGCGACCTCTCCCCGGGCCCCGTGTCGGGTTCCGAGGAGCGGTCGCGCTCCGAGTGCTGTGCTTGCGTGTCCATCGCGGCCGAAGCTTATCCGGCCATGCTGTGGACGGGGCACCCCCAGGGGGATGGCCCGGCGGCTCAGCGGTCGCGCTTCTCCTTGATCTTCGCGGCCTTGCCGCGCAGCTCACGGAGGAAGTACAGCTTGGCGCGACGGACGTCACCGCGGGTGACGAGCTCGATCTTCTCGAAGATCGGGCTGTGCACCGGGAAGGTACGCTCGACGCCGACGCTGAAGGAGACCTTGCGGACCGTGAAGGTCTCGCTGACGCCCGAGCCCTGGCGGCGGATGACGATGCCCTTGAACTGCTGGATACGGGAGCGGTTGCCCTCGATCACGCGCACGTGGACGTTGACGGTGTCACCGGGGCGGAACGCCGGGAGGTCCGAACGGAGGGTGGCGGCGTTGACGCCATCGAGCAGGGAAGCCATGGTTTCTGCTTTCTTCGCCGATGCCACAGGTCATCGACGGGATGTCGTTGAGAGTTCGGAGTGCTGATCGCGTCGGGCGGGCGTCTTTCCCCCTGTGGCAGGGGCGCACACCGGACGTACAGCAGCGGCCTATTCTTCCACGGCGGTGGGCCTGCGCCAAAATCGGCCGCCGGGCTCCGGTGCGAAACCGAGGATGGAGAGGATCTCGCGGTCCTTCTTGTCGAAGGCGCTCGCCTCGCACCGCTCGATCAGGTCGGGCCGGTTGAGTGCCGTACGGGCGAAGGCCTGGTCCCGCCGCCAGCGGGCGATCCTGCCGTGGTGGCCGCTGAGCAGTACGTCCGGGATGGTACGGCCGCGCCACTCGGGCGGCTTGGTGAACACCGGGCCCTCCAGGAGGTCGGCCATCGCGCCCGGGGCGAAGGAGTCGTCCCGGTGGGACTCGGCGTTGCCGAGGACGCCCGGCAGCAGCCGGGCCACGGCCTCCGTGATCACCAGGACGGCCGCTTCCCCGCCGGCCAGCACATAGTCGCCGATGGAGACCTCGACGACCCGCAGCCGGGTGGCGTACTCGTCGATCACCCGGCGGTCGATGCCCTCGTATCGCGCCGGCGTGAAGACGAGCCAGGGCTCGGCGGAGAGCCCTACGGCCAGCTCCTGGGTGAACGGCCGGCCGCTGGGCGTGGGCACGACGAGCACCGGGGAGTGCGCCCCGGCCTCGTAACCGTCGGCCAGGGCCTCGTCGAGCGCCTCGCCCCAGGGTTCGGTCTTCATGACCATGCCCGGGCCGCCGCCGTAGGGGGTGTCGTCGACCGTGTTGTGCCGGTCGTACGTCCACTCCCGCAGATCGTGGACGTGGACGTCCAGCACGCCGCGGGCGCGGGCCTTGCCGACGAGGGAGACGTTCAGCGGTTCCAGGTACTCCGGGAAGATCGTGACGACGTCGAGCCGCATCAGCTGTCGCCCTTCGGCGCCTCGTCCGCGTCCCCGGCGGCCTCTTCCTCTTCTTCGCGGGAGGAGGCGATCACGGCCTCGCTCTCGTCGATCAGGCCGGGCGGCGGGGTGATCACCGCGCGCTGCTCCTCCAGGTCGATCTCGGTGACGATTTCCTCCACGAAGGGGATCATCACCTCGCTGCCGTCGGGGCGCTCCACGATGAACAGGTCCTGCGAGGGCAGGTGGGAGATCTCGGTGATCCGGCCGATCCCGGTGCCGTCGGCGAGCACCACGTCGAGGTCGATCAGCTGGTGGTCGTAGAACTCGTCCTCGTCCTCGGGGAGTTCCTCCGGGTCCACCTCGGCGATCAGCAGGGTGTTGCGCAGCGCCTCGGCGCCGGTGCGGTCGTGCACACCCTCGAAGCGCAGCAGGAGCCTGCCGCTGTGGACCCGGCCCGTCTCGATCGTCAGCGGACCGGTCGCCGCCGGTTCGGTGGCCAGGACGGCGCCGGGGCCGAGCCGCAGCTCCGGCTCGTCCGTTCGTACCTCGACGGTGACCTCGCCCTTGATGCCGTGGGCGCGGCCGATCCGCGCGACTACCAACTGCACGCTGTTCTCCGATTGGTGGGGTGGGGACGTCGACGACCTGTCGGAAACGTCCGGGTGGCCGACGACAAAGGCCGGGGACGGCCCGAAGGCCCTCCCCGGCCCTGGCCGGTGTTCAACTCGCTTATCAGCGAACCTGGTCCACATCGACGAGGTCGACGCGGATCCCACGGCCGCCGATGGCACCCACGACCGTACGCAGGGCGCGGGCGGTGCGGCCGTTGCGGCCGATCACCTTGCCGAGGTCGTCGGGGTGGACCCGGACCTCCAGCACGCGCCCGCGACGCAGGGTGCGCTCGGCAACCTGTACGTCGTCGGGGTTGTCGACGATGCCCTTCACGAGGTGCTCGAGAGCCTCCTCGAGCATGCTCAGGCCTCGGTCGACTCGGTGGACGCGGAGGCCTCAGCCGCCTCGTCCGCCTTCTTGTCGGACTTCTTGGCCTTGGGGGTGATGGCCTCACCCTTGGCCTCGTCGCCGTCCGAGGTCAGCGCCTCGAACAGCGCGCGCTTGTCAGCCTTGGGCTCCGGCTGCAGCAGCGGCGCGGGGGCCGGGAGACCCTTGTGGGCCTGCCAGTCACCGGTGAGCTTCAGGATCGCGAGGACCGGCTCGGTCGGCTGGGCGCCGACGGACAGCCAGTACTGCGCGCGCTCTGCGTTGACCTCGATGCGCGAGGGGTTCTGCACCGGGTGGTACAGGCCGATCTCCTCGATGGCCCGGCCGTCACGGCGGGTACGGGAGTCGGCGACGACGATGCGGTAGTGAGGCGAACGGATCTTGCCCAGACGCTTCAGCTTGATCTTGACTGCCACGGAAGTGGTGTCTCCTGGTCTATGACGTGGTTGGGCACAACTAGATGCCACGTGGGGTTGCGGTACTCGGAGTGCCCGATGGACGCGTCAGCCGGAGGAGAGAGGGGTCCTGTGCGACTGTCGAGTACAGCTAGCCATTGTGCCACACCACGTCGGCTCACCCCACCGCGACCGCCGCTTCCGGGATCCGGAACGGCTTGCCGCAGCCACCGCAGACGATCGGCGCCTGCGCCAGGACCGACGGGACGACGCGGACGTTGCGTCCGCAGTCGCAGACGGCCTTGACCCGCACACCGCCCCCGGAGGAACCGTGCCGGGCGGCGGGTCCGCGGAAGGAGCGCTTGGTGTCGGCTGCGGTGGCGACGGTGTGCGCCTTGAGGGCGCGCTGCAGCCGTTCCATGGTCGGGCGGTACCGGCGCTTGGCTTCCGGAACCAGCGTGACCAGCGAGAATCCGCTGCTGGGGTGGGGTTCCTCGGCATGATCGAGGCCCAGCTCCTCGGCGATCGCGAGGAAGCGTCGGTTGTGGTAGCGGCCGGCGCGGGAGGTGTCTCGCACTCCTCTCGCGGCGGCGATGCCGTGGACTGCCTCATGGAGCAGTCGCTCGAAGGAGAGCTCGGCGCCACAGGCGGACGAGGACTCTCCGATCAGGGACTCGGGCGCGGCAAGATCGGGCAGCTCGGGGTGGTACCGCTGAATGTCGGCCCACGCCTGTGCCAGCTCTGCGGCAAGTACAGGTGGTGTCGTGCTCACGTCGTGACAACGAGCCCGAGGGCCCCGGTGTTCCTATTCCGGGGCATCCCAAATAATTTGCACGTACCAGTCAGTTGCCCTTGATGCGTCCGGACGAGGGCGGGTGCGCAGAACTGCGGAGAAGACGCACAGCTCACACCAAGGTGGTGCACAGCGTGCGGTACGCCCGGCGCTTCGGTGGTGAGGAGCGCGGGCGGCCCGCGCTCCTGACGAATCCGCCCGAAAGACTACCCGCCCCCTGGTTCGACGTGCCCGGCGCGGGGTGTCGGGTGAGACTGGTCGGAGAACAGACGTGGCACGGGGGCACACGAACGGGGCACGCGAGCACCGCTCCACACCCTCTGGACGGAACGGCGGATGCGCAGTTCTCTGGCTACGGGGTGCGGAACACACGCACACGGGGGACGTCCACTCGGGCACGACCGACCTCCTGGCGGATTGGGGCACTTTCCATGACACCAACGCTCGTCCGGAACCAGCCGGCCGCGGACGCCTCCGCGCCGGCGGACGCCGGTACCCGCGCACGCGACTGGGCCGAGATCCAGGAACGCATGCTCGCGCCGCTGTTCGAGGCGGTGTACGACCGGATGGAGGTCGGGGCCGCCACCCGGATGCTGTCCCTCGGCTGCGGCTCGGGGCTCGCGATGCTCGTCGCGGCGGCCCGGGGGGCGCACGTCACGGGTGTGGACTCCGACCGGGAGCGCCTGGCGCTGGCCCGCGCGCGGTTGCTGCCCGACGCCGACTGGGACGACATGCCCGCGCACTCCCCGCACCCGGCCCGCCGTCGGGCCCGGCTGCTGGAGGACGGGCGGCCCGCTCCCGCCGACGCGGACGGCGCTCCGTACGACCTGATCACCGTCTTCGAGCCGATCGGCTGTGCGGCCGGGGACTCCGAGGGGCTGGTGCCGGCGCTGCGGTCGGCCGTGCCGTTGGCGGTCCGGGGCGCCTCGGTGGTGCTGACCGGATGGGGGCCGCCGGAGCGCTGCGCCACGGCGGCGGTGCTGCGGGTGGCCGCACGGCTGGCGGAGTCCGCGCGTGGGCCGCGCACCGACCCGGGCAGATGGCGGCCCACACTCCGGGACGATCTGGAGGACGTGGCGGCGCGGGCGGGGCTGAAGCCGGACGGTTCGGGGCGGGTCTCCTGCCCGTTCGGCTACGCGGACGTGAACAGCGCGGTGCGCGGCCTGCTGTCCACCGGGCTCTTCGACGCCGCCGTACGGGCCACGGACCGCTCTCAGGTGGAGAAGGAGGTCGCGGAGGCCCTGCGTCCGCACCGGCGGCAGGACGGCACGGTGTGGATGCCGAACGTTTTCCGCTATCTGGTCTGCGTGACCTGAGCCGCCCGCTCCAGGGCGTGCGCACAGGACGTACGTAAGGGGCGCCCTCTCTCAAGGGCGCCCCTTACACGTGCTGTGCCGCCTACATGAACTTCTTGAACTCGTCCGGCAGCTCGAAGTTCTTGCCCTCCTGGGCGGGCAGACCGAACGCGCCACCGCCCTGGGCCGCCTGCTCGCGACGCTCGGCGGCGGCGGCCTCCTCGGCCTTGCGCTTCATGGGGTTGCCGCTCTTGCGCTTGCCCTTGGCCTGCTTGACCTGCTTCTTCTGGCGGCCGGGACCGCCGCCCATGCCGGGCATGCCCGGCATCCCGGGCATGCCGCCGCCCTGGGCCATCTTCGACATCATCTTGCGGGCCTCGAAGAAGCGCTCCACGAGGCTCTTGACCGCGGAGACCTCGACGCCCGAGCCCTTGGCGATACGGGCGCGGCGCGAGCCGTTGATGAGCGTCGGCTCGGCGCGCTCCTTGGGGGTCATCGACTTGATGATCGCGGCGGTGCGGTCGATGTCACGCTCGTCGATGTTGTTGATCTGGTCCTTGATCTGCCCCATGCCGGGCAGCATCCCGAGCAGCTTGGAGATGGAGCCCATCTTGCGGACCTGCTCCATCTGGGCCAGGAAGTCGTCGAGGGTGAAGTCCTTGCCACCCTTGCTCGACTGCAGCTTCGAGGCCATTTTGGCGGCCTCTTCCTGGCTGAACGTCTTCTCCGCCTGCTCGATCAGGGTGAGCAGGTCACCCATGTCGAGGATGCGGGAGGCCATCCGGTCCGGGTGGAACGCGTCGAAGTCCTCCAGCTTCTCGCCGTTCGACGCGAACATGATCTGCTTGCCCGTGACGTGGGCGATAGACAGGGCCGCACCACCGCGCGCGTCGCCGTCGAGCTTGGAGAGCACCACGCCGTCGAAGCCGACGCCGTCACGGAAGGCCTCCGCGGTGTTGACCGCGTCCTGACCGATCATCGCGTCGACGACGAAGAGGATCTCGTCGGGGCTGACGGCGTCGCGGATGTCCGCGGCCTGGCGCATCAGCTCCTGGTCGATGCCCAGGCGGCCAGCGGTGTCGACGATGACGATGTCGTGGACCTTGGCCTTGGCGAACTCGAGGGAGTCCTTGGCGACCTGGACCGGGTCGCCGACGCCGTTGCCCGGCTCGGGGGCGTAGACCGCGACGCCGGCGCGTTCGGCGACGACGCTCAGCTGGTTGACGGCGTTGGGGCGCTGGAGGTCACAGGCGACGAGCAGCGGGGAGTGGCCCTGGCCCTTGAGCCAGAGGCCGAGCTTTCCGGCCAGCGTCGTCTTACCGGCACCCTGGAGGCCTGCGAGCATGATCACGGTGGGCGCGGTCTTGGCGAACCGCAGCCGTCGGGTCTCGCCGCCGAGGATGGAGACGAGCTCCTCGTTGACGATCTTGACGACCTGCTGGGCGGGGTTCAGCGCCTGGGAGACCTCGACGCCGCGCGCCCGCTCCTTCACGTTGGCGATGAAGGCCCGGACCACGGGCAGGGCGACGTCGGCTTCCAGCAGGGCGATACGGATCTCGCGTGCCGTGGCGTCGATGTCCGCCTCGGACAAGCGGCCCTTGCCCCTGAGGTTCTTGAAAGTCGCGCTAAGGCGGTCGGAGAGAGTATCGAACACGGCGCTCGTCGGTCCTCAGGGTCGGGGGCGGGGCAGGTCAGTCGCCCTCCAGGGTATCCGTCCGCCGGAGAACGCCAAGCCCGCGCCCGGAACCAGCCGGACGAGGGCTTGTCGTGGGCGGCCGGCCGAGGGCCCTCTCGACCTCCCGGGCGACCTCGGCGGCGCGGGCCGGGGACAGTGGTTCGTCGTCGGTCCCGGTCACGTAGAAGGCGTCCACGGCGTTGGCGCCGAGCGTGGAGACATGGGCGCTGTGCACCCGTACCGCGCTCTGTTCCAGGGCCCGGCCGATCCGGTGCAGCAGGCCCGGGGCGTCCTGGGCGCGGACCTCGATGACGGTGGCGCGGCGGGAGCCGGCGGCGGCCACGGTCACCCGGGGCGGCGGGGCCTTCACGCCGCGCCGACGCGGGTGGGCGGCCTCCCGCTCGGCGAGGCGGGCCCGGATGTCCAGGGAGCCCTCCAGGGCGCGTACGAGGTCGGCGCGGAGGCGGGCGGCCTGCGGGAGGGACCCGTACTCGGCGGCGACCCGCCAGCTGAGCAGCAGCAGGTCCGCCCGCTCCCCCAGCTCGTCGGGGAGCTCCACCGCGCGCAGGTCGGCGGCGCGCACGGTGAGGCGGTGCAGGGCGAGGACTCCGGCGGCGGCGGGCAGGACTCCCGGGCGGTCGGGCAGGGCGATGAGGAGCTCGACGCCGACCGGTTCCGTTCGGCCGTCCCCGGCGGGCTCCTCGGACTGGGTGTGCAGCGCGAGGACGGGTTCGCCGGTGCTCAGGGCCTCGATGGCGAGCCGTTCGTGCTCGGCGCCGGGCGCGGCCTCCCCGGGGCCCTCGGGGGACTCCCCCGCGAGGACGGCGGCGCCGCGTTTGACCAGGTCGGCGACGAGGGAGGCGCGCCAGGAGCTCCAGGCGGCGGGGCCGGTGGCGAGCGCGTCGGCCTCGGTGAGGGCGTGCAGCAGTTCCAGGGTGGAGGCGCTGGAGACGGCTTCGGTCACGGTCCGCACGGTGGCGGGGTCGTCGAGGTCGCGCCGGGTGGCGGTCTCGACGAGCAGCAGATGGTGGCGTACGAGGGTGGCGATGACGCCGACGTCGTGCTTGTCGAAGCCGATCCGGGTGGCCAGGTCCCGGGCGATGGCCTCGCCGGCCACGGAGTGGTCGCCGGGCCGGCCCTTGCCGATGTCGTGCAGGAGGGCGGCGACCAGGAGGAGGTCGGGGCGGTGGACGCGGCGGGTGAGGGAGGCGGCGCGGACGGCGGTCTCCACGAGGTGCCGGTCGACGGTCCAGGTGTGGACGGCGTTGCGCTGGGGACGGCAGTGGACGTGTTCCCAGTCGGGCAGCAGTCGGGTGATCATCCCTTCCGCTTCGAGCGCCTCCCAGACGCCGACGGTGGCCTCTCCCGCGCCGAGCAGGGTGACGAGTTCCTCGCGGGCCTCGGGGGGCCAGGGGACCGGCAACGGCTGGGCGGTGGCCGCCAGGTGGCGGACGAGGTGGCGGGAGAGCGGGAGGCCGGCCTCGGCGGCGGCAGCGGCGGCGCGCAGGGGGAGGACCGGGTCGCGTTCGGGTCGGGCGGCGCGGGCGAGGACCACTTCGCCGTCCGCGTCCACCACGCCGTCGGCGAGCGGGACGCGTCCGGGGGCGGCCTTGGAGCCGCGACCGCCGCTGAGCAGGGCCCGGAGCTTCGGGCGGACGGTGCGGGCGCGCAGGACCCGGTCGACCTCGCGCCAGGTGACGTCGGTGGCGTACGAGACGGTGCGGGCGGCCTCGTAGACCGTGCGGAGCAGGGTGTCGGCGTCGAGGAGGCCGAGGGCCCGGGCCACCTGGTCCTGGTCCTGGAGGGCGAGGCGGTCGGTGGCGCGCCCGGTGGTGAGGTGCAGGGCGTCGCGGGCGTCCAGGAGGGTGCGGCGGGCCTCGTCGAGTCCTTCGCGGGGGGCGTCGGCGACCCAGGAGGCGGCCACGGCGCGCAGGGCGGTGGCGTCGCGGAGGCCGCCGCGGGCCTCCTTGAGGTCGGGTTCCAGGAGGAACTGGAGCTCGCCCATCCGCTCGGCGCGTTCCCGGCAGAGCTCGTGGAGGGCGGGGAGGCGTTTGGGGGCCTGGTCGCGCCAGTCGGCGAGGATCGCGGTGCGCAGGGAGGCGACCAGGCCGAGGTCGCCGGTGACGGGGCGGGCGTCCAGCAGGCCGAGGTGGACCTTGAGGTCCTCGCCCGCGGTCCTCCTGGCCTCGGCGGGGGTGCGTACGGAGTGGTCGAGGGCCAGGCCCAGGTCCCAGACCGGGTACCAGACGGCGTCGGCGAGGGCGGCGAGGGCCGCCGCGTCGGCGCTCCCGTCGTGCAGGAGGAGCAGGTCGAGGTCGCTGCGCGGGGAGAGCTCGCCCCGGCCGTAGCCGCCGACGGCGACGAGGGCGGCGCCCCGCACCCCGGCGCGTGTCGCGGCGGCGGTGAACAGGCCGGTGAGCCAGTCGTCGGTGAGGCGGGCGAGGGCCGCGCGGCGTGGTGGCCCGGGCCGCGCCTCCTGCTGGAGGAGGCGCAGCCGGGCCGCCGCGTAGCCGCTGGGTCCCGGGCCTTCGGTTCCGGTGGTCACTTCGGTACGCGTCACCCGGCTGCCTTCCGTTCGCGGGCGGTCGGTCAGAGGGCGTCCGGGCCGCGCTCGCCGGTCCGGACGCGGACGGCGGTCTCGACCGGGACGCTCCAGACCTTCCCGTCACCGATCTTGCCGGTGCGGGCGGCCTTGACGACGACCTCGATAAGCTGTTCGGAGTCCTCGTCCTCGACGAGGACCTCGATGCGGATCTTGGGAACCAGGTCGACGGTGTACTCGGCGCCCCGGTAGACCTCGGTGTGGCCGCGCTGCCGCCCGTAACCGCTGGCTTCGGTGACGGTGAGCCCCTGGACTCCGAAGGCCTGGAGGGCCTCCTTGATCTCGTCCAGCCGGTGGGGCTTCACGACCGCGGTGATGAGCTTCATGCGTCCACCTTCTTTGCCTTCGGTGCTGCCGTCGGTGCTGCCGTCGGGTCGGTCGCGGGGGCGGTGGTGCGGGAGACCGTGCCGCCGCCGGCGCCGCTGAAGTCGTACGCCGTCTCCGCGTGCTCGACCTGGTCGATGCCGGAAATCTCGGCGTCCTCGGAGACCCGCATCCCGATCGTCCTGTCGAGCAGGAGGGCGATGAGGGCGGAGACGACCAGAGAGTACGCGAGGACGGCGACGACGCCGATGGCCTGCTTGCCGAGCTGTTCGAGGCCGCCGCCGTAGAAGAGGCCCTTGACGTCGGACTGGACGCCGCCGGTGGCGAAGAAGCCGACCAGGAGGGAGCCGATGATGCCGCCGACGAGGTGGACGCCGATGACGTCGAGGGAGTCGTCGTAGCCGAACCTGTACTTCAGGCCGACCGCCATGGCGCACAGGACACCGGCGACGGCGCCGATCGCGATGGCTCCGAGCGGGCTGACGGAGCCGCCCGCCGGGGTGATGGCGACGAGTCCGGCGACCGCGCCGGAGGCGGCGCCCAGGGTGGTGAAGGTGCCGTGGCGCAGCTTCTCGTAGCCGAGCCAGCCGAGGACGGCCGCGGCGGTGGCGACCTGGGTGTTCAGGAACATGACCGCGCCGACGCCGTCGTCGTTGCCGAGCCAGGATCCGGCGTTGAAGCCGAACCAGCCGAACCACAGGAGAGCCGCGCCGAGCATGACGAGCGGCAGACTGTGCGGCCGCATCGGGTCCTTCTTGAAGCCGACGCGCTTGCCGATGACCAGGATGACGCCGAAGGCGGCGGCACCGGCGTTGATGTGGACGGCCGTGCCGCCGGCGAAGTCGATGACGCCCATCTCGAAGAGCCAGCCGCCGGAGCCCCAGACCCAGTGGGCGACGGGGAAGTAGACGACGCTGACCCACAGGGCGATGAACACCGCCCAGGCCGTGAACTTCACCCGGTCGGCCAGGGCGCCGCTGATCAGGGCCGGAGTGAGGACGGCGAACATCAGCTGGAAGACGGCGAAGACGTACACCGGGATGGTGTAGCCGTCCCAGAGTTCGGTGACGCCGATGTCGCTGAGGCCGACGTAGCCGGAGCTCCAGCCGATGACCGAGCCGATGTCGGAGCCGAAGGCGAGGCTGAATCCGTAGAGCACCCACAGGACCGTGACGATCCCGAGACTGATGAAGCTCATCATCAGCATGTTGAGGGTGCTCTTGACGCGGACCATGCCTCCGTAGAAGAAGGCCAGGCCGGGGGTCATGAGCATCACCAGGGCCGAGCAGATGAGCATGAACCCGGTGTTGGCGGCGGACAGCCCGGGGGCGTCTGCGGCAAGCGTCGTGATGCCTGGGGGCATCGGCGTCTCCTCGTCGTCGGTGCGGCCGCGGCGTGCGGGGAAGTGCTGCGGGACCACTGGGAAGGTGCGGGCCGGTTATGAGCCATGAGGTTGGCTGAGGGCCGTTTCCGGGGATGCCGCACGATGTTTCGCCGGCGTGACGAAGAGGGACCACGTGTTACGGCCCCATGAATCCGGGGCGGCGTGTCCGGTGCGCTGCCTGCCCCGCGGCGCACACCGCATACGGCGCGGTGGAAACGCCCGGGGGCCGGAAGAACACGAAACCGGCCACGGCGCCCTCCGCGTGACCAGGCAATGGGGGAGCCGAGTCGGGCTGTACGGAAGGGGCGCCGCGGCCGGGGCCGGGGTGGCCGGTCAGACCGCTTCGGCGGTCTCCGGCAGCTGTTCGTGGAGCAGCTCGGTGAGCCGGGCGACGTCGGCCACGTCACCGAAGTCCCGGGCAGCGGTGTCGACGGTCTTGCGCAGGCGGGTGTTCACCCGCTCGGAGCGGACCTTCTTGGCGATCTTCAGGGCGCGGGCGGCGAGCACGGTGGACTGCTCGGGCTCGCGCTGGAGGAGATGGACGGTGGCCATGCCGATGAGGTTGAGCGCGTAGGAGCGCTGGTGCTCGTCGTCCTCGCCGAACAGCTCGACGGCCTTGTCCATGACGGGTTGGGCGAGCGAGGCGTACGTGGGGCTGCGGCCGGCGACATAGGCCAGGTCCCGGTAGGAGTGGGCGTTCTCCCCGTTCAGCTCGGCCTCGGAGAAGAAGCGGATCCAGTCGGGCTCCGGCTCGCCGTCGAGACCGGCGTCCAGGAAGGTGTCCTCGGCCATCCGGACGGCCCGCTTGCACTTGCTGGGCTGGCCCATGTTGGCGTAGGCGCGGGCCTCCATCGCGTACAGCATCGCCTGCGTACGGGAGGTGGCGCAGTCGCGGCTGCCGTACTGCGCGAGGTGGATCAGCTCCAGGGCGTCGTCGGGGCGGCCCAGGTGGATCATCTGGCGGCTCATGCTGGACAGGATGTAGCTGCCGAGCGGCTTGTCGCCGGCTTCCTTGGCGGCGTGCAGGGCGAGCACGAAGTACTTCTGGGCGGTGGGCTGGAGGCCGACGTCGTAGCTCATCCAGCCCGCCAGCTCGGCCAGTTCGGCGGCGCAGCGGAAGAGGCGTTGGGCGGTGGGCCCCGGCTGGGGCTCCTGGAGCAGGTCGGTGACCTCGTGCAGCTGCCCGACGACGGCCTTGCGGCGCAGTCCGCCGCCGCACTGGGCGTCCCACTGCCGGAACATCGCGGTGGTCGACTCCAGCAGGTCCAGCTCGGGCCGGGAGAGCCGGGAGGGGCGGTGGGCGGCGGCCGGGGTCTCGGGCTCGCCGGGGCTCTGGGCGGGGACGGGCACCAGCCAGCGCTGCATCGGCTCGATGAGGGCCGGCCCCGCGGCCAGCGCCAGCGAGCTGCCGAGGAAGCCGCGCCGGGCGAGCATCAGGTCGCTGCGGGAGAACTCGCTGAGCAGGGCGACGGTCTGGGGGCCGGCCCAGGGCAGGTCGACTCCGGCCACCGAGGGTGACTGGTGGGCGGTGCGCAGCCCGAGCTGCTCGATGGCGACGACGGAGCCGAAGCGCTCCGAGAACAACTCGGAGAGGATGCGCGGGATCGGCTCGCGCGGCTGTTCCCCGTCGAGCCAGCGCCGCACCCGCGAGGTGTCGGTGCTGATGTGGAGGGCGCCCATCTGCCGCGCCCGCCGGTTCACCTGGCGTGCCAGCTCGCCCTTGGACCAGCCACTGCGCACGAACCACGACCCCAACTGCCCGTTGGGACGCTTCCCGGCATCCGTGTCGCCTGCGCCGCTGCCACTCACTGGAACGCCCCCATCCCGCCGAAACCTCATCGCGCGAACCATTATCAGAATGCCGTGCGTCGGTGCTGTCCGTACGGGAGTTGAAAACCCCGTCGACGTCACCGACATCTCTGACGTCATCGAACAGGAAATCGGGTTGCCCTCGGCACACCCGTGAGTGCACATACTCCCAGGGTTCGTGTACCGACGGTAATCCTACGATCACCTCTCCGGCGAGGGGGATTGAGGAAACGCCACCATTCGCCACCCCTTCGAATGAACCCGACCGCCGCCGGGCGCGCTTGACTTGAGCAACCAGGACCGAGGGCGAGCGGATGGCAGCACTCGGGGGCGCGCACTCCGTGACGCACTCCCTTTCGCACTACCGCGCACGCCACTCGATCGAGTTTCAGCGACGGAGGGTTACCCGAGCGACGCGGGTCGTAACCACCGACGAGGCGGACCCGTTGGAGGGGGCATGGGCTTCACGATCGGCGGCATCCGGGACATGCGATCCGGTGCGCGGCGACGCCACCGAGGCGCCGAGGGCACGGCGGTGGCCGAGTACACCGGGCTGTGGGGCTGGGCCGTGACGCCCGGGGCGCGGGCCGAGGCGGGGTCCTGCTCGTGCGGCGAGACGGCCTGTCCGGCGCCGGGAGCCCATCCGCTGGGCTTCGCCCGGGAGGTCCCGGCGGGCACCGGCCTCGACCGCGCGTCGGACGCCTGGGCCGAGACACCGGGAGCGGCGATGCTGCTGGCCGTGGGCCGCGCCTTCGACGTCCTGGAGGTCGCGGAGCAGGCCGGGCGGCACGCCCTGGTGCGGATGGAGCGGATGGGGCTCCCGTCGGGGCCGGTCGCCGTGACTCCGACCGGCCGGGCGCAGTTCCTCGTCGCGCCCGGGGCCGCCGCCGAACTGCCCGAGCTGCTCTACCGGATGGGCTGGGACGACGCGGGCCTCGATCTGCGCGGCCTCGGCCCGGGGACGTACATCACCGCCCCGCCCTCCGACCTCGGCGGCCTCGGCCCTGTCCACTGGCTTCGGCCCCCGCTGCTGGACACCGCGGCCGCTCCCCCGCAGGCACGACTGCTGCTGGGGACCCTGGCGTACGTCTGCCACCGCTCGTAGCGCTCGCGGCGGGCACTGGGAGCGGCGGACGGGCGGCAGGCTCCTCCCAGGAGCCGCCGCCCGTCCGCCGTACCGGGGTGTGAGGGGGTCAGTCGCCGATCAGGGCGTCCACGAAGGCGCCCGGCTCGAACGGGGCGAGGTCGTCCGCCCCTTCCCCGAGGCCGATCAGCTTCACCGGTACGCCCAGCTCGCGCTGGACCGCGATGACGATGCCGCCCTTGGCGGTGCCGTCGAGCTTGGTGAGGACGATGCCGGTGATGTCCACGACCTCCGCGAACACCCGGGCCTGGACGAGGCCGTTCTGTCCGGTGGTGGCGTCGAGGACGAGCAGGATCTCGTCCAGCGGGCCATGCTTCTCCACGACGCGCTTGACCTTGCCCAGCTCGTCCATGAGGCCGGTCTTGGTGTGCAGCCGGCCGGCGGTGTCGATGAGGACGACGTCCGCGCCCTCGGCGATGCCCTCCTTGACCGCGTCGTAGGCGATCGACGCCGGGTCGCCGCCCTCGGGGCCCCGGACCGTACGGGCTCCGACGCGCTCGCCCCAGGTCTGGAGCTGGTCGGCGGCGGCGGCGCGGAAGGTGTCGGCCGCCCCGAGCACCACACTGCGGCCGTCGGCGACGAGCACCCGGGCCAGCTTGCCGGTGGTGGTGGTCTTGCCGGTGCCGTTGACGCCGACGACCATGACGACGCCGGGGGTCTCGGCGCCGCCCTCGGTCTTGACCTCGCGGTCGAAGTCCGGGCCGAGCAGGGTGATCAGCTCTTCGCGGAGCAGGGTGCGCAGGTCCTCCGGGGTGCGGGTACCGAGCACCCGGACGCGCTCGCGGAGCCGCTCGACCAGTTCCTGGGTGGGGGCGACGCCGACGTCGGCGGTGAGGAGGGTGTCCTCGATCTCCTCCCAGGTGTCCTCGTCGAGGTTGTCGCGGGAGAGCAGGGTGAGGAGCCCCTTGCCCAGCGAGTTCTGCGAGCGGGCTAGCCGGGCCCGCAGACGGACGAGCCGGCCGGCGGTGGGCTCGGGGACCTCCAGCGCGGGCGGCGCGGGAGCCTCGGCGACCGGGGCCTCCTCAGCGGGCGCGGTGGCGTCCGGGAGGCCGACTTCGTCGATGGTGCGCCGCGCTTCGTCGCGCGGCGTCTCGGCCTCCTCGCCGACCTGCGGTTCGGCGGGAGGAGTGATGGTCGGCGCGCTCGGCGGCGGGGGCGGCAGCTTCTTCTTCTTGCGGCTGCCGACCACGAGCCCGCCGACCAGGCCGACAGCGACCAGGGCGATGACTACAGCGAGGATGACGATTTCGACGAGTTCCATAACCCGTCCAGTATCGGCCACGGCCGTGGCGCGGGCGCTGCCCCGGCTGCCCCCCAGCCGATCCACGGGGGTCATATGCACCTTTTGGCGGTAATGCGAACGTCGATCCTTACGCTTCTGACGCTACGTCAGCTACGGTACCGTCGCCTGTCTGCTTGTCTGTCTGTCTGTCTGTCTGCCGCAGCCTGCGGCTGTTTCGCGGAGCGACCGCCTGACACAGCACCGCCCCGGCTCGGGTGAGCCGGGGCGGTGACAGGAGGAGAGGGGCAGCGGGGGCACCCCTAGCCCATCTCCTCCAGCGTCTTGCCCTTGGTCTCCTTCACGAACTTGAGCACGAAGGGGATCGAGAGCACGGCGAAGCAGGCGTAGATGATGTACGTCCCCGAGAGGTTCCAGTCGGAGAGGCTCGGGAAGCTGGCGGTGATCGCCCAGTTGGCCATCCACTGCGCGAACACGGCGACGCCGAGGGCGGCCGCGCGCAGGCGGTTCGGGAACATCTCGCCCAGGAAGACCCAGACGACGACACCCCACGACAGGGCGAAGAAGAGCACGAAGGTGTGAGCGGCGATCAGAGCCACCACACCCTGCGTCTCGGGCAGCTTGCCGTCGACCAGGTCGGCGGAGAAGGCCCAGGCCTCGACGGCGAGCGCGACGGCCATGCCGACCGAACCGACGAGGGCGAGCGGCCTGCGGCCCACCCGGTCCACCAGCACCATCGCGATCACCGTGCCGATGATGTTGATGATCGACGTGGTGAACGAGTAGAAGAACGAGTCGGTCGGGTCGATGCCGACGGACTGCCACAGCGTCGCCGAGTAGTAGAACGCGACGTTGATGCCGACGAGCTGCTGGAACATCGACAGGCCGATGCCGATCCAGACGATGGGCAGGAAGAAGAAGCGGTTGCCGAGCAGGTCCTTGAAGGAGGACTTGTGCTCGCGGTGCATGGCGGTCTCGATCTCGGCCACCCGGGCGTCGAGGTCGACGTTCTTCCCCTCGACCTCTTCGAGGATCTTGCGGGCTTCCGCCTTCTTGCCGACCGAGATCAGGAAGCGCGGGGACTCGGGGATGGCGAAGGAGAGCAGCCCGTACAGGATGGCCGGGACGACCATCACACCGAGCATCCACTGCCAGGCCTCCAGGCCGAGGATCTCGCCGCGCTGGTCGCCGTCGGCGATCTGGAGGACGGCGTAGTTCACCAGCTGGGAGATGGCGATGCCGATGACGATCGCGGCCTGCTGGAAGGAGCCGAGCCGGCCGCGGTAGGCGGGCGGGGAGACCTCGGCGATGTAGGCCGGGCCGATCACGGAGGCCATGCCGATGGCGAAGCCGCCGATGATGCGCCACATCGCCAGGTCCCAGAGCGCGAACGGCAGCGCGGAGCCGATCGCGCTGGCCGTGAAGAGCACCGAGGCGATCTGCATGCAGCGAATGCGGCCGATCCGGTCCGCGATCCGGCCGGCGGTGGCGGCGCCGATCGCACAGCCGATCAGCGCGATGGCGATGACCTGGGCGAGCGTGCCGGATCCGATGTCGTACCGGTCGCGGATCGCCTCGACGGCCCCGTTGATGACGGAGCTGTCGTAGCCGAAGAGGAAGCCACCCATCGCCGCGGCCGCGGTGATGAAGATGACATGGCCGAGGTGGTCCGGATGGGCCGCCCGGGCCCCGGACTCGGGTCCGTTCGCAGTGCTGGTCACGTGAACTCCTGATGCCTGGCCGCAAGTCAGACGTGGGGGGTGAGCCTTCCCAGTGGGGCACAACATCCGGTCCGCCACCACTTGAAGACAAAATCAACTTGGGAGAGGGTATGTGTTCAAGAAACGAAGTCAAACAGCGGGTCGATCCGATCTCGATCCGCGTGTACCCAGGAGTGCGCCAAACGTGCGTTGAACTTCTGATGATTCGGTAAAAAGTCAGCGCAGCCGCTGGCTGATGACCTTCGAGACCCCGTCGCCCTGCATGGACACGCCGTACAGCGCGTCGGCGACCTCCATCGTCCGCTTCTGGTGGGTGATCACGATCAGCTGGGAGCTCTCCTGGAGCTCCGCCATGATCCGGATCAGCCGCTGCAGGTTGGTGTCGTCGAGCGCGGCCTCGACCTCGTCCATCACATAGAACGGGCTGGGCCGGGCCTTGAAGATCGCGACCAGCAGCGCCACCGCCGTCAGGGACCGCTCGCCGCCCGACAACAGGGAGAGCCGCTTCACCTTCTTGCCCGGCGGACGCGCCTCGACGTCCACCCCGGTGGCGAGCATGTTGTCCGGGTCGGTCAGGACGAGCCGCCCCTCGCCGCCGGGGAAGAGCCGCGAGAAGACCCCCTCGAACTCGCGGGCGGTGTCCCGGTAGGCCTCCGTGAAGACCTGCTCGACCCGCTCGTCGACCTCCTTGATCACCTGGAGCAGATCGGCTCGGGTCTTCTTCAGGTCTTCAAGCTGCTCGGACAGGAACTTGTGCCGTTCCTCCAGTGCCGAGAACTCCTCCAGAGCGAGCGGATTCACCTTTCCGAGTTGTTGGTACGCCCGTTCGGCCGACCGCAGCCGCTTCTCCTGCTCGGCCCGCAGATACCTCTTCGGCCGGTTACGGGGATGCTCCGGGTCCTCCGGCAGTTCCTCGCCCTCGGCGGCGGGCGACGGGGGCACGAGCTGGTCCGGCCCGTACTCGGAGACCAGTCCCGCGGGCTCCACTCCCAGCTCCTCCAGGGCCTTCGTCTCCAGCTGTTCGATCCGCAGCCGCTTCTCCGCGCCCAGCACCTCGCCCCGGTGGACCGAGTCGGTGAGCTTGTCCAGCTCGCCCTTCAGCCCCCGGCCCCGGTCGCGTTCGACGGCCAGCTCACGCTCCCGCTCGCCCTTCGCCGCCTCGGCCGACGTCCGCTCCTGGTCGGCCCTCGCGAGGGAGACCTCGACGTGCGCCAGCAGCTGACGAGCCCCGGAGGCCACGGCGGAGGCGACCTCGGCCTCGTACCGCAGCCGGGCCCGGCGCTGTTCGGCACGGGTGCGCGCCTCCCGTTCGGCGCGGGCGGCCCGGTCCAGCGCGTCGGCGCGGCCGGCCAGCGCCTTGACCCGCTCCTCGTGCGTACGGGCCTGGAGCCGGGCCTCCATCTCGGTCTGGCGGGCGTTGGCCCCGTCGGCGGCGAGCCGGTCCCGCCGGGACGTGTCGGGCTCCTCCTCCGCCGGGGCCTCCTCGGCGACCAGCAGCCGTTCGGCCAGCTCCTCGGCCTCCTCCGTCGCCCGCTCCAGGGCCTCCTGGGCGCGGGCGACGGACGCGGTCATGCGCTCGGCCTCGCCGGCCGCGCCCCGGGCCTGCCCGGCGAGCCGCCCGAGCTGCTGGGCGAAGCCGGACTTCTCCCGCTCGGCCCGCCGACGACGCTCCCCCAGCTCCTCGACGAGCGCGGCCTGCTCCGTGCGGCGCTCCCCCGCCAGGCGCTGGGCCTCGGCGAGCTCCTCGCACCGCACGGCGAGACCGGCCAGTTCGGCGGCGGCCTCGTCGACGGAGGCCCGCACCTCCAGGAGGCTGGGCGCCCCGGCGGACCCGCCGTGGGCGAAGTGGGCGGAGAGCACGTCCCCTTCACCGGTCACCGCGGTGATCCCGGGGCGCGCGGCCACCAGTTCCTCGGCGTCCTCCAGCGTCCCGACGACCACCATGTCCTGTACGAGCCGGCGTACGGCCCCGAGCAGCGCGGCGGGCCCGCGCACCAGGTCGGCCACGGCGGGGGCGGTGGTCGTCCCGGCACGACGCGCCGGGAGCGCCACGGCGTCCGCTCCGACGTACTGCGCGGCGGATGCGGACTCCGTGCCTCCGGGCGCTCCGCCCTGTCCGGGCAGCACGGCAGCCGCGGGGCGCGGGGCCTCCTCGCGTACGGGCTCCTCGTGTACGGGAGCCTCCGCGCGTACGGGAGCCTCCGCGCGTACGGCGGGCTCCTCCCTTACGGGGGCTTCCTCCCGCCCACGTTCCTGTTCACCGGACTGTTCCGGTACGTGGTGGGGCCCGCCGGTCGCGGTGGGCGCGGTGGCCTCGGTGGCCGCGCCCAGCAGCATCGCCGCGCGCCCCGCGTCCCGCTCGCGCAGCAGGCGGATCGCGTCGGCGGCCGTGGCCGGGTCCGTGACGGCCACGGCGTCCGCCGCCGTGCCGAGGGCGGCGGCCACCGCGATCTCGTACCCGGGCTCGACGGTCAGCAGTTCGGCGGCCGGGCCGAGGAGCCCGGCCAGCCGGTCCCGGGCCCCGAGCAGCGCGCCCGTCCCGTCCTTGCGGCGCAGCCCCAGGGACAGCGCCTCGTGCCGGGCCGCGACCGCCGCCCGCCTGCGCTCGGCGGCGGTCGCCTCGTCGCGCGCCGCGCTGTGGGCGGCCCGGGCCTCGGCGAGCGCCTGCTCGGCCTCCTCGTGGCGGGCGGCCAGCTCCTCGCCGGCGCCGTCCACTCCCTCGACCTCGGCCTTGAGCTGCTCGTACTCCTCCTGGGCGCTCACCGCGCGCTCCCGCGCCTCGTCGCGCGCGGCGGCCAGCCGGTCGATCTCGGCCTGCGCCGAACCGGCCCGGCCGCGGGCCGCGTTCACCTGACCGTTCAGCCGGGCGAGCCCTTCGCGCCGGTCCGCGATGGCGCGCGCCGCGTCCTTGAGCCGGCGTTCCTCGGCGGCCAGCTCGCGTTCCAGTTCGGCGCGGTGGGCGACGGTGTCCTCCAGCGCGTGTTCGGCCGCCTCCAGGGCCGCCGTCAGCTCCGCCTCCTGCTCGCGGATGCGGGCGGCCTCCCGCTCCAGGTCCTCGGGGTCACGGCCCCGGCGCTCCTCGTCGGGCGCGTCGGAGGCGCTGCGCACCCGGGCGTCGGCCAGCGAGATCGTGCCGCGGACCCGCTCGGCCAGCTGCGACAGCTCGTACCAGGTCTGCTGGGCGCGCTGGAGCCTGGGCGCCAGCCGGCGCACCTCGCCCTCCAGCTCGGCCTCGCGGGCGAGCGCCGCGCTCAGCTCGGCCTCGGCCGCGTCCTTGCGCTTCTTCAGCTCCGCCTCGTCGGCGATCTCGTCGCGCAGCGCGTCCCGCAGGGTCACCAGGTCGTCCGCGAGGAGCCTGAGCCGGGCGTCGCGCAGGTCGGCCTGGATGACGGCGGCCCGGCGGGCGACGGCGGCCTGTCGGCCGAGCGGCTTGAGCTGGCGGCGCAGTTCGTCGGTGAGGTCCTGGACCCGGGCCAGGTTGGCGCCCATCGCGTCCAGTTTCCGCAGCGCCTTCTCTTTCCGCTTGCGGTGCTTGAGTACGCCCGCGGCCTCCTCGATGAAGGCCCGGCGGCCCATCGGGTCGGCGTGCAGCACGGAGTCCAACTGGCCCTGCCCGACGATGACGTGCATCTCGCGGCCGATGCCGGAGTCGGAGAGGAGTTCCTGGATGTCGAGCAGCCGGCAGGTGTCGCCGTTGATCTGGTATTCGCTGCCGCCATTGCGGAACATGATCCGAGTGATCGTCACTTCGGCGTACTCGATGGGCAATGCGCCATCGGAATTGTCGATGGTCAGCGACACTTCGGCGCGTCCGAGCGGGGGCCGCCCGGTCGTCCCGGCGAAGATCACGTCTTCCATCTTGCCGCCGCGCAGGGATTTGGCGCCCTGTTCCCCCATGACCCAGGAGAGCGCGTCCACCACATTGGATTTGCCGGACCCATTGGGACCGACGACGCAGGTGATCCCCGGTTCGAACCGCAGGGTGGTGGCGGACGCGAACGATTTGAAACCACGCAGGGTCAGGGCCTTGAGGTGCACGCCGCCGGACTCTACCTTTCGCTCTCGGTTTCGCTGATGAAGGTGCAGGGCACATCAGACGGTAAGCGCAGGCCGGTACGTCCGGGGTGGGGGCCGGGCAAAGAAAAAGGGACGCCGAAGCGTCCCTGTGAATCTTGCCGGTGCTTCTGTGCATCCAGCTGCGGCCCGGCGCCGAGCATCGCAGAACGACCGGACAACGACATCCCCACCGATGCGGGGACCCCGGTGTTCGGGGACGGCGATCCGTGACGCAGGACGAATCAGAGATGTTCCGAGGCTACTGAGCGTGCCCGGCCCGACCGGCCCGAGGGGGCCCTGGTGGTCAGGTCAGCGCAGGCTCGCCCTGGGGTACGTCGATGTCGATGCTGTCGAGCAGCGACTCCTGGTGCTGAGCGGCGGCGTTGAGCGCGTCGTTCTCGTCCTGGATCCGGTTGAGCTCGGATTCCAGGTCCTGGACGCGCTGCTGGAGCCGTCGCATCTCGGCGAGAAGTCGCGGGTCGGAACCGCCGACGTAACCGAGAAGCGCCTTTGCCATGATGGATGGTCCTCCACAATGAGTGACCGACCGATGCGGTGTGGGTCGTCAGGGGATCGCACCCGCGGTGCTCGGCAGGGCTCTCTCACCACTGCGGTTCTGCTGCTAATCAGCTCTGCCGAACAGCTAAGGTGCGCGGGGTTTTCAGCGTCTCACCAAAAAGTTTGACGGTCAACACGATCACACCCTGTGTACCCGGGCGTCCCGGGGGCGTGCTGCCGGACGATCATCCGGAGCGGCTCTCCTGCGGGACCCCGAGGGGTGTGCGGATCTTCGTCAATTCCGCAGCCTTGCACGACATCGCGCATCTGGCAACCATCGGCCGCCGCCCGGTCCCGTCGCAGGTCATTTCAGGTGCGGGGCCCGAGCGGGTGTTCCGGTGACCGTTCGGCGCACGGCATTCACCGATCGGGTCCGACCGGTCCGCGCGGGACGGGATCAGCGGATGGCGAATCCGTCGTATCCACCGCGCGGGGTGTCCCAGATCTCAGTGACTCCGTCCACGCGCCCGGGTGTGTCGTCGGACCGCAGCCAGTCCAGCAGGCGGTGGCAATTCTCACGCGGCCCTTCGGCCACGATCTGCACCCTGCCGTCGTCGAGATTGAGGGCGAACCCGATGAGACCGCCGATCTCCAATGCATTTGCCCTGGTGAACCAGCGGAAGCCTACTTGCTGTACTCGGCCGCGTACCCAGACGACGAGGCGCGCTTCTTCGTTCATGCCCGAACGCTAACCGGCCCGTTGTTCGTGAAGCACGTCGCCCCCTTTCGCCCATGGGCTACAGTCCCGTCGGAACAGCCTCACTCGATCGGGTGAGTATCGGACGGGTGGCGACCGAAAGTCGATCAAACGGCATTCGTTCCGCGCCACCGAATTCGATCACGGGGCAGTCGAGCGACGTCGCAACGGCGTCCGGAGTAGCAGGAAGGCACAGCGCATGGGACGCCACCGACGATCCGCCGCAGGCCCCGCCGCTGAAGAACCCGCGGCCGGGGCCGCTTCCCGGGGCCGGGGCACGCGCCGCAAGAAGTCCGCCGTGCCGGTCCGCACCGGGCTCCTCGGCGTCTCGGCGGCCGTGGCCGTCGGCGCGGTCGCCGTCGCCTCGGGTCTGATTCCCGGCGGGGACACCTACACCTCCGGCAACACCACCGCCGCCGATCAGGTGCGCTCCGGCGGCGTTCCGGACCTGCTGACGCAGGGCGGCAGCTCCACCGCGCCGGCCGACCGGTCCGCCTCTCCGACCAGCCGGGGCTCCGAGCGCCCGGAGGCACCGAGCAGGGCGCCGTCGAAGACCCCCTCCAAGACGCCCTCGGCCTCGCCCTCGAAGACTCCGTCGAAGTCGTCCGCGCCCGCCACGTCGAAGAAGCCGGCCGCCACCCCGCCCGAGAAGTCGAAGGCGCCCGCCCCGGCTCCGAAGGCCCCGGAGAAGAGCACCGCCCCGGCGAGCAAGCCCCCGGGCCCGCCGAAGACCTCCTCCGCCCCGCCGCCCAGCAAGAAGCCGAGCCCCTCCCCCACCGACGCCTCCGCACGCACCGAGGTTCTGGCGCTGGTGAACCAGGAGCGCGCGAAGGTCGGCTGCTCCCCGCTGACCACGAGCGCCCCACTGACCACGCTCGCCCAGAACTTCGGCGAGGACATGGCGGCCCGCGGCTTCTTCGACCACACGGACCCGGACGGCGACACGCCCTGGGACCGGGCCGCGCAGGCCGGCGTGCAGGGGCTCGGCGCGGAGAACATCGCCCGCGGCCAGGGGGACGCCCAGGCCGTGATGGAGGCCTGGATGAACAGCGAGGGCCACCGGGCGAACATTCTCAACTGCGACTACAAGACCATCGGCATCGGTGTCCACGAGGGCTCCGGCGGCCCCTGGTGGGTCCAGAACTTCGGCTTCTGACGCCATATCTCCGCGGTCCACTCGCTCCCTCCACAGCGCTCCCTCGGGGTGAGCGCTGTGCGGGAGCGAGTTTTCGGCATGGCCGGTGATCCGGACCGTCACGCGTTCGACGCCTCCTCCCGGGCGTGCCCCTCGCGCTCCACGCCGGAGCACACCACCGGGCGCTGGGCGGATAGGCGACGTGCCGGCCGCCCGTGCGCGTTACGACGAGGCGCGCGGTGGCCGCTGGCAGCGCGGGCAGTAGTAGCTGGAGCGGTTCATCCAGGCGCGGCGGCGCATCGGGGTGGAGCACCGGTGGCAGGGCTCGCCCTCCCGGCCGTACGCGTCGAGCGACCGGTCGAAGTAGCCCGACTCCCCGTTCACGTTGACGTACAGGCTGTCGAAGCTGGTGCCGCCCTGGGCGAGCGCCGCGTTCATGACGTCGCGGGCGTGGCCGAGCAACTCGGCGGACCTGGGGCGGGTCAGGGTCGCGGTCGGCCGGTCGTAGTGCAGCTTGGCGCGCCAGAGCGCCTCGTCCGCGTAGATGTTGCCGACCCCGCTGATCAGCGACTGGTCGAGCAGGGCGCGCTTGACCGTCGTACGGCGCAGCCGCAGGGCTGTGTGGAACGCGGCGTCGTCGAAGAGCGGGTCGAGGGGGTCCCGGGCGATGTGCGCGATGGTGTCCGGCAGGCCGTCGGGGGTGTTGTCGTGCAGCGAGAGCCCGCCGAAGGTGCGCTGGTCGACGAAGCGCAGCTCGGTGCCGAGCCCGTCGTCGAACCGCATCCGGATCCGCAGGTGCTTCTCGTCGGGCGCGTCCGCCGGCCGCACCAGCAGTTGTCCGCTCATGCCGAGGTGTCCCAGCAGCGAGGCGGAAGCCTCGTCGATCGGCACCCAGAGGTACTTGCCGCGGCGCATCGCCGCCCCGAAGCGGACGCCCCGCAGCCGAGCGGCGAAGTCGAGGCCGCCCGCGAGGTGCCGACGGACCGAGCGCGGGTGCAGGACCTCGACCTCGCTGACGGTCCGGCCGCTGACCCAGCGTTCGAGGCCCCGGCGGACGACTTCGACCTCGGGCAGCTCAGGCACGATGCACTACTCCAGACACGACGACGGTAGTACGGGAGCGCGGGACCGGCTCCCCGGGACGTACGGGGAAACCGGGCGCGGGCCCCCCGGGACAGGGAAAACCCCCCGGTGCGGATGGCACCGAGGGGTTCCCGTTTCGCTTCAGGCCGGAGCGGCGTCCGTGCTCGGCGACGGCTCGGCAGGGGTGTCGGCGGCCCCTCCGTCGGCAGCGGACTTCTCCGCGGCCAGCCGTGCCTCAGCGGCGGCGCTGATCTCGCGCCAGGCGGACTCGGCCGCCTGCTGCTCCGCTTCCTTCTTGCTACGGCCGGTGCCGGTGCCGTACGAGACACCACCGACGCGAGCGGCAGCAGTGAAGGTCTTCTCGTGATCCGGGCCGGTCTCCGTGACGAGGTACTCGGGCACTCCGAGACTCTCGCTCGCGGTGAGTTCCTGGAGACTGGTCTTCCAGTCCAGGCCGGCACCGAGGTTCGAGGACCTGTCGATCAGCGGGTCGAAGAGCCGGTGGACCAGCTCCGAGGCCGCGCTGAGGCCCTGGTCGAGATAGACCGCGCCGATCACTGCTTCCAGTGTGTCGGCGAGGATGGAAGCCTTGTCCCGGCCCCCCGTGCCCTCTTCACCGCGGCCGAGCCGGATGAAGGAGCCGAGTTCGAGGCCGCGGCCCACTTCCGCAAGTGCACGCGAGTTGACCACCGCGGCCCGCAACTTGGCCAGCTGGCCTTCGGGCAGGTCGGGGTGGGTGCGGTACAGCGTGTCCGTGACCACCAGGCCGAGCACCGAATCCCCGAGGAATTCGAGCCGCTCGTTGGTGGGCAGACCGCCGTTCTCGTATGCGTACGAACGGTGGGTCAGCGCACGCACCAGAAGGGCGGACTCGAGGTGATACCCGAGCCGCCCTTCCAGAAGCGTGTGGGACGAGGCTGTGTTGACGTTGTCTGCCTGCTTCTTGGCGCTGGACAACTCAGACATCGGGCCTCTCACCAGCCGCTCAGACCTCGAGGACCTGGCGCTTGTTGTAGGTGCCGCAGCTCGGGCACGCAATGTGCTGGAGCTTGGGCTCCTGGCAACGCTCGCACGAAACCAGGGTGGGGACCGCAGCCTTCCACTGCGACCGGCGGTGGCGCGTGTTGCTGCGCGACATCTTCCGCTTCGGAACAGCCACGGCTACTTCTCCTGCTTCTCGTCGACGCCCGGTTCGGCGCCGCCCATGTTGTCCTTCTCGCCGTCCTGAACGGTCTCGGCGAGTCCTTGCAGTGCCGCCCAACGAATGTCGACGGCGTCGTGGTGGTGGTCCGGATTCTCGTCCAGCCTGATTCCGCATTCGGAACACAGACCGGCGCAGGTCTCCTTGCACACCGGCTGCATGGGCAGTGCGAGCACTACCGCGTCACGCAGCATTGACTCGAGGTCGAACAAGCCGTCCTCGAGGAAGAACCTGTCCTCGTCGTCCTCGGCGTCGTCGGCCGGTTCCGCCGCACTGCTGCGGCCCCGGTCATCGGCGTCAGGGTACGAGAACATTTCCTGGAAATCCGCGTCGACCTCTACGGTCAGCGGCTCCAGACACCTTACGCACTCCCCCTCGGCGGTTGCACGGGCGGTGCCTGTGACAAGCACCCCTTCCATGACCGATTCGAGACGGAGGTCCAGCTCCACGGGCGCGCCTTCCGGCACGCCGATGACGCCGTCGATACCCAGGACCGGTGAACCGGGTGCCTCCACCGAGCGGGTCAGCCGCTTCAGGGCACCGGGACGCCGACCCAGCTCGTGCGTATCGAACACGAGAGGATTGCGGTGGTCGAGGTGGCCGTTCAGGGCTTTTCCTGCTTTCGAATCATGGGTGTCGTACTGCGAAGGGAGGGTCGTCTACGGTCCGGGGACGAACCGTCTCCGTTCCGCGGACGAAACGGGCAGCCGAGACCGCGGACCTATGTGCGACCGAGGATTCAGGATACTTGACGGACCGCTCAGCACCCAATCGGGGCGGTCCGCCCCGACTCAGCGGCCCTGCTCGTACCGGCGCAGCTGCTCCAGGTCGATCATGCTGGTGTCGAAGAGGCTGGTCTCGTCCAGCGCGCCCCCGCCCTGCTGGTCGGGCGCCTGGACCTGCTGGGCCTGCTGCGGCCAGCCGTAGTCCGGCTGGGCCCCCGGCTGGGGCGGGTACCCGTTCGGGTCGTAGCCCCCCTGCTGCTGGTACGCCGCGTACGGGTCGGGCTGCTGCTGGTAGCCGTACGCGTCCTGGGCGCCCTGCTGGTGCGGCTGCTCCTGGTAGCCGTACGCCGCCTGCGCGTAGCTCGGCTCGCCCTGCGGCGGCGCGGGGTACTGGGACGGCTGGGGCGGCTGGGACGCCTGCCGCGGTTCCGGGGCCAGCTCGGCGAGGCCGGCGAGGTAGTCGGCGTCGCTGGTGTGCCCCTGGCCGCCCGCGGCGTCCTGGGCGGCCATGTGCGCGCCGAGGTCGTCGCTGGCGACCCGGCCGTGCAGCTTCTGGCGGCCCCGGCCGACCGCCTCCAGGGTCCCCGCGAGAACGGCCTCGAAGGCGCCGAACTTGGCGTCGACGTAGGCGTCGGCCCGCTGCCGCAGGGTCTCCGGGTCGGCGCTGCGCTCGGGTGCCTCGGCGAAGTCGGGGTCCTGATAGCCCTGCTCGTCCAGGCCCTGGCCACGGCCGAGGAGCTTCTCGCGCCCCCGGTCCACGGAACCGATGGTCTTGGTGAGGACCACCTCGAAGTTGGCGAGCTTGCTGTCGACGTAGTCGTCGGCCTCGGCCCGGACCTCCTCGGCCTCGCGGCGGGCCTCGGACAGGATCCGGTCGGCCTCGCTCTGCGACTGGCGGGCGATCTCGGTCTCGGAGATCAGCGAGGCGCGCTGGGCGTGGGCGGACTCGATGATCCGCTCGGCCTCCTGCCGAGCCTGCACGGCGAGCTGCTCCTGCCCGCCGATCAGCTCCTGCGCCTGGGCGAGGGAGCCGGGCAGTGCCTGGCGCACCTCTTCGAGCATGGCGAGCAGCTCGGCGCGGTTGACCACGCACGAGGCCGACATGGGCATGGATCGGGCGCTCCCGACCGCTTCGACGATCTCGTCGAGCTTCTTCTGCACGTCCACCGTGTGCTCGCCACTCTCTGCTGCTCTGTTGAAGCTGCTGCTCCGTTGGAGACGGACGGCACGACTGTAAGGCCAGTCGGCCGCCGCCCGACACCTGGTGACGGGCCGTCAGCGCCTCAGCGTTGGCCCAGGCGCTCCACGAGTGCCTCGTGGACGGTCGGCGGCAGCAGGTGGGAGACATCGCCGCCCCAGGTCGCCACCTCCTTGACCAGCGAGGACGACAGGAAGCTGTACGTCGGATTGGTCGGCACGAAGAGCGTCTCGACGCCGGAGAGGCCGTTGTTCATCTGGGCCATCTGCAGCTCGTAGTCGAAGTCGCTGACGGCCCGCAGGCCCTTCACGATCGCCGGGATCTCCCGCTGCTTGCAGAAGTCGACCAGCAGGCCGTGGAAGGACTCCACCTCGACGTTGCCGAAGTCGGCGGTGACCTCGCGGATCAGCTCGATCCGCTCGTCCACGGTGAACAGCCCCTTCTTGGACTGGTTGATCATCACCGCCACGTGCACCACGTCGTACAGCTTCGAGGCTCGTCCGATGATGTCGAGATGTCCGTTGGTGATGGGGTCGAACGACCCCGGACAGACGGCGCGGCGCACTGTGATTCCCTCGCTCTCCGGTCCGGTCATCGTGCGTCTTCGCACGTAGCGGCGGCGCGACCGTACCAAAGCGTTCCCTCGCCGTACCGACGGGACCGCAGTGGCTCGAATCCGGCGGGCCAGCCGAATTCTCCGCCCCGGGTGCTGCGTTCCACCGTGACGAGGACATCGGCCGTGAGCCACCCCTGAGTACGGAGTGTGAGCAGGATCTCCCGAAGATCGTCGTCGGTGACCGCGTACGGCGGGTCCAGGAAGACGACGTCGTACGGGTCGGCGGGCGCCGGGCCTGTCACGATCTGCTCGGCTTTGCCGGTGCGGACCTCGGCACCGGGGAGGCCGAGGGTGCGGACGTTGTCGCGGACGGTGCGGACCGCCTTCGGGTCGGCCTCGACGAGCAGGGCGTGGGCCGCGCCGCGGGAGAGCGCTTCGAGGCCGACGGCGCCGGATCCGGCGTACAGATCGGCGACCCTGGCCCCGTCCAGGGTGCCGAGCAGCGCTTCCCAGGTGGAGAAGAGGCCCTCCCGCGCACGGTCGGAGGTGGGGCGGGTGCCGGTGCCGGGCGGGACGGCCAGGCGGCGTCCGCCGGCCGAGCCGGCGATCACGCGGGTCATGGGTGTGGGGTCCTCGGGGTCGGGGGCGTACGGCGCAGGGGGCCGTCGGCGGTCGGTACACGCGCTGTGCGTGTGCCGTGCTTCCACGATATGGCGTACCGCTTCCACCGGCCCGTCCGCCTCTCCCCCCGCCCGTGGGCCCTCACCCCTTGTCGAGATACTCCTCGCGGTCCTTGTCCAGGAGGGCGGCCAGCACCGTGCGCAGTTCCGGCAGGTGTTCCAGCTCGGGGTCGGCGGCGACGACCGCGACGGCTTCCTCGCGGGCGGCGGCGATCACCTCCTCGTCGTCGATGACGGTGAGCATTCTCAGCGAGGAGCGGACTCCGGACTGGGCCTGGCCCAGCACATCGCCCTCGCGGCGCTGCTCCAGGTCGATGCGGGAGAGCTCGAAGCCGTCCAGGGTGGCGGCGACGGCGGAGAGCCGGGCGCGGGCGGGGCTCGCCTCGTGGGCCTCGCTGACCAGCAGGCAGAGCCCGGGGGCGGAGCCCCGGCCGACCCGGCCGCGGAGCTGGTGGAGCTGGGAGACGCCGAAGCGGTCGGCGTCCATGATCACCATGGCGGTGGCGTTGGGGACGTTGACCCCGACCTCGATGACGGTGGTGGCGACCAGGACGTCGACGTCCCCGGCGGCGAACCGGCGCATGACGTCGTCCTTCTCGTCGGGGTGCATCCGCCCGTGCAGCACCTCGACGACCAGGCCGGCCAGCGCGCCCTTGCGCAGTTCGTCGGCGATCTCCAGCACGGCGAGCGGGGGGCGCTTCTCCGCGTCCTCGTCGGCGGCCTGTTTCTTGGTCTTCGCCTTCTTCCCGCCCTTCCCCTCCGCCTCTTCCGCGTCGTCGCCGATGCGGGGGCAGACCACGTACGCCTGGTGGCCGTTCTCGACCTCCTCGCGGACGCGTTCCCAGGCGCGGGCGAGGAAGTGCGGCTTGTCCTTGGCGGGAACGACATGGCTGGCGATCGGGGAGCGGCCGGCCGGGAGCTGGTCCAGGACGGAGGTCTCCAGGTCGCCGAAGACCGTCATCGCGACCGTACGGGGGATGGGGGTGGCGGTCATGACGAGGAGGTGGGGCGGCTGCTTGCCCTTCGAACGGAGGGCGTCGCGCTGTTCCACGCCGAAGCGGTGCTGTTCGTCGACCACGACGAGGCCGAGGTCGTGGAACTGGACCTTGTCCTCGATGAGGGCGTGGGTGCCGATGACGATGCCCGCCTCGCCGGTGACGAGGTCGAGCAGGGCCTGTCGGCGGGCCGCCATCCCCATGGAGCCGGTGAGCAGGACGACTTTCGTCCCGCGGTCGGAGCCCCCCAGCGCCCGCCCGTCGCCCGACCGCCGCCCCTCGTCGAGAGGCGCTTCGCGCCACAGCCCCCAGTTGTCGGCCAGCTCGCCCATCATCTCGGTGATCGATCGGTGGTGCTGCTGGGCGAGGACCTCGGTGGGGGCGAGCATCGCGGCCTGGCCGCCGGCGTCGACCACGGTGAGCATGGCGCGCAGGGCCACCATCGTCTTGCCCGAACCCACCTCTCCCTGGAGGAGGCGGTGCATGGGGTGCTCGGTGGCCAGGTCGTCGAAGATCTCCTTGCTGACCTTCTCCTGGCCCTCGGTGAGGGTGAAGGGCAGCTTGGCGTCGAAGGCGTCGAGCAGGCCATCCGCGGCGGGGCGGCGGGCGACGGCGGGGAGCTGGGTGTCGGCGTAGCGGCGGCGGGCCAGGGCGACCTGGAGGACGAACGCCTCGTCCCACTTGAGCCGGGCCCGGGCGTCCTCGACGTCCGCCTTCGTCTGCGGGCGGTGCGCCTTCAGCAGGGCCTCGGGCAGCGGGGTGAAGCCCCGGCCCTCGCGCAGGGAGGCGGGCAGCGGGTCCACCGCGTCCCGCGCGCTGGGCAGTACGGCGTCGACGGCCTTGGCGATCCGCCAGGAGTCGAGCTGCTTGCAGGCGGGGTAGATCGGCAGCAGCCGTCCGGCGAAGGCGTCCACGGCCTCGGTCGCCTCGTCGGCGTCGGAGGCGTCGAGCAGTTGGTACGTGGGGTGGGCCAGCTGCATCTTGCGGTTGAAGACGGAGACCTTGCCCGCGAACATCGCCTGACGGCCCGGGAGCAGCTCCTTGTGCGGCTTGTGGACGCCGTGGCCGAAGAAGACCAGCTGGAGGCGGCCGCTGCCGTCGGTCAGGGTGACCTCCAGGCGTTTGCCCCGGCCGTTGTTGAACGTCAGGACGCGGGCGTCGGCGACCTGGGCGACGACCGTGACGTGCTCGTCCAGCGGGAGGTCGGCCAGCGCGGTCAGCTTGCCGCGCTCCTCGTACCGCCGCGGGTAGTGGTGCAGCAGATCACCGACCGTGTGCAGGTCGAGGTGTTCGGCCATCACCTTCGCGGTGGCTCCGCCGAGCAGCTTCTTGAGGGGTTCATCGAACGAGGACACGCGATCCATTGCACACCACGGCACTGACAGCTGTCCGCCGGGCGCGACCGTGCCGCGGATTTCCGGCTACTCGACGCCGATCAGCAGGGGTGCGCGCTGGCGCCCGCCCCGGTAGACCACGGTGTCCACGGCGAGGTGGCCCTCGCGCACGTGCTCCTCCAGCGTTTCGGCCAGCGCGTCGGGGACGTCCTCGCCGAGGACGAGGGTGACCAGCTCGCCGCCGGCGGCGAGCATCCGGTCGAGCACGGTGCGGGCGGTGGCCGGGACGTCGTCGCCGATCACGGCCACGTCGCCGTCGATGAGGCCGAGGATGTCCCCGGCCTGGCAGATCCCGGCCATGGTCCACGACTGGCGCTCCGCCACGGCCAGTTCGGCGTAGCGGGTGGCGCCGGCGGCGGCGGTCATGGCGACCACGTCCTCGTCGAAGCCCCGGTCGGGCTCGTGGACGGCGAGGGCCGCGATGCCCTGGACGGCGGCTCGGGTGGGGACGACGGCGACCCGGACCCCCTCGCTCCTGGCCTGCTCGGCGGCGGCGGCCGCGGTGTGGCGCAGGGCGGCGTCGTTGGGCAGCAGCACCACCTCGCGGGCGTGGGCGCGGCGGATGGCGTCGACCAGTTCGCCGCTGGCGGGGGGTTCGCCGGGGCGGGCGAGCACGGTGGTGGCGCCGGCCTCGGTGCAGAGGCCGGCCAGTCCGTCGCCGGGTACCAGGACGACGACGGCGCGCTGCGCGGGTTCGGCCTGGACGCGGAGGTCATGGCCGCTCTCGGTGGCGAAGTGGGTGATCCGGATGCGGTGCGGCCGCCCGGCCTCGACGCCCGCCTCCACGGCGGCCCCGGCGTCGTCGACGTGCACATGGACGTGCCAGAGGCCGTCGCCGCCCACCACGACCAGGGAGTCGCCCAGCGCGTCGAGCCGGGCGCGCAGCCGTGCCACCTGCTCGTCACGGGCCTCCAGGAGGTAGATCACCTCGAACGCGGGCCCGGCGCCCCCGTCCTCGGGACAGTCGAGCGGCCCCTCCCCCACCGGAACGCTCCCCACCGGGGTGCCGCCCACCGGCAGGCCCACCACGGAGCCGCCGTCCACGGGCACGGGCGCCCTGCCCGGCCCGGTGCGGGGCCCCCGTACCGGAGCCTGCCCGGTCACCGCCTCCACCAGCGCGCCCAGGACCGTGACCAGTCCCCGGCCCCCGGCGTCGACCACGCCCGCCCGGCCGAGGACGGCGAGCTGCTCGGGCGTCCTCGCGAGGGCCTCGAGCGCTCCGTCGTACGCGGCCCGCACGACGGTGGACAGGTCCCGTTCCTCGCCCGCAGCGGCCTCGGCGGCAGCGGCGGCGACGGTGAGCACGGTGCCCTCGACGGGGTGGGCGACGGCCTGCCGGGCGACGTCGGCGGCCCGGGCCAGGGCGAGCCGCAGGTGAGCCGCGTCGCCGCCGTCGGCCAGCACTCCGGCCATGCCGCGCAGCAGCTGGGCCAGGATCGTGCCGGAGTTCCCGCGAGCGCCGATCAGGGCGCCGTGCGCCATGGCGCGTACGGCGTCGGCGGTGGCGGGCGCGGTGGCTCCCGTCTCATGCGCGGCGAACACCGCTTCGACGGCCGCGGCGGCGGACTCGACGGTCAGATAGAGGTTGGTGCCGGTGTCCCCGTCGGCGACGGGATACACGTTGATCGCGTCGATCTCCGCGCGCTCCCGGCCCAGGGCCTCCAGGGCCAGTGAGCACCACGTGCGCACCGCGACGGCGTCCAGTTCGTCGGGGGGCTGCGGCACCGATGGTCCTCCTCGATCGGCCGTGGCAACGGACTGCACCGCAGGTTAGCCCGCCTGGCGGGGTTCCGGTCCGGACAGGGGGCGGGCGGGGCGGGGGGCCGACCCGTGGTAGTTTCGTATCTCCGAAGCAGGCGTTGTATGCTGCTCCGGTTGCCCGATGAGAGTCGGGCCATTCCTCCGGTGCCGCCACTTCAGTCAAATGATTCCGGCGCGCCGGAATTCACTGTAAGTGCATCTGAAGTCTTTGGAGTGACCCGTGGCTGCCAACTGCGACGTTTGCGGCAAGGGGCCGAGCTTCGGCAACAGCATTTCGCACTCGCACCGCCGTACGTCCCGTCGCTGGAATCCCAACATCCAGCGCGTGCGTGCAGTGGTCGGTCGGACGCCGAAGCGGCTCAACGTCTGCACCTCGTGCATCAAGGCCGGCAAGGTCGCGCGCTGACGTCCCCGTCGTAGCGCAGCCTTCCGGTTGCCCAGAAAAGCCGGTCCACCTCGGTGGACCGGCTTTTTGCTGTGCTCAGGCGCTGCTCAGGCCCCTGGACCGGCGGCCGGGCGGGTCAGCCAGCCGTGGTCGACGGGGCCGATGCCGCCGCCGAGCGGGAAGCCGGCCCTGATCGCGCCGGTGACGTACGTCTTCGCGTCCCGTACCGCCGTGGGCACGTCCTTCCCGAGCGCGAGCCCGGAGGCGATGGCCGAGGCGAGGGTGCAGCCGGTGCCGTGGGTGTGGCGGTTGTCGTGCCGGGGGGCGCGCAGCCAGTGTTCCGCGCTCCCGTCGGTGAGCAGGTCCACCGCCTCGCCGGGCAGGTGACCGCCCTTGATCACGACCCAGCGCGGTCCGAAGGCGAGGATCTCCTCGGCGGCCCGGCGCATCCCGCTCTCGTCGGTGACCGTGACCCCGGTGAGCTGGGCCACTTCGTCGAGGTTCGGGGTGGCGACGGTGGCCACGGGCAGCAGCTTCGTCCGTACGGAGTCGAGGGCTTCGGCGGCGAGCAGCGCGTCGCCGTGCTTGGAGACGCCGACCGGGTCGACGACGACGGGGGCGTCGGTCGGGGCGAGGAGTTCGGCGACGGTCTCCACGAGGGCGGCGGAGGCGAGCATCCCGGTCTTCACGGCCTGGACGCCGATGTCGTCCACGACGCTGCGGTACTGGGCGCGTACGGCGTCCACCGGAAGCTCCCACGCGCCCTGGACGCCGAGGGAGTTCTGCGCGGTGACGGCGGTGAGCACGCTCATGCCGTGCACGCCGAGTGCGAGCATCGTCTTCAGATCGGCCTGGATCCCCGCACCGCCGCCGGAGTCGGATCCGGCGACGGTGAGCACGCGGGGCGGGACAGCGGTACGTATGGGCACTAGGGGCATACGCAGCAATCTAATGCTCGCGCGGGCGTCCCCCGCTCACGCGTGCGGCTGGGTGTCCTCGATGGAGCCGAAGTGGTCCCAGCCGCCCTTGCTGGTCCAGGGCGCGCCGTCGACGGTGACCTGGGGCAGGGCGGAGGGGTTGAGGACCTCGCCGATCACCTTCCAGCGGGCGGGCAGCTTCACGTCCGGCGGGAAGGTCGCCACGATCGCGTGGTCCTCTCCCCCGGTCAGCACCCACTGGAGCGGGTCGACACCGACGGCCTGCCCGATGTCGGACATCTGCGAGGGGATGTCGATGAGGCCGGAGCGCAGGTCGATGCGGACCTTGCTGGACTCCGCGATGTGTCCGAGGTCCGCGACGAGGCCGTCACTGACGTCGGTCATCGCGGTGGCGCCGAGTCCGGCGGCCGCGGGGCCCGCGTGGTACGGCGGTTCGGGGCGGCGGTGGGCCTCGACGAAGGCGCGGGGCGAGCGGAAGCCGCGGGAGAGCACGGCGTAACCAGCGGCGGACCAGCCGAGCCAGCCGGTGACGGCGACGACGTCGCCGGGGCGGGCCCCGGCCCGGGTGACCGGTTCGTGGTTGCGCAGGTCTCCGAGGGCGGTGATCGCGACGGTGATCGTGTCGCCGCCGACCACATCGCCGCCGACCACGGCGGCGCCCGCCACCTGGCACTCGTCGCGCAGCCCGTCCATCAGTTCGGCGGCCCAGGTGACGGGGAGGTCGGCGGGGACGACGAGGCCGAGGAGCAGCGCGGTGGGCACGGCGCCCATGGCCGCGATGTCGGCGAGGTTCTGGGCCGCGGCCTTGCGGCCGACGTCGTACGCCGTCGACCAGTCACGCCGGAAGTGCCGGCCTTCCAGCAGGATGTCCGTACTGGCCACGACCCTGCGGTCGGGGGCGGCCACGACGGCGGCGTCGTCGCCGGGCCCCAGCCGTACCGCCGGAGTGGTGGTGAGCCGGGACGTGAGCTCTCTGATGAGCCCGAACTCCCCCAACTCGCCCACGGTTCCCTTCACCGAGTCTCACCTCTCCTTTATCGCCCCGGACACCCGTCCGGGCCCCCGGTCGCGAGCCGTCTGTGCTGTCGGTACCGTCAAGAGATACGTCAACTTCTGCGCTCCGTACGCCACGCTGTGGACGTCATCCGGCCCGTAGGTCTCCCCGCGGCCCGCGGCAACGCGATAACGTGGCGTCCCTTTCCCCCACATGATCCTCGTGGCCGCCCTGGAGGTTCCGTGGTACAGGCGTACATCCTCATCCAGACCGAAGTGGGCAAGGCGTCGATCGTCGCCGAGACCATTTCCCAGATCCCGGGAGTCATCCAGGCAGAGGACGTCACCGGTCCCTACGACGTGATCGTGCGGGCCCAAGCCGACACGGTCGATGAACTCGGCCGCATGGTGGTCGCCAGAGTCCAGCAGGTGGACGGCATCACACGAACCCTGACCTGCCCGGTCGTCCACCTCTGACCCCCGTCTAGGCTGGGCCGGTGACGTCATCCGCCCGCCGTTCCGCCCGCTCGATGTTCCTCGGTCCGTCCGCTGCCGTGCTCGTGCTCGTCCTGGCCGCGGCGGGCTGTTCCCTCAGCGACGCGCAGCCCTCGGTCACGGTTCCCACACCGTCCTCGAAGGCCGCCGCGTACTGCGAGGCCCTGCACGAGGAACTGCCGAAGACCGTACTCGAACTGGAACGCAGCGACCCCTCCCCGGCTTCGGAGCTGACCGCCGGCTGGGGGGACGGGGCGATCGTACTGCGCTGCGGGGTCCCCCGGCCCGCCAAGATGGACGACCCCCAGTCGCAGGGCGTCGAGGCGGACGGGGTGCAGTGGATGCTGGAGGAGCCCGAGGGCTCCGGACCGCGGTTCACCAGCACGTACCGCGAGGCGTACGTCGAGGTCACGCTGGATTCGACGTACGCCCACGACATCACGCCGCTGGCCTCGTTCGCCGGCCCGGTCTCGAAGACGGTCCCGAGCAAGTTCTGAAGGCCGGCCGCCGGCCAGGGCGTGTCCGGCCCCGAGCGGCCGGCCACACCCTGGGTCAGCGCAGTCCGGTGGAGCGGGTCAACGCGGCCTGGATCAGCCGGTCGACCAGCTCCGGGTAGCTGACGCCGCTCTCCTGCCACATGCGCGGGTACATGGAGATCGGGGTGAAGCCCGGCAGGGTGTTGATCTCGTTGATGACGAAGGAGCCGTCCTCGGTGAGGAAGAAGTCGGCGCGCACCAGGCCCTCGCAGGAGACGGCGTCGAAGGCGGCGACGGCGAGCCGCCGCACCTCGGCGGTCTGCTCCTCGGTGAGCGGTGCGGGCACGAGACCGGCGGCCGAGTCGATGTACTTGGCCTCGAAGTCGTAGAAGTCGTGCGCGGTGACCGGCGGGATCTCGGCGGGCACGCTGGCGCGCGGGCCGTCCTCGAACTCCAGCACCCCGCACTCGATCTCACGGCCGCGCAGCAGCGACTCGACGAGGAACTTCGGGTCGTGGCGGCGGGCCTCCTCGATCGCCTCGTCGAGCCCTTCGACGGAGTCGACCTTGGTGATGCCCATCGAGGAGCCGCCGCGGGCGGGCTTGATGAACAGCGGCCAGCCGTGCTCCCCGGCGAAGTCCACGATCCGCTCGCGGGCGGCGGCGGGGTCGTTGTCCCACTCGCGGGGGCGGACGACCTCGTACGGTCCGACCGGCAGCCCGAAGGAGAGGAAGACGCGCTTCATGTACTCCTTGTCCTGGCCGACGGCGGAGGCGAGAACACCCGCGCCGACGTAGGGCACGCCGGAGAGTTCCAGGAGACCCTGGAGGGTGCCGTCCTCCCCGTACGGGCCGTGCAGCACGGGGAAGACGACGTCGACCTCGCCCAGCGCCTTGGGCACGGCGCCGGGTTCGCTGTAGAGGACCTCACGGCTACCGGGGTCCACGGAGAGCACGACGCTGCCCTCGGCGGACTCGGTGAGCCGGTCCACGTCGGGGACCTTGCGGTCGGTGATGGCCATGCGTTCGGGATCGTCGGCGGTGAGCGCCCAGCGGCCGTCCGTCGTGATGCCGATCGGCAGGACGTCGTACTTGGTCCGGTCGATGGCCCTCATGACGGCGCCGGCCGTGACGACCGAGATGCCGTGTTCGGAGCTGCGGCCGCCGAACACGACAGCCACGCGGGGCTTGCGGCGCTGCGGCACAGGGCTCTCGGCGCGCTCAGGGCTCTGGGGGAGGTTCTCGCTGCTCATATCGCGATGAGCGTACCTGCTGGTAGGGGTGACGTCAGCGTCGCTCGGCCTTGGCGCTGCGCGACATCAGCTCCTTGACGGCGACGACCGGGGACTTGCCCTCGTGGACGATGGAGACGACGGTCTCGGTGATGGGCATGTCGACCCCGTGCCTGCGGGCCAGGTCGAGGACCGATTCGCAGGACTTGACGCCTTCGGCGGTCTGCTTGGTGACGGCGATCGTCTCCTGGAGCGTCATGCCGCGGCCGAGGTTGGTGCCGAAGGTGTGGTTGCGCGAGAGCGGCGAGGAGCAGGTGGCCACCAGGTCGCCCAGGCCCGCGAGTCCGGAGAACGTCAACGGGTCCGCGCCCATGGCCAGACCCAGTCGGGTGGTCTCGGCCAGGCCCCGGGTGATGAGGGAGCCCTTGGTGTTGTCGCCGAGGCCCATGCCGTCCGCGATGCCGACGGCGAGGCCGATGACGTTCTTCACGGCGCCGCCCAGCTCGCAGCCGACCACGTCGGTGTTGGTGTACGGCCGGAAGTACGAGGTGTGGCAGGCGGCCTGGAGGCGCTGGGCGACGGACTCGTCGGCGCAGGCGACGACGGCCGCGGCGGGGCGCCGTTCGGCGATCTCCTTGGCGAGGTTGGGTCCCGAGACGACGGCGATGCGGTCGGCGGAGACCTTGGTGACGTCCGCGATCACCTCGCTCATCAGCTCGGCGGAGCCCAGCTCGACGCCCTTCATCAGGGAGACCAGGACGGTGTCCGGCTCCAGGTGCGGGGCCCAGTCGGCGAGGTTGGCGCGCAGCGTCTGGGAGGGCACGACGAGGAAGGCGAACTCCGCCCCGCGCAGGGCCTCGGCGGCGTCGGTGGTGGCGCGGACGGAGTCGGGGAGCACGATGCCCGGGAGGTAGTCCGGGTTGGTACGGGTGGTGTTGATGGTCTCGGCGACCTCGGCGCGGCGGCCCCAGAGGGTGACCTCGCAGCCGGCGTCGGCGAGGATCACGGCGAAGGCCGTACCCCATGAGCCGGTTCCGAAGACGGCTGCTTTTGCGGGGTGCGTCACGTGGGTCCCTTTCCCTGGGCCCTGCGCCGTTGTTCAGCACGGGCTTTGCGGTGATCGTAGAGCTCGGCGGGCGCCTTCTCGCCGCGCAGGTCCTCCAGCTCGCGGGTGATCGCCGCCATGATGGCCTCGGTCGCCTCGCGCAGCACCTCGGGGGTCGGCTCCAGACCGTGGAAGCGGCTGAGGTCGACGGGCGGTCCGGCCTGCACCTGGAGCGTCTTGCGGGGGAACAGCCGGAACTTGTTCTCCTTGGCGTAGGGCGGCATCGCGAGGTTGGCGCCCCACTGGGCGACCGGGATGACGGGCACCTTGGTCATCAGGGCGACCCGGGCGGCCCCGGTCTTGCCGGCCATCGGCCACATGTCGGGGTCCCGGGTGAGGGTGCCTTCGGGGTAGAAGGCGACGCACTCGCCCCGTTCGATGGCGTCGACGGCGGCCCGGAAGGCGTCCAGTGCGTTGGTGGTCTCGCGGTAGACGGGGATCTGGCCGGTGCCGCGCAGCATCATGCCGACGAACGGGGTGCGGAAGAGGCCGGCCTTCGCCAGGAGCCTCGGCACGCGCCCGGTGTTGTACTGGAAGTGGCCGTAGGAGAGCGGGTCCAGGTAGGAGTTGTGATTGACGGCGGTGATGAATCCGCCGTCGGCCGGAATGTGTTCCATCCCCCGCCAGTCGCGCTTGAACAGAACCACCAATGGCGGCTTGGCGATGACCGCCGCCAGGCGGTACCAGAAGCCGATTCTGCGGCGGGACACTCGGACACCTTCCTTAAGGACTTCGACCTGCAGCCTGGCTACTGACGGTCAAGTCTCGCCCCAGACCCCTGCTCTGTCGAGAACACCGTACGCCTCACGTTCGGCAGGGGTCCTCCAGGCTGTCCTACCGACGGGCGAGAATAAGTCCTGACACGTACGGAGGGGGAGATCGCCACGAACACCGATCCGGCCGGGCTCTGGTCCCTGGTCGTTCCGCTGAAGCCGCTCGCACGGGCCAAGAGCCGCCTGGGACGGGCGGCCGGCGAGGATGCGCGGCCCCGGCTGGCCCTGGCGTTCGCCCAGGACACGGTGGTCGCCGCGCTGGCCTGTTCCCTGGTGCGGGATGTGGTGGTCGTCACGGACGACGTCGTGGCCGCGGCGGCTCTCTCGACGCTCGGGGCGCGCGTCGTGCCGGACGCTCCGGGGGCCGGGCTCAACGCGGCGCTCGCGCACGGCGCACGCTCCGCGCGGACCCTGCGGCCCGCCGCCGCGGTGGCCGCGCTCAACGCCGATCTGCCGGCACTGCGCACCGGCGAATTGGCGCGGGTGCTCGATTTCGCTTCCGCCTTTCCCAACGCTTTTCTGCGGGACGCGGCGGGAATCGGAACGACATTTCTGGCCGCCGCGAGCGGTGCGGAATTCCGTCCGGCTTTCGGCGGTCCGTCCGGGGCCCGGCACCTGGCGTCGGGGGCCGTGGAAATCGCGCTGCCCGGCGTCGACTCGGTGCGCCGGGACGTGGATACGGGCGAGGATCTGCGGGTCGCTCTCGCCCTGGGGGTGGGGGCGCACACGGCGCGGATAGCGGCCGTACCCGCCCCCTCCGGCGACCGATAGGCTGCCGCCCATGCAGGCGACCTCGTACACGTACGACCCCGAGACCCGCAGCGGCAGCGTGCTGCTGGACGACGGCACCCCGGTGGACTTCGGCGCGCCGGCCTTCGACGCGGGCGGCCTGCTGCTGTTGCGTCCGGGGCAGCGGGTGCGGATCGAGGGCGAGGGTGAGGGAGCGGCCCTGCGGATCACCCTGGTGACCCTGCAGACGTTCTGACCCGGCTCACGGCCGGACGACGCCGCTGGGCCGAACGGGGCCCGGACAGCCCGCGGGCCGGGCTCCCCCGGAGGGGAGCCCGGCCCGGCGCGTGGTGATGAGCGAGCGGGTGCCCGGTCTCACTTCTTGCGTGCGGTGGCCTTCTTGGCCGTGGTGGTGCGCGCCGTGGTCTTCTTCGCGGGCGCCTTCTTCGCCGTGGTCTTCTTGGCGGGCGCGGTCTTGCTGGGAGAGGCCTTCTTGGCGGTCGTCGCGGCCTTCTTCGCCGGAGTCGCCTTCTTGGCGGCCGCGGACGCCTTCTTGGCCGTCGCGGTGGTCTTCTTCGTGGTGGCCTTCTTGGCCGCGGCGGTGGTCTTCTTCGCCGGAGTCGCCTTCTTGGCGGTGGTCTTCTTCGCGGTGGCCTTCTTGGCGGCCGACTTCTTGGCGGCGGCGGCCTTCACCGTCGTACGGGCGGCGGAAGATCCGCCCGAGAGGCTGCCCTTGGGGGCCTTCTTGACGGCCACGTCGTTCTTGGGGAGCTTCTTCGAGCCGCTCACCAGGTCCTTGAAACCCTGGCCCGCGCGGAAGCGGGGCACCGAGGTCTTCTTGACCCGGACGCGCTCACCCGTCTGCGGGTTGCGGGCGTACCGGGCGGGGCGGTCGACCTTTTCGAACGAGCCGAAGCCGGTGACCGAGACACGGTCTCCGGCCACAACGGCACGGACGATCGCGTCGAGTACCGCGTCGACAGCGTCTGCGGCCTGCTGACGGCCGCCGACCTTGTCGGCAATCGCTTCTACGAGCTGCGCCTTGTTCACGTCTTCCCCTTCGGAGACATTGCCAGAACGAAAGTGTTCAAGCTTTTTCGCACGTTAGGCAGATATATACCGCAAATCAAACACGAAACGGGCTAATCACCCTAGTGCCGCAACGAAGTCGACCGATGCGCAGTTCCACGTGTCAGTCACCTTCGGGGAATCGGCCCTCATCGAGGTCCTTCATCAACCGGTCCAGACGCCTTGCCGCGTCCGGGAGATCGTGCTTCGCCGCGGCCGTGACGACCAGCAGCTTCCGGGTCAGCGCCATCCGTACGCTCTCCGGGACTTGCAGTGCACGCACCTTCGCGTGCGCTTCCTTCAATCGGTCGGCGACTTGGCCGTAGAGCTTGAGTTGGCTGTCGCGTTCCATGCACCGATTGTGCCATCTGGGGCGAGTTGTCGCCCGACGGGGTCTCAACAAGCGACTGCGCCCCCTGCCGGGAGGCAGGGGGCGCAGTCCTGGAAAAGCGCTGCTCAGGCGGCAATGGTACGCGGCTTGAAGGCGGGCCTGGCCGCCTCGTACGCGGCGATGTCCGCTTCGTTCTGAAGGGTGAGGCTGATGTCGTCGAGGCCGTTGAGCAGTCGCCAACGGGCGTTCTCGTCGAGCTCGAAGTCGGCGGTGATGCCCCCGGCGCGCACCTGGCGCGCCTCCAGGTCGACGGTCACCTCGGCGGCCGGGTCGGCCTCCGTCAGCTCCCAGAGGGTGTCGACGACCTTCTGCTCCAGGACCACGGTGAGCAGCCCGTTCTTCAGCGAGTTGCCGCGGAAGATGTCGGCGAAGCGGGAGGAGACGACGGCCTTGAAGCCGTAGTTCTGCAGGGCCCAGACCGCGTGTTCGCGGGAGGAGCCCGTTCCGAAGTCGGGGCCGGCGACCAGGACCGAGGCGCCCTGGTGCTCGGGCCGGTTGAGGACGAAGTTCTCGTCCTTGCGCCAGGCTTCGAAGAGCCCGTCCTCGAACCCGTCGCGGGTGACCTTCTTCAGCCAGTGCGCGGGGATGATCTGGTCGGTGTCGACGTTGCTGCGGCGCAGCGGAACGGCCCGGCCGGTGTGTGTGGTGAATGCTTCCATGGCTATCGGACTCCGGCGGGGGTACGGGCGTCGGACAGGTCGGCGGGCGAGGCCAGGTGGCCCAGCACCGCGGTGGCGGCGGCGACCTGGGGCGAGACCAGGTGGGTGCGGCCGCCCTTGCCCTGCCGCCCCTCGAAGTTGCGGTTCGAGGTGGAGGCGGAGCGCTCGCCGGGAGCCAGCTGGTCGGGGTTCATCCCCAGGCACATCGAGCAGCCCGCGTGCCGCCATTCGGCGCCGGCCTCGATGAAGACCTTGTCCAGGCCCTCGGAGACGGCCTGGAGCGCGACCCGGACCGAGCCGGGGACGACCAGCATCCTTACGCCGTCGGCGATTTTGCGGCCGTCCAGGACCGAGGCGGCGTTACGCAGGTCCTCGATGCGGCCGTTGGTGCACGAACCTACGAAGACGGTATCGACGCTGATGTCGCGCAGCGGCTGCCCGGCGGTCAACCCCATGTACTCCAGGGCCTTTTCGGCGGCGAAACGCTCCGAGGCGTCCTCGTACGAAGCCGGGTCGGGGACGTGGGCCGACAGGGGCGCGCCCTGGCCGGGGTTGGTGCCCCAGGTGACGAACGGGGCCAGTTCGGTGGCGTCGATGACAACCTCGGCGTCGAACACCGCGTCGTCGTCGGAGCGCAGGGTCTTCCAGTACGCGACGGCGGCGTCCCAGTCCTCGCCCTCGGGGGCGTGGTCGCGGCCCTTGAGGTAGTCGAAGGTGGTGGCGTCGGGGGCGATCATGCCCGCGCGGGCACCGGCCTCGATCGACATGTTGCAGATGGTCATCCGGGCCTCCATCGAGAGCTTCTCGATGGCGGAGCCGCGGTATTCGAGGATGTATCCCTGGCCGCCGCCGGTGCCGATCCGGGCGATGACCGCCAGGATCAGGTCCTTCGCGGTGACCTCGTCGGGCAGTTCGCCCTCGACGGTGATGGCCATGGTCTTCGGGCGGGCCAGCGGCAGCGTCTGGGTGGCGAGGACGTGCTCCACCTGGCTGGTGCCGATGCCGAACGCCAGCGCGCCGAACGCGCCGTGCGTGGAGGTGTGGGAGTCGCCGCAGACCACGGTGGTGCCGGGCTGGGTCAGCCCCAGCTGCGGGCCGACCACGTGCACGACGCCCTGCTCGACATCGCCCAGCGGGTGCAGCCGGACGCCGAAGTCCGCGCAGTTCTTGCGCAGGGTCTCCAGCTGGACGCGGGAGACCGGGTCGGCGATCGGCTTGTCGATGTCGAGGGTCGGGGTGTTGTGGTCCTCGGTGGCGATGGTGAGGTCGAGGCGTCGTACCGGGCGTCCGGCCTGACGCAGCCCGTCGAAGGCCTGCGGGCTGGTCACCTCGTGCAGCAGGTGCAGATCGATGAAGAGGAGGTCGGGTTCGCCCTCCGCGCGTCGGACGACATGGTCGTCCCAGACCTTCTCCGCGAGTGTCCTACCCATCGCTTTCCCTCCGACCGGCTTCTTCGCCGGCCCAACTAGAGATTCGGTGTGCCTCCGTCCGGACCCCCGTGCGGGGCGGTGGCTACGAGCCGTTGTGCGGCCGCCTCCACAGGTTCGCAACTTCTACCGGAAATTGAACTTGCGTTTCACAGAGTGAGACGGGAGTATCGTCGTATGGACAACTCTAGCGGCGTCGGCGTTCTCGACAAGGCAGCTCTGGTATTGAGCGCCCTGGAGTCCGGTCCGGCCACCCTCGCCGGGCTGGTCGCGGCGACCGGGCTCGCACGGCCCACGGCCCATCGACTGGCCGTGGCACTGGAACACCACCGGATGGTGGCGAGGGATATGCAGGGCCGGTTCATTCTCGGCCCCCGGCTGTCGGAACTGGCAGCCGCGGCGGGCGAGGACCGCCTGCTGGCCACGGCCGGACCGGTGCTCACCCACCTGCGCGACATCACCGGCGAGAGCGCGCAGCTCTACCGCCGGCAGGGCGACATGCGCATCTGCGTGGCGGCGGCGGAACGGCTGTCGGGCCTCCGGGACACGGTGCCGGTCGGCTCGACCCTCACGATGAAGGCGGGCTCCTCCGCCCAGATCCTGATGGCCTGGGAGGAGCCGGAGCGCCTGCACCGGGGTCTCCAGGGCGCCAGGTTCACGGCGACGGCGCTCTCCGGCGTACGGCGGCGGGGCTGGGCCCAGTCGATCGGCGAGCGGGAGCCGGGCGTCGCCTCGGTCTCCGCTCCGGTGCGCGGCCCCTCGAACCGGGTGGTCGCGGCGGTCTCGGTCTCCGGGCCGATCGAGCGGCTGACCCGCCACCCGGGCCGGATGCACGCCCAGGCGGTCATCGACTCCGCGGCACGGCTGAGCGAGGCCCTGCGCCGCACGGGCTGACGCCGTACACCACTTCCTCCCGACCGAAATCCCGGAAGGCCGCCCCAGCGTCGTGGCGGCCCTTTTCTCTTTCCGGCCTCCCCGCCGGGCGCGACCGCCGGGCACAACCACGGTGCGGGGCGGGCGACTTGGCGCGGAGCGCGACGCTCCGGACAAGCGGGAAGGCCCCCCACCGAAGTGGAGGGCCTTCCCGTACCGCTCTGTTGTACCCCCGACCGGATTCGAACCGGCGCTACTGCCGTGAGAGGGCAGCGTGCTAGGCCGCTACACAACGGGGGCGTGGTTACTGCTGACTTGCGCTGGGCTACCAGGACTCGAACCTAGAATGACGGTACCAGAAACCGTAGTGTTGCCAATTACACCATAGCCCATGGTGTGACAAGTACCCCCGACCGGATTCGAACCGGCGCTACTGCCGTGAGAGGGCAGCGTGCTAGGCCGCTACACAACGGGGGCCCTAGCGATCCTGCATCGAGAGCGATGGGTGCGACCCATGATGCTCTCGCGGGAAGGATCTGTACCCCCGACCGGATTCGAACCGGCGCTACTGCCGTGAGAGGGCAGCGTGCTAGGCCGCTACACAACGGGGGCTTGTCCTGCTGGTCTTGCTCGTACTGCTTGGTCTTGCGCTGGGCTACCAGGACTCGAACCTAGAATGACGGTACCAGAAACCGTAGTGTTGCCAATTACACCATAGCCCACTGAAATGCAACCCCTGGTGGGGGTCTTATTTCTGTCTGCGCTCCCGGCCGGATCTTTTCGGCCCGCTCGGGCGGCGCAGAAAGAACATTACCCGAAGGTGTCCGGCGCTCCAAAACGGGTATCGCCCGCCAGCAGACCGGGGAGCTGGTCGAGCCCGGTGACCGTCACGAGATCCGGCCTCCCGCCCGTGCCCAGCCGGTCGAGCCAGATGCCCCTCAGACCGGCGGCCACGGCCCCGCCGGCGTCGATGTCGGGCTCGTTGCCCACGTACACCACCTCGTGCGGCTCCAGCGCGAGCGCCTCGCAGGCCGCGTGGAAGGCGCCGGCCTCCGGCTTGGCGATCCCCAGCTCCACGGCGCAGACCATCGACTCGAACCGGTCGCGGACGCCGAGCGCGGTGAGCTTGTGGTGCTGGTGGTGGGTGTTGGCGTTGGACAGGATCCCGTGCCGGTAGTCGCGGGCCAGCAGGTCCAGTACGGGCAGTACGTCCGGGAAGAGCGCCCAGGCGGCCTCGTAATGAGCGGCGTGCCGTCCGAACCACGCCTCGGCCTCGGTGTCCTTCAGGTCCCGCGACAGGAACTCCCGTACCCGGTCCCGCCGCTGCCCTCGGAAGTCCGTCTCTCCGGCGGTCATGCGCGCCCAGTGCCGGACGCTCAGCGCGCGCCAGGCGTCCAGGGCCACGTCCACCGAGGCATACGCCTCGGGCAGGCCCTCGCGCTCCAGGTGGCGCCGCATCCCGGTGCGGTCGGCGCCCGAGTAGTCGAAGATCGTGTCGTCGATGTCCCAGAGCACGGCTCGGATCGGCATGGGCCTCACGGTAGCCGCCGGGAGGTGCCGCCGGAGGCGAAAGCCGAGGAGGGCCGCAGCCGGTCGGCTGGGGCCCTCCTCGGGGTGGCGTGCTCGTCGCCTACGCGGTCAGCTTCGCCAGTGCGGCGTCCACGCGGGCCAGACTCCTGTCGCGGCCCAGGATCTCCAGGGACTCGAAGAGCGGGAGGCCGACGGTGCGGCCGGTGACGGCGACGCGGACCGGGGCCTGCGCCTTGCCGAGCTTGAGGCCGTGGGCCTCGCCGGCGGTGAGGACGGCGTTCTTCAGGGACTCCGGGTCGCTCCAGTCGGCCGCTTCCAGGTTGGCGCGGGCCGTCGTCAGGAGCGCGGCCGGGTCGCCCTTCATCGCCTTGGTCCAGGACGCCTCGTCCTCCACCGGCTCGTCGAGGAAGAGGAAGTCGACGTTGTCGGTGATGTCGGAGAGCACCGTGACCCGGGTCTGGGCGTAGGGGGCGATCCGCGTCCACTTCTCCGCGTCGAAGGCCTCCGGGGCCCAGGGTGCGAAGGGCGCCTTCAGCCAGGGGCCGCAGGCCTCGGTGAAGGTCTTCACGTCGAGCATGCGGATGTGCTCGGCGTTGATGTGCTCGCACTTCTTGAGGTCGAAGCGGGCCGGGTTGGCGTTGACGTCCCCGATGTCGAACACGGCGACCAGTTCGTCCATCGAGAAGATGTCCCGGTCCTCGGCGATCGACCAGCCGAGCAGCGAGAGGTAGTTCAGCAGGCCCTCGGGGAGGAACCCGCGCTCCCGGTAGAGGTTGAGGGAAGCCTGCGGGTCGCGCTTGGAGAGCTTCTTGTTGCCCTCGCCCATGACGTACGGCAGGTGGCCGAAGGCGGGGGTGTCCTTGGCGATGCCCAGCTCGATGAGCGCCCGGTACAGGGCGATCTGGCGCGGGGTGGAGGAGAGCAGGTCCTCGCCGCGCAGGACGTGGGTGATCTCCATCAGGGCGTCGTCGACCGGGTTGACCAGGGTGTAGAGCGGTGCCCCGTTGGCGCGGACGATGCCGTAGTCGGGGACGTTCTCCGGCTGGACGGTGATCTCGCCGCGGACCAGGTCGGTGAAGGTGATGGCCTCGTCGGGCATCCGGAAGCGGACGATCGAGCTGCGGCCCTCGGACTCGTACGCGGCCTTCTGCTCGGCGGTGAGGTCGCGGCAGTGGCCGTCGTAACCGGAGGGCTTCCCGGCGGCGCGGGCGGCGTCGCGGCGGGTGTCCAGCTCCTCGGTGGTGCAGTAGCAGGGGTAGGCGTACCCGGCGGCGAGGAGCTTCTCGGCGACGTCCTTGTACAGGTCCATCCGCTGCGACTGGCGGTAGGGGGCGTGCGGGCCGCCGATCTCGGGGCCCTCGTCCCAGTCCAGGCCCAGCCAGCGCATCGAGTCGAGCAGCTGCTGGTAGGACTCCTCGGAGTCGCGCGCCGCGTCGGTGTCCTCGATCCGGAAGACCAGGGTGCCCTGGTGGTGCCGGGCGAAGGCCCAGTTGAAGAGCGCCGTCCGGACCAGGCCCACGTGGGGGTTCCCGGTCGGGGAGGGACAGAAACGGACGCGATGGGGCCTCCCCTGGTCGAGCGGAGCCGAGAGCTTGGGGAAAGGTGCGTTAGCCACGCTTGATCACCTTGTTGGTGAGAGTGCCGATGCCTTCGATGGTGACGGCGACCTCGTCGCCGACGTGCAGGGGTCCGACCCCTGCGGGGGTGCCCGTGAGGATGACGTCGCCCGGGAGGAGGGTCATGGCCTCCGTGATGTGGACGACCAGGTCCTCGATGGAGCGGACCATGTCGCTGGTGCGGCCGAGCTGTCGCTGCTCGCCGTTGACCGTCGCCTGGATGGTGAGGTCGTGGGGGTCCACGTCGGTCTCCACCCAGGGGCCCAGCGGGCAGGAGGTGTCGAAGCCCTTGGCGCGGGCCCACTGCTTCTCGCGCCGCTGCACGTCGCGGGCGGTGACGTCGTTGGCGCAGGTGTAGCCGAGGATGACGTCCTTGACCCGCTCGCGGGGGACCTCGCGGCACATGCGGCCGATGACGACGGCCAGCTCGGCCTCGTGGTGCAGCTCTTCGGAGAAGGAGGGGTACTCGATCGCGTCGCCGGAGCCGATCACCGAGGTGGTGGGCTTGAAGAAGGTGATCGGCGCGTCGGGGACCTCGTGGCCGAGTTCGGCGGCGTGCTCGGCGTAGTTGCGGCCGATGGCCACGACCTTGTTGGGGAGCACGGGGGGCAGCAGCCGGACCTTGTTCAGCGGGACCTTGGTGCCCGAGAGTTCGAAGTCGGCGTACGGAATGCCCTTGATGATGTCGAGGACGAGGTCACCGGATTCCACGGTGCCCTGCCCCTCGACGGCGCCGAAGGCGACATTGCCGTCGATGGAGAACCTGGCGATGCGCACGGGATGCTGTCGCCCCTCACTTGCTGGCTGACTGAAGACTGACGCTCCAGGCTAACGCCGATGAGGGGGACAGCCGCGCGCATGGCGGCGCCCTACTGGGCGGCCGTGGCCGGGGCCTCCATCAGGATGGTGCGGCGCGGGTTGGCCGTCACGGTCGGCAGGTCGGCGGCGTGCTCCGGCTGGGGGGGCGTCGCCAGCGCTTCGGCGTCCTTGAGGTGCGCCAGCGTGGTGCGCCGGGGGTTGGCAATGTTGCGGAACATCGTCGTCGTCTTCATCTGCCGTCAGGACCCTGTCGGTGAGGGCGTCGCTGGTCGCGGCGCCGGCTTGTCGGATTCGCCATCCCTGTAAAGCGTCAGGCTAAACATCCGATTCCCCGCCGGAGCCGGGATGAGGCGACGATCATCATGTGAGTTTGCTCACGAACTAATAGACAATCGACCCATTTTGGACAGTCGACCTTGATCCAGAAAACGGACATTGCACCACTGAATCCCCCATTCCGCTCCTGATCGTCGCGACTGGGACACCCCCCACCCCCATGCGACTCCTCCTCAATGGTCCGCTTTGCCCATGATCACTCTCCACTGCTTGTTACCCGTTCATCACAACGTGTCACCCAGGTCACAGCCCGGTACATGGGCCTTGTTGGAGATCCTGCACTGTGCTGGAATTCCACGCACCGCCGCGGGTTTCAGGATCCGGCGCGCAGGGGCGCAACGCGGCGCCGAGTGGCGGCGGGAGGGGGAAGCACGCCGGTCACTCACACGACCACCCATGGGGCACGTCCAGTGCCCCACGACGCCGACACCGTTCTTGTCCGCACACGCGGGCGGGACGCCTGGTCCAGAGGTTGCGACGCTAGTGCAGGGACGTTTCAAGAGGGATGGCAGCGCTCCGGCGGAACAGGAGCCGCGCGGCGGGACCGACCGCGGTTCCTCGCCCCAGCACGCCCAGAACCCCGGGCCGGCCGGTGCCGGCGACAACAGCGACCGTGCGCAGCGCTCGGGCTCCACGACGAGCGGCGGCGCGGAGCCGAACCCGCCCGCGGAGCCGCGCGGCCCGGTCGACACGGGTTCGCGCGTAGCGCTGCGTAACTGGAGCATCAGCACGCGTCTGGTCTCGCTCCTCGCTCTCCCGGTGGTCGTCGCGACCAGCCTGGGCGGTCTGAGGATCAACGAGTCCATGACCGACAAGCAGCAGCTGGAGCACATGCAGCTGCTGACGAAGATGACCAAGCAGGCGACCTCGCTCGCCCAGGCGCTGCAGGTGGAGCGCGACCAGTCGGCCGGCCCGCTGTCGAACAAGTCCAAGCCCACCGACTACAAGGTCACCGGGCCCCGGGACAAGACCGACCGGGCCAAGGACGCCTTCCTCGACGAGACCGACTCGATCGGTGACTCCGAGGGCGACGAGGCGCTCGACAGCATCCACGCGAGCATCTCGCAGATCGCCTCCCAGCTCGGCACCATCCGTACGATCCGCAAGACGGCGTACGAAGAGGGCGCGCCGAGCCTCAACACCATCGACCAGTACAACCAGCTGATCACCTCGCTGCTGAGCCTCTCGCAGGACATGGCGCAGGCGACCAGCAACCCGGACATGATCAAGCGGACCCGGGCCCTGGCGGCGTTCTCCTCCGCCAAGGAGTACGCCTCGGTCCAGCGTGCGGTCATCGCCGCGGCGCTGCCGGGCGGTTCGGTGAAGGAGCCGCACCTCAACCCGAACGACCGGCAGTTCGGCTCCAACGCGCTCGCCAAGGAGTCCCGGGCCCTCACCTCGTTCAAGACGATCTACGGGACGACCGGGGAGAGCGCCGAGGAGCTCATGGCTCCCCTGGACAACGGCAACCCGGAGATCAACGCCGGGAACATGTACGCCAAGCGGATCCTGGACACCACGAACGGGATCGAGGGCAAGCAGGTCCGGTCGTACCTGGACTGGTACGACCAGAGCACCATCAAGATCAAGGCCATGGAGACGATCGAGGCCACCCTCCTCAGCGACATGGAGGCCAAGGCCCGCGAGCTGCGCCAGGCCTCCCAGCGCGAGGCGATCATCAACGGTGCGGTCATCCTCATCGTGCTCGGCGTCTCGCTCGTCGGCGCCTTCGTGGTGGCCCGCTCCATGATCCGTTCGCTGCGTCGTCTGCAGGACACCGCCACCCGGGTCGCCCAGGACCGGCTGCCCGAGCTCGTCAAGCAGCTCTCGGAGACCGACCCGCAGGACGTCGACACCTCCGTGGAGTCCGTCGGCGTGCACTCCCGGGACGAGATCGGCCAGGTAGCCGCGGCCTTCGACGACGTGCACCGCGAGGCCGTCCGCCTCGCCGCCGAGCAGGCCCTCCTCCGGGGCAACGTCAACGCGATGTTCACCAACCTCTCGCGCCGCTCCCAGGGCCTCATCCAGCGCCAGCTCTCGCTCATCTCCGAGCTGGAGTCCCGCGAGGCCGACCCGGACCAGCTGTCCTCGCTCTTCAAGCTCGACCACCTCGCGACCCGTATGCGCCGTAACGGCGAGAACCTCCTCGTCCTCGCGGGCGAGGAGCCGGGACGCCGGTGGACCCGGCCCGTCCCGCTGGTCGACGTGCTCCGTGCCGCCGCCTCCGAGGTGGAGCAGTACGAGCGCATCGAGCTGTCCGCGGTGCCCGCCACCGAGGTCGCCGGCCGGGTCGTCAACGACCTCGTGCACCTGCTCGCCGAGCTGCTGGAGAACGCGACGTCGTTCTCCTCGCCGCAGACGAAGGTCAAGGTCACCGGTCACGCGCTGCCCGACGGACGCGTACTCGTCGAGATCCACGACACCGGCATCGGCCTCTCCCCCGAGGACCTCGCCGCGATCAACGAGCGGCTCGCGCAGCCGCCCACCGTGGACGTCTCCGTCTCCCGCCGCATGGGTCTGTTCGTGGTCGGCCGGCTGTCGCTGCGCCACGGCATCCGGATCCAGCTGCGCCCCTCCGACTCCGGCGGTACGACCGCGCTGGTCATGCTGCCCGTCGATGTCGCGCACGGCGGCAAGCAGCCGCCGTCCAAGCAGGGCCCCGGTCAGCAGCCCGGCGCCCCGGGCGGTCTGCTCGCGGGCAACGGGAACGGCGCCGGCAACGGTCAGCGCGCGGGCCTGGGCGGCGGTCCGGCCGGTCCGGGCGCCAAGAGCCTCGGCGGTGGGCCGGGCGCCCAACGCGGCCAGGTCGGCGCGGGCGCGGGCCCCCGGGCGGCACTGCCGGCCCGGGACACCGGGACCGGCCGTCCGCAGGGCCCCCAGGACGGCGGTCGGCCGAACAACGGCGGGCCGGGCCAGGACTTCCCCGGCCAGGGTCCGGCGCCCCAGCGCCAGGGCGGCGGCCTCTCCGGCGCCTTCGGCAACAGCGCCCGGCTCGGCGCCCGCGGCGGCCAGGGCGGCCCGCAGGGCGAGGGCCCGGGCCGCGGTGACGCGACCAACCTGTTCGGGCACGGCGCTCCGCCCTCCCCCGGGCAGAACGGGCGCCCGGGGCAGTTCGCACCGCAGAACCAGCAGAACCCGTCCGGCTGGCAGAACCAGCAGGATCCCGGAGCGCAGCAGCCCCAGGACCGTCAGGAGCAGAACGGCCCCGCCCAGGGCGGCTTCCAGCAGTCCGGCGGCCCCGGCCGTCAGCTGCCGCCGCCCGGTGGACCGCGGGCCGAGCTGCCGGGGGGCAACCCGCAGCCGCAGCGGCCGACGACCCCCAGCTGGGGCGCCGACACACCGCGCGGTCACGAGGAGCACGACGCGACCGGGCAGTTCGCCCGCCCCGCGGACCTCGGCCAGGACCAGTCGTTCAAGGCCCCGCTGAGCCGGCGGCCGTCGGACGACCGCCAGGGCCCCGGCGCGACCTCCGAGTTCGCCCGGCCCGACTTCTCGGCGCCGGGGGCTCCCCAGGACGGGTCGTACCAGCAGGGTGCTCCGCAGGGCCAGGACCCGGCGAGCACCGCCCAGTTCGCCCGGCCCGACTTCGGTGTCCCGCACCAGCCCCAGCAGGGCCAGGGGCGGCCGGACCAGGGCGAGCAGCTGCCCGCGCCGCGTCACCGCGGCCCGGAGGGTCCCGACTTCGGCGCGCCGCGTCCGCCCGCCTCCCCGGCGGGCGAGGCTCCGTACCGTCCGGCGCTGCCGCAGCAGCCGGAGGCCCTGCCGCCGGCCGGTCCCGGGGACGGCCGCACGCCGTTGTACGACACCCTGGAGACGAACTGGTTCCACGGTCCGGGCCAGGGCGGCCAGCAGCCGCCCGCCGAACCGCAGGCGCCGGCCGCCCCGGAGCCCTCCGGTGTGCCGGTCCCGCCCATGCCTCAGCGTGGTGCGGCCGACCCCTCGGTCACCAGTTCCTGGCGGGCATCGCCCAACGACGAACTCGTACGCCAGGCCGAACGGGTCAAGAAGCCCGCCGCCGGCGGGGTCACCACTTCCGGACTGCCCCGCCGTGTTCCCCGCGCCAATTTGGTTCCGGGGACCGCACAGCAGCAGAATCACCAGTCCGGACCACAGGTTTCGCGCGCGCCCGATGACGTGCGCGGTCGTCTGACCAATCTCCGCCGGGGCATCCAGCAGGGTCGGCAGGCCAACAACGGCCCGCAGACCGGCAGTATCCATCTCGGCCCCACTCACCAGCAGGAGCGTTAGTTGAGCCCCATGAGTCAGGCCGCGCAGAATCTGAACTGGCTGATCACCAACTTCGTGGACAACACCCCAGGGGTGTCCCACACGGTGGTGGTCTCCGCGGATGGCCTGCTGCTGGCGATGTCCGAAGGTTTCCCGCGCGACCGCGCCGACCAGCTCGCCGCCGTCGCGTCCGGCCTCACCTCGCTGACCGCGGGCGCGTCCCGCATCTTCGAGGGCGGTGCCGTCAGTCAGACGGTTGTGGAGATGGAGCGGGGATTTCTCTTCCTCATGTCCATCTCCGACGGATCCTCACTGGCCGTTCTGGCCCACCCGGACGCCGACATCGGTCTGGTCGGGTACGAAATGGCCCTCCTGGTCGACCGTGCGGGCACCGTCCTCACGCCCGACCTCCGCGCCGAACTCCAAGGAAGTCTGCTCCACTAGGCGGCCATCCAGCGGATTCACGACACGATCCCCCCAGGTAATGCCCACAACCCTCACCCGTCAGGCCGCTTTAGTCCCCTCACCGGCCCCTTGCAGACGGCAAGCCGAGAACCTGCTGTCACGCCCGGAGGATTCATGACCCCGCCACCCGCCTCACCCGATCCGTACGGAGCACTGCACCACGCGTCGTACGACGGGGAAGGCGACCAGCCGCTGGTTCGTCCTTACGCCATGACCGGCGGCCGGACCCGGCCGCGCTACCAGCTCGCGATAGAGGCACTGGTCAGCACGACGGCAGACCCCGCGCATCTGGGGACGCTGCTCCCCGAGCACCAGCGGATCTGCCACCTCTGCCGTGAGGTCAAGTCGGTGGCGGAGGTGTCGGCGCTGCTGTCGATGCCGCTCGGCGTCGCCCGGATCCTGGTGGCGGACCTGGCGGAAGCCGGCATGGTGGCCATCCACCAGCCGGGCAACGGAGAGGCCGGCGGCGCGCCGGATGTGACACTGCTCGAAAGGGTGCTCAGTGGACTTCGCAAGCTCTAGCGGCGGTACGGGCCGCGCCACCACCTCGGCGAAGATCGTGGTGGCGGGCGGCTTCGGCGTGGGCAAGACCACGTTCGTCGGTGCCGTCTCGGAGATCAATCCGCTGCGCACCGAAGCCGTCATGACGTCCGCCTCGGCGGGCATCGACGACCTGACCCACACCGGGGACAAGACCACCACGACGGTGGCCATGGACTTCGGACGCATCACGCTCGACCAGGACCTGATCCTGTACCTCTTCGGTACACCGGGCCAGGACCGTTTCTGGTTCATGTGGGACGACCTGGTCCGCGGCGCCATCGGCGCCGTCGTCCTCGTCGACACCCGCCGCCTCGCCGACTGCTTCCCCGCCGTCGACTACTTCGAGAACAGCGGACTGCCCTTCGTCATCGCCCTCAACGGCTTCGACGGACACCAGCCCTACACCCCCGACGAAGTACGCGAAGCACTCCAGATCGGGCCCGACGCGCCCATCATCACGACCGACGCCCGCCACCGCGCGGACGCCAAGAGCGGCCTGATCACGCTGGTCGAGCACGCGCTGATGGCACGCCTGAAGTAGTTCTTCCCCCCGGCGTAAGTCGATATCGGCATACGGAAGTTGCCGTAGTCACACGGGGGCGGCCTGTGTCGTCCGACACGATCCGCCCCCGTGTTCATAACGTTTCGACAGAGAATTGACTCCACGTCGCCACCCGACGCATCCATTCGGTGCCACTGCGCTCACATGAGCCCCGTCTTTTGACGGGGCTCGCTCTTTATGCCCGTTTTATCTGAGGTCTGGGCCACTCGGAATCGCCCGTTCCGACTGTTTGGAACGGGACCGGTCCCCGTGCTGCAATTCGACGAACTCCCCAGTAGTACGGCCCTGAACGAATAATCCGGCACAGCGTAGGTGCCGACGCCGAGAGGTTGTTGGTCGAGTGAGGCGAAGCAACGAGGGCTCCGCGGCGCAGCCTGAGCGGGGCAACTTCACCCCGCCGTCGCGCGCTGTGGCGTCCCCTGCGGACGCGTCCGGGACGGAGCGCGCCGGTGCTGGCAGCACCAGCCGGATGTCCCCGCGCAACTGGCGTGTGGCCACCCGGCTGAACGCGATCCTCCTGATCCCGGTGCTGGTCGGCCTCGTCATGGGCGGCTTCCAGGTGAAGGGCTCCATCGACACCTGGAGCGAGGCGCAGGACGCGGAGAGGATCGCGGTCGTCGTGCGCGCCGCGTCCGACTACGGACAGGCGCTCCTGAACGAGCGGGACCTCACCGCGGAACCGCTGCTCTCGGGCGACCGTGACGCCGATGTGGTCGAGCAGACCCGGGCCACCACCGACGAGGCCGCGCGGAAGTTCGACGCCGCGGTGGAGGGCATGCCGGCGAAGCCCGGCCTGGAGCGCCGTCTGAAGCTCTTCAAGGCCGAGGAGCCCAAACTTCCCGAGCTGCGCAAGGCCGCCTACGCGGGGGCCCTGGACCCGGTGAAGACCGAAGAGGGTTACACCCAGGTCCAGCACTCCCTGATGCAGTTCGCCAACGAGCTCGGCCTCGGCACCGGCAACATCACCAGTTACGGCCGTACCGTCTACGCGATCGAGCTGTCCAAGGCTGCAGAATCGCTTCAGCGCTCGATCGGCACGCACCTGCTGGTGCGCCCGAGCAAGAAGCCGGGCACGTACGACGAACAGGTCAAGGCCTTCGGCTCGTACAACTACCTGGAGCAGATCGCGCTGGGCGAGTTCAACTCCGGCGGCACCCAGGCCGACGTCAACCGTCTCAAGCAGGTGATGGCCGGCCAGGCCGCCGAGGGCGCCAAGCAGCTCAAGGCGGCCAAGGAGCAGGCCGAAGCCGCGGGCGAGCCCTTCGTGGCGCCTCCGAGCATCGACGGCTCGGTCTTCGACGGCATGGCCCGCGAGATCGGCAAGGGCCAGGACCCCGAGGAGCTGGCGGCCAAGGGCATCACGCCCGCGAGCTGGATGGCGGCGGCGACCGCGAAGTTCGAGGGGTACGCCACCGTCGAGGAGGAGCTGGTCACCAAGGCGGTGGACGAGGCCGCGAGCATTTCCGCCGACGCCAAGACCGACGCCATCGTCAACGGGCTCATCGTCGTCATCGCGCTGCTGGCCGCCTTCATCCTGGCCGGGCTCATGGCCCGCCAGATGAGCCGCTCCATGCGTCAGCTGCGTACCGCCGCCTTCTCCATCGCCGAGCAGCGGCTGCCCTCCCTCGTCGACCAGCTCTCCCGCACCGACCCGGGCCGGGTCGACACCCGGGTGCAGCCGATCCCGATCACCACGCAGGACGAGATCGGCGAGGTCGCCCGCGCCTTCGACCAGGTGCACCGTGAGGCCGTCCGGCTCGCCGCCGAGCAGGCCATGCTGCGGGGCAACGTCAACGCGATCTTCACGAACCTCTCGCGCCGCAACCAGTCGCTCATCGAGGGCCAGCTGACCCTCATCACCGACCTGGAGAACAACGAGGCCGACCCGGACCAGCTGGAGAGCCTCTTCAAGCTGGACCACCTGGCCACCCGTATGCGCCGCAACGGCGAGAACCTCCTCGTCCTCGCGGGCGAGGAGCCCGGCCGCCGCTGGAACCAGCCGGTTCCGCTGGTGGACGTCCTGCGGGCCGCCTCCTCCGAGGTGGAGTCCTACGAGCGCATCCAGCTGACCGGTGTGCCGGAGAGCGAGATCCACGGCCAGGCCGTCACCGACCTCGTGCACCTGCTGGCCGAGCTGCTGGAGAACGCCACCACGTTCTCCTCGCCGCAGACCAAGGTCAAGGTCACCGCGACCCGGCTGCCCGACGGCCGCGTCATGGTCGAGATCCACGACAAGGGCATCGGCCTCACCGCCGAGGACTTCGCCGACATCAACCACAAGCTGGCCAACCCGCCGACCGTGGACGCCGCGGTGTCGCAGCGCATGGGCCTGTTCGTGGTCGGCCGGCTCGCCGACCGGCACGGGATCCGGGTCCAGCTGCGCCCCTCGGGCGAGCAGGCCGGGACCACCTCGCTGGTCATGCTGCCGGACGCCATCACCCACGGTGGCGGTGGCGAACCGGGCGGCGGCCAGGACGACTTCACCGTCTCCTCGATCATTCCCGAGCAGCAGCAGGCCTTCGAGCCGACGCCGCGGCAGGCCCCGATGCGGACGGCGGCGGAGCTCGGCTTCGACGACTCGCGCTACGAGGCCCCGGCGGACCCTGGTCAGCTGGACCCGGTCAACCGCTCGCTGATGCGCGAGGAGCGCAGGGCGGCCCTGGAGGCCCAGACGGGCCCGGGCGGCCCGTTCGGGGGCACCTCCCCGGACCAGCAGGGCTACGCGCCGGAGTCGTACCAGGGCGACCCGTACGAGGGGCAGCGGCAGGAGGGTTACGCCGACGATGGCTACGGCCAGGGCCAGTACGGGCAGCAGCAGCCGCAGCAGCCGTACCAGGGAACGTACGAGCAGCAGCAGTACGGCGCCGAGGGCGGTTACGCGCAGCAGGATCAGCAGCCGCAGCAGGGTCAGCAGCACCCGGGAGACGGTTTCCCGGAATCGGCATATGCCGATCAGCATGCCCAGCAGGGCCAGTACGCCGCCCCGTACGCGGACTCGCCGGACCCGTCCCACCAGGATGACTGGCCTGTTCAGAGCGGATTCGGACACGCATATGAGCCGATTGCTCCCGCCGAATCGGAATCTGTTCCGAGCGCGCCCGCGGAGCCTTCGGAACGCGTAGGCTTCGAACGTCCGGGACCCACCCCGAACGTCGGCCACGAGCTGACCGAAGCCGGTCTGCCGCGCCGAGGCGGTCAGCAGCACTGGCAGCCCGGCCCCGGTGGCCGCGGCAACGACCAGCCCGATCCGGCCCCGGGGCCCCAGCCGCGGCAGGAACAGCGGCAGGACCCGCAGACGGACGGGGACGGCACCGACGACTGGCGTTCGACGAACGACGAGCGCTGGGAGCGGGCCGAGAAGCTCCGTGAGCCGAAGGCGGGCGGAATCACCCCCTCCGGCCTCCCCCGGCGCGTACCCAAGGCCAACTTGGTCGAGGGCACGGCGGAGCAGACCCAGCAGGGCGGCCCCCAGGTCTCCCGCGCGCCCGAGGACGTCCGCGGCAGGTTGAGCAACCTGCGGCGAGGGGTCCAGCGGGGACGCAGCGAGGGTACGGACACCAGTACCACCTACAACCAGGAGCGTTAGTGTGAGCCCGATGAGCCAGGCGGCGCAGAATCTCAACTGGTTGATCACCAACTTCGTGGACAACACCCCAGGGGTGTCGCACACGGTGGTGGTCTCCGCCGACGGCCTCCTGCTGGCGATGTCCGAGGGTTTCCCGCGCGACCGCGCCGACCAGCTGGCGGCCGTCGCGTCCGGTCTGACGTCGCTGACCGCGGGCGCCTCCCGGATCTTCGAGGGCGGCGCCGTGAATCAGACGGTTGTGGAGATGGAGCGTGGATTCCTCTTCATCATGTCCATTTCCGATGGATCCTCACTCGCTGTTCTGGCTCACCCGGACGCCGATATCGGTCTGGTTGGGTACGAAATGGCCCTTCTGGTGGACCGCGCGGGAAGTGTTCTGACGCCGGATCTCCGCGCCGAGCTCCAGGGAAGTCTTCTTAACTAGCAGACAGACAGTGCGTTTCTCGCCACCGCGCCATAAAGTGCGGTGGCGCGGCCCCACGGGGACCGGTGACCGGCAGTCGGAGGAGGAAACGTGGCAGCACCCACAGGCGGGCACCCTTACAGCGGTGACCAGAGGATTCCGGGTGAGCACGGTGACAACCGTTTCGGCTTCCGTGCCGCACCTGGCGGGCAGGGCTCCGGCCAGTACCAGCCATACCAGGAGCCGCAGCACCCACAGCAGCAGCACGGTGCTCACGGCGCCCAGGGGTCCGAGTGGTCCCCGCAGCAGCCGGGGGCGGGGTGGCCGCAGCAGCCCCAGCGGTACGACGCGCCCCACCAGCCGCGCGTTCAGCCGGTGCAGCAGCGGCGGGCTCCCGAGCCCGCCGCGCACAACCCGCTGGTCCGTCCGTACGCCATGACCGGCGGCCGGACCCGACCGCGTTACCAGCTCGCCATCGAGGCGCTGGTCAGCACCACGGCCGATCTGTCCCGGCTGCAAGGGCAGTTGCCCGAGCACCAGCGGATCTGCCGGCTCTGCATCGAGATCAAGTCGGTCGCCGAGATCTCGGCCCTTCTCTCGATCCCCCTCGGCGTTGCCCGGATCCTCGTCGCCGACCTGGCCGAGGCCGGACTCGTCGCTATCCATCAGCCCGGCGGCGACGAGGCCGCCGGCGGCCAGCCAGATGTGACACTGCTCGAAAGGGTGCTCAGTGGACTTCGCAAGCTCTAGCGGCGGAGCGGCCCGCTCCACTACCTCGGCGAAGATCGTGGTGGCAGGGGGCTTCGGCGTGGGTAAGACCACGTTTGTCGGTGCCGTTTCGGAGATCAATCCGCTGCGCACCGAAGCCGTGATGACGTCCGCCTCGGCGGGCATCGACGATCTGACCCACACCGGGGACAAGACCACCACGACGGTGGCCATGGACTTCGGACGCATCACCCTGGACCAGGACCTGATCCTGTACCTCTTCGGTACACCGGGTCAGGACCGTTTCTGGTTCATGTGGGACGACCTGGTCCGCGGCGCCATCGGCGCCGTCGTCCTCGTCGACACCCGCCGCCTCGCCGACTGCTTCCCCGCCGTCGACTACTTCGAGAACAGCGGACTGCCCTTCGTCATCGCCCTCAACGGCTTCGACGGACACCAGCCCTACACCCCCGACGAAGTACGCGAGGCACTCCAGATCGGGCCCGACACCCCGATCCTGACGACGGACGCCCGCCACCGCGCGGACGCCAAGAGCGCGCTCATCACGCTGGTCGAGCACGCCCTGATGGCGCGGCTGCGCTGAGGCTCCGGCACACGACGTGGAAGGGCCCCGCACTCCAGGAGTGCGGGGCCCTTCCACGTCGGGCTCGCGGGCGGTCAGCCCTGCCAGCTGTGCGGTGCGCGGAAGCCCGGCGTGCGCTCCAGGCGGCGCCATCCGGCGGTGTCGCGGCCACGGTGGGCGGGGGCGGCGGGCTGGGCGGCGGCGCGGGCCATCAGGACGGCGGTGATGGCCGCCAGCTCCTCGGGGTCGGCGTGACCCTTCTCGACGCGCAGGACGGACTCGGCGGACGTCAGGCTCATGGTGGGGTGTCTCCGTCTTCTCGGCAGGATGTCAAGGACCGTGCGGCGGATCGCGCCGCGGCGAGGAATGACTACTGCGGGGGGTTGCCGTGCTTGCGGGACGGCAGGTCGGCGTGCTTGTTGCGGAGCATGGCGAGCGAGGCGATGAGCACCTCGCGGGTCTCGGCGGGGTCGATGACGTCGTCGACGAGGCCGCGCTCGGCCGCGTAGTAGGGGTGCATCAGCTCGGCCTTGTACTCCTTGACCATGCGGGTGCGCATGGCTTCGGGGTCCTCGGCGTCGGCGATCTGCCGGCGGAAGATGACGTTGGCCGCGCCCTCGGCGCCCATCACCGCGATCTCGTTGGTGGGCCAGGCGTAGGTGAGGTCGGCCCCGATGGACTGGGAGTCCATGACGATGTACGCGCCTCCGTAGGCCTTCCGCAGGATCAGCGAGATCCGCGGCACGGTGGCGTTGCAGTAGGCGTAGAGCAGCTTCGCTCCGTGGCGGATGATCCCACCGTGCTCCTGGTCCACGCCCGGCAGGAAGCCGGGGACGTCCAGAAGGGTGATGATCGGGATGTTGAAGGCGTCGCACATCTGGACGAAGCGTGCGGCCTTCTCGGAGGCCTCGATGTCCAGCACGCCCGCCAGCGCCTGCGGCTGGTTGGCGACGATGCCGACGACCTGGCCGTCCAGGCGGGCCATCGCGCAGATGATGTTGCGGGCCCAGCGCTCGTGGATCTCCAGGTAGTCGCCGTCGTCGACGAGCTCCTCGATCACCTTGTGCATGTCGTACGGGCGGTTGCCGTCGGCCGGGACCAGGTCCAGCAGGACGTCGCCGCGCCGGTCGGCGGGGTCGTCGCTCGGGGCCGTCGGCGGGTTCTCGCGGTTGTTGGAGGGCAGCATCCCGATGAGGTAGCGGACCTCGGCGATGCAGGTCTCCTCGTCGTCGTACGCGAAGTGCGCGACGCCCGAGGTCTCGGCGTGCACATCCGCGCCACCGAGGCCGTTCTGCGTGATCTCCTCGCCGGTGACCGCCTTCACGACGTCCGGTCCGGTGATGAACATCTGCGAGGTCTCACGGACCATGAACACGAAGTCGGTGAGCGCCGGGCTGTAGGCCGCGCCGCCCGCGCACGGGCCGAGCATCACGCTGATCTGCGGGATCACCCCGGACGCCCGGGTGTTGCGCTGGAAGATGCCGCCGTAGCCCGCGAGCGCCGAGACGCCCTCCTGGATACGGGCCCCGGCACCGTCGTTCAGGGAGACCAGCGGGGCCCCCGCCGAGATGGCCATGTCCATGATCTTGTGGATCTTCGTGGCGTGGGCCTCGCCCAGCGCCCCGCCGAAGATCCGGAAGTCGTGCGCGTAGACGAAGACCGTGCGGCCCTCGACCGTGCCCCAGCCCGTGATGACACCGTCGGTGTACGGCTTCTTCGCCTCCAGGCCGAAGCCCGTCGCACGGTGCCGGCGCAGCTGCTCGACCTCCTGGAACGAACCCGGGTCCAGCAGCAGCTCGATCCGCTCGCGCGCGGTCAGCTTCCCCTTGGCGTGCTGCGCCTCGGTCGCCCGCTCGCTCGGTCCGCGCCGCGCCTGCTCGCGCAGGGCCAGCAGTTCGGCCACCCGGCCTCGGGTGTCGTTCGGCTCACCCTGGGTTTCGTCCACAACGGTCATGTACTGACCCTACGAACACCGACCCAGAATTCGTGCCGTCGACTCCGTACAGTCTCCTGCCCGGTTTCGTGGTGGGAATGAACAGAACCGCGGCACCGAGCACCCGATCCACCAGCGAAACGCCGCGCCGCGCTGTATGAACTCAACAAAGACGAGGATGTGCGCTGAACCACAGGCGGGGGAACGGTACGTGAAGCCCGTGCGCCGGGCCCCGCTCTCCCCGCAGTATGCCGCAGGGCCCGCGCCCCACGCCGGAGGGGCGGCCCCGGTCCCCCGGCGCCGCCCCTCCCCCGTATCGGCTTCGGGGGTCAACTCCCGCAGTGGAAGCGGGCATCGCCCCAGTCGGCGTGGTCGTTGCCGTTGCCGTCCCCGCCGTCCTGGACGACCAGCTCGACGTACTTCGCGCCGGAGACGTCGGCCGTGAGCTTCCAGGCCGGGTCGGCCGCCCCCAGCACGGGTGACACCACCTTCTCCGTGGAGTCGGCGGTGACCGAGAACCGCACGGTGCCCCGGGTGGCCTGGGCGTCGTCCACGCCCACCTCGGCGGTGAAGGAGGTGCACTTCCCGCCCAGGTAGTAGCGGATCCTCGCCGGGGCGTGCGTGCCCAGGCCCTTGGCGTAGACGACACCGCCGATCTTCAGGGGGCCACCGTCACCGGCCCCTGACTCCCCGTTGGAGCGGTCGCGCTCGACCGGGCCCCAGCCGTTCTGCGCGGCGGTCCAGTCGAGGTCGCCGGCCCAGCTGTCCACGGTGGGCGGCGGCGGGAGCGTGCGGACGGAGGTTCCCGCGCCGAGCGCCCTGGCCGCTCCCCCGACGGTGTACGTGGCCTCCGCGTCCAGCGGGTACGTGTCGTAGGGGGCGTCGACCGGCGGGGTGACCCGCCAGCTGCCGGTGGCCTTCGCGCCCGGGGCGACCGAGTCGAAGGCGACCGGGCCCACGGGCTCGGCCTTCCAGCCCTCGGGCACGGTGAGCGCCAGCTTCACGCCGGTGGCGGCGCTCGCCTCGTCGTTGCCGAAGGTCGCCTTCACCGTGTTCGGGGCCCCCGGCTCCAGGGTCTCGGCGTCGGCGGCCACGTCGAGCGTGCCGCAGACGGCCTCCTGCCCTGCGGGGGCCGGTCCGAGGTCGGTCACGGTGAAGCCGTCGAGCACGAAGTCCGCGCCCTTGGGCGCTCCGGGCAGCTTCCGCAGCCCGGTCCAGGTGTCGCCGCAGCCCGCGGTGAGCGTCCGGCTGAACCGCCCGGTGGTGCGCTGCTGCCCGACCGGGGTGGCCCGGGTCTCGGTCGAGGAGGCCCTGCCGTCGGCGACCCGGTCGTAGCCCTCCACCCAGCTGTAGGCCCCGGCGTGGCTGGACTGGTAGTCGAACGCGACCTCGTACCGGTGGCCGTCCTTCATCGGGACGGTCCAGGGGGCGGTGCGGTAGACGAGGCCGGTGTTCTCCTCGTGGGACTTCAGCGACTCCTTCCCGCCGAGCACGTCGTCGACGAGCTTCCCGTTCCAGCCCGACTGGGTGTACGGGGCGTGGAGCTGCGAGATGCTGGTGCGGGGGTCGGTGGAGCCGCCCGCGTCGCCCTTGAGGAAGGGGCCCCAGCCCTGGTCGACGGCCTCGAAGTCCTCGTACGCCACCGTGCCGGCGCGGGTCGCGGGGGCGTTCTCGACGATCCGTACGTCGTCGGCGCGGACCTTCGCCGTGCTGCCGCCCGCAGCCTCGATACGGAGGGTGGTGCGGCCGCCCGCCGGGGCGGTGAAGTTGACCTTGGCGCGCTGGAAGGACGTGCCGTGCCAGTCGGACGCGGCGACGAAGTCCTCGGCCGTGGAGCGTTCGACGGCCACCGACGCACCCCCGGCGCTCAGCACCGTACGGCGGCTCTCGCCGGGCTCGACCTCGATCAGGGCGGAGGCGGTGTAGCGCTTGCCGGGCTTGAGTCCGGTGACGGTCTGGGAGAGCGCGGCCGGGTCCGGGCCGGAGAGTCCGGCGCTGTTGCGGCCCTGCTCGTCGGTGTCGCGGACGGCGGTGCCGGTCTTCTTCCAGCCCTTCAGGTCACGGTCGTTGAAGCCGGGGTCCTTGAGCCCGGTCCCCTTCCCCCAGGCGGCCGGCGCGTCCTTCGGCGCACGGTCGGGGTAGAGGACGTAGGCCTGTCCGGCGGCGGCGGTCAGCGTGATCCGCCCGGCCTCGGGGCGGACGGTGGTGACCTTCTCGCGGCCGTTGTCGGTCAGCTTGTAGAGGGTGTACGCGCCCTTGCCGGGCACCTCCCAGGTGCTGGAGCCGCCGGTCTCGCTGTAGTGGTAATGCTTCTTGCCGCCGTCCCACGGCAGCAGGTAGTCGGTGCCGCTGAGCACCTTGCGGCCCTGGTCGTAGAAGGTCCGCTTGCCGTCCTCGACCGTGCCGCGCACCCCGCCGGTGAAGGTGATGTCGTTGCCGTCCCAGCGGGTGATCCGCTGCTGCTGGAGGTACTTCGCGGGCAGGTTCTTCTGCCAGATGTTGGCGGTGAACGCGTTCCAGTCGGTCTCGCCGGTCCAGCCCTCGAAGTCCTCCAGAGCACTCTGGCCGAGGACCGGGTGGTTGTTCCAGATGTCCTTCTCGCCGTTGCGGATGAACCGGATGATCTGCGAGTTCAGGCCCTTGTTGGTGGCCCCGCCGTAGTTGAGGTCGTTGGCCCAGTGCGACCAGAGGGAGGCGCGCTCGAACTTGTCGGCCCACTCGGTGCCGACGGTCCAGCCCTGCTTCTGCACGGCCTGGATCGTCTTGTCGGCGATCCAGCCGTGGCTGTAGTAGACGTCGATGTAGAGGAAGTCGAGGTTCTCGTCGGTCTCGTCGCGCAGTTGCTGGAAGCGCTTCGCCAGGTCGCCGCTGTTGATGTCGCGGCGCTGGTCGATGTAGTAGCTCTGGTTGAGCCAGTTCCAGCCGGGCCTGGTCTTGTCGACGAGCTGCTCGGAGAAGGCGTTGGCCTCCGGATAGGACTCGGTGGCGTTGACGTGGACCCCGAAGTCGGCACCCCACTTCTTCCCCTGCTTCAGCAGGGTGTTGAGGTCCTTCAGCCCGCCGGCGCGCTTGTTGTAGTTGCCGCCGTAGTCCGGGTGGGCGGAGTCGTGGCCCTCGGAGCCGTACCCCTTGAGGACGGCGAGCTGGCCGAGGCCGTCGGTGGCCTTCGAGATCCGCTTGACGTCGTCCAGGGTGCGCAGGAACGGGTGGGTGGCCTGGCTGGCGAAGTTGAACGGGATGTGGGTGACGACCCGCTTCGCGGTGTCCTCGCTGCCGGGCGCGGTGATGCCGATGGCACGGAAGGCGACGGCCCCGTCCTGCCAGTCGACGGCCTTGTCGCCGTTGGCGTCGGGGGTGACGACGACCTTGGCCCACGGCAGGTTCTCGCCGCTCTCGGGCTTCGGCGCGCCCTCGCCCCGGTAGGTCCACTGGCCGGACCAGACGCCGACCCGGACGCCGCCGCCCTGCTCGGCGCGCGCCTGGTGCCAGAAGCGGGCGTCGTCGCCGCCGGTGGCCCCGGCGGGCTTGTCGTACGAGGAGTTGGACTCGATCGCCGCGGCGAGTGCGCCGTTGTTGAGGATCGCGTAACTGGCCCCGACGGGCGCGGTGTCGGGCTTGGTCTCCCCGGTGACCTCCGCGAAGACGTCGGCGGTGCGGGTGGAGTCCGGGTCGAGCCTCGTGAACGCGGTGGCGGCCCCGGCCTCGGCGGACCCGACCGAGATCAGGTCGTGCCCGGGGATGTCGATGGTCCCGACCCGGAACGCGGCGGTGTCGCGGACCGCGGTCACCTTGAACGTGGTGGCCCGTCCGGAGACGGTGAGCGAGGCGTCGATCTCGACCCCCGGCAGGGAGTCGAAGGCGAGGGTGTAGCGGGCGGCGGAGCGGGTGACCTTCGGCTTGCCCTTGAGCTTCACCGGGCGGGCGGTCCCGTTGAGGGTGACGGCGGTGACCGGCCGGACGCTGCCGAGCAGCCGTTCGCCGCTCGTCCGGTCGGTGTACGACAGGACGCGCGGGAAGTCGTCGGCGACGGCGACGGCGAGCGGGCCGGATCCGATGACGGCGGATCCACCGGACTCCGCCGCCCCGGCCGGGGAGGGGGACGGATCGGCGGCTGCGGCAGGGAGCGCGGTCCCGCTGAGCGCCAGCACGGCTGCTGAGGCCGCGGCGACCAGGCCGGGGCGAGGGAATCTTGGCGACATGGCCCCTGAGTAGTCGCCGTGTCCGGACACCGTCAACGAACTTCGGGCCCGGGGGCCGACTCCGTCCAACAACCCCGGTGCGTTAGTCCAAGTCAGGACGGTGCGGGGCCGGCCGGGGCCGTCTTCACCTCTTGGCCGCCGGCGTCCCCGGGCGGTCACGGTTCGCACCCGCTCGGTTCCGGCAAGTACCGCTTCGAGACGTCGAGTTGTGAAGACTCCGCATTTTTGAGAGCGCTCTCAGTCACATGTCTTGACGCTCGTTCCGCGCCTCGCGAGAGTGGTGCGCACCGCAGGCACCCCCACGGTCAAGACCCTCCCCACGCCACCCCCCCACCACCCGCCTGCGGCCCCCCACCACCTCGGGAGTACCTCCGTGATCTCACGCCGAATGTTTCTGACCGGCGCCGCCGCCTCGGCCGCGGCGCTCACGTACCCCGCCTGGGGCACCGCACTGAGCCCTCGCGCCTCGGCGGCCCCCGCGACCTGTGAACTGGCCCTGGAGAACAAGTCGTTGCCGGGCACGGTGTACGCGTATGTGACCGGCCGCGAGCTGGGCACCGACCGCTGGGTGCTGCTCAAGCCGGACGGCGGCGTCTACCGCCCGGATTCGCCCGGCGCCCCGCAGACCCCGCTGCCCGTCGACTGCGCGATCCCGCTCAAGGCCGCGGGCGCGGGTCCGGTCGTGCTGACCCTGCCGCAGATGTACGGGGCGCGGGCCTACTTCGTCCGCGACGACAAGCTGGACTTCTACCTCAACCCGGGCCCCTCACTGGTGGAGCCCGCGTTCGCGACGCCCACGGATCCCAACTACGGGCGCACCTGGTCGTTCTGCGAGTTCACCTTCAACACGCAGCAGCTGTACTCCAACATCAGCTACGTGGACCTGATCACCGCCCTGCCGATCGGGATCACGCTGGAGGGCGACGGGACGCACGTCGTCGCGCCGCACCCGGAGGACGCGGTGCGGCGGATCGCGGACGACCTTACCGCCCAGGCCGCCGCCGACGGGCAGCCGTGGGACAAGCTGATCACCCGGAGCGGCGACGGCAGCGTCCTGCGGGTCGTCTCGCCGCAGAACGTCATGGCCCCGTACTTCGACCGGCCCGCCGAGATGCCGTTCCGGGACCTGTTCACCGCGCAGATCGACGAGGTCTGGGAGAAGTACCGCTCCGAGGACCTGCGCATCGACCTCCAGGGCGGCCGGGGCACGCTGGCCGGCCGGGTCAGCGGCGACACGCTGACCTTCGAGGGCGGCCACACCTTCGTCAAGCCGGAGACGAAGGACATCTTCACCTGCAACCACGGCCCGTTCACCAACAACCCGGGCGACTCCGACGACAAGAAGGCGATCCTGGCCCGGCTGGCGGCGGGCTTCAACCGCTCGATCATGCTGAGCCACCCGAGCCAGCCGAACGGCACGTCAGCGGCGGACTACTACAAGGGGCCGGTCACCAACCACTGGTCCCGGGTGGTCCACGCGAACAGCCCGATCGGTTACGCGTTCCCGTACGACGACGTCCGCCCGGACGGTGAGCCGGACGTGTCGGGCGCGGCGCACGACGGGAACCCGCGTCGCTTCACGGTGAGCGTGGGCTCCTGACGCCTGCCCGGTAGGCATGTACGCCCGCGCCCCCGCCCCTGTCGCCTCGGGCGGGGGCGGGGGCGCATGCCCGGGACGACACGTGCGGGTCCATCCGATACCTCATCAATTGACATGCTGTGTGGCGTTCTTGACTTCGCTCCGGCGCCCCGGGACGGTTCCGTATGCGAATGAACCGACTCCCCCGCCGCGTGCTCGCGGCGGCCGCCGCCGGATTCCTGCTCACCGCAGCGGCTCCGGCGCACGCCGACCCCGCCCCACCGCCGTCCCCCGCCCCGCAGGCGCCCGGCGCGCACGGCCTGCGCGCCTTCCAGCAGAGCTACGGCCTGCCCCCGACCGGCCGGGTGGACACCGCCACCGCGCAGCTGCTCAGGGCGGCCCCGGACAGCGAGCTGCGGGTGTTCTTCGCCGCCCCCACCGACCTCGGCCCGGAGCAGCTCGCCCACGCCCGGACGGTCATCGGCGTCGGCAAGGGTGCGGAGCTGCCCGAGGAGGCCCAGGTCATCGCGCTGATGACGGCCATGCAGGAGTCGAAGTTCGTCAACTACACGTCTCCGGTCGACCACGATTCGCTCGGGGTCTTCCAGCAGCGCCCCAGCATGGGCTGGGGCACGCCGGCGCAGATCACCCACGTACCGACGGCGTCGAAGTCCTTCTACGGGCTGCCCTCGCCCAGCGCCAATCCGGGGCTGCTCCAGATCGGCGGCTGGGAGTCGATGGAGCCCGGCGACGTGTGCCAGGCGGTCCAGCGGTCAGCGCACCCTGACCGGTACGCGCAGTGGGAGGCCTTCGCCCGGGACCTGCTGGAGCAGGAGGGCCCGGACGCCGACCCGATCCCGTAGGCGCGGAGGGCCCGGGGCCGCCCCGGTGCGGGACGACCCCGGGCCGTCGGCCGGGTCAGCAGCCGCCGCAGTTGTAGTACGTGACGTCCCAGTGGTTGCCCTCGTCCGCGTAGATGTTGCCGGAGCCGGACCGGTACTGGCGCGCGCCGTCGCCCCGTACGCCGATGTAGGTGAAGACGCCGGTGACGTAGTTGTTCAGGCAGGTGCTCTTGGCGAAGTCGAGCTTGTAGCCGTTCCAGTGGGAGTACGTACCGCCGGCGTGCCCGGTCTCCGTGCCGCCGGTGATCCTGAGCGCGCAGCCGGTGGCGCTCTTGAGGGTCTGCGCCCCCTGGGCGCTCGCCAGGTTGAGCTGGTCGAAGGACGTGCAGGTCGGGTTGGACCGGTCGGAACAGCCACCGGAGGACGACCAGGTGATCCCGGACGAGCTGAACCGGGAGGTCGCCTGCGCGTGGGTCAGCTTGGTCACGGCGTGCGCCTCGGTGGCGCCGCCGCCGAACGCGCCGATGCCGGGCACGAAGAGGGCGCCGAGGACGAGAGCCAGGGCGGTGAGGGCGGAGCGGAGTCGGGGACGGGTCACCATGGAGAATTCCTCCTGTTCATGACAAATCAAGGGCCGCACGGGCGGGCCGCGCACGCCGGTCAGGGTGATAGTGCCCGAGTTCTACGCGCGTCCGCCAGAGGGCGACACGGGGGCGCCCCGCCACCCCCTCCCTCCGCACACCCGGCCGGAGAGGCGCGGCCCTGCCGGGAAGCGCCAGATGTTGAACTTTGAACTAGATGGGGTTACAGTCGAACTCGTTGAAGGTTGAACAAAACCTTCGGCGCCGCTCGATCCGTCCCCCGTAGCGCATCCCCGAGGAGGAGCCATGGCTCTGTTCACCCGTAAGTCGACCGCCGCCCCCACCGTCACCGAGGCTCCCGCGGTGGACCCGGCGCTGGCCGCCCTGACCGGCACGTACACCATCGACCCCTCGCACAGCAGCATCGGTTTCACCGTGCGTCACGCGATGGTCACGAACGTGCGGGGTTCCTTCGGCGAGCACGAGGGCACCCTGGTGCTGGACGGCACGGACCCGGCGAACTCCTCCGCATCCATCGACGTGAAGATCGCCAGCGTCGACACCGGCATCGCCGACCGTGACGGCCACCTGGTCAGCGGCGACTTCTTCGACGCCGAGAAGTTCCCCCTGATGACGTTCCGCTCGACGAAGGCCGAGCAGCTGGGCGGCGAGGCGTACCGGATCACCGGCGACCTGACCATCAAGGACGTCACCCGGCCGCTCGCCATCGACCTGGAGTTCCACGGCTCCGCCACCGACGTGTACGGCAACGAGCGCGTCGGCTTCGAGGGCAGCGCCGACATCCTGCGCTCCGACTGGGGCCTGACTTGGAACGCCGCACTGGAGACGGGCGGCGTGATGGTCAGCGACAAGGTGAAGCTGACCTTCGACATCTCCGCGATCAAGGCCGCGGCCCCGGCGGCCTGACGCCCCCGGCCGCCGAGCGCGTCCGCCCGTCACACAGCAGCGCCCCGCACCCGGTTCTCCCGGGGACGGGGCGCGCGGGGCGTCCGGTACTACTTCGCCACCTTCTCCGCGAAGAGCGGCACGACCTTCTCCAGCGCGTACGAGACGGACAGGACCGAGTCCGTGGCGAACGCCTGCGAGATGTCCTTGTCGTCGAAGACGATGTCGTTGCCCGCCTTCACCGACGGGACCGCCCGGTACAGCGGGTCGCCGCTGATGTCGGTGGCCGGGATGCCGATCGGGGTCATGACCGTCAGATCCGCGTCGAGCATGTCCAAGTTCTCCTTGGAGACGGACACGGAGAAGCCCTCGCCGGCCTGGGCCTCGGCCTTCGGGTTGTTCTTGAAGCCGAGCCGCTCGACGAAGTCGATGCGCCCGGTGCCACCGACGTAGACGCCGAAGCCCTCGGAGGTACGCGAACCGACGGTGATGGTCCTGCCCTGGAACTCGGGGTGGGCCTTCGCGGCGGCCTCGAACTTCTTCCCGGTCTCCGCGATCAGCTCCTCACCCTTCTCCGGTACGCCCATGGCGGCGGCGATCATCGTGGTCTGCTGCTCCCACGAGATCTTGTACTGGTCGCCGCCCTTGGGCACGCCCACGGTCGGGGCGATCTTCTTCAGGGTGTCGTAGCGGGTCCGGTCGCCGCTGGACTTGGTGTCCAGGATCAGGTCCGGCTGGAGGGAGGCGATCTTCTCGAACTCCGGCTCCATCGTGCCGATCAGCTCCGGCTTCTTGTCGTACATGCCCTTGGCCCACGGGCCGACGCCCTCGCCGCCGAACGGCAGCCAGTCGCTGGCCCCGACCGGCTGGCCGCCGAGCGCGAGCACGGTCTCGGCGTCGCCCCAGCCGAGCGCGACGATGCGCTTGGGCTGCTTGTCGACGGAGACCTCGCCGAACTTCGTCGCCACCTTCGCGGGGAAGGCGCCCGCGGAGGCCCCTTCGGAGGCGGAGGAGGCGGAGCTGTCGGAACCGTCCGACGAACCGCAGGCCGAGAGGCCGACGAGCAGGGCGGCGACAGCACCGGCCGCGAGGAGGGGGGTGCGGCGGGGGCGCCGGGCGCGGGAAGCGGAAGCGTTCATGCCCTTTAGGTTAGCCTCACCTAATGACAACGGTGCCATCGGGTGGGTCCCCCGGTTCCGTACGCGACTCAGGCGGCCGGGTCCTTCACGTGGTGGCGGCCCAGCGGCACGACCATCGGGGTGGCCGACGCCGGGTCCTCGATCACCGAACAGCGCATGCCGAAGACCTCGCCGACCAGCTCCTCCGTGACGATGTCGACCGGCCGGCCCTCCGCGACGATCCGGCCCGCCTTCATGGCGATCATGTGGTCCGCGTACCGGCAGGCCAGGTTGAGGTCGTGCAGCACGGCCACCATGGTGACGCCCTGCTCGCGGTTGAGGTCGGTGAGCAGGTCCAGGACGTCCAGCTGGTGGCTGGCGTCCAGGAAGGTCGTCGGCTCGTCGAGCAGCAGGATGTCGGTGCGCTGGGCCAGCGCCATCGCGATCCACACCCGCTGGCGCTGACCGCCCGACAGCTCGTCCACGGAACGGTCGGCGAGTTCGAGGACGTCCGTCGACAGCAGGGCCGCCGCGACCGCCTCGTCGTCCTCGGCGCTCCAGCGGCGGAACCAGCCCTGGTGCGGGTAGCGGCCGCGCCCGACCAGGTCGGAGACGGTGATGCCCTCGGGGGCGGTGGGGCTCTGCGGCAGGATTCCGAGCACGGCCGCGACCTCCTTGGTCGGCGTCTCCTGGATGGACCGGCCGTTCAGGAGCACCGCCCCGGCGGAGGGTGCCAGCAGCCGGGCCATCGCCCGCAACAGCGTCGACTTGCCACAGGCGTTGGGGCCGACGATGACGGTGATCCTCCCGGGCGGCACCGCCACGCTCAGGCCGGGGACGATCTCGCGGTCGCCGTAACCGAGCCGGACGTCCCGGGCTTCCAGGGTGTGATCGGCCACGAGGGGGCCACGCCTTTCGTCGTCGTCTTCTCGATACGTCGCCATGGACGGGGCCTTCTTCATCTCAGCCCCCGCCGCCCACGCGGTTGGCGCGGGCCAGGAGCAGGAGCAGGTACGGGGCGCCGATGATGCTGGTGACCACGCCCACCGGCAGCTGTACGGAGGGCAGCGCGTGCTGCGCCGCGAAGTCGGCGACCAGGACCAGCAGGGCCCCGGTCAGGGCCGCCTGCGGCAGGGCCGCGCCCCGGCCCGGGACCAGGCGGCGGGCGATCGGGGCGGCGACGAACGCCACGAACCCGACGGGTCCGGCGGCGGCGGTCGCGACCCCGGCGAGCGCGGTCGCGCAGCCCAGCAGGGCGAGCCGCCCGCCCTCGACCTTCGCGCCGAGCCCGGCGGCGGCGTCGTCCCCGAGCTGGAGAGGGCGCAGCGCGTGGGCGGCGAGGACGGTGAGCGGGACGAGGACGCCGAGGGCGATGAGCAGCGGCCACACCTGGCTCCAGGAACGGCCGTTGAGGCTGCCCGCGAGCCAGCGGAACGCCTCCTGCGCGTCGGTGACCTCGGAGCGGGCCATCACGTACCAGACGATGCTGGAGAGACCCATGCCGACGCCGATCCCGACGAGGACCAGACGCTGGCCGGCGATGCCCTGCCGCCAGGCGAGCAGGTAGATGGCCGCACCGGCGACCAGGGAACCGGTGAGGGCGCTCGCGGAGAGGACGAGTCCGCTGACCTGGAAGAGCAGGGCGGCGGTGACGGCGACCGCGCTGGCCCCGGCGCTGATGCCGATGAGGTCGGGGCTGGCGAGGGGGTTGCGCAGGACGGTCTGGAAGACGGCTCCGGAGAGGCCGAATCCCGCGCCGACGAGGATCGCGAGGAGGGCGCGGGGCAGCCGCAGTTCCAGGACGACGAACCGCGATCCGCCGTCGCCGCCGCCGAACAGGGTGGCGACGACCTTCCCGACCGGCATCACCATGTCGCCGAAGCTCAGCGAGACGCCGAGCATGACGATGACGGCGGCCAGCAGGGCGGCGCCGACGACGACGGAGCGCCGCAGGCTCCGGCCGCGTACGGCGGACACCTGGCGTACGGCGTCGGCGAGCCGCTCCTTGTCCGCGCGGGCGGCGTCCTCGGCGACGGGGGTCGGCCGGCTCACAGTTCCACCAGCTTCCTGCGCCGGACCAGCCAGATGAACGGGATGCAGCCGATGGCGGCCGTGATCACGCCGACCTGGACCTCTCCCGGGCGGGCGATGACCCGGCCGACGATGTCGGCGACGAGCAGCATGACCGGGGCGAGCACCATGCTGTACGGGAGCACCCAGCGGTAGTCGGGGCCGGTGATGAGCCGGGCGGCGTGCGGTACGGCGAGCCCGACGAAGCCGACGGGCCCGGCGACGACGGTGGCCGCGCCGCAGAGGATCACCACGGCGAGGGCGGACACCATCCGGATGGTCCCGACCCGCTGGCCGAGGCCGCGGGCCAGGTCGTCGCCGAGGGAGAGGGCGTTGAGCTGCGGACCGAGGGCCAGCGCGAGGACGACACCGGCCGCGATGAACGGCGAGACCTGCCACAGCACCTCGGAGGACCGGGCGTTCAGCGCCCCGAGCTGCCAGAACCGGAACTGGTCGTAGCTCCCCCGGTCCTGGAGCAGGATCGCGCTGGTGACCGAGGTGAGGACGGCGGCGGTCGCGGCCCCCGCCAGCGCCAGCTTGACCGGGGTGGCGCCTTCCCGGCCGAGCGAGCCGACCCCGTACACGAGGAGGGCGGCGAGCAGCGCGCCGAGGAAGCCGAACCAGATGAACTGGGTGGCGGCGGTGAACCCGAGCAGGGTGATCGAGCACACCACGGCCACGGACGCGCCCGCGTTGATGCCGAGGAGCTGGGGGTCGGCGAGGGGGTTACGGGCGACGCCCTGCATCACCGTGCCCGCGAGGCCGAGGGCGGCGCCCGCGAGCAGGCCGGCGACGGTGCGCGGGATGCGGACCTCCTGGACGATGAGCTGGCCCTTGACCGAGGTGTCCGGGTCGAGGACCCCGTCGACGACGTCCCGGAAGGGCACGTCGCCGGAGCCGACGGCGAGGCTGGCGACGACGGTGAGGAAGAGCACGGCGAGGGCGGCGAGCAGCCCGAGCGCGAGTACGGGCCGGCTGCGCTTGCGCCGCGTCTCCTTGCCGCCGCCCGACGGCTTCTCCTTCGCCAGGAGGGCCGGGCCGCTCACGACCCGGTCACCGGGGCGGCGGGAATGCGGTGGTGCACTGTTCGTTCCTCAACCCTTGCTCGTCGGCGCCGGGGGCTTCCCCCAGGGCACGGGTGACGCCCTCGTCGGCCGGTCCACCCCGGACGGGGAACACAAGGGGTCCCAAAGTAAGGTCACCCTAACAGCGCCTGTTCGACCACGCGCTGCCGCACCCCACGAGCTCCGGAGCACTTCCTTGTCGTACGCCGCCGCCCCCGTCACCCCCGCCACCGGTCCGCTGGCCGGGGCCGTGCCCCTGGGCTCGGCGGACGAACTGCGCGAGCTCCTGGGCACCCCGCACCCGATCGTCATCGACAAGGTCCACGACCGGCTCACCGAGGACGACCTGGACCTGCTGGCCCGCTCGCCGCTCTGCACCATGGCCACGTCGGACGCGGCCGGGAACTGCGACGCCATCCCGCGCGGCGGCGCCCCCGGTTTCACCCACGTCCTGGACCCGGGCACCATCGCCCTCCCCGACCGCCCGGGCAACCGCCGTGCGGACAGCTTCCACAACATCCTGGCGAACCCGCGCGTGGGCCTGCTCTACCTGATACCCGGTGCGATGGACGTCCTGCGCGTCAACGGCCGGGCCCACCTCGTCACGGACGCCCCGTTCTTCGACGCGATGACGGTGAAGGGCCAGCGCCCGAAGCTCGCCCTGGTCGTCGAGATCGACGAGATCTTCCGCCACTGCCCGGCGTCGCTGAAGCGGTCGGGGGTGTGGGCGCCGGAGACGTGGGCGGCGAGCTGAGCGCGCCTCTCGACGGAGAGTGAGGGCCGCGGTCGCGGCCGGGTGGGCCGGTGCGGCATGTCGCCGTTGCCCCGTACGTAAAGTCTTGGCAAACTTACGCCCAACACCCCTGCGCGAGAACGGGACTTGAGCGCCTCGGCGCGGGGGTGAATTTCCCTGGAGCACGAGAGGAACAGCATGCGGAAAATGAAGGCCACCCGACGTGCCACCGCCGTGACCGCCGTGGTCGTCGCAGCACTGTCGGGTTTCGCCCTCACCGCCCCCACCGCCCACGCGGCTCCCAGGCTCACGTGGAAGAGCGCAGACCTCAAGGACAAGAACGACCGGCTCCTCAGGCTCTATCACGGCGTCGAGGACATCGGAACCGTGTTCTGGTCCAACGACCTCGCGCCGGGCAGCCACCTCGGCGACACGCTGTACCTGAACGATTTCGTCAGGGACGGGTATGCCATTCGCGGCCAGGTGAAGCAGGTATCCACCGGCAAGATCGTCATCGACATCAGCACGGCGGGGAAGACGGCTCCCGCCAAGAAGCAGAAGACGAAGAACCTCAAGGAGAACTCGAAGCTCAAGGTCCGGGGATGCGTCATGAAGGGCAAGAAGAGCTACGGATGCACGTCCTGGTACAGCGCTCGCGCCTGACGGAGAGGGCGACGTAGCTCCTGGCGGGCGGGGACCCGGCCGAGATCACCGTCCCCCGGTCCAGCACCACGCGGCGAGGAGCCCCGGGACGCGTCCCGGGGCTCCTCGCCGCCGTCGTCCGGCTACCGGCCGGAGGAGACGGGTTCGCGCCGCATCACCCACAGCAGCGGGCCGTCGCCCGGCAGCCGGGCCTCGCCGAGCACGGTGAAGCCGAAGTGCTCGTAGAACGGCAGGTTGTCGGGCTTGGAGGACTCCAGGTAGACCGGCAGGCCCGCCGCGTCCGCCTTGGCGAGCCCGGAGCGCAGCAGCGCCGCCCCGTGCCCCTGGCCCCGGGCGGCCGGGTCCGCGCCGACGACCGCGAGGTACCAGTGCGGTTCCTTGGGCCCCTGCTGGGCGGCGGCCTCGACGGCCTCCCGGAACAGGGGCGCCCGGTCGCCCAGGATCTCCTCCAGCTCCGCGACGGTCTCCGCGTCCGGAACGGCCTTCTCCTGCCCCTCCGGCGCCACCCAGAACGCGGCCGCCGACGCGGTGCGCTCGCACACCCCGTGAAGGCCGTACTGCCGGGTGAAGATCGTGGTGAAGTAACGGACCAGGTCGGGCTCGCGCGAGGCGCCTCCAGGGAAGAACCACCCCATCATCGGGTCGTCGGCGAAGGCGCGGGCCAGGGTGCGGCTGATCTCCGGGGCGTCATCGAGCGTGGCCGCCCGGGGAGTGTTCGTTATCGACATACGGGTCATTCTGCATGGCGATGATCTTGAGCGGTGGAGGGGGTCCCGCAGGCCGGGGACAACCTCCCCGCATGGATCGGCGACTGGCCGCGTACGCGGTGTGCATCGAGGACGGGCGGGTACTGCTCGCGCTTGCCGTGGGTCCGGGCGGTGAGAGGGCGTGGACCCTCCCGGGCGGTGGGGTCGAGCACGCGGAGGACCCGTACGACGCGGTGATCCGGGAGGTCGCCGAGGAGACCGGCCTGGAGGCGGTGGTCGAGCGGCTGCTCGGCCTGGACTCACGGGTGGTTCCGGAGGGCGAGCGCCGCCGGCCCGGTGCGCCCGAGCTGCAGAACGTCGGGGTCTTCTATCACGTACGCGTCACCGGCGGCCGGCTGCGGCCGGAGCCGAACGGCGACACCGTCGAGCCGGTGTGGACCCCGCTGCCCGAGGTCGCCCGCCTGCGCCGGTCGTCACTGGTGGACGTCGGGCTCGCCCTGGCGCGGACCCTGCCGCCCTCCGGGCACGTGGCGCCCGTCCCGGTCGGCGGCCTGATCCAGCACTGAGCGATCCCGTACCGGTACGGAGTGATTCCGTACCGAGGGGGCGGGCCGCCGTGGCGGCTGCCGGGCAATCCACCTCGGCCGGATCACGCACGCCCGGACAGGAAAGCCCAGACCGGCCCCACGACCACGACCACCAGAGCCACCACCGCGGCGACGGCCAACAGCACCAACAGCCCGCAGCTCCCCGCGAGACCGGCGTGCACCTTCGCCCTGAGCGCCTCGGCCTCGGCGTCCGGGTTCCGCTCGGACTCCTCGCCGCCGTACCAGTCGTATCGCCGCATCGTCGCCCCCTGCGATCGCGGCCAGCATAGAACCAGGGACGAGCGCGGCTCTCCTGGGGTCCCAGGGCCCCAGGACGACCGAGTGCGTGGCCCCGGCACATGGGTGAGCAGGCCCGCACCCCGCCGTGGACGGGATGCGGGCCTGCTGGGGCCCCGGGCCCGCGCCGTCCCGAGCGGGGGCGCGGCCCAGAGGCTGAGGCTTCAGGCCTTGCGCTGCATCGACGAGCGCGCGGGGTTGCCCTGCTCCGCCGCCTTGGGGTCCTTCTCGTCCGCCTTCGCGCGGACGCCCTGCTCGACGCGCTTGCCGAGCGTGCTGTCGACGTTCGACCAGTACTGGAACGCCCGCTTCAGCACCGGCTCGGTCACACCGTTCAGCAGATGGCCGACGATGTTGTCCACCAGCCGGTCCCGCGCGGCGTCGTCCAGGACCTCACGGACCATGGTGCCCGCCTGCCCCCAGTCGTCGTCCTCGGCATGGTCGACGTAGGCCGCCCGGGTGATGTCACCGTCGGCGTACCAGCTCGGCGGGGTGCCGTAGCGCTCCGTGTCGGCCGCCGGGCCGCCCTTGGAGTTCGGGGCGTAGACCGGGTCGGTGGTCTTCCGGTACGCCATCGCCCCGTCCTTGGAGTACGTGTGCACCGGGACGACGGGGGCGTTGACGGGGAGCTGCTGGTAGTTGCCGCCGATGCGGTAGCGGTGCGAGTCCGCGTAGCTGAACAGCCGGGCCAGCAGCATGCGGTCCGGGCTCGGGCCGATGCCGGGGACGAAGTTGTTCGGCTGGAAGGCCGCCTGCTCGATCTCGGCGTGGTTGTCCGTGGGGTTGCGGTCCAGCGTCATCCGGCCGACCTCGATCAGCGGGTAGTCGCCGTGCGGCCACACCTTGGTCAGGTCGAACGGGTTGAACCGGTAGTCCTTCGCGTCCTCGTACGGCATGATCTGGACCTTCAGCGTCCAGCTCGGGTACTCCCCGTCGCGGATGTGCTCGAAGAGATCACGCGTGTGGTAGTCCGTGTCCGCGGCGGCCATCTGGTCGGCCTCGTGCTGCGTGAACGTCTCGATGCCCTGGTCGGTCTTGAAGTGGTACTTCACCCAGAACCGCTTGCCCTCGGCGTTGATCCACATGTACGTGTGCGAGGTGTAGCCGTTCATGTGGCGCCAGGTCCGCGGGATGCCCCGGTCGCCCATCAGCCACGTGACCTGGTGGGCCGACTCCGGCGAGAGGGTCCAGAAGTCCCACTGCATGTCGTGGTCGCGGAGGTTGTTGTCCGCACGGCGCTTCTGCGACCGGATGAAGTGCTGGAACTTCATCGGGTCCTTCACGAAGAACACGGGGGTGTTGTTGCCCACCATGTCGTAGTTGCCTTCGCTGGTGTAGAACTTCACCGCGAAGCCGCGCGGGTCCCGCCAGGTGTCCGGGCTGCCCCGCTCCCCCGCGACGGTGGAGAACCTGATGACCAGGTCGGTCGTGGCGCCGGGCTGGAAGAGTGCGGCCTTCGTGTACCGGGAGACGTCCGCGGTCACCTCGAACGTGCCGAAGGCACCGCTTCCCTTGGCGTGCGGCTGGCGTTCGGGGATGCGTTCGCGGTTGAACTGGGCCATCTGCTCAATCAGGTAGGAGTCCTGGAGCAGGATCGGCCCGCCGGGCCCGACGGTGAGCGAATGCTCGTCGCTCTCCACCGGGGCGCCGGAGTCGGAGGTGGTCGGTTTGCGAGAGGTGTCGGTCATGTCGTCGTTCCCTCTTGTTCGTCTTCCGCAGACGTGTCGGCGATGGCTCCTGCTACGGCTGCCCTGCTGATCCTCTGCCAATGTAGGCAAACATGGACGAATTGACTTGTTGAGCAATCGCCTCCGACGGTTTTCCGCGCCGCGTCACCGCGATCGCTGTCCCGCGACCATGCGGTAGACGAGCAGGACGATCACCGAGCCGACGACTGCGGCGATCCACGTCGACAGGCTGAAGAATCCGTCGATCGAGTCGACGCCGAAGATCACCTTGCCCAGCCAGCCGCCGAGCAGCCCGCCCACGATGCCGATGACGATCGTGATGAGGCAGCCCCCGGGGTCCTTGCCGGGCATCAGCGCCTTGGCGATGAGCCCCGCGAACAGGCCGATGAGGATCCAGGCGATGATGCCCACGGAAATCTCCCTTTACGTTGCCGACGCCCCCGCACCCTCGTGGTGCCGGGACACTCCGCGTATCCCCTCAACCGGAACTCACACATCCACCGGCCCCGCCCGTCACCCGGGAGCTCCGTCATTGGCCTGCCTGCGTTACGCCGGACGGGCAAGGGTGGACCGGCACGGGCGGGACCAGCACGGGTCGCACCGGCACGGGCCGGACCGGCACGGGCGGGACCAGCACGGGTCGCACCGGCACGGGCCGGCCTCCCGCACCGGGAAGGCCGAGCCGACGGACTGAGTACGTTCGCCCCTCTCCCTGAGTACGGCGCCGGCTCCACGGGCCCGTCCGGACCGTGCGAGGCTGCACCCCACGGAGCCGGGGGGCTCGGGTCACCCGGTCTCGGGTGATGGTGACGGGGCGGGGCGGGTACGTGTCATGGATCTGTTCGATGCGGAGCTGGGCGGGCGGGACGAGCCCTCGACGGGGCCCGGGGGCAGCTGCTCCTGGGGCACCGTCGTGATCCTCGGGATTCTGGTGCTGCTGGCGGTGCTGGCGCATGCGTTCTTCGGGTGGGCGCGGGACCTCCTCGGGGCCGTGTTCCCGTAACCGCGCCCCGCCCGCGCCACGGCGTCCCGTCCTCGCAGCCGCGCCCGCTCAGGCGCGCCGCCGCGCCTCCACCGCGTCACTGGTGTCCTCGGTGATCAGAGCGCTGTTGATCGCCGATGCCGCCATGAGGCCGGCCGCGGCGGCGCCGATGACCTGTTCGGTGAGGCGGGTGACGTTGCCCGCCGCCCAGACTCCGGGGACCTCCGTCGCGCCGGTCGGGTCGGTGGGGATGTACGTGCCGATCACCTCGCCGCCCATCTCCTGGTCGACCGGAACCAGCCCCAGCGACTCCAGTACGGCCGAACGTGCGACGAAGCGCGCCTGGACCACCAGCGCCTCGCGCGGGATCACCCGGCCGCCGGCCAGCCGTACGCCGGTGAACCGGTCGTCCGCGACCTCCAGGCCCGTCACCTCGCCGTCCACCACGGCCACACCCCTGGCGGCGAGCTGCTCGTACTCCTCGTCCGAGGGCTCCGGGCCGGTGTGGCGGAAGAGGGTGACGTCCTGGCTCCACTGCCGCCACATCAGCGCCTGGTGCACGGCGAGGGGCCCGGTGGCGAGTACACCGATCGGGCGGTCCGCCACCTCGTGGCCGTGGCAGTACGGGCAGTGCAGCACCTCGCGCCCCCAGCGCTCCGCCAGACCGGGCACGGGCGGCAGCTCGTCGACGAGCCCCGTCGTCACCAGCAGCCTGCGCGCCTCGACGCTCCGGCCGTCCTCCGTGACCACCCGGAAGCCCTGCTCCCCCGGCAGCCGCTCGGCCGAGGCCACCCGGCCCTCGACGATCTCCGCCCCGTACCCGGCGGCCTCGCCCCGGCCGATGGCCAGCAGCTCGCCGGGCGGGGTCGACTCGCGGCCCAGGTAGTTGTGCACATGGGACGCGGGCGCGTTACGGGGCTCGCCCGCGTCGATCACCAGGACCGAACGCCGGGCCCGCGCCAGGGCCAGCGCCCCGCTCAGGCCGGCCGCCCCGCCGCCCACGATCACCGCGTCGTACCGCTGCTGCTTCATGTCGTCACTCCTGCTCTCCATGCGGATCACCTCCGGTCGATGGAAATGGTGCGCGCAATGAGGCCGAAACGACAAGCGACCTTGCCGAATCAGCAAGTCAGGAGAGATCGAACTCGCACCACACGATCTTGCCGGGGTTCCGCTCCCCCACCCCCCATTTGTCCGCGACCGCCGCGACCAGCAGCAGCCCGCGCCCGCCCTCGTCCTCGGCCCCCGGCAGCTCGTCCGCCGGGCACACCTCGCCGTCGCCGCTGTCGTGCAGCTCGACGCGGAGCGCGTTCTCGATCCGTTCCAGGTAGATGTGGACCTTGAAGCCGCGCCCCGGCGGGACGCCGTGACGCAGGGCGTTGGTCGCCAGCTCGGTTACGCAGAGCAGCACATCGTCCATGCGCTTCTCGCACTCCCACTCGACCAGCGCCTTGCGGGCGAACTTGCGTACGACCGGGATCGACCTGCGCTCACGGCAGTAGAAGGCGGCGCGGAAGTAGGGGAGTTGAGTTGTCTCGTTCATGCTTCCACGCTCACACGGAGTAACTAGGCTTCAGCAGAGCTCAGAGACGTACAAACGCTTTTGTACGGGTTCTGACGGGTTGACAGCGGGACGAGAAGGGGGAGAGCCAGGTCATGCAACCGGGAAAGCAGAGTGGCATCAGGCGAGTTACCTCATGGCAGCTGGTCGGGGCGCAGTTGCGCCACTTCCGCAAACTCGCCGGGCTGACACAGGCCGCCCTCGCCGAGCAGGTGGGGGTGGGCAAGGACACCATCGCCTCGATCGAGCAGGGAAGGCGGGCGCTTCAGACGGACCTGGCCATTCAGCTCGACGAACTATTGGATACCAAGGGCGTCTTGCGTGTCGCGGTGGAGAAGATCCCGCGGAAGGAGCGCTACCAGGCGCTGGTGAAGGACTTCGTGCAGTACGAGCAGAATGCGGTGAGCCTGCTCTGGTACGAGTCCCAGCTCGTTCCGGGACTGCTCCAGACGGAGTCGTACGCGCGCTTCGTCTTCGGCTGCAACTACCCGCCACTCGAAGAGGAGGAGATCGAGAAGCGGGTGGCGGACCGTCTCGACCGCCAGAAGATCCTGGAGCGCAAACCCCGTCCGCTCCTCCACTTCATTCTGGAGGAGAGCATCCTGCACTCCCAGCTGGGCGACCCCGAAGTGATGCGTGAGCAGCTTCTCCACCTGCGGCGCTGCATGGACCTGCCATTCGTTACCATCCAGATCATGCCGCGCGACACCCCTCGGCACGCCGGGCTCTCGGGGCCGCTCATCCTGCTGGAGACGCCTGACCACGACGGGCTCGCCTACGTCGACGGCCAGTTGCGCGGCGAGCTGTACGACGAACCCTCCGACGTCAGCGCACTTATGCAGAGGTATGGGATGCTGCGTTCCCAGGCGCTCACCGTCGCGGAGAGCACCCGACTACTGGACGCACTGCTTGACGCACTGCTTGGAGAGACATGCCCCGCGCAGCACACCCCGACCCCACAGCCCTCCACTGGTTCAAGTCCAGCTACAGCAACGGCGACGGGGGTGCCTGCATTGAGGTCGCCTACCACTGGCGCAAGTCCAGCTACAGCGACGGTGACGGCGGAGCCTGCGTCGAAGTCGCCGCCCACCCCGCCGCCGTCCACATCCGCGACTCCAAGGTGACCGGCGGCCCCGTCCTCACCGTCGAGCCCGCCGCCTGGAGCGCCTTCGTCCACGGCAGCGCGGCCGTCTGAGCCACCCCCGTACACGAAAAGGCCCCGCCCCGCCCCCGGCCGCCAACGCGGCCGGAAGCGGGGCGGTTCCCGTCTGTGCGCGGCGGGATCAGTAGCGCACCCACAGCTCGTAGACGCTCGGCTTGGCCGCGAACGGCTTGCAGATGAACAGAGGGCTCCAGATGTGGTTGGCGGCGCCGGCCGCCCCGGCGGCCTGGCAGGCCGCCTGCGACTCGTAGTGGCCACGGATCATGTAGCCCGAGCCCACCGCCGAGGCGGTGGAGGCCGTGCCGAGAGCCATCGCTGCCGCCGCCACAGCAGTGACCGCGATGGTGGTGATACGTCGACGCATGTCGGTAACTCCGTTTCCAGTCGACGCACATGACTGTGCGTCAGCGAATGGGTAGAGCCGAGCCGATCAGCGCGCGCCGCCAGGGAAAAGCTAGCGAGCGGAGCCCCGCCGCACAATAGGTCTGGACCATTAAGGCGTCGCATATGCCCCATGGCCGTAAACCTCTGTCGTGCCGCATATTTCGTTCCAGCGGCTCACGAACCGGCCGAGCGCTCCACCGGGATCCACAGCTCCGCCTCCGCCCGCTTCCCCTCCTCCGTCAGCCGCACCCGCAGGATCTCCGGGCCGGGCCGGGAGGCGTACGGGTTCGACGGGAACCACTGGGTGAAGACGTCCCGCCAGAGGTGCTGGAGGGCTGCCGGGAACTCACCCTCGTTCTCGAAGACCGCCCAGCTCCCCGCCGGCACGGGGAGGACGTCCAGGTCCTCCGGAGCCTCCGTGCTCGTCACCGCCCCGTGGTAGTAGTCGAGTTCGGTGCCCTCCGCGCGGCTCGGGTCGAGCTGGTCGCTCACCCCGACGATCCCGGCAGGGTCCTGGTCCGAGAGGGCCGCGATGCGGTCCAGCTCCTCCCGGCCGATCCCCCGGATGAACTGCGCGATGGCCGGATTCGGCCCCTCGTGGATCAGGGGGACCCGCGCCCTCCTTCCGACCACCTGGAAGGCGTCCTTCTCCACCAGCCTGTACCGCATGTCACTACTCCCTTCGACGACGAGTCGGAAGGTCAGCCGTTGCTGGGACCGCAGAACGCCGCCGCCACGCCGGGCTTCGCCGGGGCCGACGCCGTGCACGGCCCGGAAGGCGCGGGCGAAGCCCTCCCCCGTGTCGTAGCCGTACCGCACCGCCACGTCCAGCAGCGTCCGGTCGGGGGCGCCCAGCACCTCGGCCCCCGCGACCGTCATGCGGCGGCGACGGATGTACTCCGACAGCGGGAGGCCCGCGAGCGCGGAGAACATCCGGCGGAAGTGGTACTCCGACGTCATCGCGATGCGCGCGAGCTCCGCCACCTCGATGCGCTCACCGAGATGCGCCTCGACGTGCTCCATCGCGTCGTTCAGCCGTTCCAGCAACCGCTGACTCCTTCCCTTGCTCGTTCACCGTAGGAAGGGGCCATCCTGCCGGACCCGACCGTCCGTGCCCGGATCGGTCGGGCCGGCGAACGGCTGCTTCCCGGGCTTCGCCATCAGCTCCACCAGAGCAGAGCAGCTGTCCGCGCCCCGCCCCGCCTCCACGCCCCGGCGGAACAGGTCGACGACGGCGGCCGGGAGGACCGTGTCGACGCCCGCGTCGGCGTTGGTGTGCAGTACGTGCTCGGCGCTTGCCAGTCCCATGGCCAGGCGGTCCACGTCACCCAGGTGCATCCCGGCGTCGATGCGCTCGGTGTAGAAGGCGAAGGTCTCCGAGAGCGAGTTCGCCGTTTCGGCGGCGCCTGGCAGGATGTCGGCCGCCGTCAGGCCGTTGGCGCGGGCAAGGGCGATCGCCTGCCAGTAGCTCAACAGCGAGGTCCAGAACATGACCATGCCGATCTGGTAGTGGAGCGCGGCGAGCCCCGGGTCCTCGCCCTGGTGGTCGACCCGGCCGGTCAGCGCTTCGAGCACCGGCCGGTGCCGGTCGAACGCCTCGCGCGGCCCGCTGTAGAAGGTGTACGAATCGGGCTGCCCGATCCCCGAGGGCGACGAGCTGACGCCGCCGGTGAGCTGCACGGCACCGTGCCCGGCCGCCCAGCGGGCTCCGGCGCGGGCCTCCCCGGGCGTGGCGGAGGTGAGGTTGAGCAGGACCCGGCCGCCCAGGGCCCGTGCGGCGGGCTCCAGTACAGCCTGGACCGCCGCGTGGTCCGTGAGGCTGATGATGACCACCTCGTTCGCCGCGACGGCGTCGGCGGGGCTCTGCGCGAGGACGGCTCCCCGGGCCACCAGGTCGTCCGCGCGGGAAGCGGTGCGGTTCCAGACGGTGATCGCGTATCCGCGGTCGAGCAGGGCCGTGGCCATGGCCCGGCCCATGGGGCCCAGTCCGATGACCGTGACCGAGTTCTGTGCGCTGTTCATGCCTACCTCCAACAGGTCGGTCAGGACGGAGAGCCAGATCGCTCGCCCCGACTAAAACGATCGATCTATTTAGAGCATGCCGGAAAGCTAGCACAGCTCTAGAACGAACGCTCTACCCACTGCCCGCTACAGTGGCGGCATGCAGACCAGCACCCGGGACCGGATCGTCGTGGCGACCGCGCGCCTTCTCCAGCGGCAGGGCTATGTCGGCACCGGCATCAAGCAGATCGCCGCGGAGTCGCAGGCCACGCTCGGGTCGATCTACCACTTCTTCCCGGGCGGCAAGGAGGCCGTCGCGGTCGCCGCGATCCGGTACAGCGCGCAGGAGTTCGCGACACTCCTGAAGGAAGCCCTGGACAGCGAGACCGACCCGGCGGAGGCGGTGCTCTCCTGTGCCCGCCAGCTGGCCGCCGGACTCAAGGAGTCGGGCTGGATCGACGGCTGCCCGGTGACGGCTGCGGCCCTGGAGACGCTCGGGACCGACTCGGAGCTCCAGCAGGCCTGCGCCGACGCGCTGAACGGCTGGGAGCGGCTCGTCCGGGACAAGTTGCTGGGCTGCGGATTCCCGGCGGAGGCAGCGCGCGAGCTGGCGACCACAGCCATCAGCGCCATGGAGGGCGCCGAGGTCACCGCCCAGGTCAACCGGAGCGAGGAGCCCCTTCTGGCTGCGGGCCGCCAGTTGGCCCGCCTCGTCAGGTCCTACGGGGTCGGCACGCCGGGCCACTGAGTCCGACCGGGGGCCGCGCGGTCGGGCGGGCCCGTCGGGCCTGACGGATGGCCGGGCCAGAGGGCCTGGCGGATGGCCGGGCCCCTCGGCCGGGCGCCGGGAACAGAAAAGGGGGTGGGGGCGACCCCTCGGTCGCCCCCACCCCCGTCCCCGGCCCACTCAGCTGAGCTGGGCGCCTTCCACGGTGCTGGTGACCGTGCCGGCGGTGGAGGTGGTGGCCCCCGCCGCGCCGTCGACCAACGTCCCGAGCTCGCCGACGTTGTCCAGCGCGCCCAGGCTGACGGGCGGCTCGGCGGCGTGCGCGGTGTCCCCGCCTCCCGGGGGCGGGGAGATGGCGGCGATGACCGCTCCGGTGGCGAGGGTGACGGCGGCGAGTACGCTTCGCTTCTTCATGCCGGGTTCAACGGCTCGACCCCCGCAAAGGGCACGCCCCGATCGAGGATCACCGTCTCCATCACGGCACCCGCGTGAGGGAGGCGGAGTCCGCGCGGCGCAGCTCTCCCACCGCCAGCACGCCGGCGGCGGCCCCGGTGGCCATGAGGCCCGCGACCGCGAACATCCAGCGCCGGCTGCCCGGCAGCAGGGCGAGGTACTCGTCCCGCGTCAGCTCGACCGCCCGGTCCCTGGTCACCGACGTGTCGTAGGCGACGTACCGGCCCTCGCGCACCTCCGCGTCCTGCAACCGCCGGCCCCCCGCCGCATCGAGTCCGACGACGACCGCACCGGCCAGGGCCAGGAACCCGAGCCCCGCCTGCACCCTGCCGGGCAGGCAGCGAAAGGCGAGCCACATCGCGCTCCGGTCCGCGCCGGCCGCGAAGTGGCGTACCACAGCCGCCAGGAGCAGCAAGAGGGCCAGGCAGAAGACCGCCACCATCGGCCAGACCGGCTCGAACAACGGCAGCGCGCCGGGCAGCCAGGTGAGCGCGGCCAGTACCAGGGCGGCCGCGCTCAGCGCGGCCGCCGCGCAGCCGTGCAGCTTGAAGCTCCATCTCATGGGCCGGAGCCTGGCACAGCGTCCGGCCACCGATCGCCCCGGCTCCCCTCCAACCCCACCCCCACCTCGCCGTCAACCACTCCCTGAGCGCTGCCTAGTCTGGGCGCATGGTGGTCTTCGCCCCGGCGGCGCTCCTCTTCCTCGTCTTCTGTGTGAGCGTGCTGCGCGAGCGCCGCAAGTTCAGCAACGCCGTCTTCCTGGGGCTCGCCGTGCTCTGTGCGGCGGCCGGCCTGCTCTACCGGGTGGTCGACTCCGGCTCCGTCTCCGCGCACGTCGTGGTGTGGTCGCTGCTGGGCCTGGGGGCCGTGGCGGTGGCGGTGCTGACCTGCTTTCTCTTCCTCAACGGTGTACGCATGCTGCGCAAGGAGGGCAGGAGCCCGTCGAATCTGCTCTCCCTGGGGGCCGCCCTGGCCATCCTCGCCGTGGTCGCCCTGCTCGCCACCGCCGCCGCCCTGCGGACACCGATACTGATCGGCGCGGCGACTGCGGCCGGCGGGCTGGCGCTCTACTTCTCGTTCCTGTTCCTGTGCTTCGTCTGTTACGCGTTCCTCTACGGGCGGCTGCGGGTGCGCCGCAGGGCCGACTTCGTGGTGGTGCTGGGCTCGGGGCTCGTCGGCGGCTCCACCGTGCCGCCGCTGCTGGCGAGCCGGCTGAAGCGCGGGCGGGAGGTGCACGCACGGCTCTCCCGGCGCGGCGGGTCCCCCGTGCTCATCACGTCGGGCGGGCGCGGGCCCGACGAGGACCTGCCGGAATCCCACGCGATGGCCGACCACCTGGTGGCCGAGGGCTTCCCGGCACACCTCATCGAGCGGGAGGACCGGTCGACGAACACCGAGGAGAACCTGCGGTTCAGCAAGGCGATCATGGAAAAGGCCAAGCCCGGCTACCGGTGCGTCGTCGTCACGAACAACTACCACGCCTTCCGCGCCGCTCTCACCGCCCGGCGGGTCCGCATCCGGGGACAGGTGGTGGGCTCGCCGACGGCCGCGTACTTCTGGCCCAACGCGACGCTCCGCGAGTTCACCGCGCTCCTGGTGGACTACCGGCGGAGCAACACGGTGATGTGCGGGCTGATCGTCCTCGGCGGCGTGGCCGCCTGGTGGGTGAACTGGCGGTAGCGAGCAAGCCCCGTACCACTGCTCACACAGGTTTTGGTCACAACTCCCCCACATATGAATAAGGTTGATCGTGTTCGCATCGCAGATGCGCACCATCGGTCAACTGACAAGGGGGGTCAGGTGTCCCGACACCTGTACACGAACAGCCGCGCCCGCAGCCGCCGTACCGGGCGGACCACGGGAGCGGCGGCCGTCGCGGTGGTGCTGGCCGCAGGGCTCGCCACGGCGCTGCCGGCCACCGCGCACGCCGCCAGAACAGCAGCGTCCGCCGAGGTCCTGATACCCGCGCCCGACGCCTTCGGCGACGGGCCCGAGAAGATCCTGGCGACCGGCAGGTACGGCGTACTGCACCGCGAGGGCGACGACTACCTCTGGACCAACTCGTACAACAGCCGGACCAGGGTGGTCACGGAGATCGCTTCGGTGCCGGAGCATCTGCTCGTCGGCGGCCACGACGAGCACAACCGGGCCATCTACACCCAGCAGCGCGCGGACGGCGGGACGAACGTCGTACGGGTCGGCATCGAGGACCCCGCCTTCAACAGCACCCTCCAGGTGCCCGCCGGATACCTCCATCTGAGCTATGCGGGCGGCTGGGTGCTGGCGACCGTCGACAAGGGCGACGGGACGTACGAGATGCGGGTGGCCCGGGGCGGGGCGGCGTCGGCGGACCCCGTCGTGCGGCTGCCCGCCGGAGCCACCACGGACGCCCGGCCGGTGGTGCTCGGCGGGCAGGGCAGCGAGGTCCTCATCGGCTACCGCCTCGCGGACGGCTCCCCGGGCTACGGCATCCTGACCGCGTACGACGGCCGGGTGAAGCCGCTGCCCGTGACCGGGGACGCGAGCAGCTTCCGCCTCACCCAGATGACCGTCAGCTGGTTCTCGCGGAACGGCGCCGGAGGCCAGGGGGTCCGGATCCTGCCGCGCAGCGGCACGGGCACGCCGAAGGTCGTCCCGCTGGCCACGGAGTCCACGGAGAGCGAGGTCACCTCGTTCGTCGTGGAGGACAGCGTCGTGTGGCACGAGGGCACCGGCGGGCCGCTGCGGCTCACGCCCCACACCGGCGCGGACACCGAGCGCACGCTCCTGCCCACGGTGGAGTTCACCCAGCTCCGGGCCGAGGGCTACGGGGACGTGCTGGTGCTGGGCAAGGACGCCGACGGCAAGCGGGCCATCCACGTGTTCCACCAGAACGGCATCGGGATCATCTCCGACCTGGTGATGCGGGAGGTGCCCGGGGTGAAGACGGCGGACGGCGAGATCGGGGCGCTGGGCCTCGACCGGGGGCGGCTGCGGTACGTCAACTCGCTGCTCGGCAAGGACACGTTGCACGGCAGGGCTGTCGGGACCGGCCTCGACCCGGCGGAGGGCGCGCGGCTCGCGGAGTTCCCCGGACTCGCGGCGGGCCGCTTCGCCGACGGCACGGACGAGGGGCTCGCCCGGCTGGTCACCGACCCGGCCACCGGCAAGGACACCCTGGTGACCGGCGACGACCCAGGACAGCAGTCCCAGGGCGTGGCGCTGCCCGGCACCGGCGGGCGCATCCTCGACGCCGCACCGGAGTTCGTCCTGTACGAGGCGGGCGGCCGGCAGTACGTCGTCGACACCGCCCGCGACCTCGTCGTCCGCGACCAGCCGGTGCAGGGCGCGGTGCTCGACGGGGACCGGCTGATCAAGTCGGCACCGGGCAACCCCGGCACGGTGAACGTGGTCGACCCGCGCTCCGGGCGGGCGACCGCGAACCACGATCTCGGCGTCGACTGCGTGCCGAGCGAACTCCAGCGCAGCGGCACCCTGTTGTACTGGAGCTGCGCCTCCGAGAACGCGGCGGGCGTGTACGACACGGCGACCCACCGGGACTACCCCGCGCCGGTCTCCGGGGTCCTGCTGGGCGACCGTTTCCTGGCCGCGCGCGACGGGTCGGGGGAGCTGCGCCTCACCGCTCTGCGCGAGGACGGCTCCACCGCGGACCTGGGCACCGTCACGGGGGTGAAGCAGCCCGCGGCCGGCGACGGACGGGGCACCACCTGGACCCTGGACGCGGACGCGGGCAAGCTCGCCTGGGTCGGGTCCGACGACACCGTCCACGTCACCGCCCCGCAGCAGGCCGTCTCCCCCCTGGGCGTCACCCACAGCACCGTGCCCGCCACCTCGGCGGGCGCGTGGAGCGCCGCGTGGTGGCTCTCCAAGCCGGCGGCGTCCTGGCAGCTCACCCTCACCCGTCGCTCGACCGGCGAGACCGTCCGCACCTGGACGGGCGAGGACACGCGCGGAACGGTGAAGGTCAGCTGGGACGGTACGTCCGCCTCCGGCGGCCCCGCCCCGGCCGGCGGCTACACCTGGCGGCTGACCGCCGCGCCGGCGGACGGCTCGGGCCCGGTCGCCACGGCCTCGGGCACCTTGCGGGTCACCACCGGCTGAGCGTGGGGCCCGCGCGGTCCGGGGCGGCCCGCCGCCGCCCCGGACCGTCAGCCCGACCCCGGGCCCCGGCTGAGGGGATCCGCCGGGACCCGGGGCGTCGCGGGACGGTCCGGACGCTCAGAACCCGCCGCCGTCGAACCCACCGCCCCCGAAGCCTCCGCCGTCGCCGAAGCCGCCCCCGCCGAAGCCCGAGGCGTCGAAGTCGGAGCCGGAGAAGTCGCCGCCGCCCCAGTCGCCGCCCGCGCCGCCGCCGAAGTCACCGCCGCCGTACTCGGAGGCGTACGCCGGAGTGGCGAGCATCGAGCCGAGCATGGTGCCGACCAGGAGGCCGGGGAGCAGCCCGCCGCCGAAGTAGCCGCCGGCCCAGGGGCCGTAGGCCGGGCCCGCTTCCCAGTACGGGCGGCGGTTGCCGTCGCCGGTGTCGACCGTGCGGCTCATGGGGTCCTCGCCCCGGCTGAGCCGGGCCTCGTCCGCGCCGCAGACCGGGACTTCCCGGGACGCGCCGCCGGGCGGGGTCCACAGAACCTCCGTGACCGCCGTGCCGTGGCGCGGGTCGAAGAAGCACGGCGGGCGGCGGGCCGGGATCTGTGCGCCGGTGCGGCGGGCCTCCAGGACCGCGAGGGAGTAGCGGCCGTCCTCCAGGGACCGGGTGACTTCGCGGACGTCCGAGGGGTGTCCGGCCTTGTCCATCTTCGACTTGGCGCTCTCGTAGGAGTCCAGGGCCCGTTCGTAGTCGGCGCGCATGGTGTCGTCCGCGCCCGGTTCGGCGGGGTGGAAGTCCAGGCGTTCCAGGGTTTCGCCGTACGCGGTGATGTCCTCGTCGACGACGACCCGGAGCTTGTCGAGCGCGGCGCGCTCCTCTTCCTCCTCGCGGCGCTTGTTGCGGCGGGAGATGGCGTAGGCGCCCGCGCCGCCCGCCGCGACCAGTGCGCCGAGCGTGATCAGCCCGGCGACCGGTGCTCCGGACCCGTCCGCCGCGCCTCCGCCGGACCAGGAGGCGGGGGCGGAGCCCCGGGCCTGTTCGACGGCGCGGTCGACGAAGGCGTTGAGCTGGGCCTCGGCGTTGCCGGCGGTGGTGGGGTTCTCCACGGCTGCGGTGAGGTTGTCGACCGCTCGGGTGGGCATGACCTGCGGGTCGGCGCCCGCGTCGAAGCCGTCGCCGAGGCGGACCGCGTAGACGCCGGTGATGCCGGTGTCACTGCGCAGGGTCGGGAGGAGGCCTTCCTCGGGGAAGGCCGGGGTATCGGGGAGGACCGCCACGAACACCGGCTTGTCGGCGCCCGTGATCTTGTCCTCCAGGGCCTTCTCGTCAGCGACGGAGAGCTGATCGCGGGCTCCCGGGTCCACGTAGACCGGGTCGTCGCGCAGGGCCTGGGCGGCGTCCTGGATGGTCGCGCCAGGAGCGGCGGGAGCTGCCGACGCGGGAGAGGTCAGGGCGAGAGCCGCCGCTGCGATGATGAGCAGCAGGCCCGCCAGCAGTGCGGGGAAGAGCCTTTTCCTCATACTTCACGCTACTCCAGACGGGCGGCGAACGCCGTCGCCCGTCCGGGAGCGCGGCTCCTACGCCGCGTGCCCGTCCGGGAGCGCGGCTCCTACGCCGCTCGGTACGCCGTGCGCAGCCTGTCCACCGCCCCGGTCAGGTCGCCGGTGAGCAGCAGGTGGTCCGCCTCCGCGAACGGCTTGGACACCTCCTGGGTGAACCTTCCGTCGATCTTCCGCTGGACCAGCAGCCTGGCCCGGTCCACGATCGCCCTGCCCGCCGGGGTCTTCCCGAGACGCGCCTTCTCGGCGTCGTGGGCGGCGACGGCGAGGGCCGCGAGGGCGTTCTCGCCGCCGGCCGGGGGCTCCTGCAGGGTGGTCAGGCCCCAGCCGTAGGGAAACTGCGGGTCGTAGACGGTGTCCCCGACGTTGATCGGGAGCTGGGCCTGCGACTTCGGCCAGCTCACCGGGGACTGTCCGGTGAAGGCGCGCCTGCCGTAGAGGACGTCGGCCACACCGTCGCCCTCGGAGCCCGGCAGCCAGGAGGCCACCAGTGCGTCGATCTTCCCGAGCCGGTCGCCGATGAGCTGGGGGCGGCCGGAGACGATCAGGACCGCGCACTCCATGGCGGCGCAGACCGTGTCGACCGCTGCCCGGTCGGCGGCCGTCAGTTCCAGGTCGTGCCCGTTGCCGACGTCACCGATGCCTTCGGCGTACGGGGTCTCGCCGACGACCACCACGCCCACGTCGTAACCGTCCGTGGCGGCGGAGGCGTCCTGGGAGAACGTCACGGTTTCGGGGGTCCGCGCCGCCTTTCGCATGCCCTCCAGGATCGTGGTGCCGGTGGTGGTCCGCCCGGAGGCGCCCTGCCAGCTGGTGGTCCAGCCGCCGGTCTGGTTGCCGATGTCATCGGCGTTGGAGCCGGCGACGTACACCTTCTGGCCGGGCCCGATCGGGAGGACGGCTCCGTCGTTCTTCAGCAGCACCTGGGACTTGGCCACCGCCTCACGGGCCACGGCGCGGTGCTCGGCCGAGCCGACCATGTCCAGGTGTGTGGTGTCCGCGTAGGGCTTCTCGAAGAGGCCGAGGCGGAACTTCTGGGTGAGGATGCGGGCGACCGCGTCGTCGATCCGGGCCTCGGGGACGCGGCCCGCGACCACCGCGTCCTTGAGGGTCTCCGTGAAGTCCTGGTACGCGGTCGGGACCATGATCATGTCGAGTCCGGCGTTGACCGCCGTGACGACGTCACTGGCGTAGTCGCCGGGGAGCTGGTCGATGGCCTGCCAGTCGCTGACGACGAAGCCCTCGAAGCCCATCCGGTCCTTGAGGACGCCGTTGATCATCTCGGCGTTGGCGTGCATCTTCACCGGGCCCTTGCCGTCGCCCAGGACGTCCAGCGAGGAGTACGAGGGCATGACCGTGCCGATGCCCCGCTTCACCGACTCCTCGAACGGGGAGAGGTGCACGGCCTCCAGCTCCTCGCGGGTGACCTCGGTGACGCCCTGGTCGACCGTGTACGAGCCGGTGGTGGAGGAGCCGTACGCGGTACCGCCGTCGCCGACGAAGTGCTTGGCGCTGGCGAGCACCTTGTCGGCGCGGTGCAGGTCCTTGCCGGACGGGCTGCCCTGCATGCCCTGGATGACCGTCTGCATGGCCTCGACCAGAGCCGGGTCCTCGCCGAACGCTTCGTAGGAGCGGCCCCACCGTTCGTCGCGGGTGACGCAGACGCAGGGCGCGAAGTTCCACGGGACGCCGGTGGCGCGGACCTCCTTCGCGGTGATCGCTCCGGTCCGCTCCGCGCTCTCCGGGTCGCGGCCCGCGCCGATGCCGATGTTGTGCGGCATGATCGTCGCGCCGACGGCGTTGTTGTGCCCGTGGACCGCGTCCACGCCGTAGATCAGCGGGATCTGCAAGCGGGTGGCCCGGGTGCGCAGCTGGTAGGCGTCGGTCATCCGGGCCCAGGCGGCCGGCGTGTTGGGGGTGGGGGCCGAGCCGCCGCCGGAGAGCAGTGAGCCGAGGCCGTAGGCGGCGATGTCGCCGGGGGCGCGGAGCGCGCCGCGCTCGGCCTGGGTCATCTGGCCGGCCTTCTCGGCGGGCGACATGCGCCCCAGCAGGTCCGCCACCCGCTGCCTCACGGGCAGCTCCGGGTTCTGGTACGGGAGTCCGTGGGCGTCGATGACGATCTGCGGATTCTCCGGGGGAGCCGTCGCACCGGCGACCGTCACCTCCAGGAGGACCGTCTTCGCCTCGGCGGGCTTCGACGCCTCCGCCGTGGGGACGGTGACCCGGTGGGTGGTTCCGGAGGCGGTGCCCGCGGGGAAGGTGTGGCTGCCGGAGACCGGGGTGTAGTCCTCCCCGGCCCCGGCTGTTCCGCCCTGTGTGGCGTACGTGACGGTCACGGGCTCCTCGGTGGGAACGGAGCCGGCGGTGGCGACGGAGAGGCCGATCTCCGCGCTGTCGCCGTTCTTCACCGGGTGGACCACCGTGTCGGTGACGACACGCTGGGCGGGGGCCGGGCCCGCCTTGCCGTACGGCTCGACGGCGTCCAGGGCGAACGCGCCGGGGCCGCCGCCGGGCAGGGTGGCCAGCACGGCCGCGGCGGCGAGGGCGGCCGCCACGAGTCCGGCTCCGCTCTTCCGGGGCCGGAGCTGAGGGCGGGGGCGGGAGCGGGGGTGCGGTGTGCGGGGCATGCGGGCGCTCTCTCTTCCTGCGGTCGAGGTCGGCCCCCGTGTCCTGCGGTCGAGGTCGGCCCCCGTGCATGGTCGCGATCCGGTCCGGGAATTCGATCAGGAGCGGGACGGCGTGCGTGATGAACACGACCGAGAAGTCCGGCTGTTCCCTCAACCGGACGAGTCATCGCGGAGTCTGCCGCCGCGTGACGACATGGAGCGCCGGGCCGCCAACGCTTCACGTCCCGACTGCACAGAGGGATCTGCCGGTTCCATCTGCCCATCGGGCAGAAGGCTTTGAGCGTTCCGTCCCGAACGCGTGGGAGCCGCCGCCCGGCGACGGGCGGCGGCTCCCACAAGCCATGCGATGCGGTCCGGTCGGGCTATTCCGTGGGCTCGACACCCGCGCGCAGCAGTCCGTAGGTGTACGCGTCCTCCAGCGCCTGCCAGGAGGCGGCGATGACGTTCTCGGCGACCCCCACGGTCGCCCAGTCGCCCGTGCCGTCGCCCGTGGTGATGAGCACACGGGTGGTGGACTCGGTGCCTGTGCGGCCCTCCAGGATGCGGACCTTGTAGTCGACCAGCTCCAGCTTGGCGAGCTGCGGGTAGATCCGCTCCAGGGCGACGCGCAGGGCCCGGTCCAGTGCGTTGACCGGGCCGTTGCCCTCGGCGGTGGCGACGATCCGCTCGCCCTCGGCCCAGAGCTTCACGGTCGCCTCGTTGGCGTGGGTGCCGTCGGGGCGGTTCTCGACGATCGCCCGCCAGGACTCCGTACGGAAGTAGCGCCGGGCCCGGCCCTCGACCTCGCCGCGCAGCAGCAGCTCGAAGGAGGCGTCGGCCGCTTCGTAGGTGTAGCCCTGGAGTTCGCGCTCCTTGACCCGCTCCACGACCCGGCCGACCAGGGCACGGTCGTCGCCGAGGTCGATGCCGAGCTCCTTGCCCTTCAGCTCGATGGAGGCGCGGCCCGCCATGTCGGAGACCAGCATCCGCATGGTGTTGCCGACCAGCTCGGGGTCGATGTGCTGGTAGAGGTCGGGATCGACCTTGATCGCGGAGGCGTGCAGCCCGGCCTTGTGGGCGAAGGCCGAGACGCCTACGTACGGCTGGTGGGTGGAGGGGGTGAGGTTGACGACCTCGGCGATGGCGTGCGAGATCCGGGTCATCTCGGCGAGCGCGCCCTCGGGCAGCACCTTCATGCCGTACTTGAGTTCCAGTGCGGCGACGACCGGGAAGAGGTTGGCGTTGCCGACCCGCTCTCCGTAACCGTTGGCCGTGCACTGGACGTGGGTAGCGCCGGCGTCCACGGCGGCCAGGGTGTTGGCGACGGCGCAGCCGGTGTCGTCCTGGGCGTGGATGCCGAGCCGGGCCCCGGTGTCGGCGACGACGGTGGAGACGACGGCCTGGACCTGGGCGGGGAGCATGCCGCCGTTGGTGTCGCAGAGGATGACGACCTCGGCGCCCGCCTCGTACGCGGTGCGGACCACGGACTTGGCGTACTCGGCGTTGGCGCGGTAGCCGTCGAAGAAGTGCTCGCAGTCCACGAAGACCCGGCGGCCCTGCTCGCGGAGGTGGGAGACGGTGTCGCGGACCATCTCCAGGTTCTCCTCCAGAGTGGTGCGCAGGGCCAGCTCCACATGCCGGTCGTGCGCCTTGGCCACCAGGGTGATCACCGGGGCGCCGGAGTTCAGGAGCGCTTTCACCTGGGGGTCCTCGGCCGCGCTGCCGCCGGCCCTGCGGGTCGCGCCGAACGCCACGAGCTGGGCGTTCTCGAACGTGATCTCCTGCTGGGCGCGGGCGAAGAACTCCGTGTCGCGCGGGTTGGCCCCCGGCCAGCCGCCTTCGATGTACCCCACGCCGAAGGTGTCCAGATGACGGGCGATGGTCAGCTTGTCGGCGACCGTCAGGTTGATGCCCTCACGCTGAGCACCGTCGCGCAGTGTGGTGTCGAAGACATGGAAACTGTCGTCGGTGGCCGTGGCCTTGGTGGTCATGCTGATCTGACTCCTGTCGGATGAGTGGATCCGGACGATCGGGCTCCACTTGCCCCCATCATCCCGCGCGCGCCGCCCTGGCCCGGGTACGGGCCGGAAAACGAAAAGACCCCTCGCGGGTGCGAGAGGTCTGCGCGCGGGTCTGGGGCACGATGGCCGCGCCGTACATGGTGGTACGGGGCGGTCACTGCGGACCGGCGCGCCTGCTGCCAATAATCATGACGAACGAGGACACGGCAGCAGTCTGGCACAGCGTCGCCCCTGTGACGCCGGTGTCTCAGGATGCGGTCGTGACACTGGTCGCATCCGTGCGGCACGGTGGGTCACGCGGGTACGGATCCGGGTGCGGTACGTCACGCGGGTCACGCGGTGGGAAACCAGGCGCGGTACGTCACGCGGGTGCCGCGGGTGGGGGTCCGGGTGCGGTACGTCACGCGGCTGCCGCGCGGCGGGGCGGGTCACTCCGGGCCCGGTGTCAGCGTCTCGTCGAGGAACTCCGCCGCCTGCCCCAGCACCTGTTCGCGCCCCGTCCCGGGGATCCCGACCGTCACGTGGATGCTGAACCCGTCGAGCAGTGCCCGCAGCCGGGCGGCGAACCGGTCGGCGGCCACCGGCCGGAACTCGCCGCGCGACACCCCCTCGACGAGCAGCGCCACCAGGTCGCGGTGCCAGGCCCCCTCGATGGCGGCCTGCCGGGAGCGGGCGTCGTCGTCGGCGTTCTGCGAGCGGCCCCAGACCTCCAGCCAGAGCGTCCAGTGGGGGTCCCGGTGACCGGCGGGCAGGTAGAGGTCGATGTACGCCTCCAGCCGCTCGCGGGCCGTCCCCGGCCGGGTGAGGAGGGCGCCGCGCTCGGCCCCGAGGCGCCGCTCGCTCCACTCCAGGGTCTGGAGGAGCAGTTCGTCCTTGGTGCGGAAGTAGTAGAGGAGGTGCCCGCTGCTCATGCCCACCTCCCGCCCGAGCCCCGCCATGGTCAGCCCGTCGAGCCCGCGCTCGGCGACGGTGGCCATGGCGGCGGCGAGGACGTCCTCGCGGGGCGGGGCGGCGTGGTGGGTGCGACGGGGGACGGAGGCCATGGGACCGGACTTTCGGCGGGGTTCGGGCTACGGAACGCGGCGGGCGGCGGGATTCGGGTACGGGACGCGGCGGGGTCAGATCTTCGGCTGCTGCTGGGTGATGCAGTGGATGCCGCCCCCGCCGGCGAAGATCGTACGGGCGTCGACGAGGGTCACCGTACGGTCCGGGAAGAGGCCTCGGAAGATCGCGGCGGCCTCTTCGTCGCGCGGGTCGTCGAAGGCGCAGAGGATCACGGCGTCGTTGCAGAGGTAGTGGTTGACGTAGGAGTGGTCGACCCATTCGCCGTCCTCGTCGCGGAGGACGGTGGGCGCGGGCACCTCGACGACTTCCAGGCGGCGGCCCCTGGCGTCGGTGGCGGCCCGCAGGAGGGCCAGGTTCTCCCGGGTGACCTCGTGGTCGGGGTGGGCCGGGTCCGGCTGGACGTGGGCGACGACGGTGCCCGGGCGGGCGAAGGCGGCGACGATGTCGACGTGGCCGAGCGTGCCGTACGTCCGGTAGTCGCCGGTCAGCCCCCGGGGCAGCCAGATGGCCTTCTCGGTGCCGAGGCGGGCGTGCACCTCAGCCTCGACCTGCTCCCGGGTCCAGCCGGGGTTGCGCTCCTCGCCGAGCTGGACGGTCTCGGTGAGCAGGACGGTGCCTTCGCCGTCGACGTGGATCGCGCCGCCCTCGTTGACGAGCGGGGAGCGGTGGGCGGGGACGCCGGCCAGCTCGGCGACGGCCCGGGCGATGTGCTGGTCGTGCTCCCAGCGGGCCCACCCCTGGGCGCCCCAGCCGTTGAACGTCCAGTCGACGGCGGCGAGCGACCGCCCGTCCGTGACGAAAGTGGGGCCGATGTCCCGCATCCAGGCGTCGTCGAGCGGCCGGACGACCAGCTCCACGTCCGGCCCGAGCAGCGCCGCCGCCCCCTCCTCCTGGCCTGGTCCGACGACCATGGTCACCGGCTCGAAGCGCCGCACGGCACGGGCGACACCGGCCCACGCGCGGCGGGCCTCCTCCAAGTCCGCGTCGGAGGCGAAGGTGGGGTTGGGCCCCGGCCAGGCCATCCAGGTGCGTTCGTGCGGGGCCCACTCGGGGGGCATGCGGAAGGGGGCGGGCATGAGGACTCCTGGGACGAGGTGGTTAGAGCGCCACTCTAACCAGGAGACCTGCGGCGGGGAAGCTCGCGGCAGGCCTGGTTTGAGCGGTGCTCGATTCACCGGACACGGAAAAGGCCGCACCGGCCGGGAAGCCGGGTGCGGCCTGATCCAAACGAAAGGCCCTAGCCGAGCGGGTGCATCCAGCCGTGGGTGTCCTCGACGACACCGCGCTGGATGTCGAGAAGGCGCTCCCGGAGCTTCATGGTGACCTCGCCGGGCTCGCCGTCACTCTGGGTCCACTCGCCGCTCTCGGACTTCACCAGGCCGACGGGGGTGATGACGGCGGCCGTGCCGCAGGCGAAGACCTCGACGAGGGTGCCCTTCGCGGTGTCCTCGCGCCACTGGTCGATGGAGATCCGGCCCTCCTCGGAGCCGTAGCCCAGGTCGCGGGCGACCTTGAGGAGGGAGTCACGGGTGACGCCGGCGAGCAGCGAGCCCGTGAGGGACGGGGTGACGATCTTCTTCGAGCCGTCCTCCTGGGCGTACACGAAGTAGAGGTTCATGCCGCCGAGCTCCTCGACCCACTTGTGCTCGACCGCGTCGAGGTAGGCGACCTGGGCGCAGCCGTGTGCGGCCGCCTCGGCCTGGGCGAGGAGGGAGGCGGCGTAGTTGCCGCCGGTCTTGGCGTCGCCCATGCCGCCGGGGACGGCGCGCACGCGGTTCTCCGAGAGCCAGATGGAGACCGGCTTCACACCGCCGGGGAAGTAGGCGCCGGCGGGCGAGGCGATGACCAGGAAGAGGTACTCGTTGGCCGGCTTCACACCGAGGCCGACCTCCGTGGCGATCATGAAGGGGCGCAGGTAGAGGGACTCCTCGCCGCCGTGGGCCGGGACCCACGCCTTGTCCTGCTGCACCAGCGCGTCGCACGCCTCGATAAACGTCTCGACGGGCAGCTCGGGCATGGCCAGGCGCGCTGCCGAGCGCTGGAAGCGGCGGGCGTTGGCGTCGGGGCGGAAGGAGGCGACCGTGCCGTCGGGCTGGCGGTAGGCCTTGAGTCCCTCGAAGATCTCCTGCGCGTAGTGCAGGGTCATATTGGCCGGGTCCAGCGACAGCGGGCCGTACGGGACCAGCTGGGCGTCGTGCCAGCCCCGGCCCTCGGTCCAGCGGATGGTCACCATGTGGTCGGTGAAGTGCCGGCCGAATCCCGGGCTGGCCAGGATCGCTTCGCGCTCCGCGTCGGACAGCGGGTTCGAGGAGGGCTTGAGCTCGATCGTGGGCGTCGTCATGAGTGCGTGTCCTTCACCGGTCTTGTGTGTGATGGACCGCGCCCACGCCCGTCTCTGCCCGACGCTTTTCGGTCAGGTCCTAGGACGTCCGAGCTTTACCGCGAGCCGCGGCCCCGCGTTCGATTATCACTTGCGGGGAGCCGTGCACGAAACGGTGTGAATGCGGTCCAGGGGTCGATGGTGGCACCCGGGGGCCGCACAGGTGAAGCCGCCGGGTGCTTTCGCTGACCCGGCGGCTTCGAGTGGAGTCGTCGGATCAGCCCGCTACGCGTACCGCGAGGGCGTCGCCGATCTGGTCGGTCGTACGCGTGGCAGCAGCCCCGTCGCGCTCCGCGAGGTCGGCGGAGACGGCGTCCTCGATGCGCGCGGCCTCGGCCTCGTAGCCGAGGTGGCGCAGCAGGAGGGCGACGGAGAGGACGGTGGCGGTCGGGTCGGCCTTGCCCTGCCCCGCGATGTCGGGGGCCGAGCCGTGGACCGGCTCGAACATCGACGGGAACGCGCCCGTCGGGTTGATGTTGCCGGAGGCGGCCAGGCCGATGCCGCCGGAGACGGCGGCGGCCAGGTCGGTGAGGATGTCGCCGAAGAGGTTGTCGGTGACGATGACGTCGAAGCGCTCCGGCTGGGTGACGAAGAAGATCGTCGCGGCGTCGACGTGCAGGTAGTCGGTGCTGACCTGCGGGTACTCGGCGGCGACCCGGTCGAAGGTGTTCTTCCACAGGTGGCCGGCGTAGACGAGGACGTTGTTCTTGTGGACCAGCGTCAGCTTCTTGCGCGGGCGGGCCGCCGCACGCTCGAAGGCGTCCCGGACCACGCGCTCGACACCGTAGGCCGTGTTGAGGCTGACCTCGGTGGCGACCTCGGCGGGGGTGCCGGTGCGCAGCGAGCCGCCGTTGCCGGTGTACGGGCCCTCGGTGCCCTCGCGGACGACGACGAAGTCGATGTCGGGGCGGCCGGCGAGCGGGGTCGCGGTGTTCGGGAAGAGCTTGGAGGGCCGCAGGTTGATGAAGTGGTCGAACGCGAAACGCAGCTTCAGCAGCAGCCCGCGCTCCAGGACGCCGGACGGCACGGACGGGTCGCCGATCGCGCCGAGGAGGATGGCGTCGTGGTTCTTGAGGGCCTCCAGCTCCGCGTCCGGGAGGGTGTCGCCGGTGCGGTGCCAGCGCTGGGCGCCGAGGTCGTACTCCTTGGTCTCCAGCTTCACGTCCTGCGGGAGGACCGCGTTGAGGACCTTGAGGCCCTGGGCCACGACTTCCTGGCCGATTCCGTCACCGGGGATCACTGCGAGATCGATGCTGCGAGACATGCCGGAAGCCTAACGGTGCGTCCCACCCCATGACACCCGACGTCCACCATGTGGACACGACGCAAGGGTGTTCGGTGCGTGCGGAGGGCGGGGTGCGGGTGGGTGACGCAATGGCGGGCGGTACGCGGGTGGCGGACCCCGGCTCAGTGGCCGGTCGAGCCGCCGTTGTCACGGCGGTCCAGGGCGCGCTGGAGGGCGGCGGCGGCGTTCCTGCGCTCGGCGTCGGCCTGGCGGGAGGTGTGACGGACGCGGCGGACGGTGGTCTCGGCCATGGTGGATCGACTCCTCTGAGATCGCGTGGACGTCTGGACTCGCGTGGACGTCGAGACCGGGATGCGGGCCGGAGAACCCGCGGACCGGCGAGCGGTCGCGGCACCGGCCGGGCAGCACGGCATCGAGCGGTCGGGATCGGATACCGGGGTGCCGGAAGGGGCGGGGAGGCGTACGCCGCAGGGGTTGCCTGCTTCGGGGCGTGCGCTCGCATCCGCCGGTCGCTCGATCGAGCGATTCGTTCGGCTCCTACCAAGTTAGGACAGCCGAGCCGTCCTGTCTCCACAGTTACTCGGACTTCCTACTATCTGAGACGGCCACCGCCCGGAGTGGATCACCGGGCTGGAACGGCTACCGGGGCGGAGCGGGCCGCCGGCTCACAGCAGGTCGCCCTCGCGCCAGTCGAACTGCAGCGGATGGCCCGGCGTCGGCAGGGGGCGTCCGGCCGCGGGACGGACGTAGGTGGTGCCCTCCTCCTCGGGCAGCGGGACGGGGCCGGCCGGGCCGAGGGCGGCGAGCCGGCCCGGCCACACCTGCCAGCCGCGCGCCGCGTAGAGCGCCGCGCCGGCGTCGGAGGCGGACAGGGCCCCGAAGTCGTGGGCCGTGTCGATGACGTGCTCCAGCGCGGCCATCACCCGGTGCCCGAGGCCTTCGCGGCGGCGGTCGGCGCGGACGGCGACGGCCTCGACGTATCCGGCGCGGTAGGAGCGGTCCGCGTGCAGGACCCGGCGCTGGACGACGCTGCCGTGGGCGATCGGATCGCCGTCGGTGTCGCACACCAGGGCGTGGATGCCGCCGAGCGAGTGCTCCCAGTCCTCGTCGGCGAAGTCGCCGTCGAAGGCGGTGTCGAGCAGGCCGCGGATCCGGCCCCGTTCGGAGGTGGTGAGCTCTGAGGTGTGGGCGACGCGCAGTGCGGGAGAGCGGTCCATGGCCCCAGCCTGTCAGGCGCCCCTCCGGCCCGACACCGGATTTCGCCGCCGCGCACAGGCCCGCCCGGACCGTGGTGCGGGGGTCCGGGCGGGCGGGGTCCGGCAGTTCCGGTGCCGTGACGGTGGCGCTGGTGGTGCGGTGACGCTGGTGGTGCGGTGGGGTGCGGTGGGCTCAGTACACCGTCACGCCGTACGCGGAGAGCGCCTCGGTGACCGGCTGGTGGATGGCCGAACCCGAGGTGCCCGAGCAGCCGGAGCTGCCGGAGTGGATGCCGAGGGCGACGGATCCGGCGTAGTGCGCGCCGCCGCTGTCGCCGCCGGCCGAGCAGGCGGTGGTGCGGACCATGTTGTAGACGGGTCCGTCGCTGTAGTTGACGGTGACGTTGACGGCGGTGACCGTACCGGAGGTCACCTTCGTGGTGGATCCGCTCTTCTTGATCGCCTGGCCGACGACGGCGTTGGCGGCGGAGCTGATGTCCTGGGTGGAGCCGTTGTGGAGGCTGACGGCCCCGGCGGGCGACGAGCCGTCCGTGTAGCGGACGATGCCGTAGTCGTTGGTCGGGAAGCTGGTGCCCTCCCGGACACCGATGACCGAACCACCGGAGCTGGCCGACCAGTTGGCGGAGATGTTGGTGCAGTGCCCGGCGGTCACGAAGTAACGCGCGCCGCCCTTGGTGACGTTGAAGGCCGCCGAGCAGCGGCTGCCTCCGCCGTAGATCGCTCCGCCGCCCAGCACCTCGCGGTGGAAGACGCCCGGTACGCGCTTGATGTCGACCGCGCCGTCGAGCCGTTCGGCGACGGCTTCGAGGCGGGCCATCTCCCGTGCGGAGACGGAGGAGTCGGCCTCGACGGCGACCCGGTTGGTGCGCGGGTCGATGCCCCAGGAGGTGCCGGTGATCTTCGCCTCGGCCTCCAGGGTCTCCATGGCGGCGTCCAGCTGGGCGGCGCTGCGGGCCACCCGGCGGACGGTGGCCCCGGCGGCGCGGGCCTGCTCCTCGGCCCGGTCGGTGGTGACCGTGACGACCAGGTCGCCGGTCTTCGCGTCGAGGTAGGTTCCGGCGGTGGCGTCGCCGAGCTGTCGTTCGACGGCGGCGTCGAGCGCGTACGCGGACGGGGTGGGGATCGCCGAGGGTGCGGGCTCCGGGGCTCCGGCGGCGGTGGAGGGGGCCGCTCCGAGGCCGAGGGCGCCGGCGACGAGCAGGAGGGAAACGCCGAGGCGCGCACGGGAGTTGCGTCTCATGGGGGGCTCCTTCTGGGGTGACGTGTGGGGACGTACCGAGAAGGAATTTGACATGCTCATTACCTAGTCCACAAGACCGCGTACCCGGGGCACCGGAGGGCGGACAGCCGGTCCCGGTCAGCGGACACTGACCGGGACCGCATCCCGCGCCTGTCCGAACCACCGCTTCCCCCGGGCCTCCCCCACCGCGCACACTGCGGCCATGTCCGACACGACGCCCACACACCGGCAGTGGTCGCCCACCCATGGCGACCCGTACCGTCCCGCGCCCTACCGCCCCGACCGGATGGCCGCCGAGGTCTCCCTGGACCGTGCCGCCCGGCTGCGGCTGCGGATGGACGAACGCAGGACCGTCCGCTCCTTCTCCCCCGATCCGGTCCCCGAGCAGGTGCTGCGCGACGCCGTCGCGTGCGCGGCCACCGCCCCCTCCGGCGCCCATCAGCAGCCGTGGACCTTCGTCCTGGTCAAGGACCCCGAGGTACGCCGCCGGATCCGGGAGGCCGCCGAGCACGAGGAGAAGGTGAGTTACGACGGGCGGCTCGGCGAGGAGTGGCTCGCCGCGCTGCGCCCGCTGGGCACCGACGCGGTGAAGGCCCACATGACGGACGCCCCCGCCCTGATCGTGGTGTTCCAGCAGCGCTACTGGCTCGGCGAGGACGGCACGAAGCGCAAGCACTACTACGTGGACGAGTCGGTCGGGATCGCGGTGGGCATGCTGCTCACCGCCCTGCACCTGTCCGGTCTCGCCGCGCTGATCCACACGCCGAGCCCGATGCGCTTCCTCGGCGAGGTCCTGAACCGGCCCGAGAACGAGAAGGCGTTCGCCGTGATCCCCGTCGGCTATCCCGCCGACGACTGCGAGGTCCCCGACCTGGTGCGCAAGTCGCTGGACCAGGTGTTCGTGGAGGTCTGAGACGCCGCCCCGCGAAAGAGCGCCGCGCCCATGGAAACCGCCCCCCGGCCGGCTGGGGGGCCGGTCGGGGGGCGGTGCTCAGGGGCCTGGGGAGGCCCGGGTCCGGGGCGTCGTGCTGCGGCGCCCCGGAAGGGCCTCAGCCCTGGTGGGGGTAGGTGTAGTCGGTCGGCGGGACCAGCGTCTCCTTGATGGCCCGGGTCAGGGTCCAGCGCTGGAGGTTCTGCGGGGCGCCCGCCTTGTCGCAGGTGCCGGAGGCACGGCCGCCGCCGAAGGGCTGCTGGCCGACGACGGCGCCGGTCGACTTGTCGTTGATGTAGAAGTTGCCCGCGGCGTAGCGGAGCTTGTCCATGGTGTACGCGGCGGCCGCGCGGTCGCCCGCGATGACCGAGCCGGTCAGCGCGTAGTCGGAGACCGACTCCATCTGCTCCAGCATGGCGTCGTAGTTCTCGTCCTCGTAGACGTGGACCGCGAGGATCGGGCCGAAGTACTCGGTCGTGAAGACCTCGTTCTCGGCGTCGGAGCACTCGATGACGGTCGGACGGACGAAGTAGCCCACCGAGTCGTCGTAGGTGCCGCCGGCGACGACGGTGCAGGTCGGGTCGGACTTCGCGCGGTCGATCGCGGCCTTGTTCTTGGCGAACGAGCGCTCGTCGATGACGGCTCCGATGAAGTTCGTCAGGTCGGTGACGTCACCCATCGTGATCGCGTCGACCTCGGCCGCGAACTCCTCCTTGAAACCGGAGTTCCAGATGGAGGCCGGGACGTACGCCCGCGAGGAGGCCGAGCACTTCTGGCCCTGGAACTCGAAGGAGCCACGGGTCAGCGCGGTCTTCAGGACGGCGCGGTCGGCGCTGGGGTGCGCGACGACGAAGTCCTTGCCGCCGGTCTCGCCGACGAGCCGCGGGTAGGTGCGGTACTTGGCGATGTTGTTGCCGACCGTCTTCCACAGGTGCTGGAAGGTGGGGGTCGAGCCGGTGAAGTGGATGCCGGCCAGGTCGCGGTGGTTCAGCGCCACCTCGGAGACGGCGATGCCGTCGCCGGTGACCAGGTTGATGACGCCCTTGGGCAGCCCGGCCTCCTCCAGGAGCTGCATCAGCAGCACGGCGGCGTGGGTCTGGGTCGGGGACGGCTTCCACACCACGACGTTGCCCATGAGGGCGGGGGCGGTGGGGAGGTTGCCCGCGATGGCCGTGAAGTTGAACGGCGTGATCGCGTAGACGAAGCCCTCCAGCGGGCGGTGGTCCATGCGGTTCCACACGCCCGGGGAGTTCGCCGGGGGCTGCTCGGCGAGGATCTGGCGCGCGTAGTGCACGTTGAAGCGCCAGAAGTCGATCAGCTCGCAGGGCGTGTCGATCTCGGCCTGCTGGGCGGTCTTGGACTGCCCCAGCATGGTGGAGGCGGCCAGCGTCTCGCGCCAGGGGCCCGCCAGCAGCTCCGCGGCGCGCAGGATGATCGCCGCGCGGTCGTCGAAGGCCATCGCGCGCCAGGCCGGAGCGGCGGCGAGGGCCGCGTCGATGGCGTCCTGGGCGTCCTGCTCGGTGGCGCCGGCGAAGGTGCCGATGACGGCCCGGTGGTTGTGCGGCTGCACGACGTTCACCCGCTCACCGCCGCCCATCCGCTTCTCGCCGCCGATGGTCATCGGCAGGTCGATCGGGTTCTGGCTGAGCTCCTTGAGCTTCACCTCCAGGCGGGCGCGCTCCGGGGAGCCCGGGGCGTAGGAGTGAACCGGCTCGTTGACCGGCGCGGGGACCTGGGTGACGGCGTCCATGGTTGCCTTGTCTCCTTTGGTGTCGGCGGGGATGGGTGTGTCGGCCGTGGCCGGTTCGGCCCCGGGTCGGGGCCGGGTGCTCAGCCCTTGGTGAGGATCGAGCGGCCGAAGAACAGCAGGTTGGCCGGCTTCTCCGCGAGGCGGCGCATGAAGTATCCGTACCAGTCGGTGCCGTACGCCGTGTAGACGCGCATCCGGTGGCCCTCGGCCGCGAGCCGGATGTGCTCGTCGCTGCGGATGCCGTACAGCATCTGGAACTCGTACTCATCCAGTTTGCGCCCGGCCTGGCGGCCCAGCTCCTGGGCGATGGCGACGAGACGGGGATCGTGGGACCCGATCATCGGGTAACCCTCGCCCTCCATCAGGATCCGGGTGATGCGGACGTACGCCTTGTCGATCTCGGCCTTGTCCTGGTACGCGACGGAGGCGGGCTCCTTGTAGGCGCCCTTCACGATGCGTACGCGGCTGCCCGCGGCGGCGAGCCTGCGGGCGTCGTCCTCGGTGCGGAACAGGTAGGACTGGATGACGCAGCCGGTCTCCGGGAAGTCCTTCCGGAGCTCCTCGTGGATGGCGAACATCGAGTCGAGGGTGGTGTGGTCCTCGGCGTCCAGGGTGACGGTGGTGCCGATGGCGGCAGCGGCCTCGACGACCGGGCGCACGTTGGCGAGGGCCAGCTCGTGGCCGTTCTCCAGCGACTGGCCGAACATGGACAGCTTGACGGACATCTCGGCGCGGGTGCCCAGGCCGAGGTCCTTCAGACGCTCGACGAGCTCCAGGTACGCGTCGCGGGCGGCCTCGGCCTGCGCGGGGGTGGTGATGTCCTCGCCGACGACGTCGAGGGTGACCTCCAGGCCCTTGTCCGCGGCGTCCTCGACGATCGGCACGACCTGGTCGACGGTCTCCCCGGCGATGAAGCGGTCGACGACCTGCCTGGTGCCGGGCGCGGCCGAGACGAACCGGCGCATCTTGTCGCTGCGCGACGCGGCGAGAATCACGGGACCCAGCACAGGGCACCTCCACGAATATACGGACGAAGGGCCGTAACGGTATGAACGTGAACGGACCGGTACGGCACGGATAACCACTGTGAAATCTAGGGTCCGCTCCGATCTTGTGCCATCGACACCTGTCACGCATCCGTGGCCGCCATCTCAGACATCTGTCTGAAGAAGGGCGGGAAGGGGTGCAGAATGGTGGAGTGACAGGCGATTACCAGGAACTGGTCGACGAGATCTCGGCCCTCCTCGACGCCCCGGCCACCCTGGAGAACCGGGATTTCGGCCTGGTCGCCTTCGGAGCCCACGACAGCGACGACGACTCCGCGATGGACCCGGTCCGCACCCGCTCGATCCTGACCCGGCGCTCCACGCCCGCCGTGCGCGCCTGGTTCGAGGAGTTCGGCATCACCCGGGCGACCGGTCCCGTCCGGATCCCCGCCGCCCCCGAGGCCGGGGTGTTCCGGGACCGCATCTGCCTTCCCGTACGCCATCGGGGCGTCGTTCTCGGCTACGTCTGGCTGCTCGACGCCGACCCCGGCCCGACCGAAGAGCAGCTGGCCGCCGCGATGGAGGTCACCGCCCGGATCGGGGCGCTGCTCTCCGACGAGGCGCGGGCGGGCGCCGGCCTGTCGAGGGAGTTCGGCGCGGTGCTCACGGCGGGCCCCGGCCGGCAGCGCGACACCGCCGTCGCCGCGCTGGGCGAGGCCCTGGGGCCGGACGCGGACGGGCTGCACACGGTGGTGTGCGTGACCCCGTGGGCGGATGACACGCCCTCCGTACGGGGGGTGGCATCGGCGGCCGCCCTGGCGACCGTGGCCGCGCCGGGGGGAGCCGGGCCGCTGTCGCTGGCCGCGCTCGTCCGGCTGCGCGCGCCGGACCGCCTCGACCCGGCCCTGAGCGCCGCGGACCGGCTGCGCACCGGCGCCGGCCCGGCCGCCACCGGGGGGATCGCCACGCCGCGCCGGGGCCTGGACGAACTGACGGTCTCCTGGCGCGAGGCCACGGCGTCGGCCCGCGCGGCACGGGCCGAGACCCGCCTCGGGCCGGTCGCCCGGTGGTCGGGGATCGGCCCGTACCGCCTGCTGACCGCCCTCCCGGGCGCCGACGACGGACCCGGGGATCCGGCGGTCGCCCCGCTGCTGACCCCGCCGCACCGGGAGCTGGCGCACACCGCCGAGATGTTCCTGGACCACGCGGGCCAGGCGGGCCGGACGGCCGCCGCGCTGGGCATCCACCGCCAGACGCTGTACTACCGGCTCTCCCGGATCCAGCAGATCACCGGCCTCGACCTGAACGACGGCGAGGACCGGCTGCTGCTGCACATGGCGGTGAAGCGGGCCCGGCTGTAGGAGGTCCAGCAGCGCTCACTTGCCGAAGCGGCGCTCCCGGTTCGCGTACGAGCGCAGCGCGCGCAGGAAGTCCACGTGCCGGAAGGCCGGCCAGTAGCAGTCCACCCAGTGCATCTCGGCGTAGGCGGACTGCCAGAGGAGGAAGCCGGACAGCCGCTGCTCCCCGGAGGTGCGGATGATGAAGTCGGTGTGGTCGGCCACGGGTGAGTAGAGGTGCCGGGAGATGTCGTCGATCCCGAACCGGGCGACCAGTTCGGCCGGGTCGCCGCCGGCCGCGATGTGCTCCTCGAAGGCGCTCTTCACGGCGTCGACGATCTCGCGCCGACCGCCGTAGCCGACCGCCACGTCCACCTTGAGGCCGCCGCGCCCGGCCGTGGCGGCGGTGGCCTCCTTGAAGAACCGGGCGCTGGCGCCGGGCAGCATGTCGAGCGAGCCGATCGCCCGGACCTCCCAGTCCCGGCCCTCGGCGGTGATGTCCCGGACGGTCTCCTCGATGACCTCGATCAGGGGTCCGAGCTCTTCGGCGGGGCGGCCCAGGTTGTCGTCGGAGAGCATGAAGAGGGTCACGTGCTCGATCCCGGCGGCCGTGCACCAGCCCAGGAACGTGGTCACCTTGGCGCCACCCGCCCGGTAGCCCTCCCGGACGTCCGTGTGCCCGGCCTTCCGGGCCCAGCGGCGGTTGCCGTCGACCATGATCCCTACGTGCTGGGGGCGCGGCAGGCCCACCAGTGTGGCGGCGAGCCGACGCTCGTACACCGCTTCGATCGGCCGTCGGAGGAACAGGGGAAGCAGCTTCATGGACCCACTCCATCACAGGACCGCCGGTGCCGGAGCACCTCGTCCGAGGCCCCGAAGGCCTCCGGCCGGGCCCGGCCGGTCCTCACAACGGCCCGTCCCCGTCCTCCGGTTCGACGACCGGACGGTCGCTGACCAGGGCGGCCAGCACCAGCGGCGCGTCCCCGTCGCTGTGCCCCACGGTCAGGGCGACCCACCGGCCGCCGGGGGCGAGGGGCTCCCAGACCACCAGGTCTCCGTACAGATCCTCGGCGAACAGCGCCTCGTACAGCGGCTCCACGGGCGCCCCGGCCTCCCACCGCAGCAGCGCCGCGTGCAGCCGCACCGGCCGGTGCGGGCCCCAGTGGCCGCCCAACGCCCCTGCCAGCACCGCCAAATGGCCCTCGGCGGCCTCCACGGCTTCGTTCCACTCGGGGGCGTACACCCCGGTGAGGGAGCGGCCCTCCCAGAGCGGCACGATCCGGAAGCCCGCCCCGACGGTGGCCGTCCACTCGCCGGTGTCCGGGTCGCCCTCGGCGGCGGTGGGGCCGGTGGCCGGTACGGGGGCGGCGAGGAGCCCGGTCACCTCGGCCACCGCACGCTCCGCGTCGAACTCCTCGCCCGCCCGGCAGGTCACAGAACCGCCCGGTCCATCGGGCGGGGCAGCGGTGCCAGCGCCCCCGCCTCCCGCAGCCGCTGGTACACCCGCACCACGCCCGCGCTGTCGCCCGGGGCCGCGATGCTCAGCAACTCCCCGCCGCCGGGGAGGGGTTCGCGGACCACCTCCAGGCCGTCGGGGACCAGGGCCGCGCGGGCCGGGGAGAGATAGCCGGTCCGGCCGACGACCGGGTCGCCCACGGAGTACCCGGCGTCGTCCTCCAGCGCGTCCAGCACGTCGTCGTCGCTCACATCGCCGAAGTCCGGCTCCCACACCCGGGCGACGAGCGACAGGAGCGCCTCCTCGGGGACCACGGCCCCTTCCGGGGCGTGCAGGATGACCGCGAGCGACTGGAGGAGGAACTCCGGTGCCCCGCCGGCCAGCCCGCTGACCTCGGCCTCCCATCCGGGCGCCCCGGTGCCGACGAGCCGCAGCCCGGTGCCGGTGAGGTCCGACCAGTCGGCCGCGCTCTGGGCAGTGCGGAGCGCGCCGAGCAGGGCGTCCCCGTCGGGAGTGAAGGCGGTCGCGGGTCCGTTCCCGTGGACCTGGCTCCAGACGTCGGCCGCCTGCGGGACCAGCTCGGCGAGCCCGTCCAGGGTCCGCCGCCACCGGTCGGCCAGCGCCTCGGCCGACTCCGGCCGGGGGCCCCAGAAGCCCCGCACTACACGTCGCATGCTCGTCTCTCCTCCGTCGGCCCGCCCACTGCGCACGGTCCCCCGGCCGGACGGCGGCCGGGGTCACCACGCGTGCAGGCTACAAGGCGCCCGGGAGCGCGGGGGGTTCCGTCCGGGCGTGGCCTACTCGTCGAACGCCCCCGGTTTCCTGGTGCTGTCGTTGGGCTTCGTCGGGCTGTGGACCACCTTGACCGGCAGCCCTTCGTCACGGAAGGCCTTGCGGGCGGCCTTGGCCACCTGCGGGTCGGAGAAGTGCCACTCCACGCTCCGGCCGCCGGACGCCTCCACCTGGGCGCGGGCCTCGGTGACGAACTTGTCCTTGCCCGAAGGGGTGAGGGTGCCGCTGTCGGACTTGGACAGATAGCTGCCGTAACCGTTCTTGGCCTCCAGGAACGTCTGCCGGGAGGAGTCCCAGCCGTCGTACTCCACCGCCGGCTTGCCCTCCCGGGGGTGCGGCACGACGTACTCCTGGCCCCGGTTGGTACCGGTCACCTGCTCCTGGTAGCGCAGCCAGGACTCGTTCTTCCAGTTGGGCGCGGGGTTGCGGTCCCGGCTCGCCCAGTAGCCGTCGCCTCCGTCGGCGTCCCCGAGCGTACGGTCCTTGAGGTCGTCGGCCCAGGACGGCGGGTTGTAGTTGCGCGGGTCGGAGGTGTCGTTGCGCTGCGCCTGCGGGTACTTCTTCTTGTCCGCCTCCGCCTGGCGCGCCCGCTCGGGCTCCTCCAGCCTCTTCCGCTCCAGATGGGCGGCCCGCTCGGCTGCTCGCGCCCGGGCGGCGGCTGCCTTGGCCGCCTCGTCGCACCCGCCGTTCGCGAGGACGATCCGGCCCGGGGAGCCGCCCGCCAGCACTCCGGTGCCCGAGCCCGGGACACCGGTGGCCCCGCCCTCGCCGTACCGCGCGCGCGGGGGGCCCGAGGCGATGGCGCAGCCGGTGCGGCGGGCCGCGTCCTCGGCGGTGTCCGCCGCTTCGTCGGCCTCCTTCGCCGCCTTCCGTACGCCGTCGAGGTCGCCGGCCTCGGCCGCCTTGCGGGCCCGGCGGGCCGCCGCCCCCGCGTCGTCCGCGGCGCTCGCCACGGCTCCGGCGACCTTGCCGAGCGCACCGAGCTTGCCGACCTTCCCGACGACCTTCCCGACGTTGTAGCCGGGGATGAAGATCGAGCCGACGTTCCAGATCACATCGGTGACGGCGCGGGTCTTCTCGCCGTTCTCCCAGCGCTCGCGGACCTCGTCCCCGACGAAGACGTCGTCGCCGACCGTGACCACGGTGTCGACGGAGGCCTTGCCCCAGTCCAGGATCGCGCCCAGGTAGTCGCCGTCCGCCCACTTGTCGCCCGCGCCCGAGGAGTCCTTCACCCACTGCTCGCCGAGCTGCTTGCCGTAGTCGGCGAGGCCCGACCAGGTCTCCGGCTTGAACAGGTCGATGATCCCCGTGATGTCGCCCCAGAGTCCGTCGACCACGACGCCCTTGACGACCTGTGTCGTACGGTCCCAGGCGCAGCCGAAGAAGCCCCAGCCGCCGCAGTCCTCCTGCTCCTCGGCCTGCTCGCCGCCGCCCTCGCCCTCACCGTCGTCGGACGCCTGTACGTCGTGGGCGGCCTCGGGCTCCTCGTTGCCGTCGGGGAAGGTGTCCTCGCCGGTGCCGGGGCGGCCGGTGTCGTCGGGGCCTCCCGTGCCGCCGCCGGCCGTGGTGGAGCCGGAGCTGTCACCGCCGCCGGTCCCGGCCGTACCGCCGGAGCCCTCGGTGCCGCCGGGTCCTCCCGTGCCGCCGGGTCCTCCCGTGCCGCCGGAGCCTCCCGTACCGCCGGAGCCCTCGGTGCCGCCCGTGGAGCCGCCGGTGGCACCCCCCGTGGTCGTCGAGCCGCCGTCAGTCCCCCCGTCCGCCCCGCCGTCCGCGCTCCCCGACGTACCGCCGTCGGCGCCCCCGTCCCCGTCCGTGCCGCCGCCAGGGCGCTCGCCCGCATCGACGGAGCCGCTGCCCGGGGAGACCGGACAGGAGTGGCCGGTCAGCGAGCAGATCGCGGACTGGAGGCCCTCGGTGATCCGGCCACCGAGGCCGCCCACGGTCAGGGCCCCGATCAGCGCGACGACGATCAGGACCAGGCCCAGGTACTCCAGGGCGGTCTGCCCCCGGTCCCGCTTCCAGGTGATCATGTGCGGGAGCGAGAACTTCGGCGGCTGCCCCCGTTCTCCGGGCGGCAGCCGGAACCACGCCCGGCTCCCCGCGCGGCTGACCAGGACGATGATCAGCACCGGCAGGACCAGCTGGGTCAGTCCGTCCGGCGACCCGTCCCCGAGGTTGGCGAGGCCGCCGAGGATCAGCCACGCCTGGACGGCGACGATGCCCCACCGCACGCGCGCGCCGCCGGTCCGAACGTGCCGGGCCAGCAGCGCCGCGAGCACCCCGGGCGCGGAGGCGTACAGCAGGATGCCGAGCACCTCGGCGCCCATCGCGTCCGCGGCGAGGGCCGAGCCGGACAGGCCGACCGCGCCCAGCACCGTCGCCCCGAACAGCACGAGGAGCAGCACGCGGACCAGGACGAGCGGACGCGGGAGTTCACGCCGGTGGGCGACGGCCGGGGCCGGGCCTCCCGCTACGGGTATGCCACCGACAGCAGACATACGTGATCCGACCCCCGGGCACCCATGAGTGACATGACAACCGGTCACCCTAGGGTCGGGCCCCCGCTCACGTCGTGGGCCCCAGGACCCAACCCCGGGCCCACCCCCGCGGGTTGATCAGCCGGCGCCCGGCAGCCCGTCGCCGTCCCGCGCCCGGCAGCCCATCATCGTCCCGGCCCCGGAAACGCGCCGCCGTCCCGTTCCCGGAAACTCATCGCCGTCCCGCGTCCGGAAACGCGACGTACCCGGCGGCGGGACCACTCGTACGGGACGAGCGGGCCCACTACCGGGTACGGAGCGAGGTCGTATCGCTGTGCTTCCGCGTCAGCCGATGAGGTTCACCGACGTGTCGGCGTCAGTCGGTGAGGTTCACCGAGCGGGCCGAGGACGCGCCGATCTCCTGGGCGATCTCGGTCAGCACCGGCTGCGGGACGGTGTCGTCGACCGTGAGGACGACGAGCGCCTCGCCGCCCACGGCGGCCCGGGACACCTGCATGCCCGCGATGTTCAGCCCGGCCTCGCCGAGGATCTTGCCGACCGCGCCCACCACACCGGGACGGTCCTGGTAGCGCAGGACGACCATGTGGTCGGCGAGCGCCAGATCCACGTCGTGCTCACCGATGGCGACGATCTTCTGGAGGTTCTTCGGGCCGGCCAGCGTGCCGGAGACCGCGACCTCCTGGCCGTCGGAGAGCGTGCCGCGCACGGTGACCACGTTGCGGTGGTCGGGCGACTCGGAGCTGGTGGTGAGGCGGACCTCGACACCGCGCTCCTGCGCGAACAGCGGGGCGTTGACGTAGCTGACGGTCTCGTCGACGACGTCCTCGAAGACGCCCTTGAGCGCGGAGAGCTCCAGCACCTTGACGTCGTGCTGGGTGATCTCGCCGTACACCTCGACGTCGAGCCGGGCCGCGACCTCGCCCGCGAGCGCGGTGAAGATCCGGCCGAGCTTCTCGGCGAGCGGCAGGCCGGGGCGTACGTCCTCGGCGATGACGCCGCCCTGGACGTTGACCGCGTCCGGGACCAGCTCGCCGGCCAGCGCGAGGCGGACGGACTTGGCCACCGCGATGCCCGCCTTCTCCTGCGCCTCGTCGGTGGAGGCGCCGAGGTGCGGGGTGCAGACGACCTGGTCGAACTGGAACAGCGGGGAGTCCGTGCAGGGCTCCTTCGCGTACACATCGAGGCCGGCGCCCGCGACGCGGCCCTCCTTGAGCGCGGAGGCCAGGGCCTCCTCGTCGACGATCCCGCCACGCGCGGCGTTGACGATGCGCACCGAGGGCTTCACCTTGTGCAGCGCCTCGTCACCGATGAGACCGAGGGTCTCGGGGGTCTTGGGCAGGTGCACCGTGATGAAGTCGGCGACCTCCAGCAGCTCGTCCAGGCTGAGGAGCTTGACGCCCATCTGCGCGGCGCGGGCCGGCTGGACGTAGGGGTCGTAGGCGACGATCTTCATGCCGAAGGCCGACATGCGCTGGGCCACCAGGACGCCGATGCGGCCGAGGCCGACGACGCCGAGGACCTTCTCGCTGAGCTCGACGCCGGTGTACTTGGAGCGCTTCCACTCACCGTTCTTGAGCGCGGTGTTGGCCTGCGGGATGTTGCGCGCGGTGGCCACCAGCAGACCGCAGGCCAGCTCGGCCGCGGTGACGATGTTGGAGGTCGGGGCGTTGACGACCATCACGCCGGCCTTGGTGGCCGAGGAGACGTCGACGTTGTCCAGACCGACGCCCGCGCGGGCCACGACCCGGAGCTTCTTGGCGGCGGCGATGGCCTCGGCGTCGACCTTGGTGGCGGAGCGCACCAGGATGGCGTCGACGTCGGCGATCGCGGGGAGAAGCTCGGCGCGGTCCGCGCCGTTGCAGTGCCGGATCTCGAAATCCGGACCCAGGGCGTCGACCGTGGCGGGCGACAGCTCTTCAGCGATGAGTACGACAGGTTTCGAGCTCACGTGAGTCCTCACAAGTCCAGTGCGGACGGCCGTCCCGACGGCCGCAGGCGGTGGAGGGGCTAGCCGCGTGGAAGACGCACGACACTGTGGGCCCTGACGCGTGTATCTGTGGAGAAGTGTAGTCCCGCGACGCGCCTCGTACTGCGCTCCGGTGGAAGGATCACCCGCACGAGGGTGGACGTCGTGCACACCCGTACGGAACCGCCCCTCCGGTACCCCCGTACGGAGCGGCTTCTCCGGTACCAGGGCCTGTCGTCAAACTGCCGCCCGGCAGGCGGCAGTTTGACGACAGGCCCTGAGCGGGGCGGGCCCGTGAAGGGTCCGCCCCGCTCCCCCGAGGCCTAGGCCTCTTCGTCGTTCACCCAGCTCATGAGCTTGCGCAGCTCACGGCCCGTGGTCTCCAGCAGGTGGTCGCTGTCGGCCTTCTTGTACTCGTTGTACTTGGGCAGACCGTTGTGGTACTCCGCCATCCAGGCCTTGGCGAAGGTGCCGTCCTGGATCTCGGTGAGGACCTTCTTCATCTCGGCCTTGGTGTCGGCCGTGATGATGCGCGGGCCGGTGACGTAGTCGCCCCACTCGGCGGTCTCCGAGATGGACCAGCGCATCTTCTCCAGGCCGCCCTCGTACATGAGGTCGACGATGAGCTTCAGCTCGTGCAGGCACTCGAAGTACGCGATCTCGGGCTGGTAGCCGGCCTCGGTCAGGGTCTCGAAACCGGCCTTGACCAGGGCGGCGGTGCCACCGCAGAGGACGGCCTGCTCACCGAACAGGTCGGTCTCGGTCTCCTCGGTGAAGGTCGTCTTGATGACGCCGGCGCGGGTGCCGCCGATGCCCTTGGCGTACGAGAGGGCGAGCGCGAGGCCCTTGCCCGAGGCGTCCTGCTCGACGGCCACGATGCAGGGAACGCCGCGGCCCTCCTCGTACTGGCGGCGGACCAGGTGGCCGGGGCCCTTGGGGGCGACCATGCAGACGTCGACGCCGGCAGGCGGCTTGATGAAGCCGAAGCGGATGTTCAGGCCGTGGCCGAAGAACAGCGCGTCGCCGTCCTTGAGGTTGTCCTTGACGGACTCCTCGTAGACCTGGGCCTGGATCGGGTCCGGGACGAGGATCATGATGACGTCGGCCTCGGCGGCGGCCTCGGCGGGGGTCACCACGCGCAGGCCCTGCTCCTCGGCCTTGGCCTTGGACTTCGAGCCCTCGTGCAGACCGACGCGGACGTCGACGCCGGAGTCACGGAGCGACAGCGCGTGGGCGTGGCCCTGGCTGCCGTATCCGAGAACCGCGACCTTGCGGCCCTGGATGATGGACAGGTCGGCATCGTCGTCGTAGAACAGCTCGGCCACTGGGTTTTCTCCTTGGTGTGCAGGTGTTGCGTCCCACCGTACGGCGGGGTGCGTCGTATGGGTTGTCGGGTCTCGCCATGCGAGCGGTGCGGGAAGCTCCGCCCGGGCTTGTCCGCTCAGGCCGAGCGGTCGAGGGCGCGCAGCGACCGGTCGGTGATCGAGCGCGCGCCGCGCCCTATGGCGATGGTGCCGGACTGGACGAGCTCCTTGATGCCGTACTGCTCCAGCATCTTGAGCATCGCCTCCAGCTTGTCGGCCCCTCCGGTCGCCTCGATCGTGACGGCCTCCGGGGAGACGTCGACGGTCTTGGCGCGGAACAGCTGGACGATCTCGACGATCTGGGAGCGGGTCTCGTTGTCGGCGCGGACCTTCACCAGGACGAGCTCCCGCTGGATCGCGGCGGCGGGCTCGAGTTCGACGATCTTCAGGACGTTGACCAGCTTGTTGAGCTGCTTGGTCACCTGCTCCAGGGGCAGGCCCTCGACATCCACGACGATGGTGATGCGGGAGATGTCGGGGTGCTCGGTGGTACCGACCGCGAGCGAGTCGATGTTGAAGCCGCGTCGGGAGAACAGGGCCGTGATCCGGGCGAGGACACCGGGCTTGTTCTCGACCAGGACGGAGAGCGTGTGCTTTTCGGACATGGAGTCGGTCTCTCTCTGTCTCTCAGTCGTCTTCGTTGTCGCCGAAGTCGGGGCGGACGCCGCGGGCGGCCTGGACCTCGTCGTTGGAGGTGCCGGCCGCGACCATCGGCCAGACCATGGCGTCCTCGTGGACGATGAAGTCGACCACGACGGGACGGTCGTTGATGGAGTTGGCCTCCTCGATGACCTTGTCGAGGTCGGCCGGGTCCTCACAGCGGATGGCGTAGCAGCCCATGGCCTCGGACAGCTTGACGAAGTCCGGGACGCGGGTGCCCTTGGCCGGGACGCCGTCCGTGTCCGCGCCGGAGTGCAGCACGGTGTTGGAGTAGCGCTGGTTGTAGAAGAGGGTCTGCCACTGGCGGACCATCCCGAGCGCGCCGTTGTTGATGACGGCGACCTTGATCGGGATGTTGTTGAGCGCGCAGGTGGTCAGTTCCTGGTTGGTCATCTGGAAGCAGCCGTCGCCGTCGATGGCCCAGACCGTGCGGTCGGGCATGCCGGCCTTCGCGCCCATCGCGGCCGGGACGGCGTAGCCCATCGTTCCGGCGCCGCCGCTGTTGAGCCAGGTGGCGGGCTGCTCGTAGTCGATGAAGTGCGAGGCCCACATCTGGTGCTGGCCGACGCCCGCCGCGAAGATCGTGCCTTCGGGGGCGAGCTTGCCGATGCGCTGGATGACCTGCTGCGGGGAGAGGCTGCCGTCCTCGGGCAGGTCGTAGCCGAGCGGGTAGGTCTCGCGCCAGCGGTTGAGGTCCTTCCACCACGCGGTGTAGTCACCGGTGTTGCCCTCGGTGTGCTCGGCCTGGACCGCCTGGACCAGGTCGGCCAGGACCTCGCGGGCGTCGCCGACGATGGGGACGTCGGCGGTGCGGTTCTTGCCGATCTCGGCCGGGTCGATGTCGGCGTGGACGATCTTGGCGTACGGGGCGAAGCTGTCCAGCTTGCCGGTGACGCGGTCGTCGAAGCGGGCTCCGAGGGCGACGATCAGGTCGGCCTTCTGCAGCGCGGTGACGGCGGTGACCGCACCGTGCATGCCCGGCATTCCCACGTGCAGCGGGTGGCTGTCGGGGAAGGCGCCGAGCGCCATCAGGGTGGTGGTGACGGGCGCTCCGGTCAGCTCCGCGAGGACCTTCAGCTCTGCGGTGGCCCCGGCTTTCAGGACGCCGCCGCCGACGTACAGCACGGGGCGCTTGGCCTGGGTGATCAGCTTCGCGGCCTCGCGGATCTGCTTGGCGTGCGGCTTGGTCACCGGCCGGTAGCCGGGCAGGTCCTGGACAGGCGGCCAGCTGAAGGTGGTCTTCGCCTGGAGGGCGTCCTTGGCGATGTCGACGAGGACCGGTCCGGGTCGGCCGGTGGAGGCGATGTGGAAGGCCTCGGCGATGGTGTGCGGGATGTCCTCGGCCTTGGTGACCAGGAAGTTGTGCTTGGTGATCGGCATCGTGATGCCGCAGATGTCGGCTTCCTGGAAGGCGTCGGTGCCGATCGCCTTGGAGGCGACCTGGCCGGTGATCGCGACGAGCGGCACGGAGTCCATGTGCGCGTCGGCGATCGGCGTGACCAGGTTGGTGGCGCCGGGGCCCGAGGTGGCCATGCAGACGCCGACCTTGCCGGTGGCCTGCGCGTAACCGGTGGCGGCGTGGCCGGCGCCCTGCTCGTGGCGGACCAGGACGTGACGGACCCGGGTGGAGTCCATCATCGGGTCGTAGGCGGGGAGGATCGCGCCGCCGGGAATGCCGAATACCGTGTCGGCGCCGACTTCCTCGAGAGAACGGATGAGGGACTGCGCGCCCGTGACGTGCTCAACGGTGACGGACGGCTGTCCGCCGTTACGGGCGCGCGGCTGCGGGTGGTGGGCCCCGGTGGCCTGCTCGGTCATCGGCATTCTCTTCTCGAAGCTGAGGGTTTACGCGGGTGTTTTGCAGCGGTTTGAACGGTGCCAGTGCAACAAAAAACCCCTCGTGCCAGGAGGCAAGCGAGGGGAGCGCGCCGGGTGCGGTCCGCAGAGTGTCGTGGAGTGACTCTGCTTCAGCCGACGCGCTTTCCAAGTACGAGAATTCGGGTGCGCATGGCATTGACCCTCTCTCCGGCACGCATGACGTGTCAAGTGGGTGGGACAGGCGTCTCAGCATGTGATCCGGCGAGCAGGGGGATCGAGCCGCCCGCCATCGCCGGCCGGGGGGCCGGAATGCCCGGTACGGGGAACTCACCGCGGACCAGGGCGCGTCGCAGCCGGTACTCGTCGAGCGGGCCGGAGAAGGCCATCCCCTGGCCGTGGGTGCACCCCATGGCGCGCAGGGCGAGCACCTGCTCGGGGACGTCGACCCCGTCGGCGACGGACTGGAGGCCGAGGTCGGAGGCGATCCGCAGGAGGCCGCTGGTGATCTTGTGCAGCCTGGCCGATTCGACCACTCCCTCGACCAGATTCCGGTCGAGCTTGAGTACGTCGATGGGGAGCCGGCGCAGCGCGTTGATCGCCGCGAAGCCGCTGCCGAAACCGTCGAGCGCGATCCGTACGCCGAGTCGGCGCAGGGCCACGAGGCGCTGCTCCAGGGCGTCGAAGGAGACGCGCGGGTCGCTGTCGGCGACCTCGATCATCAGGGCGCCCGAGGGCAGGCCGTGGCGGGTCAGCAGCGCCTCGATGGAGCCGGGGGGCGAGGCCGCCTCCAGCAGCCGGGCGGCGGAGAGCCGGACGGAGACGGAGACCGGATGCCCGGCCCTGGCCCGGTCCGCGGCCTGGGCCACCGCCTCTTCCAGGAGCCAGCGGCCGAGCTCGGCCGCGCGGTCGTCGTCACCGGAGACCCGGAGGAACTCGGCGGGGGTGAACAGGATGCCCTGGGCGGAGCGCCAGCGGGCCTGGGCGGCGACGGCCGCGATGGACCCGCTGGCGAGGTGGACGACGGGCTGGTGGAGCAGGGCGAACTCGCCCTCGCGCAGGGCGGTGCGCAGCCGCGTGGCCAGCTCGGAGCGGCGTACGACGTCGGCCTGCATCTGCGGGGCGTACAGCTCGACCCGGTCCTTGCCGCCGGCCTTGGCGCGGTACATCGCGAGGTCCGCGTTGCGCATGAGGTCGGTGGGGCTGATGGCGGGCTCGGCGAAGGCCACGCCGATGGAGGCGGCCACCCGGACCTCGCTGGGGCCGATCCGGTAGGGCTGGGAGAGGGTGAGGCGCAGCCGGTCGGCGATCTCGTGGACCTGGTACTCCCGGGCGCCCTGGTCGCGGGTGCCGTCGCCGATGATGAGGGCGGCGAACTCGTCGCCGCCGAGCCGGGCGGCGGTGTCGCCGGCCCGGACGGAGTCCTGGAGGCGGCGGCCGGCCTGGACGAGCAGCTCGTCGCCCGCCTGGTGGCCGATGGTGTCGTTGACCGCCTTGAAGCCGTCGAGGTCAATGAAGAGGACGGCGGTGCCGGGGTCGCCCGAGCGGCGGCCGCCGAGCGCCTGGCGGACCCGGGCGGTGAACAGGGCCCGGTTGGGCAGGTCGGTGAGCGGGTCGTGCTCGGCGTTGTGCTGCAACTGAGCCTGGAGCCTGACCCGTTCGGTGACGTCCCGGCTGTTGAGGAGGAGGCCGCCCTGGTGGCGGTTGACGGTGGACTCGACGTGGAGCCAGTCGCCCGTTCCCGAGCGGAAGCGGCATTCGATGCGGGTGGTGGGCTCCTCGTGCGGCGGTGCGGCCAGGAAGCGCCGCACCTCGTGGACGAACCGGCCGAGATCCTCGGGGTGGATGATCGAGGACAGCTCGGAGCCGACGAGATCCTCCGCCTCGCGCCCGTAGACCCCGGCGGCGGCGGGGCTGACGTAGCGCAGGGTGCCGCTGGGCGCGGCGATCATGATGACGTCGCTGGAACCCTGCACCAGGGAGCGGAAGTGGTTCTCCTTCTGGGCCAGCTCCTGGGTGAGGGAGATGTTGTCGAGGAGCATGATGCCCTGCCGGACGACCAGCGCCAGGACGACGGTGCAGCCGGTGAAGATGACGACCCGGTCCACGCGGCGGCCGTCGACCACGTTGTACAGGATGCCCAGGGTGCAGACGGCGGCGGCGAGATACGGGGTCAGCGCGGCCAGCGAGCCGGCGATCGGGCGGCTGACGACGGCTCGCGGGGGCCCCGGGCGGGCGGACGGGCGGGCCTCGCCCCGGGCGCCCCAGGGGGCGTAGGCGAGGAGCAGCGATCCGGCGAACCAGCCGGCGTCCAGGAGCTGACCCGAGTGGTACGTGGAGCGCAGCAGCGGCGAGGTGAACACCGCGTCGCTCAGCACGGTGAGCGCCAGGGCGGCGATGGCGGTGTTCACCGCGGAGCGGTTCACCCCGGCCCGGCGGAAGTGCAGGGCGAGCACCATCGAGACGAGCACGATGTCGAGCAGCGGATAGGCCAGCGAGAGGGCCGCGGGCGCGACGCTGGTGTCCTGGCCCCCCGCCAGGTGCGTGGTGTGCGCGAGGGCGAGGCTCCAGGCGAGCGTCAGCAGGGAGCCGCCGATCAGCCAGGCGTCCAGGGCCAGGCACACCCAGCCGGCCCGGGTGACGGGCCGTTTGGCGAGCACGAGCAGCCCGACGACGGCGGGCGGCGCGAAGCAGAGGAAGAAGACGTCGGCGAGGGAGGGCGTGGGCACGGGGAGGCCGAGGACGACCTCGTACCAGCCCCAGACGGCGTTTCCGCAGGCCGCCATGAGGGAGGAGAGCGAGAACAGCATCCAGGCGGGCCGGAGCCGGCCCGCGACCACCCGTGCGTAGAGGAAGCAGGAGACCGCGGCGACCAGGGCCGCCGCGGCGAGACCGAAGTCCCCCATGAAGACGGCCACCTGCGGCGATCCCCAGCCGACGGCGGCGCCGACCGAATATCCCGCGCAGACGACGCCGAGCAGGATCCGGGACCGCATCCCCGTGGAGCCGGCGGTGGACCGCGGGGAGAGCAGGGCCCCCAGCGCGCTCACCGGAGGGCTCCCCGCCCCGGGCCCGCCGGGAACGTGCCCCCCGGCGCCCGGCTCCTCGCGGGGCGTCCGGGGCACCGCTCGCTCCGGCCCGGCCGGGGCCGCCTCGCCGATGCCGGTCCGGGGCAGGGATCCGGCCATCGGCGGGTGCTGTGCTCCGTCGGCGCGGGCGGTCGCAGCCGTCCGCTCATCCGCGTCGGATCGTCTCTCCATGGCCAGCACATCGCCCGTCGCCCCCTCGCGTTCCGGTGCTCCCCCCGCGCCGCCCCTTCCACGGCGCAGCCCCCCGGATCGGACGATACACCAGATCCGTCACTCAGGGCCATAGCCCCTCTACGCTCCGTGACGAAAGACGAGGTGAGGGGCACTGCGTGCATCCGGACCGCCCCGTAGCGTGGCCGCTGCGGGCGGGGTCAGCCGGTGGTGGTCACCACGTTGCGCACCGCCTCGCCGTCGGCGAACCGGGTGAGCTGTGCGGCCAGCAGCCGCTTGGCGCGCGGTTCGAACGCCGAGGTGCTGCCGCCCACATGAGGCGTGATCAAGACATTCGGAGCATGCCAGAGAGGATGGCCCGCGGGCAGGGGTTCCGGGTCGGTCACATCGAGTGCGGCCCGAAGCCGTCCGGACTCGAGTTCGGACAACAGGGCCTTGGTGTCGACGACTCCGCCGCGGGCGACGTTCACGAGGAGGGCCCCGTCGGGCATCGCGGCGAGGAAGTCGGCGCCCACCAGGCCCTGCGTGGACGGGTTCAGCGGAGTGGAGAGGACCACGACGTCGGCTTCGGGCAGCAGGGCGGGCAGGTCGTCGAGCGTGTGTACGGGACCGCGCGCGGTGGTCCGTGCGGAGCGCGCGACGCGCGCCACCCGCGCGCACTCGAAGGGGGCGAGCCGGTCCTCGATGGCCGAGCCGATGGATCCGTAGCCCACGATGAGGACGGACTTGTCGGCGAGCGACGGGTAGAAGCCGGCACGCCACTCCTCGTTGTCCTGGCCGTGGACGAACCCGGGGAGCCCGCGCAGGGAGGCGAGGATCAGGGCGAGCGTCAGTTCGGCGGTGGACGCCTCGTGCACCCCCTGGGCGTTGCAGAGGCGTACGCCGGCGGGAAGCAGGCCCAGGCCGGGCTCCACGTGGTCGATGCCCGCGGAGAGCGTCTGCACCACCTGGACGGAGCTCATCGAGGCGAGCGGGCGCACCGCGACCTCGGGGCCCTTCATGTAGGGAACAACGTAGTAGGCGCAGTCGGCCGGGTCCCCGGGGAAGTCGGGTTCACCGTCCCAGAAGAGGTAGTTGAGGCCCTCGGGCAGCCCGTCGATCTCGTCGGCCCGGTAGGGCAGCCACACATCGGCAGTCGTCGCAGTCATGGTCAGGAGGCTATGCGACGGATGTGCGAGCGCTCCAGAGTTCGATCATGCGCGGCCGCGAGCGGCCATCCGTGCGTGCGGGCCGGACGGCCGCGTATCGTCACATCGCCCAAACACTTCCGTCCATCACTCACCGAACTCCCCCGACAGGGACCCGTGTCGTGGATCGGACGGGCGTGACCGTCCGGGTCCGGGACCGTGCTCCCGCGCCGTTCCCGGAAGAGCCGCCCGCGGACCGCGGCGGACGGGAAGGCGGAATGGCTCGTCCAGGAAAGGGTTCGTGGAGTTGGAGAGCAGGACAATCGGGGCGGCGGGGCTCGCCGTGGGTGCGGTCGGGCTGGGCTGCATGCCGATGAGCTGGGGTTACAGCGCCTCGCAGCAGCTCGGCGACCGTTCGGTGCGGACGGTGCACGCGGCGCTGGACGCGGGCGTCCGGCTGCTCGACACCGCCGACATGTACGGCCCGTTCACCAATGAGCTGCTGGTGGGGCGCGCGCTGAAGGGCCGCCGCCAGGAGGCGTTCGTCTCCACCAAGTGCGGGCTGCTGGTGGGCGATCAGCACATCGTCGCCAACGGCCGGCCGGGGTACGTGCGGCGGGCCTGTGACGCCTCGCTGCGGCGGCTCCAGACCGAGGTGATCGACCTGTACCAGCTGCACCGGGCCGACCCCGAGGTGCCGGTGGAGGAGACCTGGGGTGCGATGGCGGAGCTGGTCACCGCGGGCAAGGTGCGCTCGCTCGGGCTGTGCGCGGTGGGAGCGCGGGCCCCGCGCCGGTCGGGTGCGGGACCGCATGAGGGAACGATCCGGCAGTTGGAGCGGATCCAGCAGGTCTTCCCGGTCAGCGCCGTCGAGGCGGAGCTGTCGGTGTGGTCGCGCGAGGCGCTGGCGGAGCTGCTGCCGTGGTGTGCGGCGCGCGGGGTCGGGCTGCTGGCGGCGATGCCGCTGGGCAGCGGCTATCTGACCGGGACGCTGAAGCCGGGCCAGGGGTTCGAGCCGGAGGATCTGCGGGCCAGGCATCCGCGGTTCACGGCGGAGGTGATGGCGGCGAACCAGCCGGTGGTGGCCGGGCTGCGGCGGGTCGCGGAGCGGCGCGGGGCGACGGTCGCCCAGGTGGCGCTGGCGTGGGTGCTGCGCCAGGGGCCGCACGTGGTGCCGGTGCCGGGGGCGAAGCGGGAGCAGTGGGCGGTGGAGAACGCCGGGGCGGCGCGGGTGGTCCTGGACGACCGGGACCTGGCGGAGATCGACGGCCTGCCCGCCGCCCGCGAGTCGTGGGACTGAGCCGCCTCGGGGCTGAGGGCCGAGCGTCACGGGGCTGAGGCCGCCGGCGGGGAAGGGCGACGGAGGCGAGGGGCGACCGGGCCGGGCGTCGGTGGGCCGGGAGCCGACCGGGCCGGGCGCCGACGGGTCGGGCGTCGACAGGCCGGGCGTCGACAGGCCGGGCGCCGACGGGTCGGGCGTCTCCCGCCGCGCGGCGGGAGAATGGGCGCATCGGGAACTCCTGGGCCGGCCGCGGTGTAGGAACAGGTAGTCAGGCAACCGTCGAAAGGATCGGTTCCGTGCGTGGTGCTCTGTTCGGACCTGTGCAGTCCCCGGCGACGCGCAGGGGGGTGGTGGCCCTGCTGGCGTCGGCCGCCCTGCTGCTGTCCGCCGCGTGTTCCGGCGGGGACGGTGGTTCGTCCGGGCGGCCCGCGGGTTCCCCGAGCGCTTCCGGGGACTCCGCTCCTCCGGCCTCGCCGAGCCGGTCGGCGGATCTGCCGCCCGCGAAGGGCTCGGCGAAGGTGGTCTCGACGCTGACCGAGGGGCTGAAGTCGCCCTGGGGCCTGGCCGCGCTGCCGGGCGGTGACCTGCTGGTGTCCTCGCGCGACGAGGGCACGGTCCACCGGATCGACGGCGGGAGCGGGAAGCGGACGCTGCTCGGCTCGGTGCCCGGGGTGGCCCCGGCCGGCGAGGGCGGGCTGCTCGGGCTCGCCGTCTCCTCCACGTTCGGCGCGGACCAGCTGGTGTACGCCTACTTCACCACCACGTCCGACAACCGGATCGTCCGCATGAGTTACGACGAGAAGCGCCCGGCGGGACAGCAGCTGGGGGCCCCGGACACCGTCCTGCGCGGCATCCCCAAGGGCAGCATCCACAACGGCGGCCGGATCGCGTTCGGCCCGGACAAGATGCTGTACGCGGGCACGGGCGAGACCGGGGACACCGGGCTGGCCCAGGACAAGGAGTCGCTGGCGGGCAAGATCCTGCGGATGACCCCCGACGGCGAGCCGGTGCACGGCAATCCGGAGGCGGACTCGGTGGTGTATTCGTACGGCCACCGCAATGTTCAGGGACTCGCCTGGGACAAGGAGAAGCGGCTGTGGGCCGCCGAGTTCGGCCAGAACACCTGGGACGAGCTGAATCTGATCGAGCCCGGCGGGAACTACGGCTGGCCCGAGGTCGAGGGCCGGGAGGGCGAGGACGGGTTCATCGACCCGGTGGCCCAGTGGAAGACCTCCGAGGCCTCCCCCAGCGGAATCGCCTACGCGAAGGGCTCGATCTGGATGGCCGGGCTGCGCGGCGAGCGGCTCTGGCGCATTCCGCTGTCCGGCGAGAAGGCGGAGGAACCTTATGCGGACCCCCAGTCGTTCCTGGAGGAGAAGCACGGCCGCCTGCGCACCGTGGTGAGTGCGGGGAGCGACCGTCTGTGGCTGGTCACCAGCAACACGGACGGACGGGGCACGCCGAAGCCCGGGGACGACAGGGTCCTTGAGGTGGAGGTGGAGTAGCCGACCGCCCGTGCGGCATGTCGGAGGGAGCACGGCCCGTGTTCAATTTCTTCGAGGAGCTGTTCGCCCCGGGGCGCAAGCACACCTCGGACGAGCGGCGGCGGCTGGAGCTGAGCCGGGTGGATCTCGGCGTCGGCGATCCGGACCGGGGGCCGATAGACCTGACCTCGGGGAAGGTGACCGTCCGCGCCCCGGCCGCGGAAACCGCTCCCCGTATGCCCTCGGACGCCGCCGCCGGGCCCCCGAACGGCCGCATGCTTCCGGCCGCGCCCGAGCAGGACGCCGTCCTGGACCGGCCGAGAGCCGGGAAGCCGGTGAGCGGGCCCGAGCGGCGCGCGGAGGAGGAGCCCGGGACGTAGACGCAGGGGCGTGACCGAGGCCTACGCGGCCGGGTAGAGGCGGAGGCGGTGGGCGAGGGCGGCCGCCTCGCCGCGGCTGGAGACGCCGAGCTTGGCCAGGATGTTGGAGACGTGCACGCTCGCGGTCTTCGGCGAGATGAACAGCTCCTCGGCGATCCTGCGGTTGGTGTGCCCGGCCGCGACCAGCCGGTGAACGTCCTGCTCGCGCGGGGTGAGCCCGAAGGACGCCACGGCGGCGATGGCGGGGTCCTGTTCGTCGGCCGACCTCCCCTCGGGGCTCCCTGCGGCGGACACGGCGGTCAGGACGGCCGGGTGGATCTCGGCGTCGGGGCCGGATGGAGCGCCGGGGCCGTCCAGGGGGATGCGGGCGCGGGCCGCCAGCTGTTCGACCGCCTCGGCGAGCGGGCGCGCGCCGAGCCGGTGCGCGGCCTCCCGGGCGCGGTGCAGCAGGACCGTGGCGGTGGACCGGTCGCCGGGGGCGATGAGCAGGGACTCCGCCCAGCGGCGGTGGATCTGGGCCAGTTCGTAGGGGCGGCTCAGCGGACCGAAGGCCTCGGCGGCGCGCGCCCAGTGACCGGGGGTGTCCGTGCCCTCCGCGCGGGCCAGCTCCGCGTCGATGAGGACGCCGTGGGCCGCCCACACGGGGACGAGCATCGGCAGGCTCTTCACGCACCGGCGGATCAGCGCGAGCAGCTCCGGGCGGTCCGGTTCGGCGGCGGGCAGCCCCCGGGCGTCCGCCTCGATCATGGCGGCGGTCTGGAGCAGCGGCAGGGCGTAGCGCTGGGTGCCGGGCGGGAAGCCGTGCCGGGCCAGTTCCTCGAACACGGCCCGCGCCTCGGCGAGCCGGCCCTGCGATGCGGCCAGCAGCATGGTGTGCCGGACGGGGGCGATCAGGTGCTGGGGCTGCGGGTCGCGCTGGCCGAAGTGCTTGCGGGCCAGGGCGAGCAGTTCCTCCGCCTCGGCGAAGTCTCCGCGGGCGACGGCCAGTTCGGTACGACGCAGGGCGGCGAGCCCCTTCGCCTTGGAGGCCAGGGCGAGACGGCCGGCGGACGCGGCGGCGGCCTCGCTCTGGGCCCAGTGTCCCAGGGAGAACAGGGATTGCGCCTGGTTGGCGTACACCCAGGCCCCGGAGTCGGCCAGTCCGTGGCTGTGGCAGATCTCGATGCCGTGGTCGGCGGCGGCGACGGCCTCCAGCGAGCGGCCCATCGCTTCGAGCGAGGAGGGCAGGTTGACGCTGACCCGGCCCAGCAGGTTCATCAGGTGCAGCTTCTCGGCACGGTCCCGGACCGCGTACATCTCGGCGAGGCCGTCCTCGACGCCGCCCGCGTCCGCGGTGAGCCAGCCCCGGGTGAGGCGGGCGTGCAGCTCGATGTACTCGTCGCCGACGAGCCGGGCGTACTCCACCGCGCGGTCGCTGTCGGCGAGCGCCTGCGGGCCCGGCTGGTGCAGCGCCCGCCAACTGGCCACGTTGGTCAGGACGTCGGCCTGCACCGGGGACGGCGGCAGTCCGCGCACCAGTTCCTGCGCGGTGGCCAGCTCCTCCCAGCCGTCCCCCTTGTCGAGCCCCTGCATCAGCCGGCTGCGCTGGACCCAGAACCAGGCCTCGCGCAGCGGGTCGGCCTCGGACGCCAGGACCCGCATCGCCTTCTTCGAGATGGCCAGGGCGCGTTTGCGGTCACCGCCGAAGTGGGCGGCGACGGTGGCCTCGGCCATGACGTCCAGGTAGCGCAGCGGGGTGTTCTCCGGGTCGCAGCCGGACGCCGGGTAGACCTCGGCGTAGTCGAAGGGGCGCAGGGTGGCGAGCACCGCGTCGGGGACGTCGTCCCAGAGCTCCATCGCCCGTTCCAGCAGTCTCAGTTGCTCGGAGTAGGCGTAGCGGCGGCGGGCCTCGACGGCGGCCCGGAGCACGGCGGGCAGGGCCTTGGCGGCGTCGTGGGCGGCGTACCAGTAGCTGGCGAGGCGGGTGGCGCGTTCGTCGTCCCGGACGAGCGAGGGATCGGCTTCCAGCGCTTCGGCGTACCGGCGGTTGACGCGGGTGCGTTCACCGGGCAGCAGATCGTCGCTGACGGCCTCGCGGACCAGGGAGTGCCGGAAGCGGTAGCCGTCGTTGTCGGGAGCCGGTTGCAGCAGGTTGGCGCCGACGGCCGCGCGCAGGGCCTCGTCGAGGTCGTCCTCGCCCAGTCCGGCGACGGTGGCCAGCAGTTCGTGTTCGACGAAGGAGCCGCCCTCGGCGACCAGCCTGGCGATCCGCTGGGCGTGCTCGGGGAGCGCCTCCACGCGGACGAGCAGGAGGTCGCGGAGCGATTCGGTCAGGCCGGAGCTGTCGCCGCAGCACTCCAGGGAGCGGGCCAGCTCCTCGACGAAGAAGGCGTTGCCGTCGGAGCGTTCGAAGATCTCGTCGACGAGTGCGGCCTCGGGGGTCTCGGCCAGGATGCCGGCGAGCTGGCGGCCGACCTCGTCGTGGCTGAACCGGTCGAGCTCGACGCGGGTGACGGTGCGCAGCCGGTCCAGCTCGGCGAGGAGCGGCCGCAGGGGGTGGCGGCGGTGGATGTCGTCGGCGCGGTAGGTGCCGACGACCATGAGGCGGCCGCTGCCCAGGGTGCGGAAGAGGTAGGCGAGCAGGTGCCGGGTGGAGGCGTCCGCCCAGTGCAGGTCCTCCAGGACGAGGACGACCACGCGTTCGGCGGAGATCCGTTCCAGCAGCCTTACGGTGAGTTCGAAGAGGCGGGCGATGCTGTGCTCGTCGGTCGTGTCCCGGTGGACCTCGCCCAGTTCGGGCAGGAGCCGGGCCAGCTCGCCCTCCTGGCCGGCGCAGGCGGCGGCCATCTCCTCGGGCAGGTCCCGGCGCAGGGCGCGCAGGGCGGTGGGGAAGGGGGCGAACGGCAGTCCGTCGGCCCCGATCTCGACGCAGGACCCGACGGCGACGACGGCGCCGCGCCGTTCGGCCGCCGTGACGAACCGCTCGACCAGGCGGGTCTTGCCGACGCCTGCCTCGCCGCCGATCAGCAGTGCCTGCGGGTCGCCGGACGCGGCCCGCGCGAGCGCCTCGGTGAGCGCGGCGAACTCCTCGGCGCGCCCGATGAACACGGGGCTGACTGACCTGGTCTCCACGCCGCCGAGCATCGCATACGCGTACGAGCCGGCGGGAGGCTTTTCGCGGACGGTGATCATGATCCCGGCGCGGTCCGGGCCCGCCGCGCCCGATGCCGCGGGGGCGTCGGCGGGACCGGCGACCGGTGCCGTGGTGCGCCCGGTCCCGGACACCGTCAGGCGGCCGGGGCGAAGCGGGCGCGGTCGCCCTCCACCACCTTCCCTTCGGGATCACCGCGTCCGGAGCGGCGGGCGGCCCGGCGGGCGAGGCGGGCCCGGCCGATCTCCCGCTCGGCGTCGGCCCGGCGGATCAGCTCGGCGGAGGTGGAGCGGTAGAGCTCGTACTCGTACATGGTGGGCCCCTGGTTCCTGGTCGTGGCAGCGGACCTGAGGGGTGCCGGGCCGGGTCGGCCGGGTCCCTGTGTCCGCTGTGGGTCCACTGTCGTCGGCCAGGAGGGGGTGCCGCATCGGGCGAGTTCCGCATCTTCGCGGTGGTGGGGGCCTTAGGGCCGGGCCTCGGGTGTCCGAGGGGTGGGCGGGGGCCTTAGACCGTGCCGTACGGGGGTGCGCCCCGGCTCAGCCGCCGGCCGGGGTGCCCGCGGTGGGCAGGGGGACGAAGAGGTCGAGGTACATGCCCGCGGAGATCAGCACACCGAGGACGCCGAGGGCGACTCCGGCCAGGGCGACCGCGCGGACCCAGGTGGGCTGCGGGCGCCCGGAGGGGGTGCCGAAGGCGGGGCGGACCAGGACGAAGACGCCGACGAGCAGGGCCAGGACGGCGAAGACGCCGTTGACCAGGGCGGTGGTGTGCCAGGCGTCCCCGTAGATCTCGGAGATCTGCTGGGCCGCGCTGCCGCCGCCGGAGGTCTGGATCTGGCCGATGAGCGTCTCGCGCTCGGCGGCGACCCGGCCGGACCACGCGCCGGTCAGGGCGACGATGCCGAGGGCGGCGGAGACGACGGCCGCCGCGCCCGCGCCGACGCCGTGGCGGGCTTCCTCGAAGGGGTCGGGCTCCAGGACGTCGTCGTCGTCCCCGGCCTCGCCCTCGGCCTGCCCGGCGAGGTCGTCGGGGGCCGTTCCGGGGTCCGTCGCGTCTGACGGTGTGCCGGTGGTGTCCTTGGCCGCGGAGTCCTCCGCCGGGTCCTTCACCAGGGAGTCCTGCGCGGTCGCCTCCTCCGTGACGGCGTCGGCGGTGCCCTCGGCGGGGTCGGTCGTCCCGGCGGGCGGGGTGGTCGGGGTCGGGGTCGTCGTCTTGGAGGGGGTGGTGTTCATGCGCCGCACGCTAGGCGGCCCGGATGAGAGCCCCCTTAACGCCGCGGACCGCGCCGGGGCTCAGCGCCCGGGCCGGGCCCGCCATTCCGGGGCGAGGACGGACCAGATCTCGGAGCCCGGTCGTCACCCGGCGACACGGCGAACATCGCGCTCCTCCCCGGATGGCCGGGCCGTCACCGGTCCGGCGCCCTCTCCGGCACCCGTACCGCGTGGCTCCGGGATCCGGGCACCGAGCGGCACGCAGTCGGGCGGCTCGATGCTGATCCTGGGCAGCCGCTTGTCCAGCCAGCCCGGCAGCCACCAGTTCGCCCCGCCGAGCATGTGCATCAGGGCGGGCACGAGCAGGGTGCGCAGCACGAAGGCGTCCAGGGCGACGGCGGTGGCCAGCGCGATGCCGAACATGGCGATGACCCGGTCGCCGCTGAGCACGAAGGCGAGGAAGACGGAGATCATGATCACGGCGGCGGAGTTGATGACCCGGCCGGTCTCGGCGAGGCCGACCCGTACGGCCCGCCGGTTGTCGCCGGTCTCCAGCCACTCCTCGTACATCCGGCCGACCAGGAAGACCTGGTAGTCCATGGAGAGGCCGAAGAGGACCGAGACCATGATCACGGGGAGGAAGGGTTCGATGGGCCCCGCGCTGCCGAGGCCGAGCAGCTCGCTCCCCCAGCCCCACTGGAAGACGGCCACGACGACGCCGAAGGACGAGGCGACGGCGGCCACGTTCATCACGGCGGCCTTGAGCGGGATGCCGATGGAGCGGAACGCCAGGAGGAGGAGCAGACAGCCGAGTGAGATGACGACCCCGACGAAGAGCGGCAGTTTCCCGACGATGATCTCGGCGAAGTCGTCGTAGCTCGCCGTCACCCCGCCGACGTGGGCCTGAAGCGAGGTGGCGTCCCGGACCGGCGGCAGCACGTCGTCCCGGATCCGGTCGACCAGCTCGCTGGTGTCCTGCGACTGGGGCGACGAGTCGGGGACCACGGTGAGGAACGCGGTGTCGCCGGCGCTGTTGTACGTGACCGGGCCGACGGACGCGACGCCTTCGGTGGTGCGCAGCTTGCCGGGCAGCGAGTCCAGGGCGAGCCGGTCGTCCGCGCCGTCGAGCTCGGCGGCGATCGTGAGGGGGCCGTTGACACCGGGCCCGAAGCCGTCGGCGATCAGGTCGTATGCCTGCCGGGTGGTGGCGGTGGCCGGGTTGTTGCCCTGGTCGGAGGTGCCCAGGTGGAGGCCGAGGGCGGGCAGGGCGAGCACCACCATGACGACGGCCGCGATGCCCCCGAGCAGCTTGGGGTGCCGCTCCACGAACGCGGACCAGCGGGCGGCGAAGCCGGTGGGCAGCTCGGGCCGCGGCCCGTGTTCGGCGAGCTGTCGCCGCTCGCGGCGGCTGAGCGCCCGCGTCCCGATGAGGGAGAGCAGCGCGGGCAGCAGGGTCACCGAGGCCAGCACGGTGAGGACGACGGTGAGCGAGGCGGCGATGGCGACGCCGTTGAGGAAGCCGAGCCGCAGGATCAGCATGCCGAGCAGGGCGATGCAGACGGTGGCCCCGGCGAAGACGACGGCGCGGCCGGTGGTCGTGACGGCGTTCTGCGCGGCCTCGTCGACGGACATCCCGCGCCGCAGCCCTCTGCGGTGCCGGGTGACGATGAACAGGGCGTAGTCGATGCCCACGCCGAGCCCGATGAGCATGCCGAGCATCGGGGCGAAGTCCGCCACGGTCATCAGGTGGCCGAGCAGCACGGTGCCCGCGTAGGCGGTGCCCACGGAGACCAGGGCGGTGGCGATGGGCAGCAGGCTGGCGGCGAGCGAGCCGAAGGCGAGGAAGAGCACGACGGCCGCGACGACGACGCCGATGCCCTCGGCGAGGTGGACGGAGGGCGCTTCGGTGAGGGCGACGGCGGTGCCGCCCAGCTCGACCCGGAGCCCGTCGGCCTCGGCTCCCTTCGCGGTGTCGACGAGGGCGCGGGCCTGGGAGGCGGGGATCTCGTCGGCGGGGCGGTCGAAGGTGACCGTGGCGTAGGCGGTGTGGCCGTCCTCGCTGATCTGGCCGGGGCCGGTGCCCCCGTACGGGCCGGTGACCGCGCCGACGCCCGGCAGCTCCTCGATCGCGTGGAGCGTCCGGGTCATGGTCTGCTCGACGTCGGCGGCCCGGACCGTGGAGCCGGTGGTGTGCCAGACGACGGTGTCGGTGTCGCCGCCGAGGTCGGTGAAGCCGCGGGAGAGGAGTTCGGTGGCCCGGCCGGACTCGGTGCCGGGGACCTCGTAGTCGTTGGAGTACGCCGAACCCGCGAAGCCTGCCGCGGCGGCGGTCCCGCCGAGGGCGGCGAGCCAGATGAGGACGGCGACGAGGCGGTGCCTGATGCACCAGCGGGCGATGGCAGCCAACGGATGAGCTCCCTGCGGGTTCGTGGACCTTTACCCGCAGATAACGTGATCTGCCCGCAAACGTCTCATGACCTGAGACCGCCACTCTGTCAGCAGAACGTGATCCTTTGTCCGTTTCGTGGCCATGGTCACAGGGCCTGATCTGCCCCTTGTACGGGACAGACCAGGCCCGGCGGCCGCTGCTGTCGGTCAGCCCGAGACGCTCGCCCGGCCGTTCTCGATGTGGCCCATGAGCCGCCGCCGGAAGCCGTCCTCCCCGTCGACGGTGACGGCGAGGTCGTACCAGCCGTGGGCGTCGGCCGCCGAGTGCGCGAGCGCCCGGCTGCGGCCCGGCTTGACCGTGACGCGGCGGGTCCAGTCCCGTACGTCGTCCTCGTCGACATAGCCGAGCGGCCGCACCAGGAAGGTCAGGGTCCGGCGGCCGGTGTTGCGCAGGGTGAGGTGCAGGTCGCGGTCGCGGTGGTCGATACGGGTGGCGACCTCCGCCCCTCCGTCGGCCGGTCCGGCGAACTCGCGCCGGAAGCCGTTGGGCCCGGTGACCGTGAAGCGGTACGCCTCCCGCGTCAGCGGGACGGTCCAGTGCGCGGTGTCGGGGACGTCCTTGTGCTGCGGGGCCGGGAACTCGCCCGCGTACGGGTAGAGGGTGAAGTGCGCCGAGGACCTGCCGGTGTTGGTGAGCTCCACCCGCAGCGTGTCGCCGGACCGCCTCGCCCGGGCGTCCGGCTGGTACGGCAGCGGGCGCGCCGGGCGTGCGCCGGGCTCCTGCGCGGGGAGATGCTGGACGGCGGGCGGCTTCGGCTGCCAGCGTCCGCTCAGCGGCGGGATCGCCCCCGGCCGCTCGACGGCGGGCTGCCGCCGGGCCCGGGTGAAGTCGAAGGCGGAGGTGAGATCGCCGGTGACGCGCCGCCGCCAGTCGCTGATGTTGGGTTCCCGCACACCGGTCCAGCGCTCCAGGAAGCGGATGACGGAGGTGTGGTCGAAGACCTCGGAGCAGACGTACCCGCCGACGGTCCACGGCGAGACGACCAGCAGCGGCACCCGGATCCCGAGCCCGGTGGGCCGGCCCTCCCACTGTTCGTCGGTGACCTCGGGGGGTGCGACGGGCGGCGGGACGTGGTCGAAGAAGCCGTCGTTCTCGTCGTAGTTGATCAGTACGGCGGTGTGCCGCCACACGTCGGGGTGGTTGCCGAGCGCGTCGAGGATCTTGTAGACGACGGTGGCACTGTGCACCGGTGAGGAGACGCTCGGGTGCTCGGAGTCGATCGCCGAGGGGACCAGGTAGGAGACCTCGGGGAGCGTTCCGGCCGCGACGTCCTTGGCGAACTCGTCCGCCAGCGTCCCCGTCGGCACCCGGCGCAGCCCCCGCTCGAACAGGCTGCGCTCGCTCCGGGTGAGGGTGGCGACGCCCTCCTCCAGCAGCCCGAGGAGCCGGACGCGCTCGGTCTCGGACGCGCCCCGGACCTTCGCGTAGAAGGCCTCCATGTAGGTGTGCCCGCCGGTCCTGGCGAGCGCCTTGCGGGCGATCGCCTTGAAGGTGGCGTAGAACTCGATCTGGTTGTCGGTGAAGTTCTCCCACTCGGTGTACGTCCGCCAGCTGCGCCCGGCCTTCTCCAGCCGCTCGGCGTAGGTGGACCAGTCGTAGCCGGGGTGGGTGCCCTCGTTGTACGCGTCGTTGCCGACGGCCCGCTTCCCGTTCGGCTCGAAGCCGGTCTTCCCGCTCCAGAGGTGGTTGCGGTTGGGGCTGGTGGAGGTGTGGACGGAGGAGTGGTAGGCGTCGCAGACGGTGAAGGTGTCGGCCAGCTCGTAGTGGAGCGGGATGTCGCGGCGGTCGTAGTACGCCATCGTGGCCGCGGTCTTCGCGCTGATCCAGCCGTTCATCCAGCCGCCGCCCCAGGCCTTCGCGCCGCCGTTCCAGGAGTGGTCGAGGGCGCCGATGTACTGGAGGTCCTTCTTCTGCTCCTCGGCCGCTCCGCGCACCGGGAAGGGCAGCACGGTGGAGCCGGCCGCGGCGGGCTGCTCGAACACCGTCCCGCCGGTGGGCAGCTCGATGGCGTTGCGGTCGCCGAAGCCGCGTACGCCGCGCAGGGTGCCGAAGTAGTGGTCGAAGGAACGGTTCTCCTGCATCAGGATCACCACGTGCTTGATGGAGCCGAGGCCTCCCCCGCCGGACCCCGCGTGGGCGGGCTGCGCGGCGATGGCGGCCTGGAGCGAGGGCGGCAGGAACGATCCGGCCGCAGCGGCGCCGAGTGCGCCGCCGCCCAGCGCGAAGAGCCGTCGCCGTGACATGTCCGTGGTCAAAAGAGCCTCCCGGTTCCGGTGGTTACAGCCGGGAAGCTAGTCAGCCCGGGTGGCGCCGGGAAGGACTGCGTACGGACCGGCGGTGAACGTCCAAGAGTCCGTACCGGAAGTCCAAGCCCGCGAAGGGGCGGTGCGCCCGCACTGCGCGGGCGCACCGCCCCTTCGCGGGACGTGCTCGGTGGACGGGACCGCGGGTGTCAGCCCTCGACGCCGAGCTTCTCCAGGATCAGCTCGCGCACGCGTGCCGCGTCCGCCTGGCCACGGGTGGCCTTCATGACCGCGCCGACGAGCGCGCCCGCCGCCGCGACCTTGCCGCCGCGGATCTTGTCCGCGATGGCCGCGTTGCCCGCGATGGCCTCGTCCACGGCCGTGGACAGCGCGCCCTCGTCGGAGACGACCTTCAGGCCGCGCTTCTCGACGACGGTGTCCGGGTCGCCCTCGCCCGCGAGGACACCCTCGATGACCTGGCGGGCCAGCTTGTCGTTGAGGTCGCCCGCGGCGACGAGCGCGGCCACCCGGGCGACCTGCGCCGGGGTGATCGGCAGCTCGTCCAGACCGCGGCCGGTCTCGTTGGCGTTACGGGCCAGCTCGCCCATCCACCACTTGCGGGCCTGGTCCGAGGGTGCGCCCGCCTCGGTCGTGGCGACGATCAGGTCGACCGCGCCCGCGTTGAGGATGGACTGCATGTCGTGCTCGCTGACGCCCCACTCCTCCTTGAGCCGCGCCCGGCGCAGCCGGGGAAGCTCGGGGAGGCCCTTGCGCAGCTCCTCGACCCAGTCGCGCGCGGGCGCGACGGGCACCAGGTCCGGCTCGGGGAAGTAGCGGTAGTCCTCGGCGTTGTCCTTGATGCGGCCGGCCGTGGTGGAGCCGTCCTCCTCGTGGAAGTGCCGGGTCTCCTGCACGATGGTGCCGCCCGAGGACAGCACGGCGGCGTGCCGCTGGATCTCGAAGCGCGCGGCCCTCTCGACGGAACGCAGCGAGTTCACGTTCTTCGTCTCGGAGCGGGTACCGAACGCCTCGCGGCCGTGCGGGCGCAGCGACAGGTTGACGTCGCAGCGCATCTGGCCCATCTCCATGCGGGCCTCGGAGACCCCGAGGGCCTTGATCAGCTCGCGGAGCTCGGCGACGTACGCCTTGGCGACCTCGGGGGCACGCGCGCCGGCTCCCTCGATCGGCTTCGTGACGATCTCGATGAGCGGGATGCCGGCCCGGTTGTAGTCGAGCAGGGAGTGGGACGCGCCGTGGATACGGCCGGTGGCGCCGCCGACGTGCGTCGACTTGCCGGTGTCCTCCTCCATGTGGGCGCGCTCGATCTGCACCCGGAAGATCTCGCCGTCCTCCAGCTGGACGTCCAGATAGCCGTCGAAGGCGATCGGCTCGTCGTACTGGGAGGTCTGGAAGTTCTTCGGCATGTCCGGATAGAAGTAGTTCTTCCGGGCGAATCGGCACCACTCGGCGATCTCGCAGTGGAGCGCGAGACCGATCTTGATGGCCGACTCCACGCCGATCTCGTTGACGACCGGCAGGGCGCCGGGCAGTCCGAGACAGACCGGGCAGGTCTGCGAGTTGGCGTCCTGCTTCAGCTCCGTGGAGCAGCCGCAGAACATCTTCGTCTTGGTGCCGAGCTCGACATGGACTTCGAGGCCCATGACGGGGTCGTAGGACGCGAGCGCGTCCTCGTACGACACCAGGTCAGTGACAGTCACGGTGAAACTTATCCCTCTCAGCCCAGCAGAACGTCGTCGTCGCCGAGACGCTTCAGTTCGCGATAGAGGATCGCGAGTCCGGTGACGATGGCGGCCGCGGAGACCGCCGCGTCGACGAGCCGCAGCACGTCGTTGTCCTCGCGCGCGAGCTTCGCCTGCTTGACGATGCTGATCGCGCCGAACGCGGTACTGCCGAGCGAGACGTACAGCCCGGTCTTGGACTTCTTGAAGTTACTGGCCTTCTTTGCCATGGCACTCACAGCGACGGAGCCTCCTCAAGCAGCGGGTGCCCCCACTTTTCCACGAAGGCGGCCTCGACGGCCGCTCCGACCTTGTAGAGCCGGTCGTCCTTCATGGCGGGGGCGATGATCTGCAGTCCGACCGGCAGACCGTCCTCCGGGGCCAGGCCGCAGGGCAGCGACATGGCGGAGTTGCCGGCCAGGTTGGTGGGGATGGTGCACAGGTCCGCGAGGTACATGGCCATCGGATCGTCGGCGCGCTCGCCGATCGGGAAGGCGGTGGTCGGCGTCGTCGGGGAGACGATCACGTCGACCTGCTCGAAGGCCTTCTCGAAGTCCTGGGTGATCAGGGTGCGGACCTTCTGGGCTGAGCCGTAGTACGCGTCGTAGTAGCCGGAGCTGAGCGCGTACGTCCCCAGGATGATGCGGCGCTTGACCTCGTCGCCGAAGCCCGCCTCACGGGTGAGCGCGGTGACGTCCTCGGCCGACTTCGTACCGTCGTCGCCGACCCGCAGGCCGTAACGCATGGCGTCGAAGCGGGCCAGGTTGGAGGAGCACTCGGACGGTGCGATCAGGTAGTACGCGGAGAGCGCCAGGTCGAAGGACGGGCAGTCCAGCTCGACGACGTCCGCGCCCAGCGACTTCAGCAGCTCGACCGACTCGTCGAACCGCTGGAGGACACCGGCCTGGTAGCCCTCGCCGCGGAACTGCTTGACGACGCCGACGCGCATGCCCTGTACGGAGCCGTTGCGGGCGGCCTCGACGACCGGCGGGACCGGCGCGTCGATGGAGGTCGAGTCCAGCGGGTCGTGCCCGGCGATGGCCTCGTGCAGCAGCGCCGCGTCCAGGACCGTACGGGCACAGGGCCCGCCCTGGTCGAGGGAGGACGAGAAGGCGACCATGCCGTAGCGGGAGACACCGCCGTAGGTGGGCTTGACGCCGACCGTGCCGGTGACGGCGGCGGGCTGGCGGATCGAGCCGCCGGTGTCCGTGCCGATGGCGAGGGGGGCCTCGTAGGAGGCGAGGGCGGCGGAGGAGCCGCCGCCGGAGCCGCCGGGGATGCGCGTGAGGTCCCACGGGTTGCCGGTGGGGCCGTAGGCGCTGTTCTCGGTGGAGGACCCCATGGCGAACTCGTCCATGTTGGTCTTGCCGAGGATGACGACGTCGGCGGCGCGCAGCTTCCGCGTGAGCGTCGCGTCGTACGGCGGGACCCAGCCCTCAAGGATCTTGGAACCGACGGTGGTCGGCATGTCCTTGGTGGTGAAGATGTCCTTCAGCGCGAGCGGGACGCCGGCCAGCGGGCCGAGCTTCTCGCCCGCCTCCCGCTTCGCGTCCACGGCGCGGGCCTGGGCGAGCGCGCCCTCGCGGTCGAGGTGCAGGAAGGCGTGGACCTTCTCGTCGACCGCGTCGATCCGGGCCAGGTGGGCCTCGGTGACCTCGACGGCGGTCAGCTCGCCGGAGGCGATTTTCCCGGCGATCTCGGCCGCGGTGAGCTTGATGATGGTGCTGATGTCCGTCATGGCGGTTAGTCCTCCCCCAGGATCTGCGGCACCTTGAAACGCTGCTGCTCCTGGGCCGGGGCGCCGGAGAGCGCCTGCGCGGGGGTGAGCGACGGACGGACCTCGTCCGCGCGCATGACGTTGGTCAGCGGCAGCGGGTGGGAGGTCGGCGGTACGTCTTGGTCGGCGACCTCGGAGACGCGGGCGACCGCGCCGATGATGTCGTCGAGCTGACCGGCGAAGTGATCGAGCTCTTCGCCCTTCAGCTCCAGACGCGCCAGCCGGGCGAGGTGGGCGACCTCCTCGCGCGTGATGCCAGGCATGCGGCGATCCTCAGGGGTTGGTGTGTGGTTTGTGACCCAATCCTATGGGGTCCCTCGATGCCGGGTGCCCCACCCCGATCGGGCTACGCCCTTCCGGGCGGCGGGGCCCGGAAAGAGGTGGGCCCCGGGCCGGGGCCCGGGGCTCGAAGGAGAGCGTTCGCCGGGGCGCCCTCAGGGGCTCTCGGTCTCCGCCGTCCCTTTCACCACGCCGTTCACCACGCCGTTCGCCGTCCCGTTGACCGTCCCGTTGACCGTCCCTTTCACCACGCCGTTCACCGCGCCGTTCGCCGTTCCGTTCACCGCGCCGTTCAGCGACGCGTTCATCGGGCCGGTGGCCGACCCGGTGGCGGCGGCCGCCGCCGCCTGGGCCTTCAGCTCGGCGGGCCTGCGCCAGCCGTGCTCGCCGCGCGCCCGCAGCCAGGCCGTGGTCTCCTGCGGCGGCATCGCGGCCGCCACCAGCCAGCCCTGCACCGCGTCGCATCTGAGGCCCCGCAGCCGCTCCCAGGTCTCGTCGTCCTCGACGCCCTCGGCGACGACGACCAGGCCGAGCGAGTGGGCCAGGTCGATGGTGCAGCGGACGATCTCCGCGTCCTCGTGGTCGACCGCCAGCCGGGCCACGAAGGACCGGTCGATCTTCAGCTCGCTGACCGGCAGTCTGCGCAGGTGGACCAGGGAGGAGTAGCCGGTGCCGAAGTCGTCGAGGGACATCTTCACGCCGTGCGCGGTGAGCCCGGCCAGGGTGTCGGCGGCGCGCTGCGGGTCCTCCAGCAGCACATGCTCGGTGATCTCCAGTTGGAGCGCTCCCGCGGGCACACCGTGGCGGGCGAGACGGGCCGCGACGCCTCCCGCGAAGCCGGGGGTGTGCACGTCGCGCGGGGAGACGTTGACCGCGACGGGCACGAACAGGCCCTGCGCCCGCCAGCGGGCGACCTGGGCGAGCGCCGTCTCCAGGACGTACTCCGTGAGGTGCGGCATCAGACCGGAGGACTCGGCGATGGCGATGAACTCGTCCGGGGGGACCCGGCCGCGCTCCGGGTGCGCCCAGCGCACCAGCGCCTCCAGGCCGGCGACCTGCCCGTCGAAGCGGACCTTGGGCTGGTAGTGCAGCTCGACCTCGCCCGCGTCCAGTGCCCGGCGCAGGTCGCCGAGGAGCCCGAGCCGGTCGGGGGTGTTGCTGTCCCGCTTGGACTCGTAGACCTCCACGCCGGTGCGGTCCCGCTTGGCCTGGTACATCGCGACGTCCGCCCGTCGCAGCAGGCCCTCGGCGTCCAGGGCGTGGTCCGGGTAGACGGCGACCCCGGCGCTGGCCTCCAGGACGAGGGTCAGCCCGTCGAGGTCGAGCGGCGAGGACAGCTCGGCCACCAGATGGCGGGCGACCTGCTGGGCGCTGGTGGTCGAGTCGGTGTGCGGCAGCAGGACGGCGAACTCGTCGCCGCCGAGCCGGGCCGCCTCCGCACCGCGCGGCAGGGCGAGCCGCAGGCGCTCCGCTATCTGCAACAGGAGCCGGTCGCCGGCCAGGTGCCCCAGGGTGTCGTTGACCGCGCGGAAGCGGTCCAGGTCGATGAGGACCAGGGCGGAGCGGGTGCCGATGGACTCCGCGTCCTCCAGCGCCGACCAGGTCCGCTCCAGCAGCCACTGGCGGTTGGGCAGCCCGGTCAGCGGGTCGCGCAGCTGCTCCTCGGCGCGGGCGCGGGCGATCCAGAGCGTGGAGTCGAGGGCGATCAGCGGTACCGCGAAGAGCGGCAGCAGGACGGGCATGGACATCGCGACGGCGCAGATCAGCGGGGCGAGCCCGAGGAGCGCGACGGCGACGAGCCCCTGCCGCAGCATCGCGGTACGGGCGATGGTGGGCAGCCCGCCGTTGTGGGGGGCCTGGGAGTACCACAGCAGGACCCGGGTGACGAGCAGATACGTCGATGCCGTCAGGAGCAGTTCCGGGACGGCGGCGATGCCCCAGTCGAGTGGCCGCCAGGGCTCCTCGACGGTGGGCACCTCGCCGAACGCGGCCAGCACGAGGGCCGCCGCGCCGATGCCCAGCATGTCCACCCCGCCGTGCAGCAGCCCCTGCCACCAGCGGTGCCGGCGGGCGGTCCCGACGAGCACCACAACGGCGAGGCTGACCAGCACGGCCGGCAGCCAGCCGAACAGCAGCAGCACGGCGAGGGTGAGGGCGGCCCCCGAGCCGGTGCCGCCCCACCACCGGTCGCGGCCGAGCGCCACCAGATGGCCAACGATGATCCCGGTGAGCACCGCGAGGGACCAGCCCACCGCACCGTCCGGGAAGAGGGCCTGTCCCTGCTGAACGGTCCGGTAGGACCCGACCGCCAGCAACACCGCGGCGATGCCCACGACGACGGCGCCCACGGGGGGCGTGAGGCCGACGAAACCTTGCAGCCGCGACACCGGGGCGGCGCTCTCGGTCGGTTTCATTCCGTCCCTCTCACAGCCGGCGGTGCCGATGTCTCTCGGTGGCGCCCGCTCCCGTGGCACCACGGCCGGTCGAGCGGCCGTGCACGGCGGGCGCACCTCTCAACAGTAGGCCGCGAAAGGCTTCCAGGGGCAGCGCTCTACAGCTCTTGCCCGAATGCGAACCGACGACCCGTCACCATCTGCTATTGATCCGAACGGGTGGTGCGGCAGGGCCATTCGGGGAACGGCGGCCCCTTCTTCACCCCTCTGCCCCGTTTCCTTCCCCGTACGGGCCGTGCCATGCCGGGGCAGCGTCTCGAAGGCGTCTCGATCCGGAGAACAGTGGGCGAACGGGGGCCCGGCGGGCGGTTACTCCCCGCTGTTCTCCGGGTCGGCTCCGGGCGCGGCTTCCGGGGCGGGCAGGGCCGCCTCCTTCGCACGTTCGGGCCCCTGTTCGAGCAGGACCGCGAATCCGTCCTCGTCCAGCACGGGCACCTTCAGCTGCATCGCCTTGTCGTACTTGGAGCCGGGGTTGTCGCCGACGACCACGAACGCGGTCTTCTTCGACACCGATCCGGCGACCTTCGCGCCCAGGGCCTGGAGCGCCTCCTTCGCACCGTCGCGGGTGTGCCCCGTGAGGGTGCCGGTGACGACGACGGTGAGTCCTTCGAGGGGGCGGGGGCCCTCGTCCGCCTCGGAGCCCTCGTCCGCCATGCGCACCCCGGCCTCGCGCCACTTGCGCACGATCTCGCGGTGCCAGTCCTCGGCGAACCACTGCTTGACCGAGGCCGCGATGGTCGGCCCGACGCCGTCGGCGGCGGCGAGCTCCTCCTCGCTCGCCTCGTCGATCCGGTCGATGGAACGGAACTGACGGGCCAGCTCCTGGGCGGCGACCGGCCCCACGTGCCGGATGGAGAGCCCGGTGAGGATCCGGGCGAGCGGGGCTTCCTTGGCGGCGGCGATGCCTTCCAGCATGGCCAACGCGTTCTTCTTCGGTTCGCCCTGCTGGTTGGCGAAGACCGTCGCGATCTTCTCCTCGCCGGTCTTCGGGTCGCGCTTGGGCAGCCCGCTGTCCTGGTCCAGGACGTACGCCCGGATCGGCAGCAGTTGGTCGACGGTGAGGGAGAACAGATCGCTCTCGTCGCGCAGGACGGGCTCGGCGGGCTCCAGGGGCCGGGTCAGGGCGGCGGCGGCCACATAGCCGAAGTGGTCGATGTCCAGGCTCTTGCGCCCGGCGAGGTAGAAGACCCGTTCGCGCAACTGGGCCGGGCAGGTACGTGCGTTGGGGCAGCGGAGGTCGATGTCGGCCTCCTTCATCGGGCGCAGCCCGGTCCCGCACTCGGGACAGTGCGTCGGCATCTCGAAGGCCTTCTCGGTGCCGTCGCGCAGGTCGACGACGGGGCCGAGGATCTCGGGGATGACCTCGCCCGCCTTGCGGATGACCACGGTGTCGCCGATGAGGACGCCCTTGGCCTTCACCACGTTCTGGTTGTGCAGGGTCGCGAACTCGACCTCGGAACCGGCTACTTCGACCGGCTCGACCTGGGCGTACGGGGTGACGCGGCCGGTGCGGCCGACGCCGACGCGGATGTTGACCAGCTTGGTGTTGACCTCTTCGGGGGCGTACTTCCAGGCGATGGCCCAGCGGGGGGCGCGCGAGGTGGAGCCGAGGCGTCCCTGGAGCGGGATCTCGTCGAGCTTGACGACGACGCCGTCGATCTCGTGCTCCACGGAGTGCCGGTGCTCGCCGTAGTACGCGATGAACTCCCGTACGCCGGCGAGGGAGTCGACGACCTTGTTGTGCCGGGCCGTGGGCAGGCCCCAGCCGTGGAGCAGTTCGTAGGCCGCGGAGAGGCGGTCGATGCTCAGTCCCTCGTGGGCGCCGATGCCGTGCACCACCATGTGCAGCGGGCGGGCGGCGGTGACCTTGGGGTCCTTCTGGCGCAGTGATCCGGCCGCCGCGTTGCGCGGGTTGGCGAAGGGCTTGTCGTCGGCGGCGACCAGCCGGGCGTTCAGCTCCTCGAAGTCCTCCATGGGGAAGAAGACCTCGCCGCGGATCTCGACGAGCGCGGGGATGTTCTCGCCCCGCAGCCGGTGCGGGATCTCCGCGATCGTCCGGACGTTGGGGGTGATGTCCTCGCCGGTGCGGCCGTCGCCGCGGGTCGCCGCCCGGGTCAGGCGGCCGTGCTCGTAGGTGAGGTTGACCGCGAGACCGTCGACCTTCAGCTCGCACAGGAAGTGGTGGTCGGGGGTGCCGACGTCCTTGGCCACCCGGTCCGCCCAGGCGGCCAGCTCCTCGTCGTCGAAGGCGTTGTCCAGGGAGAGCATGCGTTCGCGGTGGGTCACGGAGGTGAACTCCGTGCGGTAGGGGCCCGCGACCTTCTGGCTCGGGGAGTCCGGGGTGCGCAGCGCCGGGTGCTCCTCCTCCAGCGCCTCCAGCGCGCGCATCAGCCGGTCGAACTCGCCGTCGCTGACGACCGGCTGGTCCTTCACGTAGTAGCGGAAGCGGTGCTCCTCGATCTGCTCGGCCAGCAGCGCGTGCTCCTCCCGCACGTCCGCCGGAACCGAGCTGTCCTGCTCCACCCGCTGTTCGCCCGCCATCGTCCCGTCCTCCTGTATACCCGTCGTCCCCGTCACTCAGGGTTGTCCGCGAGCGACCTCGCCGCCCGGGCGCTGTGGGCGAGCGCGGTGCGGGCGTACGCGGGCGACGCGCCCGCGAGACCGCACGACGGGGTGATCGCGACGGACTCGGCGAGAGTCCCCGGATTCAGCCCCAGCCTGCGCCACAGCGTCCTGACTCCCATGACGCTACCGCCCGGGTCTGACAATCCCTCCGAAGCCGCGTCCGTGGAGGGCAGCACGCCGAGGAAGAGGTGGGTGCCGCCCTCGACGGCTTCCCCGATCGCCTCCTCCTCACGCTCGGTGAGCAGGGAGAAATCGAACGAGATCCCGTCGGCCCCGGCCCGGCGCAGCAGCGCGAACGGCACCTCGGGGGCGCAGGAGTGGACGAGCGTCGTCCCGTCCTCGCCCGCCGCGGCGAGCACGTCGCGCAGGGCGCTCTCGACGACCTGCCGGTCCACGGCCCGGTAGGTGCGGTAACCGCTGGCGGAGCGGACCCGGCCCAGCAGGACGGTGGTCAGGGAGGGTTCGTCCAGCTGGAGCACCACCTCGGCCCCGGGCATCCGGCGGCGGACCTCCGCGAGGTGGGCGCGGAGCCCCTCGGCCAGCGATCCGGCCAGGTCGCGGCAGGCGCCGGGGTCGGCGAGCATGGCTTCGCCGCCGCGCAGTTCCAGCGCTCCGGCCAGCGTCCAGGGGCCGACGGCCTGGACCTTGAGCAGGCCCTCGTACCCCTGGGTGAACTCCTCCAGGGCGTCCAGGTCCTCCCCCAGCCAGGAGCGGGCCCGGCGGGTGTCGCGGCCGGGCCGGTCGCTGATCCGCCAGCCGCTCGGCTCGACGTGCCCGTACATCTCGGCGAGCATGCCGATGGTCCGGCCGATCATGTCGGCGCCCGGTCCGCGCGCGGGCAGTTCCGCCAGGTACGGCATGCCCTGGCCGTCGGCGAAGGACCCCGTGACGGTCTTCGCCGCCTCCCTCGCGTCTCCTCCGGGCATCGACCCGATGCCGGTCGCCGGACACCCGCTGAACTTGCTCTTCTCGCTCACGCGGGAAGCCTACGGTCCGGGGCGGGAAACCTGCTCCCCGGGATGTCAGCGGCCGGGGCGGACGGTGAGGTCGTTGATCTCGGCGTCGCGCGGCAGGTCGATCGCCATCAGGATCGTGGTGGCCACCGACTCGGGGTCGATCCAGCGGGCAGCGTCGTACTCCTTGCCCTCCTGCTGGTGCACCTTGGCCTGCATGGGGCTGGCGGTGCGGCCCGGGTAGACGGTGGTGACGCGCACCCCGTTGCCGTGCTCCTCGTGGCGCAGGGAGTCGGCGAGCGCCTTGAGGCCGTGCTTGCTCGCGGCGTAGGCGCTCCACCCGGCGTGGGCGGCCAGCCCTGCTCCGGAGTTCACGAACAGGACCTGGCCCTGGGAGACGCGGAGGTGCGGGAGCAGGAGGCGGGTGATCTCGGCGGGGGCGACCAGGTTGGCGTTGAGCTGGAAGTGCCAGGCCTTGGGGGTGAGCTCGCCGACTTCGCCGAGCTCGACGACGCCCGCGATGTGCAGCAGGGTGTCGATCCGCTCGGGCATGGGCTGCTGGCCGAACGCCCAGGACAGCCGGTCGGGGTTGCCGAGGTCGCCGACGAGGGTCCGCGCGCCCGGGTAGCGGTCGGCGAGCTCCTTGGCGCGGCCGGCGTCGCGGGCGAGCAGGACGAGGTCGTCGCCGCGCTCCAGGAGACGGCGGGCGACAGCGGCCCCGATGCCGGAGCCGGCGCCGGTGATGAGGTGGGTAGACATGGGGCGATCCTAGGACCGCTGCTCCTTACCGGTGACCGGTGGACCCCTCGCCGCTGCTCCTCACTGGTGACCGGCGGACTCCTCCAGGTAGGCGAGCGCGCCGACGCCGTCCTTGGCGAAGAAGACCAGGTCGGTCAGGGGAAGAGGCAGGAATCCCTCGTCCTCCATGCGCTGGAACTGCTGGCGCAGCCCGTCGTAGAAGCCCGCCGTGTTCAGCAGGACGACCGGCTTGGTGTGCTTGCCGTGCTTCTTCAGCTCCAGGATCTCGGTGGCCTCGTCGAGCGTCCCGGTCCCACCGACCATGATCACGACGGCGTCGGCCTTCGCCAGGAGGAGCGCCTTGCGCTCGGCGAGATCGCGGGCGATCACCATCTCGTCGGCGTTCGTCCGGGCCTTCGCCGCGAGGAAGTCGACCGAGACGCCCACGAGCCGTCCGCCCGCCGCCTGCACGCCGTCCGCGACGACCTTCATCAGCCCGCTCTCCGATCCGCCCCAGACGAGGGTGTGTCCGCCCCTGCCGAGCAACTCGGCGAACTCGCGGGCGGGCACGGTGTAGCGGTCGTCGAGGTCGGCGGCGGAGAGGAAGACGCAGATGTTCATGGGCCAACCGTACGACCCGCCTCGGACACTCCCCCGTCCCGCTCCCTCGTTCCGGGGAGAATTCCGGCCACAGCGAAGGAGCGGGGAAGCTTACGGGCGCGTACACCGCTGGAACCGGCATGACCGCCACGCGAGGACACCGCATCACCGTCGAGCCGGGGACCGAGCACGTCCGGGTGATGCACGACGGACAGCTTCTGGCCGAGAGCCGCCGCCCGCTCGTGCTCCGCGAGACCGGCTGCCCGGTCCGCTACCGAGTTTCAGTCGCAGTGCATCGGGCTTCGGCCCGGTGGTGAGGCGAATCTCGTGGTCGCGGTGTCGTTCCGGCGGAGCCGGACGGTGCGGCCACGAGGGTGAGGCGGGGAACGGGTGTTCCCGGCGACAGGGGGTGGTGTGTGTTCGTACGATCACCGAATGCAGCTTCGGTACGCCTTCCGCCTGTATCCGGAGCCCGGTCAACGCACTGCGTTGGCCAGGGCGTTCGGGTGCGCCCGGGTGGTGTTCAACGACGCGGTACGCGCCCGTGAGGACGCCCGCACCGCCGACCTGCCGTTCCCGAACGCGGCCGAGCTGTCGAAACGGCTGATCACCCAGGCCCGGCACACGGTAGAGCGCTGCTGGCTGGGCGAGGTCTCCTCGGTGGTGCTGCAACAGTCTTTGCGGGATGTGGAGGCCGCGTACAAGAACTTCTTCGCCTCGTTGAAGGGAGAGCGCAGGGGGAAGCGGGTGGGTGCGCCGCGTTTCAAGTCGCGTAAGGATGCCCGGCAGTCGATCCGGTTCACCGCGAACGCCCGCTGGAAGATCACCGGGGGCGGGCGGCTGTCCCTGCCGAAGATCGGCGACGTGAGGGTCAAGTGGTCGCGGGCCCTGCCGGCCGTGCCGTCCAGTGTGACGGTGATCCTGGACTCGGCGGGGCGGTACTTCGCCTCGTTCGTCATCGACACCGACCCCGGCACCGACCAGGCCCGCTGGGAGACCCCCGACCCGGACAGCGCGATCGGCATCGACCTCGGACTCACCCACTTCGCGGTCCTCTCGGACGGCACGAAGATCGACTCACCCCGGTTCCTGCGCCGCGCGGAGAAGAAGCTCAAGAAGGCCCAACGCAACCTGTCCCGCAAACACAAAGGCTCGAAGAACCGGGAGAAGGCCCGCCTGAAAGCCGCCCGCGCCCACGCCAAGGTCGCCGACGCGCGCAAAGAGTTCCACCACCAGCTCTCCACGAAGCTGATTCGCGAGAACCAAGCGATCGCGGTGGAAGACCTGGCGGTATCGGGATTCGCACGCACCCGACTGGCCAAGAGTGTCCACGACGCGGGCTGGTCACAGTTCGTGAGCATGCTCGAATACAAGGCGCAACGGTACGGGCGGGTGTTCGTGAAGATCGGCAGGTTCGAGCCGACCAGCCAGATCTGCTCCGCCTGCGGCCACCGCGACGGACCCAAACCCCTCCACGTACGGGAATGGACCTGCCCCGCCTGCGGGGCAGTCCACGACCGCGACCACAACGCCTCAGTCAACGTGAAAACGGCCGCCGGACTGGCGGTACCAGCCTGCGGAGCGCCGGTAAGACCCGAACCCGTTCGGGCACAGCACGAAGAAGCAGGAAGCCACGGAACCCCCACCCACAGCCGTACCGCGTAGCGGCACAGCCACAGGTAGGGACGGCCAGAATCCTCGGGTTTCAGCCCGAGGAGCATGTCAATACCTGCCGCCCGAGGACGTCCGCACCGATCTGCTCGACCCGTCGGACACCGGCACCCACTGCCCGTTCAAGGGGGACGCCTCCTACTGGTCACTGCCCGGGGCCGCCGATCTCGTCTGGGCCTACCCGGACCCGAATCCCGAATCCCGAAGTCGGCGCCATCAAGGACCACTTCTGCTTCTACGCCACGGAGACGGTGCCGGCCGACCCGGCCGAACCGGAAACCTCCCCGGAAACGGCACCGGGAACACCGGTCGGCTGACCGCCGGTTCACCTTCCCCGAAATTTCCTTCCGCCGGAACGATGAGTTTTCCGGACCGCCCCGGTCTCCTCTTCCATGGACAGGATTCTCTCCGCCGACGGCACGCCGATCGCCTACCGACGCCAGGGCGACGGCCCGCCTCTGGTGCTCGTCGGCGGGGCGCTGAGCACCTCGGCGGCCGACGCGCCGCTGGCCGCCCTGCTCGCGCCGCGTTTCACGGTGCTCACCTACGACCGCCGGGGCCGGGGCGCCAGCGGTGAGACCGGGCGCTGTTCCGTGGCACGGGAGGTCGAGGATCTGACCGCCGTCGTCGGGGCGGCCGGACCCGGCGCGTCGGTCTTCGGGATGTCGTCCGGCGGGGCGCTGGCCCTGGAGGCGGTGGCCGCCGGGCTGTCGGTGGAGCTGCTCGCCGTGTACGAGCCGCCCTACACACCGGGCGCGTCGGGGCTGCTGTTCAAGGCCCGCTGCACAGCCCGGCTGAACCGGCTGCTGGCGGCCGGGGACCGGGGCGGGGCGGTGGAGCTGTTCCTGTCGATGACGGGCGTCGCGGAGGAGACGGCCGCCCGGATGCGGCGCACCCCGCTGTGGGCGGAGCTGGAGGCGATGGCGCACACGCTGGCGTACGACGACGCCCTGCTGGGCGACGGGGCGGTCCCGGTCGAGCGGTTCGCCGCCGTCGCCGCCCGGACGCTGGTGATCTGCGGCGGCTTCAGCAGCGCCCCGGCGCGCGCGGCGACCCGGACCCTGGCCGATGCCCTGCCGCGCGGCCGGCACCGCACGCTGACGGGCCAGATGCGCGAGGTGGCGCCCCAGGTGATCGCGCCGGTGCTGGCGGAGTTCTTCGCCAGGGACGTGTACGCGTACCGGCAGGCGTCGTGAGCCTCAGCCGCCCGTCGCCACCCGCTCGCGGCGGGCCGTCGTGGCGATGGTGGCCGAGCCGACCACGCGGGTGCCGTCGTACAGGACGACCGCCTGGCCGGGGGCCACGCCCCGGACCGGCTCGGTGAAGGTGACGTGCAGCTCGGAGCCGTCGACCAGCTCGGCGGTGACTTCAGTCTCGCCGCCGTGGGCGCGGAGCTGGGCGGTGTACGTGCCCGGGCCGGACGGGGGTGTTCCGCACCAGCGGGGCTTGATGGCGGTCAGCGCGGTCACGTCGAGGGCCTCGACGGGGCCGACGGTGACGGTGTTGTTCACCGGGGAAATGTCGAGCACGTAGCGCGGCTTGCCGTCGGGGGCCGGGTGGCCGATCTTCAGGCCCTTGCGCTGGCCGATGGTGAAGCCGAAAGCTCCCTCGTGGGTGCCCAGCTTCGTACCGGACTCGTCGAGGATGTCGCCCTCGGCCGGGCCGCCGAGGCGGTTCGCCAGGAACCCCTGGGTGTCGCCGTCGGCGATGAAGCAGATGTCGTGGCTGTCGGGCTTCTTGGCGACGGCCAGGCCCCGGCGCTCGGCCTCGGCGCGGATCTCGTCCTTGGTGGTGAGGGTGTCGCCGAGCGGGAACATGGCGTGGGCGAGCTGCTTCTCGTCCAGGACGCCGAGCACATAGCTCTGGTCCTTGGCCATGTCGGAGGCGCGGTGCAGCTCACGGCTGCCGTCCTCGGTGAGCACGACGGTCGCGTAGTGGCCGGTGCACACGGCATCGAAGCCGAGGGCGAGGGCCTTGTCGAGCAGCGCGGCGAACTTGATCTTCTCGTTGCAGCGCAGGCAGGGGTTGGGCGTGCGCCCGGCCTCGTACTCCGCGACGAAGTCCTCGACGACGTCCTCGCGGAAGCGTTCCGCCAGGTCCCAGACGTAGAAGGGGATACCGATGACGTCGGCCGCACGGCGGGCGTCCCGGGAGTCCTCGATGGTGCAACACCCGCGCGCCCCGGTCCGGAAGGACTGGGGATTCGCGGAGAGGGCGAGGTGGACACCGGTCACGTCGTGGCCCGCCTCGACGGCACGGGCCGCGGCGACGGCGGAGTCCACGCCGCCCGACATCGCGGCGAGGACACGCAGGGGGCGCTGGGAAGTCTGAGTCATAGCCCCTCCAGGGTACGGGTCGCCGGGAACCGAACGCTCGCGGATATGCGTTGACGGTCACATGGGGAACAACGGAAGCACCCGGGGTGCGCGCGAGCCTTCACGAAAGTCTTCGGGCTCGTCCTCGGGCTCGTCCTCGCGGAAGAAGCCGGCGGACGGCGTCGGCCGGCGCGCGCTGCTGATCGGCGGCGGTGCGGTGGTGGCCGCCGGCACCGCCGCCGTGCTCGTGCGCGACCGGGTGAAGCGCCTGTGGTGGCAGGTGCCCGGGGTCGAGAAGCCGAGGAAGCCGGGCGAGCTGGACTACGCGGGGGCGACCTGGGTGGCCGCGTCGGAGGCGAACTGGCGGCGTGCGGACCGCCCCGACGACTTCCCCATCGACCGGGTGATCATCCATGTCACCCAGGGCAGTTTCGCCAGCGCGGTGAGGGTGTTCCAGGACCCCGCCCACCAGGCCGCGACGCACTACATCGTGGGGCAGGACGGGCGGGTGGTGCAGATGATCCGCGAGCTGGACGTGGCGTACCAGGCGGGCAACCGCGCGTACAACGAGCGGGGCATCGGCATCGAGCACGAGGGGTTCGTGGACCGGCCGAAGGACCTCACGAAGGCGATGTACGCGTCCTCGGCGCGGCTCACGGCGTCGATCTGCGCGCGGCACGGCATACCCGTCGACCGGGAGCACATCATCGGGCACGTGGAGGTGCCGGGCACCGACCACACGGACCCGGGCCCGCACTGGGACTGGGACCGGTACCTGGAGCTGGTGCGCCGGGCCGCGACGGCGCCGCCCAGCCCCTCCCCCACGCCGTCGGCGACGGCGTAGCGGCGCCTGTGACGGCTGGGCCCCGCTCCGAGCGCCGCCGTCAGCTGAGCCCGGCCGTCCTCGCCCGCTCCACCGCCGGGCCGATCGCCTCGGCCAGCGCCTTCACGTCGTCCTCGGTCGAGGTGTGGCCGAGCGAGAAGCGCAGGGTGCCCCGGGCCAGGTCCGGATCGGTCCCGGTGGCCAGGAGTACGTGGCTGGGCTGGGCGATCCCGGCGGTGCAGGCGGAGCCGGTGGAGCATTCGATGCCCTGCGCGTCCAGCAGCAGGAGCAGGGAGTCGCCCTCGCAGCCGGGGAAGCTGAAGTGGGCGTTGGCGGGCAGGCGTCCGGCCGGGTCCGGGTCGCCGCCGAGCACGGCGTCCGGCACGGCCAGGCGTACGGCGGTCACCAGCTCGTCGCGCAGGGCGCCCACGCGCCGGGCGAACTCCTCGCGCCGCTCGGCCGCCAGCCGTCCGGCGACCGCGAAGGAGGCGACGGCGGGCACGTCCAGGGTGCCGGAGCGCACGTGGCGCTCCTGGCCGCCGCCGTGCAGGACGGGTACGGGGGTGTGGTCGCGCCCCAGCAGCAGCGCGCCGATGCCGAACGGGCCGCCGATCTTGTGCCCGCTGACCGTCATGGCGGCCAGTCCGGAGCGGGCGAAGTCGACTTCCAGCTGGCCGAAGGCCTGGACCGCGTCGGCGTGCATGGGGATGGAGAACTCGGCCGCCACCGCGGCCAGTTCCCGGACCGGCATGATGGTGCCGATCTCGTTGTTGGCCCACATCACGGTGATCATCGCGATGTCGTCGGGGTCGCGGAGGATCGCCTCGCGGAGGTCTTCGGGGTGGACCCGGCCGTGGCGGTCGACCGGGAGATAGTCGACGGTCGCGCCCTCGTGCTCCGCCAGCCAGTCGACGGCGTCCAGGACGGCGTGGTGTTCGACGGGGCCGGCCAGGACCCGGGTGCGGCGGGGGTCGGCGTCACGCCGGGACCAGTAGAGGCCCTTCACCGCGAGGTTGTCGGCCTCCGTGCCTCCGGAGGTGAGGACCACCTCGCTGGGGCGTGCGCCGAGGGCGTCGGCGAGAGCTTCTCTGGACTCCTCGACGGTACGGCGGGCCCGGCGTCCGGCGGTGTGCAGTGAGGACGCGTTGCCGGTGGCGGAGAGCTGGGCGGTCATCGCCTCGATCGCTTCGGGAAGCATCGGGGTGGTCGCGGCGTGGTCGAGGTAAGCCATGGTGGGGCCGATTCTACGAGCCCGGGGTGGGGCGCATGCCGGGCGCGTCACGGCCCGGTCCCCGCGCACGCCCGCGGAGGGGCCCGGTCCGGAACGGGGAGGGCGTCTCGTGGGGTCGCGTCGGGGCCACTCATGGGGTGGCGTCGGGAGCGACTCATGGGGTCGCGTGGGGGGGGCGTGTCTCGTGGGGGCGCGGGGGCGGGCACGCCTCATGGAGTCGCGCGGGGGGCGTGTCAGCCGCCGAAGTCCCAGGCGACCGCGCCGTTGCCGGTGACGAGGACGGCGAGCACGACGAGGTCGGCGATGCCCAGGGCGAGGCCCAGCCGGGCGCGTCCCCGGCGGCGGGTGCGGCGGGCGAGGGCCAGCAGGGCCATCACGATCGCGGTGGGCCCGAGCAGGATGTTGAAGACCAGCAGCCCGACGAGGCCGAGGACGAACGAGGCGACGGCCAGACCGTCCGCCTCCCGGCCCACGGCCCGGGAGGCCGCGGTATCCGTGCCCGCGTCAGGGGCGGGGGCCCGCCCGGTCGCTTCCGGTGCGGCGCCGGTGTCGGGACCGGCAGCCTCGGCTCCCGTAACGGCTTCGGTGCCGGAGTCGGTCACGCGGCGGGCGAAGTCGGTGAGGGTCATAGTGCGAGCTCCTTCGGATCGATCCGGGAACGGCAGGCTCGACGGGCGCGGGCGCGGGGCTTTCGGTACGGGCGCGGGCCTTCGGTACGGGCGCGGCGGTGGTGGTCAACGGGTGCGGCGCGACGCGCGCTCGCGTACGGCGAAGATCAGCAGCCAGCAGCCGATCAGGGCCGCGGCCGCCAGGGACAGCGGGAGCGGGAGGTGGGCGACCGCTCCGAGGACGATGCCCAGCAGGAGCAGCGCGGCGACGAGGGCGAGCACGGCGGGACCTCTCTGTGCGGCGACGAGTACCGTTCGAACAGCCGTGGGGAAACCATTCGGAGTACGAGTGTTCACTGACTCAAAAGTCTAAACCCCGAGCCCCTTCCTCGACTCGGAGAACGGTTGTTTACTGAATGGCATGAGTCACATGCCCGCCGGAGTCCGCCAGACCCGGAAACTCAGGACGCGCCAGGCCCTCCTGGACGCGGCGCTCGCCCTGCTGGAACACCAGAGCCTGAGCAGCCTGGGCCTCCGCGAGGTCACCCGGGCCGCCGGGGTCACCCCGACCGCCTTCTACCGGCACTTCGAGGACATCGCCGCGCTCGGCGTCGCCCTGGTCGAGGAGACCCTGGGCAGCCTGCATGGACTGATCGGCGCGGTGCTCGCGGAGACGGGCGACAGCGAGGAACGGCTGGACCGCAGCGTGGAGGTGATAGCACGTCATGTCGGCGCGCAGCCGGCCCACTTCCGGTTCATCGCCCGCGAGCAGCACGGCGGTGTGGGCCCGGTGCGGGTGGCCATCGCCGCCCAACTGCTGCGGTTCGCGGAGGAGGTGGCGCTCGCACTGCGTGAGGAGCCGGGGTCGGCCGGGTGGAGCACGGAGGACCTGCTGATGCTGGGCGGCCTCTATGTGGACCACATGGTGATCACCGCGTCGGCCCTGCTGGAGGCCGGCCCTGCGGGTGAGCGGGAGGTCGTCCGGGTGGCCCGGCGTCGGCTGCGGCTGGTCTCGGTCGGCCGCGAGCACTGGCTGGACGAGGAGTGACGGGGCGCGCGCCGGGCCGGCGCCGTGCACGTGGATCCGGTGCCCGGCGACCGGTCGGCGAGCAGGCCGTGGCCGAAGGGCCGGCCGAGGCGTTCGTGGCGGCGTCCGTCAAGGCGCCCTGAACGCCGGCCACGCCGCCGCCGGCTGTGCGAGGTGGTCGCCGCGAACGCCGGGGCACACGGCGTCGGTCCGGAGTCCGCGGTCCGGGAATGAAGCGCGCCTCAGACCGTGCGCGGGGCCTTGGCCAGCTGGCGGGACTGGGCGACGAGGCGGTCGGCGCTGTCCCAGACCTCCGCGTCCTCCTCCAGGAAGCCGCCCGCGAGGTTGCGGGTGGTGATGGCGACACGCAGCGGGCCCGGGGCGGGGCGGCAGCGGATGTGGGTGGTCAGCTCGACGGTGGGGGTCCAGCCGGGCAGGCCCAGCTCGAACGAGGTCGGCGGCAGGGCGTCCACGGTGAGCAGCAGCGACAACGGGTCCGGGTCGCGGCCGTCGGCCAGGCCGAACCAGCCGCGCATCTCGCCCTTGCCGGACGGAGCCCCGACGGCCCAGCCGACGGTCGCCGGGTCCAGCTTGATGTCCAGGCGGTCGGTGATGGCGGAGCTGCCGGGGATCTTCGGCGCGCCGTCGCTCGGGCCGAGGCAGTGGTCCCGGTCGGGCATGGCGGGCGGACGGGCCGTCGTGCGGACGTCGTCGGGGAGCGCGTCCAGGTCGCCGTAGGTGGCCAGGACCCGGATGCGCTCGATCTCGCCGCCGTCCTCGGTGTACTGGAAGAGGGAGGCCTGGCCCGTGGAGAGGGTGCGGCCGGTACGGACGGTCTGGGTGCGTACGACGGCGGGTCCGGGCACGGAGGCGGTGAGGTAGTGCGCCGTGACGGAGAACGGGTCGGAGTGCGGCAGGGCGTCGCCCAGGGCCCGGCCGAGCAGGGCCAGCAGGTAGCCGCCGTTGACGGCCCGGAGGATGGTCCAGCCCGCGGAGAGCTCGGCGTCGTAGACGCCCTCCTCGCGCGGGGTGACCGCGGTGTCCCGGTCGAACTCGCTGTCGCCGATGGTTGCCCGTGCGGTCTGCGCCGCCTCAGTCGCTGCCTGTGCCATGGCATGCACGGTACATCGACATCCCTACTGAGCGGTAGCTTTTTGAGAGCCGGATCGGCTCGCGCTACGTGGCCGCCGAGCCCTTCTCGGCGCGTGCGGAGGAGCGGTTGTACGCGCGGGGCGCACGCCAGTGGAAGCGCAGCGCCAGCAGTCGCAGGGCGAACGCGACGATCACCGCCATCCCACTGGTCAGGGCGTTGAGGGTGTCGAAGCGGATGCACAGGACGACCATGGTCGCGCCGACGATCGCGGGCACCGCGTACAGGTCGCGGTCCCAGCGCAGCAGGGAGGGCACCTCGTTGGCCAGCACGTCGCGCAGCACACCGCCACCGACCGCGGTGGCCAGGCCCAGCGCCGCCGAGGCGGTGAGCCCGAGGCCGTACTCGTACGCCTTGACGGTGCCGGTCACGCAGAACAGGCCGAGCCCCGCCGCGTCGAAGACGTTGACGCCGGCCTGGATGCGCTCCACGTGCGGGTGGAGGAAGAAGACCAGGCCGGCGGCGAACAGCGGGGTGGTGAAGTAGCCGAGGTCGGTGAAGGCGGCGGGCGGGATCGCGCCGATCATCACGTCACGGAACAGCCCTCCGCCCAGCGCTGTCACCTCCGCGAGGACCGCGATGCCGAAGACATCGAAGTTCTTGCGGACGGCGAGCAGGGCACCCGAGATCGCGAAGACGAAGATCCCGACGAGGTCGAGCGCATGCTGGACGGAGGGCGTGAACAGTTCGGTGAGCACCGGGCAATTGTGCCGGTGTCGGACGCTCCCTAGGCCTTGGGGCTGCCCCCCGCCTTCTCCGTGGCGTCCTCCGCCTTCTCCGTGGCGTCCGCGTCGGCCTGGGCCGGTACGGTCGCGGGCTTCTTCGCGGCGTCCTCGGCCTCCGCCGTGTTCACCGCTTCGGCCGCCACCGTCTCCGTGCCGGTCACCGCGCCGATCCCCGTGGCCAGGGTCTGCTTCACCGTCCCGGCCTCGATCTCGGCGGTGAAGTGACAGGCCACCTTGTGCCCGTCGCCGGTGTCCAGCAGCGGCGGGCGCTCCGTGGCGCACTTGGTCTCCTGCACCCACGGGCAGCGGGTGTGGAACCGGCAGCCGGTCGGCGGGTTCGCCGGGGAGGGCAGGTCGCCGTGGAGCAGGATGCGCTCGCGACGGTCCTCGACCTCGGGGTCGGGCACCGGGACCGCCGACATCAGCGCCTTGGTGTACGGGTGCCGGGGCCCCGCGTACAGCGCGTCGCTCGGGGCCTCCTCGACGAGCCCGCCGAGGTACATCACCCCGATGACGTCCGAGATGTGCCGGACCACGGCGAGGTCGTGCGCGATGACCAGGTAGGTCAGGCCGAGGGACTCCTGGAGCTCCTCCAGCAGGTTGATCACCTGTGCCTGGACCGAGACGTCCAGCGCGGACACCGGCTCGTCGCAGATGATCACGTCCGGCTCCAGCACCAGCGCGCGGGCGATACCGATGCGCTGGCGCTGGCCGCCGGAGAACTCGTGCGGGTAGCGGGACATCGCGTTGGCCGGCAGGCCGACCCTGGCGAGGATGGACTCGATCTTCTCCTGGCGCTCCGCCGCGTCCTTCCCGATCCCGTGGGCGGCCATGCCCTCGGCGAGGATGGACTCGATGTTCTGCCGGGGGTTGAGGCTGCCCAGCGGGTCCTGGAAGACCATCTGGAGCCGGCGGCGGTAGGTCCGCATCTCCTCGGAGGGCAGCTTCGCCAGGTCGGTGCCGTCGAAGACGACCGCGCCGTCGGTGATGTCGTTCAGCCGCAGGACCGCGCGGCCGAGCGTCGTCTTGCCGCAGCCCGACTCGCCGACCAGCCCGTACGTCTGACCGGCCTCGACGCTCAGCGAGACGCCGTCGACCGCGTAGACGTGGCCCACCGTACGGTCGAAGAGGAGGCCCTTCTTGACCGGGAAGTGGACTTTGACGCCGTCCAGTTCGAGAAGGCTCATGCCGGGACCTCCGCCTTGGGCAGGACCGGGTTGACGCAGCGCACCTGGTGTCCGGCCGTGCGTGGTTCGGTCAGTTCGGGAGTGCCGGTGAGGCACTCCATCGTGTAGTGGTCGCACCGGGGTGCGAACGCGCAGCCGTCGGCCCAGGCGATCTTGTCGTTGATGGACCCGCGGATCGGGTGCAGCGGCTCGCCGCGCGGCGCGTCGAGGCGCGGGATGGAGCCGAGCAGCCCGTGCGCGTACGGGTGGGTGGGATGGGCGAACAGCTCGCGGCGGCCCGCCGATTCCACCGCCCGTCCGGCGTACAGGACGTTGACCTCGTCGCAGAGGCCGGCGACGACGCCGAGGTCGTGCGTGATCATCAGCAGGGCGGTGCCCTCCTGGTCGACCAGTTCCTTCAGGAGCTCCAGGATCTGCGCCTGGATGGTCACATCGAGTGCCGTCGTCGGCTCGTCGGCGATCAGCAGCCGGGGCGCGCAGGCGACCGCCATGGCGATCAGCGCCCGCTGGCGCATACCGCCGGAGAGCTGGTGCGGGTACTCCTTGAGCCGCCGGTCCGGGTCGGGGATGCCGACCCGGTCCAGCAGCGACGCGGCTTCCTTGCGGGCCTTCTCGCCCTTCAGCCCGCGGTGGCGCTGGAGGATCTCGGTGACCTGGATCCCGATGGGGACGACCGGGTTCAGCGAGGAGAGCGGGTCCTGGAAGATCATCGCGAGCTGGCTGCCGCGCAGATCGCGCAGCTTCCGCTCGTTCATGGTCAGGAGGTTCTGGCCGTCGAACTCGGCACGGCCGCCGACGCGCACACCCTTGTTGGGCAGCAGGCCCATCAGGGCGAGCGAGGTGACGGACTTGCCGCAGCCGGACTCGCCGACCAGGCCCACGACCTGGCCCTGGTCGACCTCGAAGGAGACACCGTCCACGGCCGTGGCGTCCTTGCGGCCGCGGGCGGTGAAGGTGACGCTGAGTTCCTCAACGGAGAGCAGTGACATGGGACTTCAGCCTCGCAACTTCGGGTCGAGGGCTTCGCGCATGGCCTCGCCGAGCAGGGTGAAGCCGAGGGCGGTGATGATGATCCCGACGGCTGGATAGGCGGCCATCATCGGATCGTTGTCGAAGAAGCGCTGCGCCTGGGAGAGCATCACGCCCCACTCGGGTACGGCCGGGTCGGGGTTGCCGAGGCCCAGGTAGGACAGGGCCGCGGCCTCGATGATCGCGGTGGCCAGGCTCAGTGTGGCCTGGACGATCACCGGACTCAGCGAGTTGGGCAGGATCTGCGTGAGCACGATCCGCTTGCGCCGGATGCCGACCGCCTTCGCGGCGAGCACGTAGTCCGCACCGCCCTGGACCAGCATCGAACCGCGCAGCAGGCGGGCGAAGATGGGGATCTGGACGACACCCACGGCGATCATCACGGTGGTCAGCGACTGGCCGAGGACCGCGGCGATGGAGACCGCGAGCAGCAGCGAGGGCAGCGACAGCATGATGTCGGTGAAGCGCATGATCACGGTGTCGACGCGCTGGCCGACCTTGCCGCCGAGGGTGGCGGCGGCTCCGGAGAGCACACCGACGAGCGCGCCGACGATCAGTCCGATGAGCATGGAGACGACGCCGACGAGCAGTGTCTGCCGGGCCCCGACGAGCCAGCGGGAGAACATGTCGCGGCCCAGGTGGTCCAGGCCGAACCAGTTCTCGCCGCGCATGCCGATGAACTTGCCCTGGTTGGGGAAGACCTCGCTGCGCCAGATCTGCGCGGTGGGCCCGTGCGGGGCCAGCATCGGGCCGAGGATCGCGACGAGGACGAACGTGGTGATGATGCCCGCGCCGATGATCGCCATCTTGCTGGACCGCATCCGGCGGAACGCCTCGCGCCACAGGCTGGTGCCGGTGACGGTCTCGGAGCTCTGCGTCAGCTCGGCGAGACGGTCGATCTTGTCTGCTTTGTTGGTCAGGATCGTCACGTCAGTGCACCCGCACTCTCGGGTCGATGATGCTGTACGCGAGGTCGACCAGCAGGTTGATCAGCACGTACACCATCGCGATGAAGAGAATGAACCCGACGAGGACCGGGTAGTCGCGGCCGTCGATCGCGGTACGGATGAAGGAGCCGATGCCGCCGAAGTCGAAGACGGACTCGGTGAGCACCGCACCGGAGAGCAGGCTGCCGGTCAGCAGGCCGACCGCGGTGATCACGGGCAGCAGGGCGTTGCGCAGCACGTGGCGGCCGCGCACGGTCCGCTTGTCCAGGCCCTTGGACTCGGCGGTACGGATGTAGTCCTCGCCGAGCACCTCCAGGACGCTGGCGCGGGTCATCCGGACGATGACGGCGAGCGGGATCGAGGCCAGGGCGACGGCGGGCAGGATCAAGTGCATGATCGCGTCCCAGCTCGCGTCGAACTCCCCCGTCAACAAGCCGTCCAGGACGGCGAATCCGGTGACGTCGGTGGCGTTGAGCCCGGTGGTGAGCCGGCCCTGGCTCGGGAACCAGCCCAGCTCCACGGAGAAGATCCCGCGCAGCAGCATGGCCAGGAAGAAGACCGGGATGCAGATGCCGAGCAGCGATCCGGAGACGGAGGCGACGTCCAGCCAGCCGCCGCGGTGCTTGGCCGCCAGGTAACCCATCGGGATGCCCACGACCACGGCGATCAGGATCGCGGCGACGCTGAGTTCCACGGTGGCCGGGAAGCGCAGGGTGAATTCGTCCCACACCGGCTGGCCGGTCTGGGTGGAGGTTCCGAGGTCGAGCTCGAAGATGCGCTTGAGGAACCGCCAGTACTGGACGTGGACCGGCTCGTCGAGCCCGAGTGCCCTGTTGATCCTCGCTACTTCGGCTTCGGTGGCCCGCTCGCCCAGGATCGCTGAGGCGGGTCCGCCGGGCAGTCGGTTCAGCCAGAGGAACAGCAGGACCGACAGGCCGAGCAGGGTGGGAATGAGCTGGAGAAGTCTTCTTACGACGAGTCGCAGCACCCCGCATGCCCCTTTCTCACGTGCGTCGATGCGGGTCCGCCCGGCCACCTGGTTGCTGTGGCCGGGCGGACCCGCTGGTGTGCGATTACTTGAAGGAGACCTCGGCGAAGTTCTCCAGCGTCAGCGGGGAGACCTTCGGCGGGTTGACGTTCTTGGCGAACGCGATGGCCGGCGGCGAGGACGAGATCGGCACGCCCGGGACGTACTCCGCGATCGCCTCGTTGGCCTTCTGGTACGCGGCGGTGCGGGCGGCCGGGTCGGTGACCTTGGAGGCGGCGTTCACGGCGTCGAAGACCTTCTGGTCCTTGAAGCCCCACTGCTTGTCCGGTCCGGCGAACCAGGTGCCGATGAAGTTGTAGCCGTCGTTGAAGTCACCGGTCCAGCCGAGCATGTGCAGGGCGCAGGAGCCCGCCTCGGTGGCGTCCAGGTAGTCCGGGGCCCACTTCATGGCCTTCGGCTTGATGGTGATGCCGGCCTTCTCCAGGTCGGCCTTCATCAGCTCGAACATGTCCTGCGGGGCAGGCATGTACGGGCGGGTGACCTCGGTCGGGTAGCAGAAGTCGATGGTGAGCTTCTCCTCACCGGCCTGCTTGAGGAGGTCCTTCGCCTTGGCGGTGTCGAACGGGTACGTCTTCACCTTGTCCGAGTAGCCGGCGACCGTGTCGGGCATGAACTGGGTCGCGACCTTGCCGCCCTCGGGCAGCTGGGTGTTGACGAGGTTCTCGCGGTCGATGGCGTGCGTGATCGCCTGACGGACCTCGGGCTTCTTCAGCGCCGGGTTCGCCGACTGGCTCATGCCGAGGTAGAAGATGTTGAAGACGTCACGGGTCGGGACCTCGTAACCCTCCTTCTCCAGCGTCGTCACATCGGCCGGCGCGACCAGGTCGTAGCCGTCGATGTCACCCGCCTGGAGCGCCTGGCGGCGGGTCTCCTCGGTGGAGATGGTGCGGAAGACCAGGTTCTTCACCTTGGCCTTGTCGCCCCAGTAGCCGTCGAAGCGCGTGAGGGAGACTTCCTTGTTCCCCTTGTTCCACTTCGTGATCTTGTACGGGCCGGTGCCGGCGACCGTGCCGGCCTCCTGGCTGTACTTGGGGTACGTGATCGCGTCGCCCTTGGCGGTCGCGTCCTGCTTCTCGTACTCCTTGATGGCCTTCGGCGAGTGGATCGCCAGCGCCTGGAGGGAGAACCCGCCCGGCAGGTTCGCCGAGGGCTCGTTCACCTCGATGACGGCCGTGTTGTCGTCCTTGGCGGTGCAGGACTTGTAGTTGGGCTTGGGCGCCTCGGCGTCCTCGTTCTTCGCGAACCCGCCCATGACGGTCTGCCAGTAGTAGGAGACCGCGCTGGACTGGTACGTGCCCTTCCAGTTGAACCAGTGGTCGTAGTTCGCGCAGACCGCGGCGGCGTTGAACGCCTCGCCGTCGTGGAACTTCACGCCCTGGCGCAGGTTGAACGTCCAGACCTTGCCGGCCGGGTCGCTCGACCACTTCTCGGCGAGGCCGCCGACGAGCTTGCTCCCACCGGACTCGTGCTCCAGGAGCGCCTCGAAGGCCTGACTGGTGACGCGGAACGTCTCACCGTCGCTCGCGAGGGCCGGGTCGAGGGAACCGGGGTCACCGGCTCCGGCGAAGACGAAGGTGTCCTTGTCGCCCCCCTTGGAGCCGCCTTCGTCCCGCTCGCTGGAACAGCCCGTGGCGATCAGACCGACAGCGACCGCTGTCGTGATCGCCCGGACAGCCCGGGACTTGAATATTCGCATGGGTCCACCCCTGGTTCGCCATGTGGTGAGGTTTGATGGCCGCACACTACAGACGGTGCCCACCGCAAGAGAACAGTCCGGATAGCGGTGAGACCTAGTCGAGACCCGGACAGTTAACAAACCGTCCAGTTCCGGGACATCCTCGCGCGGGAAGTTAACAAGCCGGACATGAAGGGGTGTTCGACGGAGGGTGACCGGAGGCGGCGAGGCGCGCCGACGGCACCGCGCCGGTCGTCGGGGTGAACCGGCCCGCGTCGGCTTGGCCCCGGGCGCGCGGAGGTCACGTGCGAGGCGAGGGCCGGCGGGAGCGACCGGGGCTCCGCCCCGGGCGCGCGGAGGTCGCCCGCCCGAACGCCACCGAGGAGCCCTGAACGGGGCCGACCGCGGTGCCCGGCCGGCCGTCTCTTCGGGGCTCAGCGGGGCTGGGGCGGGTATCCGTATCCGGGGGCGGCGATGGGCGGCGGGCCGGCGGGGGCGTGCGCCTCGCGGTCGTAGAACGGACGGGCGTTCGCGCGCAGCCACATGCCGACCGGGTCGTACTCGTCGGACAGGGCGACGGTGGAGACGGGGAGCCCCTCGGGGACCGCGCCGACCGACTGCCGCATCATCTCGCGCACCGATTCGACGGAGGCGCGGCCGGTGTCGTAGAGGTCGAGGCCGATCGCGAGATACGGGACGCCGACCGCGGGGTGCACCCAGGCGCGGCGCAGGGAGCGGATCGCGGGGGTGCGGTGGGCGTTCTGGCTGAGCAGGGCGTAGAACTGCGGGAGTTCGATGGCGGGTTCGCTCAGCCGGAGCGGTCCGGCGGGCAGCCGGTCCAGGCCGGTGGCGATGCGCCGCAGGTCGAGCCAGGGGATGCCGACGCCGCCGCCGGGGGCGTGCGGGTTGAGCCAGATGCCCCAGCGGTCGGGGAACAGGGAGCGGGCGATGTCGCGTCCGGTGACCAGCTCGTGGGCCCGGTTCCAGCCACTGGCGGACAGCTCCTGGGCGGAGGTGACGCAGGGGGCGTAACCCAGGCCGTCGATCTCCATGTTCCCGTACTGGGCGTCCGGTGAGCCGGCCGTGCCGTGCCAGAGCAGCATCCAGATCCGGCCCTCGGCGACCGCGGCGAGCAGCGCCTCGTAGGCGTCGTAACGCCCGGGGGTCACCTGGCGCAGCAGGTGCTCGACCGTCCCCGGGGAACCCGGCACCGCTCGATCGGGGAAGGCCCCACTGGCCGCCGCGGTGCCTGACGCACTCACTCTGGGTTCCGCCCCTCGTCGATCCGTCGCGTTCGCGCCACCGCTCCCGGGCACACGGGAGCGACCACGCCATCAAACCAGCTTATGCGCCACTTCTGACACCGACTTGACGCCACGGTCCGGCGGCGCTGTCACCCGGCCGCCCTCCGCTGCCGTCAGTGGCCCTCGCGCCGGTAGAACGGGCGCACTTTCTCCCGCATCCAGTCGCCGACGAGGTCCTCCGCCACGTCGAGCAGGACCAGATTGACCGGCCAGGGCACCTCGACCCGGCCGAGCGCGCGGCCGATGGCGTCCATGGGCGCGCTCTGTCCCGCGCCGTCCCGGGTGGCGAACTCGACGCCGACGAAGAGGACCGGGTCGCCGCCCTCGATGCTGGCCAGGGCCCGGCGGGCGGTGCTCACCACTCCGGCGGCCTCGAACTCCTCGGACACGGCGGTGAGGAAGTCCACCGGGTCGTGCTGCCAGTCCGGCTCGAACAGCCGGACCCGGCCGCCGGTGGCGGGCCCGTCCAGCGCGGTGCGGCCGGCCCGGCAGAGCTCGGCGACGGCGGGCGGCGGAAGTGGTACGCCGACCGCGCCGCCCGGGTTCACGGCGATGCCGACCTGCGGGGGCAGGCCCCGGGCGAAGTCGCGGGCGGGCGCGACGGTGAAGGACATGTGGCCCCCGACGCAGTTGAGGAACTGGGCCTCGGAGCTGAAGACGGGGACGAAGGCCGCGCCGTCGATCTCCATCATCGGCAGGTCGAGGTCGGCGCTCGCGGGGCTGCCGCCGTTCGGCAGCGGCACCCAGACGGAGCTGCGGCCGAGCACCTCGACGAGGCGGCCGCCCGCGTCGGGGACGCCGAGCGAGGCCGTCAGTACCTCTTCGAGCTCGTTGGCGGGCCACCCCTGCTGGGGGTGCGCCGGTGCGGGTGCCGGAATGTCCACTGCCTCTGTGCCCTCTCTCCACCGCCTCGGCCGCGCCTCGGCGGCCCTCTGCTCCGGCCAGCACCTTAACCGTCACTGGACGGTGGAAGCCTCGGCGGCGGTGAAGGAGATACGGCCGAGCGCCCCCGCGGCCCCGCGGTCCAGCAGCACCGCGGAGGTGCAGCCGGCGGGCAGCAGGCCCTGTTCGGTGTCGCGGAGCAGCCGGGCGACCGCGTGCCGGTGGCGGGCGAAGGCGTAGCCGGAGACCCCGCGCCCACGCTCGCGCTGCCCCTGCCGGGCCACCTCGGGCGTCACGTCGAGCAGGATCAGATGGAGGGTGCGGCCCCGGCTCACGGCGTGCCGGGCGAGCCAGCGGCGTACCCAGGTCTGGGTGCCGCAGTCGTGCACCACGACGGATTCACCGGAGCGCAGGGCGCTCCAGAGGCCGAGGTAGTGCGCGGCGCGGACCAGGGGGCGGTAGAGGGCGTAGGGAAGTAAGCGGGGCAGGGCGGCGGCCCAGCTGTCGCGGGTGTTCTGGGAGTCGATGGCGCGGCCCCGCACGGTCCGCCGGATGAGCGTCGACTTCCCGCTGCCGGGCAGTCCGGAGACCACGACGACGTCACCGGCGGTGAAATCGAGGCCGTACGGCCCACAGTCGGTGCGCCCGCGCAGGTCACGTACCACCGGCGCGCCCTCCGTCAGCAGCTCCCGTACGGGAGCCGCGGGCTGTGCGGGCATCGCGCCGCGCGCGACCCCCGCGGTCGGTGCCGACCGCTGCAACGTCATCGCCCATCCCCCTGCCGTCGTGTCCCCCACGCCTGCCCCTGAAGTGTAAAGAAAAGGCAATGCGGCACAACCGGCTCCGGGCCTGTTGCGGCCGTCTTCACCTGCAGGGGGGCCTGACCCCCCACTCTCCCCCCATGCATGCGATGATGACCCCGCCAACTGCATACCGGCCGTTCGAATCCGCGCGGGAGAGTTCCGGCCACAGTGTGAGCCGGGCGCCGAAGGAGCAAGATCCTCCCTTGAATCTCTCAGGCCCCGTACCGCGTGGATGAGGCAGATCTGAAAAGCGAGCCGTTCCGCGGCTCCACCCAAGGTGCAAGCCGAGCCCCCTGATCCGGGGTGCCCTCCAGGGGCATACCCCGTCGGGGGCTATCGGCGAACCTCTCAGGTTCCGATGACAGATGGGGGGGATTCGTCCTGACGTCGTCATGCCCTGGAGCCGTATCCATGAGCACTGCCCCCCGTCTCACCGCCCTCGACACGCTGCACCGCTCGCTCGGCGCCACCATGACCGACTTCGCCGGCTGGGACATGCCCCTGCGGTACGCCAGCGAGCGCGACGAGCACAACGCCGTACGCACCCACGCCGGTCTCTTCGACCTGTCGCACATGGGCGAGATCACCGTCACCGGGCCCGAGGCCGCCGCCTTCCTGAGCTACGCGCTGGTCGGCAACATCGCCACCGTCGGCAACGGCCGGGCCCGCTACACGATGATCGTCCAGGAGGACGGCGGGATCGTGGACGACCTGATCGTCTACCGCCTGGGCGAGACGGAGGCCCCCGAGTACATGGTCGTCGCCAACGCGGGCAACGCGCAGATCGTGCTGGACGCGCTGACCGCCCGCGTCGGGGGCTTCGACGCCGAGGTGCGCGACGACCGGGACGCGTACGCGCTGCTCGCGGTCCAGGGCCCCGAGTCGCCCGCCATCATGAAGGCCGTCACCGACGCCGACCTGGACGGGCTGAAGTACTACGCGGGCCTGCCGGGCACGGTCGCCGGGGTCCCGGCGCTCATCGCCCGCACCGGCTACACCGGTGAGGACGGCTTCGAGCTGTTCGTCGCGCCCGAGCACGCCGAGCGGCTGTGGCGGGCGCTGACCGAGGCCGGCTCCCCGCACGGCCTGATCCCCTGCGGGCTCTCCTGCCGGGACACGCTGCGCCTGGAGGCGGGCATGCCGCTGTACGGACACGAGCTGACGACCGCGCTCACCCCGTTCGACGCGGGCCTGGGCCGGGTCGTGAAGTTCGAGAAGGAGGGCGACTTCGTCGGGCGCGAGGCTCTGACGGCCGCCGCCGAGCGCGCCGAGACCGCCCCGCCGCGCAAGCTGGTGGGCCTGATCGCCGAGGGCCGCCGGGTCCCGCGCGCGGGCTTCCCCGTCGTCGCCGACGGCAAGGTGATCGGCGAGGTCACCTCCGGCGCCCCCTCCCCGACCCTGGGCAAGCCGATCGCCATGGCCTACGTGGACGCGGCCTTCGCCGCCCCGGGCACCGAGGGCGTGGGCGTCGACATCCGCGGCACGCACGAGCCGTACGAGGTCGTCGCGCTGCCGTTCTACAAGCGCCAGAAGTGATGTTCCGGAAGGACCGGGACTCCCCGGGCCCTTCCGGCCGCGCGCAGACGTCACGGAAGTGACGTACCTCCATCTCACACCGTAAGACCACCGTTCATCAGCACTCCCCCGCGTACAGGAGAATTCAGGTCATGAGCAACCCCCAGCAGCTGCGGTACAGCAAGGAGCACGAGTGGCTGTCGGCCCTCGAGGACGGCGTGGCCACCATCGGCATCACGGAGTACGCGGCCAACGCGCTCGGTGACGTCGTCTACGCCCAGCTCCCGGAGGTCGGTGACACGGTGACCGCGGGCGAGACCTGCGGCGAACTGGAGTCGACCAAGTCCGTCAGCGACCTGTACTCGCCGGTGACCGGTGAGGTGACGGCGGCCAACCAGGACGTCGTGAACGACCCCTCGCTGGTGAACTCCGCTCCCTTCGAGGGCGGCTGGCTGTTCAAGGTGCGCGTCGCGGAGGAGCCGGCCGACCTGCTCTCCGCCGACGAGTACACCGCGTTCTCCGGCAACTGAGACCTTAAGGGACCCCCTGATGTCGCTTCTGAACTCCTCCCTCCACGAGCTGGACCCGGACGTCGCCGCCGCCGTCGACGCCGAGCTCCACCGTCAGCAGTCCACCCTCGAAATGATCGCCTCGGAGAACTTCGCTCCGGTCGCCGTCATGGAGGCACAGGGCTCCGTCCTCACCAACAAGTACGCCGAGGGCTACCCGGGCCGCCGCTACTACGGCGGCTGTGAGCACGTCGACGTCGTCGAGCAGATCGCGATCGACCGGATCAAGGCCCTGTTCGGCGCCGAGGCCGCGAACGTGCAGCCGCACTCCGGCGCCCAGGCGAACGCCGCCGCGATGTTCGCGCTGCTGAAGCCGGGCGACACGATCATGGGCCTGAACCTGGCCCACGGCGGTCACCTGACCCACGGCATGAAGATCAACTTCTCCGGCAAGCTCTACAACGTGGTCCCGTACCACGTCGACGAGAGCGGCGTCGTGGACATGGAGGAGGTCGAGCGCCTCGCCAAGGAGTCCCAGCCGAAGCTGATCGTGGCCGGCTGGTCCGCCTACCCGCGCCAGCTGGACTTCGCCGCCTTCCGCCGCATCGCGGACGAGGTCGGCGCGTACCTGATGGTCGACATGGCGCACTTCGCGGGCCTGGTCGCGGCCGGTCTGCACCCCAACCCGGTGCCGCACGCCCACGTCGTCACCACCACCACGCACAAGACCCTCGGCGGTCCGCGCGGTGGCGTGATCCTCTCCACCCAGGAGCTCGCCAAGAAGATCAACTCCGCGGTCTTCCCGGGTCAGCAGGGCGGCCCGCTGGAGCACGTGATCGCGGCCAAGGCGGTCTCGTTCAAGATCGCGGCGGGCGAGGAGTTCAAGGAGCGCCAGCAGCGCACCCTGGACGGCGCGCGGATCCTGGCCGAGCGCCTGGTCCAGCCGGACGTCACCGAGGTGGGCGTCTCCGTCCTCTCCGGCGGCACCGACGTGCACCTGGTCCTGGTCGACCTGCGCAACTCGGAGCTGGACGGCCAGCAGGCCGAGGACCGGCTCCACGAGCTGGGCATCACGGTCAACCGGAACGCCATCCCGAACGACCCGCGTCCCCCGATGGTCACCTCGGGCCTGCGGATCGGCACCCCGGCGCTGGCCACCCGCGGCTTCGGCACCGAGGACTTCACCGAGGTCGCGGAGATCATCGCCGCCGCCCTCAAGCCGTCCTACGACGCGGACGACCTCAAGGCCCGCGTGGCGGCGCTGGCCGAGAAGTTCCCGCTGTACCCCGGCCTGAAGTAGTACCTGGCCTGCGGTTCTGCGTGTTCCGGCGGGGCACCGCGCACACTGAACAGAGTGAGCGTGGTGCCCCGGTCCGTGTCCCCCTTCCGTTTTCGTCCCGCTTGCCCCCTCGGGCCCCACCCCGGCCCGTTCCGCACCACCCGGCCCGTTCTCGCACCACCCAGGCAGACAACGGCGTCTTCCAACCCCAAGGAGTTCTCCCGTGGCCATCTCGGTCTTCGACCTCTTCTCGGTCGGCATCGGCCCGTCCAGCTCCCACACGGTGGGCCCGATGCGCGCCGCCCGGATGTTCGCGCGCCGACTGAAGAACGAGGGTCTGCTCGCGCACACCGCCTCGATACGGGCGGAGCTGTACGGCTCCCTCGGCGCGACCGGCCACGGGCACGGCACGCCCAAGGCGGTCCTGCTCGGCCTGGAGGGCGAGTCGCCCCAGACCGTGGACGTGGAGTCCGCCGACGGCCGGGTCGAGGAGATCCGCGGCAGCGGCAGGATCAACCTGCTGGGCATGCACGAGATCCCGTTCGACTTCGACGAGGACCTGGTCCTGCACCGCCGCAAGGCGCTCCCGTACCACGCCAACGGCATGACGATCTTCGCGTACGACGCCGAGGGCGCCCCGGTCCTGGAGAAGACGTACTACTCGGTCGGCGGCGGCTTCGTCGTCGACGAGGACGCCGTGGCCGGGGAGAACCCGATCGTCCCGGACGACACGGCCCTCAAGCACCCGTTCCGTACCGGCGACGAACTGTTGCGGCTCTCGCGGGAGACGGGTCTCTCGATCTCCTCGATGATGCTGGAGAACGAGCTCGCCTGGCGCACCGAGGCGGAGATCCGTTCCGGGCTGCTGGACATCTGGCGCGTCATGCAGGCCTGCGTCTCGCGCGGCATGTCGCGCGAGGGCATCCTCCCCGGCGGCCTCAAGGTCCGCCGCCGCGCCGCGAACTCGGCCCGCCAGCTGCGCGCCGAGGGCGACCCGCAGGCCCACGCGATGGAGTGGATCACCCTGTACGCGATGGCGGTGAACGAGGAGAACGCGGCGGGCGGTCGTGTCGTCACCGCCCCCACCAACGGCGCGGCGGGCATCATCCCCGCCGTTCTGCACTACTACATGAACTTCGCGGCCGGCGGCTGCACCGAGACCGAGAAGGAGGACAGCGTCGTGCGCTTCCTCCTCGCGGCCGGTGCGATCGGCCTCCTGTTCAAGGAGAACGCCTCGATCTCCGGCGCCGAGGTCGGCTGCCAGGGCGAGGTCGGCTCCGCCTGCTCGATGGCGGCCGGAGCCCTGGCCGAGGTCCTCGGCGGCTCCCCCGAGCAGGTGGAGAACGCCGCCGAGATCGGCATGGAGCACAACCTGGGCCTGACCTGCGACCCGGTCGGCGGCCTCGTCCAGATCCCCTGCATCGAGCGCAACGGCATGGCGGCGGTGAAGGCGGTCACCGCGGCGCGGATGGCGCTGCGGGGCGACGGCAGCCACAAGGTCTCCCTCGACAAGGTCATCAAGACCATGAAGGAGACCGGGGCCGACATGAGCGTCAAGTACAAGGAGACGGCGCGGGGCGGGCTCGCGGTGAACATCATCGAATGCTAGGCGGATAGGGCCCTGACCAGCGCTTTTGTATCCTTCAGCGCTGTCGGGGCCTTCCCTTCCCTGCTCACGCGGCGGAAAGTCCCTGGAATCTCGCTGGGACCTCCCTGGGACCTCCCTGGGACAGACGTGAGAGTCCCCGCGGAGTCCCTGACAGGTCCCTCGCCGATGGGCGCTCGACCGGGAAGTGCGCGACACCCGCGCACCGATGGATGTCCCTTCGACACACCCGCTCGGAGAATCGCCCTCATCCAATAACAAGAGTTTTGTTAAACTCGGTCTCATGGCTACCTCCCAGGCGCCCGGCGAAGGACCCGTCCGGCCCGTGTCGGTCTCCCTCCACGAAGGCACCATCGCTGCCCTCAAGGCACGTACGGGCAAACGAGGCATGTCCGCCTACGTCGAGACCCTCATCCAGCGCCAACTGGAACGGGACCGGCTGCGCGAGCTCATCGAAAACGCGGAAACCGAACACGGCCCGGTCGATCAGGCGGCGGTCGACGCCAAACGCGCCATTCTCCGCGGCGACGCCGCGGGCTCGGCGGACGCCTCGTGAGTGGCACGCTCGTCCTGGACTGCGAAGGCCTGTCCCAACTGGTGCGACGCACGCCGGAGATCACCGAGTGGCTGGTCGCGGCCGAAGCCGAAGACATCCGCGTCGTCACCAGCTCCGTCACCCTCGTCGAAGCACGCGACCCCAGGGTCGACCAGGCCCGCTTCGACTACGCGGTCTCCCGCGTGAACATCATCCCGCCCACCGAAGCCATCGCCCGCCGTGCGAGCAAGCTCCTGGCCGCGGCCGGGCTGCACGGCCACAAGTACGCCCTCGACGCCATCGTGGCCGCCACCGCACTCACCTCGCCAGCCCCGGCGACCGTCCTGACATCGGACCCCGAAGACCTCCTGATGCTCTGCGGCCCCCGTATCCGCGTCATCAAGGTCTGACCGCGAGGCCGCGACCCGACCCACCGCCTGTGTCGAATCAGAGCGCTGCGCGGAAGGCCTCTGGGGTAGCCCTCCCCAGCCGACCGGACGCCGGCTCGACCGCGCTGCCGCCACGCGAAGGCCGACCTGACACAGACCTCTGAGGCTTCTGGCGGCATGGACGCGGGCGAGACCATCACCATGTTCGTCAGCAACGGCCTGGCCGCCGCGAGCTTCCTGAGGAGACGGTCCGGGGCGGGCTCGTGGTGAACATCATCGAGTGCTGACCCCGTAGGCCCCGAACAGCGCTTCTCTATCTTTCCGTGCTGTCAGGGCCTTGGCCGTCGCCCAGCAGCTCGGGGAGGTTGATGAGCCCGGCGGCGGGGTCGGGGCGGCCCTGCACATAGGCCAGGTGGGCCGCTGTCAGGTGGGTCAGCCGCGCCGCTTGCAGGACCAGCGCACGACGGGCTCCGTCCGATACGGATCCGCGCTCCACGAACAGGGAGGAGAGGCGGGCGACCGTCGCCGCCCGACGGGCGATACGCAGGTCCGCGTGCCCCTGCTCCGACCGTGTCTGCTCGTCCACGAGGGCGAATCGCCTGGAGGGCGGGAGTGCCGTGCGCTCCGCCGCGGCCGGGACCTCCTCGTTCAACAGCGCGCCGAAGCGACTTGTCTCCACGGCTCGGAGGTACACCTCCCTCTCCAGCCGGCGCAGCGGCCCCGCCGCAGCCCTCCTGTCCCTCCCGTCCACGTCCCACAGAGGCCACAGCTCCATCTCCGCCACTTCCTGGACATCGAGGAGGCCTGTGGTAACCGCGTCCGACCGTTGGGTCACCAGGTGTCGCCGCACGCGCGTCCCGAGTCGCTCACTTGTCTGACCCACCCAGAGGGGTTCGCCGTCGTAGTCGAAGAAGGCGTAGCAGCCGCAGCGGGCGTCAGCCCATTTCCGCCCCTGCGCGTCCTTCTCGTTGAGCGCCTCCTTCAGCATGGCCCGGAGGCGTTGGACCCTCTGTACAGGCAACTCTCCGATCGTGGGGCGGAACGGCGTCTCGGAAGCCAGGGGAGCTCGGCGCCCCTCAGCTGCCGGGGTCGAGGCTGCCGGGGTTGTGGGTGCCGGGGTTGAGGCCCCTGCTCCTTCCGTCGACGCGAGGGGCGGTTGCGCCGCCGCTCCGGGAGGCGGGAGCGTGGAGCGCGTGCGGGCCGCTCTACGGATCTCGTCCAGTTGGCCTTTCGTGGTACTCCAGCGCGTGCGCCACTCCTTGAGGCGAGGGTCGTCACGCGATACCGGTGCGGATGAGTCGTCGTTCGAGATCAGCGAGCGGATGAGCGACATGGTGGCGTCGACCCCCGGCATCCTCTTGCCGTTCAGCACGTCGCCGACGGTGGACTTGGAGAGTTCGGGCTTGTGCTTCGCGGAGAGCCGGACGATCTTCGCCAGGCTGGGGTCTCCACATTCGATCTTGAAATACCGAAGCTGGGCCGCGAAGGCATGGAGGAGATCCGCTTCTGTTTGCACGTCGGGCCTTTCGCACGGGAGGGGCAGGTGGCCAGGCTAAGGGCTGTCCCGCAATTCCCGGCGGGCGCGCGACGACAGCTACGGCACCTCGCCGCGTTGTCGGAACGTCCACATACATCCAGTATGCGGACGTCCCTCCGCCTTGCGATGCACCGCATCTGACGCCGCGCGCTTATCCACCGGGAATTACGGGACAGCCCTTAGGCAACCGCTGCGGGACGGCCCCAGTCCGCTGGCCGAGATGGGACGTCGCAGGACGGTGCTGGGACGTCCCAGCCCTTCCCGGACACGGGTCATGGCGTCCCATCGCGTCCGAATCCGTCCCGGCGGTGCACCGTGCGGATGGGTTCTCCTGCTGGGATTGCCGCACGGCAGCCCCGGTCGGGCCGGGCCGAGCCGCCCGGGGCGCGCACGTCCGCCCGCCGCACACGAAGATCGGAAACCATTGATGACTCTGCACACCGTGCTCGTCGCGCTGCTCTGCGGCCTCGTCCTGTTGATGTTGACGGCAGGCAGTGTGTACCTGTGTTGGCAGCACCCCGGCATCACGGGCCCCGTCACCGCCGGCGCGACCGTGGCCGGCGTTCTCATCGCGGCAGGCGGGGTCGCCGTCGCCGCGGCCCGCCGGGGCGACGGCTGATCGGGATCACGGGCGGCGCCCCAACCTTCCGCGTCCGCCGACTTCCCGACCTGCCGATTGGTACGCTCGGGCGAACGACGCCCGGGGGAGGTGCGCATGGTGCCGCGGTTGGTGTTCGTCCACGGAATCGGCCCACTTCGGGACACGGAACGTGAACGGGCCGCGTGGATCGACGCGTTGGCCCGCGGGATGCGCGCGGCCGGTCACTCGGCGGTCGCCGGGCGGCTGACCGGCGCGGACGCGGGGCTCTGTTCCTTCGTCAACTACGCCGACCTGTACGCACCCCCCGAGGCCCAGGGCGGCGGCGGGGCGCGTGCCGAGGGCGAGGCGAGCGAACTCCTCGCCGAGCTTCTCGTCGAACTGGTCGCCGGACACACGTCCGCGCACACCACGCGTGAGGGCCCGCACGACACCGACCGGCAGCACCGGGCGGGAGTTCTGGCCCACGCGCGCGCCGAGGCCGACACGGGCGGCCAGGCCCAGGGCAGCCTGGCCGTGCTGCGCAGGGCGCTGAACGTGACGACCACTCTCCTGTCGCTCAAGCCGTGGGGCGGGGTCGCGTATCGGCTGACGCCCAAGCTGATGGTCAAGGGCCTCACTCAGGTGTCGCGCTACCTGGCGCGCGGGGAGCAGGACGCTTCGGGGCTGACCCTCGACAGCCGCGTACGGAACCGGGTGCACGAGGCGCTCGGGGACGCCCCCACCGTCGTGGTCGCGCACTCTCTCGGGACCGTTGTCGCACTGGAGGCCTTGCACGAGCACCGGGGGACAGTCCCCCTCCTCGTCACCCTCGGGTCCCCGATCTCGATGCGTACGGTCGTCCGGCCCAGGCTCCTTCCGCAGCCGCCGCGCACACCCGAGCGGGTCGAACGATGGCTGAACTTCTGGGACAAGGACGACATCATCGCCGTCCGCCCCCTGCTCGAACGCGATGTGCTGCCCAACGCGTCCGGGGTGCTTCCCCGCAGCAGCCGCATCGACTCGGACGGGATCTGGGTCCACTCCGCCGAGAAGTACCTGGCCCAGGCTGCCGTCGCCGGTCCCGTCGCCGAGGCCCTCATGGCCGCAGAGCGCCGGCCCGCCACATGAGTGAGGGGCCCCGCCATCTTCTCGTCGTGGCACCCCAGTGCTCATCGATGCAGAAGCTCACCCGCCTCGGTGAGGCGGCTTCCTCGTTGTACGACGCGCTGGCCCACCCGGACCTGGGCGGCTGTGCTCCGGGCCTCCCCGGCGACCGTAGCGCCCTGATCGCCGGCGACGGGCTGACGAGTACGGAGATCCGGAAGGTGATCGCCGAGGCGATCCGGTACGCCGAGGACAGGCGGGCGGCCCTCGTCCTCGCGCTGCTGGGGCACGGGTTCGTGCCCGGAAGCACGAACACGCTGTACCTGATGGGGGACGACTCCACCGAGGACGCGACCGAGCGGGCGGTCAACGTGGGCGAACTCCTCGCGGCCGCCGCGAACAAGCCCGACATCCCGAGTGTGCTCGGGATCGTCGACACCTGTCACGCCGCCGGCGCGACACCCCCGGGGCAGGACCTCACCGGCGGTGCCGGCAACGGGCGCACCCGGCTCGCCGTGCTCATGGCGTCGTCGGTCAGCCAGCAGGCGTTCGACCTGTCGTTCTCCAGGAAGCTCGCCCGCCTGATACGTGACGGTGTTCCCGGCGCGGGCCCCCGGCTGGGGGTGGACGACGTGCAGGGGGCGCTGCGCGGTTCCGTCGTCGGACAGGACGTGACGGTCTCCCAGCACGACGGTGAGCCACTCGCGGGGGAACGTGTCTGGGTCACTCACAACACGCGGGTCCGCCACGCCGCCGGCGGGCTCGTCGGGCCGATGGCGCGCGAGGACCTCGCCGAGGCCTTCGGCGCACTCGCCGCCGACCTGCCGTCCCCGGTCGTACCGCACGACGTGAAGTCCGCGCTCGCGGCTCTGGAGTTACTCGAAGGGCTCCGCCCGTCCCCGGCCCGTGACCGGGCCGAGGAGGCCATCCGCTTCCTGCTCATCGCGGTGCGGACCGTCGGGTTCCTCCGTGACTGGCTCGGCGGCGAGCTGACGACGGCCCGCCTGCGCCACGCCCTGCGCCTCCTGCTCGCGTCGGAGCGCCGCGCCCTGCCCTCCGTTCTGCCCGAGTTCACCGACGTCGCGATCCTGGACCAACTGGTCTTCGACCATCCGGTGACCCGGAGGGACGGCAAACCGTCGGTCGCCGCTTTCGTGGTGCGCCTCGGCCTCGCCTCCGACAAGGACCTGAACTCCCCCGAACTGCTCGCCTGGGCACGGTCCGTGGACGCCCAGCAGGAACTCAACGACGCCGTGACCAAGGCCCTCGACGACCGGGAGGACCACCAGCTGCGGCTCGCCGTCAGCCTCGACTCCTCGCTGACCGGCGGCTGGCCGGAGACGGTGAGCGCGTGGCTGCTCCAGAACGGGGACCTGCTGGACCGGCGGGACTTCAGCTGCCCCACCGTGGACCGAGGAGGGGCGGAGGCGGCGATCGAGGAAGCTGCCGACTGGGCCGAGGCGCACGCGGAGGCCCTGGGGCGGCGACTGCGCCGGCTCGACGTCGCCGTGCCGAGTGCCGTGCTGCTGGAATGGCGACCGGAGGAGGCCGGCCAGGCCCTGCGCTTCGGGGTGCAGTACGACGTCGTACTGCACTGGAGCAGACGGCTCACCCCCGATCCCCTGCTGAGGCGCATCCAGGGCGCGGTGAGCGAGCGGTGGGAGGAGATCGCCGCCTGTACCGGCGGTGTACCGGTCGACTGGCTGGACGACACCGACACGGTCGACCGCCCGCCGTTGCAGGAGCGGCTGCGCAACGGGCACTACCGGCAGGGCATCGGCCTGACGCACCACACCGGCCTCGACGACCAGCTGATGGAGATCCTCCTCTCCTACACCCCGGTGCTGCTCTGGCCCCAGGGGGCGGAAGGGTTCCCCGCCGACCGGCGCGGCTGTCTGGAGCTTCGGTGGCTGACCATGCCGGAAGGGCTCGGCCACGCCTACCGGCGACAGTGGCGCGGCGAGCACGCCGGTCACCTCGCCGATCTCCGGGCGGTCTGGGACGACCGCGAGTGGCTGAGGTTCTGCCGGCACGTGAGGGCCACCGTTCCCCCTGTCCAGAATACGATCAAGGAAGCCTCATGACGTGGAGTCCGTACTACCGGGGCGACGGCGTGGTAAGGCAGGAGACCCGTCTGCCCGACCCACCGCCGTGGAGGACCTTCCCCCGCGCGTCGTCCGCCGGGCTGTTCGAGCCGCCGGAAGGGCTGGTCGCCGCGGTCAACGCGGCCCTCGCCCTGCGCCGGCCCCTGCTGATCACGGGCAGTCCGGGCACGGGCAAGTCCACCGTGATCGAGCAGGTCGCGGCGGAGCTGGCGCTCGGCCCCGTACTGCGCTGGCATGTGACCTCGCGCAGCACGCTCGGGGACGCTCTGTACCACTACGACGCCCTCGGGCGCATCCACGCGCACCGGCTGGGGCAGGAGAGGACGCGCGCCGGTGCGGCTGACGCCGGCGCCGACGACATCGCGGCGTTCATGACCCTGGGGCCGCTGGGCACGGCGCTGCTGCCCTCGGACCGTCCTCGTGCGCTCCTCATCGACGAGATCGACAAGGCGGATCTGGACCTTCCCGGGGATCTGCTCGACGTCCTGGAGCGCGGTGAGTTCCGCATCGAGGAGCTGCGCCGTGAGGGGCAGGACCTCGCGCACCTGCGGATGTCCGGCGAGGATGCCACGTACCCCGTGCGCGGTGGTCATGTGCAGTGCACCGAGTTCCCCTTCATCGTGATGACCAGCAACGGCGAGCAGGAGCTGCCCGCGCCGTTCCTGCGGCGATGCCTGCGCTACACGATGCCCCGCCCCACACCTGAACTCGTCCGGGAAGTCGTGCGCCGACACCTGCGGCTCGACGTACCCGAATCGGGCCCGCTCGCGGATCTCGTCGACGACTTCGTCCGCAGGGTGGGCGACAGAGAACCTCTCGCGATCGATCAGCTGCTCAGCACCATCCACCTGCTGGACGGACCTGCGGAGATGGACGCGGCGGAGCGCGGCGCACTCATCGGCCTGCTGATGAAGAACCTGTCCGGTGCATGACCGGGCGGAAGGGCTGCGCGCCGTCGTCGCCGCACTGCGCGGTCTGGACAGAGACCTCGACGCGGTGCGGATCGCCGAGGTCCTCTGGCTCGCGGCCCAGGGCGCGGGCCCCGTACCGGGAGGCGGCGCGGGGAGCGACGAGGCCGCGCGGGAGGATCCGCACGCCCCGGTGACGGCCGATGTGCCACCGGCGGCCGACAGCCAGGCGACGGAGCCGGACCGGGCCGCGCGGAGGAGCTCACTGCACACTCCCTGGAGGGGCGGTGCGCCCGGCCCGGGAACGGCCGGTGTGTCCCTGCCCCGTGCCGGTTCCCTGCCGCGCGGCAGGGAGCTGGCACGGGCGCTGAAACCGTTGAAGCGCCCATGGCCACGCGGGCGCGGGCAGCGGCTGGATGTCGCGGCGACCGTGGCCGACTACGCGCGCGTCGGTGAACTCGCCCCCGTGTTCACCGACGAACCGGAGCGCTGGTTCGACGCGACGGTGGTCATCGACCGGTCACCGACCATGGCGGTGTGGGCCGGGACGGCCGACGACCTGGTGCGCCTCCTGGCCCGCACCGGTGTGTTCCGCACCCTCCGGGTCCGCGAGCTCTACGCGGACCCGCTCACGGAGGGCACACCGACGCTGCACGACCCCGGGGGCCGGCGCGTCCAGGAGGGCGGCGGGAGATCCGCGCGGCCCCGACGGCTCATGTTCGTCTTCTCCGACTGGGCGTCGGCCGTGTGGCGCGACGGATCGCAGTGGAACCAGCTCCGTACGTGGGCGGGCTCCGTGCCCACCGTCCTCCTCAACCCGCTGCCGTCGAAGATCTGGCGGCAGACGGGCATGGGGCTTCCCGCCGTACGCGTGGTCTCACCCGGGACGCCCGGCGTGACCAACGTACAACTGCGGTTCGTCAGAACACTTCTGATGGACCACGCGTTTCCGGGGACCACCGACCGCGACTGGCTGCCCGTCCCCGTGAGTTCCCTGTCACCCCACGCGGTCGGCCGCTGGGCCCGCACCCTCATGCTCGCGGATCCCGAGGGCTGCGAGGCACTGCTGCTGCCCGCGCCGGGGCTCGTCGAGCGGATGGTGGAAGAGGACGGGACCGAGGGCGGGGGCGGGGGCGGCCCGGTCAGTGGCCGGTCGCTCACGGACGCCTACCTGTACCGCGCCTCTCCGGGTGCGGTCCGTCTGGCGGTGCTGTGCTCGCTGTATCCGCAGGTGAGCGTCGACATGCTCCGGGTCGTACAGCAGAGCATGGTGCCGGAGGCGACCCCCGCCGACCTGGCCGAGTTCGTGGTCGGAGGACTGGTCACCGTCACCGAGGCCGCGCAGGCGGGCGGTCATCCCGTACTGCGGTTCAGGGACGGTACGCGCGAGCAGCTCATGCCCAGGCTCGGCGCCCGGGACGCCCGTCGGCTGAACAGCGCCGTGGACCGGTTCTTCCAGGGCAACTCGGGCTCGCTGAACCGCTTTTCGGCCGCCGTGTCGGATTCCGGGGCCGCCACGGGGATTCCGGTGGACCCCGAGCCCTTCGGCGAGGTGTCGGCGGGTGTCCTGCACGCGTTGGGCCTCCCCGCCGGAACACGCGAACCGGTCGGCCGCGAGGCGGCCTCCGCTGTCGAAGCCCCGCAGGAACCCGTGGCCGATCCCGCTGCGGCTGCCGCTCCTGCACCCGCTCCCGCTCCCGCCCCTGCCCCTGCTCCTGCTCCTGCTCCTGCTCCTGCTCCTGCTCCTGCGGCGGATGATCCGCAGGGCTTCGCCCCCACCGCGCCCGCGAGCTGGCCTCAGAACGTTCCCGTGCACAAGCGTGCGCAGAAGAAGGGGGAGGACGGTCGGCCGTATTTCTTTCTCAGTTACGCCCACACGCCGGGGTACGGCGGCGGCACGGACCCCGATATGTGGGTCGAACGGCTCTTCCAGGACCTCTGCGGCCATGTGACGGCCATGACCGACTTGCCCGCGGGCGCGCCCGCGGGCTTCATGGACCGGGAGATACGTTCCGGGGAGGGCTGGTCCGAGCGGCTCGGCGACGTCCTCGCCACCTGCCGGGTCTTCGTCCCGCTGTTCTCGCCGCGCTACTTCGCCAGCGAGATGTGCGGCAAGGAGTGGTACGCCTTCGAACAGCGCGCCATCCACCACCGCGCCCGCTCCAACCAGCCCGCCGAGGCCATCGTCCCGGCACTCTGGATACCGGTGCCACCGAGCCAGCTGCCTCCCGTGGCGCAGCGGTTGCGGCACGACGACCGCGATTTCGGCGAACGGTACGCCAGCGACGGACTCTACGGACTGATCAAGCTCAGACTCTTCGCCGAGCAGTACGAACAGGCCGTCTACGAGCTGGCCAGACGCATCGTCAGCGTCGCCGACTCGGTCCACATCGACACCGGTCGGCCCGTCGACCACCGCGTCGCGCCCAGCGCTTTCGGCTCCCCCGGCGTCGAAGCGGGCTCTCCCCGGCCGATGCGGATCACCATCGCGGCGCCCACCCGCGACGATCTGCCGGGAGGCCGGAGCCCGGATTACTACGGCGACAGTCCGCAGGAGTGGAACCCCTATCATCCGGACGCCGCCAGGCCGCTGGCCCGTGTCACCGAGGATCTGGTGCGCTCCCTCAACTACCAGCCCGTCATCGTCTCGTTCGGCGAGGACCGGAACGACGACAACAACCCGCCCGGCACCCCCGAGATCCTGCTCGTCGACCGCTGGGCCCTCATGGACGAGGACCACCGCCGCAGGCTCGCCGCCTTCGACGCCGAGGACCGGCCCTGGGTGACCGTGGTCGTGCCGTGGAGCCGCGACGACCACCAGAACAGAGCGGCGGAGGCCGAGCTCACCGAGCTGCTCGAAGCGACCATGCCGGCCACGCTGCGGCGAGGACGGGCCTCCCTGCGCCCGGCGGCCAAAGGGGTGCCCACCCTGGAGGCGTACGAGCATTTCCTGCCCCAGGTGGTCGAGGTGGCCGCCCGGCAGTTCCTGCGACACGCGCCGACCGCCCTGCCCGCGGCCGACCGGCGCGGCCTCACCTATCGCGCCTGGGACCACAACACTTCGTGATCACCGGCAGACGGCGGCTGCCGAAGCCGGCCGTGTGAGCGCCGCGCCACAGGAGCCCGCGCCGTCGGCGGCGCCGTTCGCCCGTCGGGCTCCTACTTCGCCGCGTCCAGCGCGGCCAGGGCCTGTGCCCAGCCGACGTACTTCAGGTCCGCGAGGTCGGCCACGGTCTTGATACCGAACGCCTCCTTGAGGAGGTCGCCCTGCCGGTCCGAGACACCCTTGAGCGCCGACACCGGGGCCGCCAGCACCTCCGGCACGCTCTTGTCCACCCACGCCTTGTCCAGCACCTTGTCCAGATCGATCGAAGCCACGCTCGTCCTCCTCGTTCCGCGCTCCCCACGAAGCGCGCGCGTATGACGGAGCCGTGCGGACTTCCGCGCGCCCCGTCATTCTCTACAGACATGTAGAGCATAGGAGAGGAGGGCGGGCCCGGCGGGCAGGGACAGGGCATCGGCCGAGATTGTCCGAAAGCCCACGCATCGCCCGTGGCGGGATCAGTCGACGGCGGCGGGCTCGGGGACCTCGGCCGGGAGGTCGCGGACGCCCAGACGCAGGTGTTCGACGTGGTAGAGGGCCTGGTCGAGGAGTTCGGCGACGTGGTTGTCGTAGAGGGCGTAGATGATCGAGCGGCCGTGGCGTTCGCCGGAGACCAGGCCGAGATTGCGCAGCAGGCGCAGCTGGTGGGAGCAGGCGGACGCCTCCATCCCCACGGCGCCGGCGAGGTCGCTCACCGAGCAGGGGCCCTCCTGGAGGCGGGCGAGGATGTGCAGCCGCGAGGGGGTCGCGAGGGCCTGGAGGGTGGCGGCGACGTCGGCGGCGCCGACCGCGTCGAGACGTTCGCGCGTGGTGGCGCTGCTCCTGGCGTCTGCTCCGTGGCCCATACCGTCATCATACGCGTGACACATGAAGACCTGTTCATGTATTCCTGTATGGTGAGCGTGTTGCCCGTCGTCCACCCGTGAAGGGGCGCTCTGTCATGTCTTCTGTCGTGGATCAACGGCCCGGGCCGGCGACCGCCGACGCTCCGCGCCCGGTGCCGCCGAGGCGGCGAACGCGCCTCCTGGCGTTGCCGGAGGCCCGGTGGGCGCTGGCCTCCCTGGTGCTGTTCCTGCTGGCGCTCCCCGTGTATCTGCTGGAGACTCCGGCGTGGGTGTGGGGCCCGCTGTTCGCCGCCAGCTATGTCACCGGCGGCTGGGAGCCCGGGTGGGAGGGGCTCAAGGCGCTGCGGGACAGGACGCTGGACGTGGACCTGCTGATGGTCGTCGCCGCGCTCGGCGCCGCCGCGATCGGGCAGGTCCTGGACGGCGCGCTGCTGATCGTCATCTTCGCCACCTCCGGCGCCCTGGAGGCGGTCGCGACCGCCCGCACCGCCGACTCCGTGCGCGGCCTCCTCGATCTCGCCCCCGACGTCGCGACCCGGCTCCGTGCGGACGGTGCCGAGGAGACGGTGGACGCCGGAGATCTGGCGGTGGGGGACGTCATTCTGGTGCGCCCCGGTGAGCGGGTCGGCGCGGACGGGCACGTCCTGGACGGGGCGAGCGACGTCGACCAGGCCACGATCACCGGTGAGCCGTTGCCGGTCGCCAAGCAGGCGGGGGACGAGGTGTTCGCCGGCACGGTGAACGGCACCGGCGCTCTGCGGGTGCGCGTCGAACGGGATCCGGCGGACTCGGTGATCGCCCGGATCGTGAAGATGGTCGAGGAGGCGTCCGAGACCAGGGCGCCGACCCAGCTCTTCATCGAGAAGATCGAGCAGCGGTACTCGATCGGCATGGTCATCGCCACCCTGGCCGTCTTCGGCATCCCGCTCGCCTTCGGCGACGACCTCCGGTCGGCGTTGCTGCGCGCGATGACGTTCATGATCGTGGCCTCGCCGTGCGCGGTGGTGCTGTCGACCATGCCGCCGCTGCTGTCCGCGATCGCCAACGCGGGCCGCCACGGCGTACTCGCGAAGTCCGCCGTCGTGATGGAGCGCCTGGGCCAGGTCGACGCGGTGGCCCTGGACAAGACCGGCACCCTGACCGAGGGCACCCCACGGGTCACCGACGTCCTCCCCCTGCCCGGGTCGGACCTGGACGAAGAGGGGCTGCTGGCCCTGGCGGGGGCGGCCGAGCACCCCAGCGAGCACCCCCTCGCCCGGGCCGTCGTACGGGCCGCCCGCGAGCGCGGCCTCGTCCTCGCCGAGGCGACCGGCTTCGCCTCCTCCCCCGGGACCGGTGTCACCGCCACCGTCGACGGCCGCACCGTCCGGGTGGGGTCCCCGGACCGCCTCGCCGCCGGCGGCCCCGGCTCCGGACCCGGCCTCGACGAGGCGGTCCGGTCGCTGGAGGACGGAGGCCGTACCGCGGTCCTCGTACTCCGTGACGACGCCCCGGTCGGCGTGCTGGGGATCGCGGACCGGCTGCGTCCGGACGCGAGGGCGACCGTGGCCGCGCTCACCGGACTGACCGGCCGTACCCCGGTGTTGCTCACCGGGGACAACGAACGCGCCGCCCGCCGGCTGGCCGCCGAGGTCGGGATCAGCGACGTGCGTGCCGGGCTGCTCCCGCAGGACAAGGTCGCCGCGGTGCGGGCCTGGGAGGCCGAGGGCCTGCGGGTCCTGGTGGTCGGCGACGGGGTCAACGACGCGCCCGCGCTGGCCGCCGCGCACACCGGCATCGCGATGGGCCGGGCCGGATCCGACCTCGCGCTGGAAACCGCCGACGCCGTCGTCGTCCGCGACGAACTCGCCACGGTCCCCGCCGTCGTGGCCCTCTCCCGCACCGCCCGCCGCCTGGTCGTCCAGAACCTGGTCATCGCCGGGACCTTCATCGCCGCCCTGGTCGCCTGGGACCTGATCGGCACGCTGCCCCTGCCGCTCGGCGTCGCCGGACACGAGGGCTCCACCGTCATCGTCGGCCTCAACGGCCTGCGTCTCCTGCGGGAGGCCGCCTGGCCCCGGCCCGCCGAGGACACCGCCTGAGCGGACGCGACCGCCGTGCCACCCCGACGCGGGGCGGCACGGCCCCCTCCCGCCGTCCGCCGCGGCGCCCGCCGAGGCGGCCTCGACCGTGCCGCTGTCGACACCTCCGCACCCGCCCGGTGCCGTCGGCTCCGTGCAGCACCTCGGACCGGGGTGCGACCTGGCGCTCTGTTACGCGCCGGTCAACTATCGATAGAGGCGTCATCACACGGGGCGGGCACGGTGTCGCCCATGGAAACGAGCAACCCGATCACACAGCCGCGCGGAAAGCCCGGCGGGATACCGCGACGCCGCCCGAGGGCGGGCGGCCGGGCCTTCTCCGTCCTGCTCGCGCTCTCCGTCTCCGCGGTGCCGGTCGCGCCCTCGGCCGCCGCGACCACGGGCGCCCGGCAGACGGGCGCCGGTGCCGCTGCCGTCGCTCCGGCGATCCGCTGGGGCGCCTGCCCGCCCGCCGACCCCATGCCCGCACCGGGTCCGCGGGTGCGGTGCGGGACGATCGAAGTGCCGGTGGACTGGTCGAAGCCGCAGGGCCCGCGGACGAGTGTGTTCGTCGCCCGGTACCGGGGCGCCGATCCCGCGAAGCGGATCGGGGTCCTGATGACCAACCCGGGCGGGCCGGGGAACCCGGGGGCCGACAGCGCGATGTACGCGGACCGGGAGTTCTCACCGTATCTGCTGAAGCGCTTCGACGTGATCTCCTTCGACCCGCGCGGCATCGGCCGCAGCGAGGGCGTCCACTGCGACGAGACCATCGCCGCGAAGATCCCGCACCGGCCGCGCGACGCCGCGGAGTTCGAACGGCTGCGCACCTTGAACGGTGAGCTGGCCAAGAGCTGCCTGCGGCAGGCGGGCCCGCTCGCCACCCATATGGACACCGAGAGCGTCGCCCGCGACATGGACGCGATCCGCGCCGCCGTCGGAGAGCGGAAGATCAGCTTCATGGGGGTCTCCTACGGAACCTCCGTCGGCGAGCGCTACGCCCGGCTCTTCCCCCAACGCCTCCGGGCGCTCGCGCTCGACAGCGCGATGGACCCGGCCGGGCCGAGCGCCGAGCGCTATCTCACCGACGGCAGCGTGGCCGTCGACGACATCTTCGAGCGGCTCGTGGCCGTCTGCGAGAAGGACACTTCCTGTGTCCTGAAGGGGCGGAAGCTGATCTCCGTCACCGAGGAGCTGTTCGCCCGGGCCGACGCGGGCACGCTCCGCGAGCCGGGCCCGGACGGACCCACCCGGCGGAAGGTCGGCGCCGACCGGCTCGTGGGCTTCCTCTACTTCGCCCTCAGCCGCTACTCGCCCGCGCAGGCCACGGAGCAACTCACCGCGCTGCACAGCGGTCGGGGCGATGTGTACCTGGACGACTCGGGCCCCGAACTCGCCTGGCGACTCGTGCTCTGCCGGGACAACGACTTCAGGATCCGCGACTACTCCGCGTACCGGGCCCTCCGGGGGCGCGTCGCGAAGGCCGCCCCGCACGTCCGCTACAACTCCCAGGCCCTGGACATGGTGCTGGGCTGCCAGGGCTGGACGCCGCCCAAGCGCCCGTCCGACCGGGCGAAAGGGGTCCTGCCGCCGGTGCTCGTGGTGAACGCCCTGCACGACGTGGCGACCCCGCTCGCGGGTGCGCGGCGCATGGCGGGCGCCTTCCCCAGGGCGTCCCTGCTCACGGTGGACACCGTGGGCCACGGGATGTACGGCCTGAAGGAACCGAGGCAGGCGATCGACGCCTATCTGAGCGGCCTGAGGGGCTGAACCGGTCCGGCCGCGCCGGCGGGGGCGCTCCGCCGACGCGGCCGGCCGGGTCAGTCCCCGACCCGGCCGACCTGGAGCTGCCGGCCCTGGGTCGTCACCACCGCGACCGGCACCCCGTCCGGCACCTTTCCGCCGAGGTCGGCGAGGAGCCGGTCCAGCGGGGGCAGGTCGGCCGGTGTGCGCACGGCGATGTACAGCGTCCGGGAGTGTGTCTGTACGTCGATGACCTGCGCGCCGGGCGTGCCGGAGAGCCAGGCGGCCGCGGCGGCGGAAGTGCGTGTGGTCCATACGTGGAGCAGTACGGTCACCGTGGTGCTGGCCGCGAGGACCAGGCCCACCGCGGCGAACAGCAGACCGAGCGCCGCGTAGGCCCGGCGCGACGCGCGGGCCGGGCGTGCCTCGGCGTGGTCGAGCGCGGCGAAGACCACCATGCCGGCGAAGACCAGGGCGAGCAGGTTGGAGACGAAGAGCACCAGCGCGCCGAGCGCCGGCCACCAGGCGCCCTGCCCGGCGCAGACGCCGACCACGACCAAGGGCGGCACCAGCGAGATGGCGATGGCCACGCCGGGCAGCACCGCGGCGACGTCCTTGCGGGACAGCGCGAGCGCCCCGGCGAAGCCGGTCGCCAGGGCGGCCACCAGGTCCAGCAGGCCGGGCGAGGTCCGGCCGGCGATCTGACTGTCCGACAGCAGGTCGTAGTGGGACGGCACGGCCAGCGAACCCACGGCGCCGACCGCCACCACGAGGAGCACCCCGGCGAGCACGAAGCGGCCCGCCGAGCCGCGCCGGCCCTGTACGGCGCCGATGGCGATGCCCATGATCGGGGTGGACAGCGGCGCGATGATCATCGCGCCGATCACGGTGGCCGTGGAATCGGTCAGGACACCGCCGGCCGCGATCACCGCGGAGAAGAACAGCATGGTCCAGAAGGCCGACTGCTTGGCGCGGGCGTCCCCGCACGTGAGGTCCAGGTCCTCGGCGAGTTCGGCCTGGGACCTCCGTTGACGCTCCGGAAGCACCCACGCACGCAGCCCTGTGATCATCGGATCAGTATCGGAGCCGGGCGTCGGCGGGGCCCGTAGCCACCCGCGTGGCGTCATCCGATCGGCTCAGCGCGGCACCTCTCCGACCGTCCCGCCGGTCACGGCCGGGCCACTACCGCAGGCCGCGCCCCCGCTCCTTCGCCAGCCACGGCCCGAACTCGCTCTCCAGCACCAGCCGTCCGAGCTTGCGGTACTCCTGGAGCACCGCCGTGACGAGCTGGTCCATGTCCAGCGGCTTCCCCGACTCGGCGGCGAAGTAGGCGGCGGTCACCGCGCAGGCCCGGATCGAACCGCCGGCCAGCTCGAACCGGTCCGCGCAGAACTCCAGGTCGAGCGCCGCGTCGCGCGGGATCGCCGGGCCCAGACAGCGGTCCCACAGGGCCAGGCGCTGCCGGGCGTCGGGCATCGGGAACTCGGCGATCACGTCGATGCGGCGGGTGAACGCCTCGTCGAGGTTGGCCCGCAGATTGGTGGTGAGCACGGCGATGCCGTCGAAGGACTCCATGCGCTGGAGGAGGTAGGCCGACTCCACGTTGGCGTGCTTGTCGTGCGCGTCCTTGACCTGGGACCGCTTGCCGAAGATCGCGTCGGCCTCGTCGAACAGGAGGATGCCGTTGACGTCGGACGCCTCGACGAAGATCCGCTCCAGGTTCTTCTCGGTCTCCCCGATGTACTTGTCCACCACCGTGGACAGGTCCACGACGTAGAGCTCCATGCCCAGTTCGGCGGCGATCACCTCGGCGGACATGGTCTTGCCGGTGCCGGACTCCCCGGCGAACAGGGCGATGACGCCCCTCCCCCGGCCGCCGCCCGGCCGCATCCGCCACTGTCCGAGCACCGTCTCGCGGTGGCGGGCGCGCAGGGCGAGTTCGGCGAGCTGGGTGCGGGTCGCCGGGGGCAGCACCAGGTCGTCCCAGCCGACCGCGGGATCGATGCGGCGGGCGAGCCGTTCCAGGCCCGCGCCGTTCTGGGCGCGGACCGCCGCACGCAGGTCCTCCGGGGTCACCGGCCGCTGCCCGAGGAGGGCCAGCCGGGACGCGACGGTCGCCGCCCGGCGCAGTTGGCCGGAGTCGAGCCGGTAGGCGGCGGCGGACTCGATGAGGGCGTCGTCGGGCGAGGCGTGCGCGGCGGACAGGCCGACCGACCGGCCCGCGTCGGCGAGCGCGCGCCGCCACTGGCGCCCGGCGTCGTCGGGGCCGGGGGGCAGGACGGTGACGGGCACCGGGCTCTCCGCCGTCCACAGCGGGTCCCAGTTCTTCTTCCCGTACGCGATCAGAGGGGTGGAGCCGAGGGCCGCGCACAGGGAACCGAGCACCCGGGCCCCTTCGGGGCGTTCGGGGGCGAGCGCTTCGAGCGGGCCGAGGACCACCCCGGCGCGGCCGAGGCGGGCCTCGGTCGCCAGGGCCCGTACGAGCGAGGCCTGTTCGGGGGCGGTGGCGAGTGCCGCGATGTCGACGACCAGCGGGCGCCGGCCGGCGGCGGCCAGTGCCCCGATCGCGAGCCCGCACGGGTCGCCGCCCCGGTCGAGGAGGTGCACCAGGCCGCTGCCCGTGCCGAGGGCCGCCGCGATCCGGGAGACCTCGGGGCGCTCGTCGGGCTCGCGGGGCCGCGCGGCCTCCTGGACGATCCCGCGCAGCCGGCCGTCGGTCCCGTCGTCGCCGAGGAGATGCGCGGTGACCCGGTCCGGTACGCGCAGGGTCCGGGAGAGCAGCGGTCGCTCGCCGTCCACGATATCCAGCAGCCCGCCCGCGACGAGCGGGGCGGACGGCGAGAACCGGAAGCGCCCGGAGCCGGCGGCGGGCAGCCCGCAGAGTTCCAGGGCGAGGCCGATGGTGGGCCGGCGGCGGGTGAGGTCGTCGTTGAGGTAGCCGTAGAGCCGCTCGAACCGGGGGTCGATGTCCGGGGCCAGGGCGACCAGCAGGAGTTCGACGTCCGGCGGGGCGAGACCGAAGCGCTCGGCCAGCCGGCCGAGCCGGCTCCCGGCCGGGGCTTCCGGCGGGGCTCCGTCCCCGTACTCCGGTACGGGCGTGAACGCGTCGCGGGCCTCCAGAATGCGTGCCGCGCCCTCGGGGGTGAGGTACTGCCCCCGGTAGGGGTCGTCGGGGTCCGGGTCGACGGCCCGGCGTGCCGCGACGGCCTCCCGGACCCGCTGTTCGACGCGGCCGAGCCGCTCCCAGAGTTCCTCGACGCCGGACAGGGGCAGGTGACCGTCGAGCTGTTGGGGTGCCAGGGTCATCGTGCGGCGTTCCCCCGCTTGCGCCGGCCGGGCGGCAACTGCCGCTCGCGAGGCGCGGCGAAGCCCTGCCCGCCCGGGTCGGACGCTCCGTCGTAGCGCAGGCGCCGGCCGGGGCCGCCGTCGTCGCCGTCCAGGTGGGGCGCGGCCTTCATGACGAGTCCTTCGGTGACGGGCGGGCCTGCGGGGGTGCGCTCGCCGGCCAGGGGCGCGAGGACCCGCAGGTCGATCGCGGCCTTCAGCTCGCCGCCGAGCGCGGACCAGACGTCCGAGGCGGACGGTCCGCCGGCTCCCGGCCCCGCCGCCTCCAGCTCCACGGTCAGGCCGAGTTCGGCGAGGCTTCCGGTGTGCATCCGGGCGGGCAGCACGTCGGAGCGGACGAAGGCGCGCAACACCTCGGAGAGCAGCCGGTGTTCGTCCTGCGGGCGGTTGGTCCAGGCGGTAACCAGATAGGTCAGCTCGAACCAGCGCGGCAGGGCCTGCCAGCCGGTGACCACGCCGTCCTCGTCGTGCGTCTCGGCCGTGCCGGAGCGCCGCCTGCCCGCGTCCTCGCGGATGCCGTGCAGGAAGACGCTGATGGTCGGGGCGTTGCGGCGGGCGGACCAGTCCTTCGTCGGGGCGTCGAAGACCAGGTCGACGCCGCTGTCCTCCAGCCCGGCGTCGACCAGCAGCAGCCGCAGCCCCTCGTCGACCTCGTGGATCATCGGCGGATCACCTCGTCCGGCGGGGTGATGGTGCCGAGCACCACGAGGAAGTCGGTCTTCACGGGGCTGAAGCCGGGGCCCTTCGCGGTGATCGTGCGCGGCCCGGTCCGGTCCTTGGCGAGGATGAGCAGCTGTGCGATGAACGTGCCGTCGCCCAGCGGCCGGGTCGGGGCCGCGGCAGCCGTGATCCCGGGCTTCCAGCTGAGGGTGACGGGTGCGCCGGGCGGGAAGTCCTTGCCACGTACGGAGGTGACGAAGCCGGGCTTGCCGACGGCGGGCACCGCGATGATGCGGGGCTGGAGGATGCGCAGCGGGATCCGGGAGACGTTGTCGCGGAGGTTGGCGTCGGTGCCCGTGGTGGTGAGCGACGCCGTGATCGTCGTACGCAGGGCCTTGTCGGGCGACAGGACGACGCTGAGGACCGTGGACGCGCCGGGTGCGAGGTCGGGGAGCATGCACGTGCCGCCGGCGCAGCCCGCGGGGAGCGGTCCGGCGGGGATGTTTCCGGGCAGTCCGAGCTTCAGCCGGAGCCCGGTGGCGAGCGCGTTCCGGCCGTTGCGCACGGTGTACGTCACCACGACCTTGCCGCCGACGTAGCCGGGGCTGGGCTGGGCCCGCACGGTGACGCCGGGGCCGGCCTCGGGCGCGGGGGGCGGCGGTGCGGGGGCTGGGGGCGGGGGTGGCGTGGTCGTCGGCGGCGGGGCGGGCGTGGGCGTCGTCGGAGTCGGGGACGGCGTCGTGGGAGTGGGAGTGGGGGTCGGGGTCGGAGTGGGGGTCGGGGTCGGCGGCGGCACGTCCTCGACCGGGACGGTCGTTCCGGTGGCGTTGTCCGTGGGGTTCGGGTCGAGGACGGCCCCGGTGACGGACCAGTTGATCCGCTGGTCGCCGGTGGTCACGCCGGTCAGCCGTGCCGTGACCGTCACGCGGGCCCCGGGCGGGAGGATGCCGAGGTCGCACTGGGGTGAACCGGCGGCGCAGGTCCCGGTGTCGGTGGTCAGTTCCTCCAGCCGTATGCCGGGCGGGGCGTCGACGGTGAGGAGGGTGCCGGGCGAGGGTGAGGGGCCCCGGTTGGTGACGGTGATCGCCACCTCGGTGGACGCGCCGACCTCCACCGGGTCTCCGGTGGGCGGTGCGGTCAGCGACAGGTCGACCGACTGCTGGAAGGCGGGCTCCTTCTGCCGTCCGTTGTGCGTGTTGTCGAGGGGTGCCACGTCGCCGGACGCGATGTCGAGTACGGAGAGCTGCTCCATGGAGTTGGCCGGGAGCTCACGGCGCGAGGTGAAGAGAAGCTTGCTGCCGTCGGGGGACCAGGCCACGTCACGGGGCTGGTGGGGGCCGGTCACGGAGGTGTCGGGGACCGGCAGGTCGCAGCCGTCGGGGTTGTCCTTCTGGGCGGAGGGGAGCACGACCCGGCAGCCGCCGCCGCGCAGGGGCTTGATGAGGACCCCGGCCCGCTGGTTGACCCTGCCTCCGCCGTCCTTGCGGTTGAAGGCCACCTTCTTGCCGTCCGGGGAGAACGCCGGGCTGTCGTCGATGACCTCGCAGTCGCCGGGGCAGATGGTGGCGCTCAGATCCCGCTGACGGTCGAGGTCCGCCACCGGTGCGACCCAGATGTGCTTGTTGCCGCCGTTGTCGTTGATGACCTGCCTGCGGGTGAAGGCGAGGTTGACGCCGTCGGAGGACCAGGTCGGCTGGGCGACGTCGCTCGCCTCCTGGCCCTGGGGCGACGGGATCTCGTCGAGGATCGCACCGGTGGCGACGTCCGCGATGAAGATGCGGCTCCGGCCCCCCTTGTCACCGACCCCGCCGGGCGAGGTCCGGGTGAAGGCGAGCTTGGTGCCGTCGGGCGAGAAGGTGGGGTCGGTGTCCCAGTCCTTGGGGCCGCGCCCGTCGAGCTCCAGCACCTCCGCGTTCCTGCCGTCGGCGTCGGCCATCCAGATCCGCTCGATCCGCCCTTCGGCGCCGTCCTCGAAGCGGGTGACGACGATGCGCCGGCCGTCGGGCGTGTAGTTCTGCCGCTCGTGCCACGGGTCGTAGCCGTCGGCCGGCCGGAACAGGGGGTTCTTGGTGTGGTCCGTGTTCGTGCGGGCCGCCGGGTCCTCCTTGAGGATGGTGAGGCCCAGGTCGCGGGGGTCGGAGCCGTCCTGGCGGACGTCCTGGAGCGTCACGATCTGCGCGGCGGCCAGCGGCTCGTCCGGCGCGTCCGGCTTCTTGACGGTATCCGGTTCCGGGGTGATCCGGGGCACGATGACGGTCCCGGCCGGGGCGAACCAGGTGGGCGGCCCCAACTCGCGGTTCTCGTTGACCAGTTGGTCCGGCGGCACGTCGCCCTGGAACGCGGTCACCCGGTAGGCGTGGTCGAAGTCGTCGCAGCCGCAGGTGTGGTACGGGCTGAGGAAGACGATGTCCTTGCCGTCGGGCAGCCAGGAGGCAGAGCGGGTGCCCCACTCGGCGTGGGTGCCGGCCAGCAGCGGCCGGTCGGTCCCGAGGCCCTGGGTGGCCCGCAGTTCGGTGCCGTCGTCGACGGCCGGGTCGGGGTTCGTGGTGAGGGTGTACGCGACGAGGCCCCGGCGGGCGTCGTCCTCCACCGGGTTCCAGGACGGCTCGGTGGCGTCTCCGGCCGGTCCGTCGCTGATCCGGGTGCGCGGGCCGCCGGCGACGGCCTGCTCGAATATCTGCCACCCCCGCAGGGCGTCGCCGTCGCAGGCGTACGCGATCCTCGTGCCGTCCGGGGACCAGGTCGGGGACTCCTCGTTGTCCCGGGTGTCGCTGATCCGGCGCAGGTCCTTGCCGTCGACGCCGATCGTCCACAGGTCGCGCTGGACCGTGCCGTCGGGTTCGGTCTCCGCGGAGTCGAAGACCACGGTCCTTCCGTCCGGGGAGAGTTCGGGGTGGGCCGCGTCCTTGTCGGTGGTGAGGCGGCGCACCGATCCGTCCGGGTCGCGCACGTACACCTGGGGCCGGGCGCTGTCACGCAGGCTGGTGAAGACCAGGACGTCTCCCCGGGCGGAGGGGTCCTGGTCGTAGTGGGTGGGGCCGTCGCCGAACAGCGGGTCGGTGGTGTCCTTGTCGTTGGCCACCCCAAGGCTGCGGTGTTCGGTGCCGGCGAAGGCGACGCGTCCCGCCTGGAGCGGTTCCGCGTCCGCCGGGGCGGCGACGGCCTCGGCGGCTCCGTGCGGGGCGGTGGCCGATCCGACCAGCAGCAGCGGCGCCAACAGCACCACCGCACCGGTCAGTCGGCCCAGACGGGAATGCTTTGCCGGGCCAGCGGTGCCGGTCACGGCCCACCTCACAGTCTGTCGATGACTCTCCACCGGCCAGCTTCGCCCCCGCGCGGGGGCGAAGGACAGGCCGCGAGTACCCGGGACGAGGGAAGGGATCGCTGCCCTTTGCGGCGGCGGGCGCACCGTGCCGGGGGCACCGCACCGGTGGGAAGCCGGACTCGGGCCGGAGGCAGGCGCGCCGTACGGGCCGACCGGGGCTGACGACGGCCGGGGGCCGGGTCTCCCGGAGCCAATCCGGGGCCGGGTCTCCCGGAACCGGGCCAGGTCTCCGGCTTGGCTTGGCTTGGCTTGGCCCGGCTTGGCCCGGCCCGGCCCGGCTTGGCTTGGCTCCGGGGTGACGGTTCCTCAGATCAACCCGTGCCGCATCGCGTACCCCACCGCGTGGGCCCGGTTGCGCAGTTCGAGCCGGGTCGCGACCTCGTGCAGCACGTTCTTGACGGTGCGTTCGGAGTACGAGGTCTTCTGCGCGATCTCCGCGGTGTCGCAGCCCTCCGACACCAGCCGGATCATCTCCGCCTCGCGCGCGGTGAGGGTGGAGAGCGTGAGCCCCCGGGGGTCGAGGACCGTCCGCTGGAGGGAGCTGACGTGGTCGAGGAGCTTGCCGAGCAGGTCGCCCGGCAGGACGCCTTCGCCGTTGGCCATCGCCCGGACCAGGTGGACGAGCCGGTCCTGGTCGGCCTCGCCGCGCCGGAGGACGGCGGCGACCCCGCACTCGATCATGGTCTGGAGGGCGCCCGACTCGAAGAATCCGACGACCAGTCCGGTGCGGGTGGAGGTGTTGCGCTGAAGACGGTGCAGGAGCTGGATGGTGGGCTCGTCCACCATGTCCACCACCACCAGGGAGACCTGTGCCCGGTCCGCCTCGTCCTCCGGGAGCAGTTCTATCTCGGGCCGCACCCGCAGTTGGTGGATCATGCCGGTCTGCAGGATCAGGTCCTCCGCGTACACCGCCACGGAGACCCTGCCCCCGGGCGCCCGCCCGGATCCGGCCGTGCGGCGCTGCGCCGCGTCCGGCCTGCGGTAGTGCCCCCGCGCCGCCGCGCTGTTCGTCGTGTCCGTGATCGTCGTCATCGTTGCGTGCCTGTCTTCCTCAGCTGCTTCAGCCCGATTTGCCTGCTGGTCCTCATGTCGCCCCCCGCCGGCCGGGGGCATGGCGCGCGTGCCCGCGGAGGGGGCACGGGGGCACCGTGCCGGGGGGCCCGCGGGGCACCACCCCTGCCCGCTCGTTGCCCTCGCGTCTCTGCTGCCGGGCGGTGCGGGCGGCCTAACGTCGCAGAGTGACCACATCTGCCGAACTCGAGAACCCCACGGTGACGGTGTCGCCCGGCGGTACCGCGACGACCACCCTGACCGTGCGCAACGACGGCGACATCGTCGAGGCCTACACACTTGAGGTGGCCGGCGACTGCGCCGCCTGGAGCACCGTCGAGCCGGCGCGTGTGTCTCTGTACCCGGGCACCTCCGAGACGGTGACCCTGACCTTCGCCCCGCCCCGCTCCCACGAGGTCCGGGCGGGCGAGACCCCCCTGGCCGTACGGGTCCTGCCGGCGGAGCGGCCCGAGTCGGTGGTGGTCCCCGAGGGCACGGTGACCGTGGAGCCCTTCCACGAGCTCCGCACGGAGCTGGAACCACGCCGCCGTCGTGGCTGGCTGGGCGCCAGCTTCCGCACCGCGGTGCAGAACAAGGGGAACACCCCGGTCGACGTGGTCCTCGCGGGCCAGCAGGCGGGGGAGGATCTGCGACTGGTCTTCACGCCGGACAAGAAGCGGCTGGAGCCGGGCGAGTCGGCGGAGGCCCGGCTGAAGGTCCGGGCCCGGGCGCTGATCTGGTTCGGCGAGCCCGTCACCTGGCCGTTCGAGGTCCGGGCGACCGAGAGCGGCGAGGGGGAGGCCGAGGACGAGCACCCCGGCGGACCCGAGCCGCTGCCCGGGGAGTTCGCCCAGATGCCCGTGCTGCCCAAGTGGCTGCTGATCGTGCTGGCGGCGCTGCTGGCGCTGCTGCTCGCGTGGTTCGCCCTGGTGCGGCCCGCGGTGAAGAGCACGGCCGAGCAGGCGGGGACGAAGGCGGCGCAGGAGGAGACCCAGCGCGGCAAGGAGCAGAGGTCGACGCCGCCCGGCGGTGCGGACAACCCGGCGGGCGGTCAGGGAGAGGGAACCGGCCCGGACGGATCGGGGCCCGGTACGGGCGGCTCCGGCCCGAGCGGTTCCGGCGGAGGCGGGGGCAACGGCAGCGGCGGGGGCGGGGGCGGGGGCGGCCAGCAGACGTCCGAGACCATCGATGTGCAGGCCCGGGCGGGTACCACCGAGGAAAGGGCCTACAAGGTTCCGGCCGGGAAGGTGTTCGGCGTCACCGACATCGTGGTGGCGAACTTCCAGGGCGACGAGGGCGTCGTGACGATCTCCTTCGGTGAGCGCAAGATCACGACGATCGCTCTGGAAACCTTCCGCAACCAGGACTATCACTGGGTCACCCCCATTCAGGTTCCGGAGAACGCCACCGTCACCGCTTCCGTCACCTGTGCCAAGCCCGGCACTCCGGCCACCGGTAGGCAGGCTTCCGGGTGCCATCAGGTTCTGAATGTCAGCGGCGTGCTGAGCGATCTCGCACGATAGAAACAGCGACGCCGAGCGTTCTGCTTCGCCTGCCGACGAGACAACAGCAGAAACCCGGTCGAGAGGAAACCCGGCGTGCCGGGCAGTGGCGGATTCGCCCTCCCGGAACACCGGACGTCTCCGCCGGTTCGGTCGCCCGCGGCAACGACAGCTTCGGAAGAATATCCGCTTCCGATGGCCGCGGGCACTAACAGGCCTGCTCAGGAACGGTCCTGACGGCATGATGCCGGTCGACGGGTGCCCGTTCGGAACGTCCTCGCGACCGCTTCACCCTTCCGAAGGTGACCGATTCCGCCTGCCTTCTCGGCTCATTCTGGCCGAATCGCGTCGCCTCGGAGCGCTTGCCCCCGTGACCGCGGACGGCGATCGGACTGCCGGGGTTTACCGGGAAAAAGAGATACCAAACACATCGGGTCGCGGTGCCGATGTCCGCCCTTTCGCCCAATCCCCCGGCAGGGGCGGCGATGTCGGGCTGTGCCGTAACACGTTGTTCTCGTTCTCTTCATGCCGACCGGGGAATGCGGGCCGGCTCCCCGCGAATGCGCCGGCCGTTCCGCCCGGCCCGCCAAGGGCAGGGTTACCCGGCGTACGGGGGCCCGGAAAGGCAGTCTCGTTGCCCCGCGTCCAGGACTCTGGGGCCTACTCCCCGCCCGGCCGGACGGTCAAGACTGGACAGTGATCGAGTGACCGTCCAGAAGGAGCGAGCATGCCGTCGTACCTCACCCCCGGTGTATACGTGGAGGAGGTGCAGTCCGGAGCGCGGCCCATCGAAGGTGTCGGCACCGCGGTCGCAGCCTTCGTCGGCTTCGCCGGGACGGGCCCCTTCCACCAGCCGACGCTGGTGACCAACTGGGACCAGTACGTACAGACGTTCGGCACCTTCACCGCCGACACCTATCTGGCGCACGCCGTCTACGGCTTCTTCGCCAACGGCGGGGGCGCGGCCTACATCGTGCGCATCGGCGGCCCCGCGCAGGGCGCGGAGAGCGCGGCGCAGGGCGCGGTCGCCCAGGCCCCCGCCCCGGTCGCGCTCGGCGGGTTCCTGGTCGCCGCGAAGCCCGGCACGGGCGCCGACCTCTCCGTGGAGATCGCCGACGCCGAGGGCGACAACCCCCCGGAGGACCGCTTCCGGCTGCTGGTGCGCCAGGCCGGCAAGGCCGTGGAGACGTACGACGTCTCCACCCGCAAGAACGTCAAGGGCTACCTGGTCACCCAGGCCCGCGACTCCAAGTTCGTCCAGGTCACCGAGCAGCCGGGCACGGCGCAGAGCCGCCCCGAGAAGCAGACCGTCGCCCTCGCCCCCGCCGCGGCGGGCGCCCCCGGTTCCGGTGTGGCACGGCTCGACGCCTCGGAGTACGTGGGCGACGCCTCCGCGCGTACCGGTTTCTCCGGCCTCGAAGCGATCGACGAGATCACGATGGTCGCTGTCCCGGACCTGATGAGCGCCTTCCAGCGCGGCGACATCGACGCCGAGGGCGTCAAGACCGTGCAGCTGGCGGTCATCTCGCACTGCGAGCAGATGGGCGACCGGGTCGCCGTCCTGGACACCCCGCCGGGCATGAACGCCCAGCGTGTGCGCACCTGGCGCAACGAGGACGCCGGCTACGACTCGCGTTACGCGACCCTGTACTACCCGTGGGTCAAGGTCTTCGACCCGGCGAGCGGCCGCAACTCCCTGGTCCCGCCGAGCGGTCACGTGGCCGGCGTCTGGGCGCGCAGCGACAACGAGCGCGGTGTCCACAAGGCCCCCGCCAACGAGGTCATCCGGGGCGCGGTGGACCTGGAGATCCGCCTCAGCAAGGGCGAGCAGGACCTCCTCAACCCGATCGGCGTGAACTGCGTACGTGCCTTCCCGGGCCGTGGCATCCGCATCTGGGGCGCGCGGACCCTCTCGTCCGACCCGGCCTGGCGCTACCTCAACGTGCGCCGCCTCTTCAACTACCTGGAGGAGTCCATCCTCCTGGGCACCCAGTGGGTGGTGTTCGAGCCGAACGACGACCGCCTCTGGTCGAGCATCCGGCGCAACGTCACCGCGTTCCTCACCGAGGAGTGGCGGCGCGGGGCGCTGTTCGGCCGCACCGCCGAGGAGGCGTTCTACGTCCGGTGCGACCGGAGCAACAACCCGCAGGAGTCGATCGATCTCGGTCAGGTCGTCTGCGAGATCGGGGTGGCCCCGGTGAAGCCCGCGGAGTTCGTGATCTTCCGTCTCTCGCAGTTCTCCGACAGCACCAGCCTCGTCGACGAGTGACCCGCGCGGTCCTCCCCCACCCCTTCACTTTCTCCATCGATCAGAACAGGTGACACAGAGTCATGGCAGAGGGCGACGCTCTTTCCACCCATATCTTCGGCGTACAGCTCGGTGGCTATCTCGTGGAGTCCATCCAGGAGATCAGCGGCATGACCGTCGAGGAAGAAGTCGTCGAGGTCCGTCAGGTGACGGCCGACGGCAAACAGATCATCCGCAAGCAGCCGGGCGCCCGGCAGGCGGGCGAGGTGACGATCACCCGCGGGCTCGACAAGAGCAGCGAGTTCACCACCTGGATCAAGGAGACCCTCAACAACGGGGCCGTCGACACGGCGCGGCAGAACCTCACGATCGAGATCAAGGACTCGACCGGTGAGACCGTCCGCCGCATCCAGCTGATGCAGGGCTGGGCCTCCAAGTGGGAGGGCCCCTCCCTCAAGGCCGGCGAGTCCAGCGCGGCGACCGAGACGGTGACCATCACCTTCGAGGAGATCGTGGTCGAATGAGGCGCCGGACCGTTACGCCGGGCAGCGGCCTCGAAGAGGTCCTGGACAACCTCGCGACGGCGCCCGCCGCACGCGAGGAGGCCGCCGCTCCCGCGCCCGCCCGCCCCCGGGAACGGGAACGGGACACGCTCCAGACGGAGTTCGCCTTCGAACTGCCGCGCGGGTACGTCGACGACGAGGGCCGTGTGCACCGCAGCGGCACCATGCGGCTCGCGACGGCCCGGGACGAGCTGCGCCCGCAGATCGACCTGCGGGTGAAGGAGAACCCGGCGTATCTGTCCGTGGTCCTGCTGAGCCAGGTGATCACCCAGCTCGGCACGGTCACCGATGTGCACGCCGGGATCGTCGAGCGGATGTACGCGACCGATGTGGCGTTCCTCCAGGACTTCTACCGCCGGATCAACAGCGAGGGCCACACGCATGCCGCGGTGACCTGCCCGCTGTGCCACGGGTCGTTCGAGGTGGACCTCTCGGGTGGGCGCCTGGGGGAATCGTGACGTACGCGCTTCCCCGGCTGCGGGAGGAGATCGCGTACGTCGCCTACCACTTCCATTGGCAGCGTGAGGACATTCTCGACCTCACCCACGGCGAACGTCAGCAGTGGGTGAGGGAGATAGCGCGGATCAACACCCGCGTCAACGAAGGCGGGTGATCGTGTGGGGCTCGGGGACTGGCTGCGCCGGGCGGACCGGCAGCGCTCCGGCGCGCCTTCGCGAGAGGGCGGCGGGCACGCCGACGTGTCGGCCGCACCCACACCCGGCCCGGATTCCGGCCCCGCATCCGCATCCGGTTCGGCGTCCGGTTCCTCGGCGGCTTCCGGCGGAGAGGGCGGGGGCTGGGACGGCGGCTGGCGGCGGGTGGCCCCGCCGACGGTGACCGTCGCCCGGTCCTCGATCGGAGTGAGCGACGGGCTGCGGTTCCGTTCGCGGCTGGCCTCCTGGCAGAACCCGGCCCTCGGCGGGGAACTCGGCCACTCCGTCCTGCCGTCGGCCCCGGTCGGCCTCATCCACGGCGTCGCGCGCCCGGGCGGCGCGAGGACCACGTCCCCCGGGGGGCCGCTGCTGCTGCGCGCGGTCCGGCCCCCGGGCGCCGACGACCCCGCCACTCCCACGACCGACCTGCCGCCCGCCTCGGTGAACCGGGCCGCGGCCAGGGGCAGCGGGACGAACGGCGTTACGGGAACGGCGAAGCCGGACCCTGGATCGCCGCCGGTCCAGCGGTCGGGCGCGGCACGTGGTCCGGCCCCGTCCACCACGAACCGGTCGCCTTCGGGCGGATCGGGTGCGTCGGGTGCCTCGGCTACGTCGGGCGGATCGGGTAGGTCGGGTGCGTCGGGTGCGTCGGGTGCGTCGGGTGCGTCGGGTGCGTCGGGTGCGTCGGGTGCGTCGGGTGCGTCGGGTGCGTCGGGATCATCCAGCCCGTCCCACTCCACGTCCCCGTCCCGGACGTCCGCGTCCTCCAGTGCGCCCACCCCCGCCGCCGTACGTCCGCAGCGGATCGCCCCGCCGCTGATCGTCGCCCGGCGTCCGGCGATGCCGCTGCGGCAGATCGCCGGGCTCGTGCCCGCCTCCCCCGCCACCCCTTCCGTCTCCTCCTCCCCTTCTTCGTCGGCCGCGCCGTCCGCACCGGATGCTGCCGCCGCCGTTCAGCGGGCCGTGACCGAGCGGCGGAGCGGTCCGGACCGTACGGTTCCGGAGCGCACCGCCCCGTCGCCCGACCATGTCTCCGGCCGCCCCGCCGCCGATGTGGTCCGCCCGGCCCTGGGCAAGCCTCTGCGCGAGATGCCCGCCGGAGCCAGGCCGGCCGGGGCCGACGGGCGGGCGGGCGTCGTACCGTCCGCCCCGGCGACGGCTCACCCGGCGGCGGACATGCCGGTGCTCCAGCGCCAGGCATCCGACCCGCCGGGCACTCCGGGCCTTACGGCCACGACTCCCGCGACGCCCACGACCCGTTCGACCGGCTCGACCGGCTCGCCGAAGGCGTCGGTGCCCGCGTCTGCTCCGCCCCCTGCGCCTGCGCCTGCTCGGCAGCAGCAGCCGCCGTCCCCGTCGCCGGATGCCCGGTCTCGTACGCCCCAGTCGCCCCAGCAGCACCAGCCCACCCGGCCGCCCGGTTCCTCGACGCCATCGGGGCCCTCCCCCTCCGTACAGCCCGCACCGCGGTCCGACGCTTCCGGCAGCTCACGGGCCCGTGTGCGGGGCGGGATCGGCGCGCCGCTTCCCTCGCTGCCGCCCACCGCCCGGCCCGGCGGCGACGCACCGCTGCTCGGTGACCGGGCGTCCGCCGGGACGCGGCCGACTCCGGGCCGGGCGCAGGGCCCCGGGCCCGCGCACCCGGCTGTTCCGGCTGTTCCGGCTGTTCCGGCTGTTCCGGCCCAAACTTCCCCGTCGCCGGGGGCGCACCCCGCGATGCCGGTACGGTCGGCTTCCGCCGCGCCCGGAGCGCCCGCCGTACCCACGACGGCCTCCGCGTCGTCGCCCGGAACCGCTGCCGTGCAGCGTGCGGCGGGCCCCGCCCGTACCCCGGCCGGTCCGTCCTCCGCCGCCCCCCTGCCGCCCGTGCGCGTCCGGCCGATCGCTCGGGGCCGTACAGCGTCGCAGGGCTTGAGCAGTGCGACGCCGTCGCCCACCGTCCAGCGGTCACGGACTCTGCTCTCCGGCCGCGCCCTGACCGTGAACACCGGTTCCGCCGAGGGGTTCTCGGCGCCTCCGACGACGACGGCGGCGGGTGGCAGCACCGCACGCCCGGTCGTTGCGGCCACCTGGCGGCGTGATGTGCCTCCGCCGGGCACCGGCACCCCGTCACCGGGCCCTGCCGGGCGGACCGGTGGCGGACCGAGCGCCGGTCCCCGGCAGCCGGCGTCCTCCGGTACGGCTCCGGGGGCCGTGGTCCAGCGCTCGGCCCCCGCACCCCGGGGCGGCGCCGCCCTCACGGACCCGGCCCCGGGTGCCGCGCCCCGAAGCGCCGGACCCACGGGCCGGCGCGGCGGAAACGAACCGGGCCACGCCCCGGGGACCACAGCCTCCCTCGCCGGAGACGGTCCGTCCGCCGGTGGGGTGCTCCAGCGACTCGTACGGCGGCCCGGGCGCGCCACGAAGCCCTCGCCTCCCCTGTCGCCCGTGTCGCCCGGGACGCCGCCGCCGTTCCCGACTTCCGGGCCGACGGCCCGCCGGGCTCCGCAGCAGGGTTCCGCACCGCACGCCTCCCAGGCCTCCGGCCGGCCCGCAGCCCCTGCTCCTGCCTCTGTTCCTGCTCCTTCTCCTTTTGTTCAACGCGCCGTGCCCCTCCCGCACGCTCCGCCCTCCCGGCCGGGGATGCCGTCGGCCGCTTCCGCGCTTCCGGCGTCCGCAGCCGCCCCCGGCACGCGCCCCGTTCCCGTCGTCCGCCCGCATCCGCCCGCGGCGGCGCGTCCGGAAGCCGCCGTACCCGTACAGCGGCTGGCGATGCCGGTGGTGCCGGACAGCGCCGGTCCTCCGGCCGCCGGACCGGCCCCGGCGGACGGCGCCGCTCCCGGCGGGCCGCCGGGTCTCTCCGTACGGGTGCCGCCCCGCGCGCCCGCGCAGGCCACCGGGGCGGGTCGCCCGGAGAGCAGGGCGCAGGCGGTCCAACGGGCGGCGGCGAACGCCGGGATCACCGGGGTTCCCGTGCAGGCCGCCCCGCCGAAGCCCGCGGCGGGGGCGGCAGGGGCGGCCACCCGTTCCGACGACGCTTCCGACGCTCCTCCGGCGAACCGGCTGAGCGGAACGGAGATCGAGGAGCTGGCCCGCCGGCTCCTCGACCCGGTGAGCCGGCTCATCCGTGCCGATCTGCGCCGGGGCCGGGAACGCAGCGGGCGGCTGCACGACGGCCGCCGCTGACGACACGATCGCCCCGGTCTGCCCCCGCACGACCCGTACGACCCGCACGAGAGACAGCAGAGAAGACGAGAGACGCATGACGGACAACATCTTCGCGACGAGCGTGTTCTTCAAGCTCGCGATCGGCGGCAGCGACCTGGGCGCGTTCCACACCTGCTCCGGCATGGGCGCCGAGGTGGAGATGGAGACGTACGCCGAGGGCGGCAACAACGGATTCACCTGGCAGCTCCCGGGGCGGATCACCTGGACGAACATCACACTGACCCGCCCGGTGACCGCCGACACCCTCAAGATCGCGCGCTGGCTGAACGAGACGATCCAGCGGGTCGAGCCCAAGGACGGCGAGATCGTCGCGCTGCGTCCCGACCTCAGCCGGATCGTCAGCTGGCAGGTGCACGGCATCGTGCCGGTGCGCTGGCAGGGGCCGTCCTTCGATCCGGCCAGTTCCCAGGCGGCGATCGAGACGCTGGAGATCGCGCACGAGGGTCTGGAGCCCTCCTGACCTGAGACAACGCAGCCGGAAACGGGACGACCGGACACCAGGACCACGACGAAGGAAGGAGGAACGCAATGTCACCCGCTCTCCGCGCGAGCCGCGCTCGCGCCCAGCTGACCATCATGGAACCGCCGTCGACGGTCGGCGCGAAGCCCGGCGGAGCACTCGCCCGTCTCACGTTGCAGTTCAACCCCGCGAAGCTGTCGCTGAGCAAGAGCACCGAGTGGCGGCGCACTCCGTCCCGGATGGCCGGGCAGTCCGCGCTGCCCGAGTTCGTCGGCAGCGGGCCCCGGGCCCTGTCGCTGGAGGTCTTCCTGGACGCCACCGCCACGCACGACAACTCCGTGGAGAAGGCGGTGGAGCAGTTGATGTCCGCGTGTGTCCCCACCCCCCAGAGCCTGGCCCGCAAGACGCCCGCCAGCCCCTGGGTGCGCTTCGACTGGGGGACGTCCAAGACGACCTCGTTCGACGGGGTGCTCTCCAACCTCTCGGTCTCGTACACCCTGTTCGACGTCGACGGGAAGCCGCTGCGCGCCACCTGCTCCCTGTCGATCGAGGAGGCGAGCGTCGACCCGGCCGGCCAGAACCCCACCTCGGGTTCGAAGGACGCGCGGCGCACCCACCGGGTCGTGGCCGGGGACAGCCTGCCGCTGCTGGCCTGGCGGGAGTACGGCGACGCCACCGCCTGGCGGACCATCGCGCACGCCAACGACATCGACGACCCGATGCAGTTGACCCCCGGCAGGGAGCTCCTCGTGCCCGGGCGGGAAGACCATCTGGCGGAGGAGAGCCGGTGAGCGGGACGGAATCCCCCGGGCGCTCCTTCGCCGCCGATCCGATCGTCGAGGCGCCCGCCGAGCTGCCCGCCGCCTGGGCCACCCAGCTGGTGAGCTGTGTGGTCGACGAGAACGTGGGCCTGCCCGACACGGCCGTACTGATGTACCGGGACCCCGACCACACCTTCCTCGCCAAGACCGGCATCGGCATGGGCACCCCGCTGAAGATCTCGGTGGTCACCGTCCAGGACCGGGCGCGCGAGCGGCTGTTCACCGGGGAGGTCACCGCGGTCGAGCTGGACACCGACACCACCGGATCGTTCACCGTCGTGCGGGCGTTCTCCAAGGCCCACCGGCTCCAGCGCGGCCGGAAGGTCATGGCGTACCGGAACATGAAGACGGCGGACATCGTCCGCAAGGTCGCCGCCGGCGCCGGTCTGGCCTGCGGGCGGATCGAGGCCCCGCCGGTCACGTACAAGCAGGTGACCCAGCCGAACGTGTCGGACTGGGAGTTCCTCCAGCACCTCGCGGCCGAGAGCGGGGCCACCGTGCGGGTGGACGACAAGGGCCGGCTGCAGTTCACCAAGCCGGATCCCGCCTCCTCGGCCCCTTCGCCCACGACCTCCGCCACGCGCGACCCGATGGTCCTGGAGTACGGGAACAACCTGCTGGCCCTGCGTGCGGTGCTGACGGGTGCGGACGGGGCGGACAGCGTCGAGGTGCGCGGCTGGAACGTCGAGACCAAGACCCGGCTGGTGGCCCGGCAGCAGTCCGTCCGCAGCGACACCGTCACCCCGGGGATGAGTCCGTCGACGGCGGCCAGGATGTTCGGCTCGGGCTCCCGGACGACGATCGCCGACACCCCGTACCGCACCCAGGCGGAGACCCGGGCCGTGGCCGGTGCGCTGGCCGCCTCGGTCAGCGCCGGCTTCGGGGAGGTCGAGGCGGTCGCCTACGGGAACCCGCAGCTGCGGGCGGGCATGCCGGTGGCCCTCGGCAACGTGGGGCCCGCCTTCTCCGGCCGCTACACCGCGACCGCCGCGCACCACGTCCTCGAACCGGACACCGGCTACCGCACGACGGTGATCGTCAGCGCCTCACCGGACCGGTCGCTCTCCGGCCTGGCCTCCGGCGGCAACGCCCCCTCGCGCGGCCCGCGCATGCCGGGCCTGGCGATCGGGGTGGTCACCGACATCCGCGAGGAGGGCCGGGGCCAACGCGGCTGGGTGCGGCTGAAGTTCCCGTGGCTCGACGACACGTACGTCACCGACTGGGTCCGTACGGTGCAGTGGGGCGGCCAGGGCGGCGGCGGGGTGTTCAGCCCCGAGGTCAACGACGAGGTGCTGGTCGGGTTCGAGCAGGGACTGCTGGACAGCCCGTATGTGCTCGGCGGTCTCTACAACGGGGTCGACAAGCCCTCGCCGCACGATGTCCCGCTGGTCGACCCGACGAGCGGGAAGGTCAACCGCCGCTCCCTGGTCTCCCGTTCGGGCAACCGGCTGGAGCTGCTCGACGCCCCGCGCGGCCCGTCCGGGGTGCGCATCGCCAGCGGTGACAAACGGCTCGACGTGATGCTCGACGAGAAGAAGGGCGAGATCACACTGACGGTGAAGGCCCGGGGCGGCACCCGGGAACTCAGCTCGGTGACACTGTCCGCCTCGGGTATCACGCTCGACGCGGGAGCCACGGGCGACGTGAACATCAAGGGCCGCTCGGTGACCGTCAACGGCAAGACGGGGGTCACGGTCGACGGCGGGCTGCTCGCGGTCCTCAAGGCCAAGCTCATCAGGATCAACTGACCGCCCGCCCGTCGCCCGCCCGCGGCCCGATCACCCCGAATCCCGACCGTCTCACCGTCCGATCCCCCGGACCCTGACCGCCCCGACGACCGATGGCGCCGAAGCCCGACCGTCCCGACGTCCGATTGCCCCGAAGTCCCTTTCACAGCAAGGAGAACCCCGGCCATGCCCCCCGCAGCCCGCACGGGCGACAGCACCGCCCACGGCGGCCTCATCGGCACCCCGCCCCCGGGTGCGGTGGCCGTGGCCACCGTGTTCATCGGCGGCCGGCCTGCGGCCGTCACCGGGAGCCTCCATGTGTGCGTCATCCCTCCGCACGCCCTGCTCGGGCCGGGCAACGTGATCATGCCCAACCCGGCCGGCGCGCTCACCGGTCAGGTGCTCATCGGCGGGCTGCCCGCCGCCCGGATGACGGACAGGACGAGCTGCGGCGCGCCCATCATCAGCGGTGCGCCGAACGTCCTGATCGGGGGCCCGATGTGAGCGGCGGCGGATTCATCGGGCGCGGCTGGGGCTTCCCGCTGCGGGTCGGTCCGACGGGCGGGATCGCCCTGGTCGAGCGGGACCGGGAGATCGAGGAGGCGATCGGCCTGATCCTCGGCACCGCGCCGGGCGAGCGGCCGATGCGTCCGGAGTTCGGCTGCGGCATCCACGACTACGTCTTCGCGCCCGGCGACGGAGCGACGGCCGGGCGGATCGCCCAGGAGGTCCGCACCTCGCTGGAGCGGTGGGAGCCGCGCATCGAGGTGACGGACGTGGCGATCGCGTTCGACGCCATCGAGGAGGGCACGCTCTACATCGACGTGCACTACACCGTGCGGGCCACCAACGACCTGCGCAACCTCGTCTTTCCCTTCTACACGATCCCGTCGTCGGAGGGCTCGTCCGAGGGCTCCTCCGGGGCCGCCCGGGAAGCGGGAGTGCGCTGATGGCCCTGCCTTCGCCCAACCTGGACGACCGGCGTTTCCAGCAGCTCGTCGACGAGGCCAAGCGGTACGTCCAGCAGCGCTCCCCCGAGTGGACCGACCACAATGTGTCGGACCCCGGGGTCACGCTGATCGAGACGTTCGCGTACTTGGTCGACCAGTTGCTGTACCGGCTGAACCGGGTGCCGGACAAGAACTACGCGGCCTTCCTCGACCTGCTGGGCGTGACCCTGTTCCCGCCTGCCGTGGCGCGGGCCGAGATCGACTTCTGGCTGTCCGCGCCGCAGCCGGAGACCGTGCACCTCCTCGCGGGCACCGAGGTCGCCACCGCCCGTGGGGAGGCCGAGGAGCCGGTGGTGTTCTCCACCTCCGAGGATCTGCCGATCGTGCCGAGTTCGCTGGTCCGGCTGGTGACCGCGCCGGTGTCGGGCGACCAGACGGACCGGACCGGGCCGCTCGGCGCGGGCAAGGACATCCCGTGCTTCCAGGCCCGGCCGGAGCCCGGCGACGCCCTGCTGTTCGGGCTGCCGACGGCCGTGCCCCGGTGCATCGTCGCCGTCCGCCTCGACAGCCGGGTGGAGGGCGTGGGCGTCGACCCGCGTCAGCCGCCGCTGGTGTGGGAGGCGTGGGACGGGGCCCGCTGGGTGACGTGTGCGACCGGCACCGACAGCACCGGCGGGCTGAACAGGCCCGGTGAGGTCGTCGTGTTCGTCCCGGCCGGGCACACGCCCTCCGTCGTGGCGGGGACCCGGGCGGGGTGGCTGCGCTGCCGGGTCACCGCTCCGGAGCCGGGCCAGCCGTTCTACTCGGAGTCGCCGACGATCCGGGAGGCCGAGGTGTTCACGGTCGGCGGCACGGCGGCGGCGGAGCACGCGGAGACCGTCCTCGACGTGCCCCTCGGGGTGTCCGAGGGCGTCGCCGGGCAGCGGTTCTCGGTGAGCCGGGCGCCGCTGCTGCTGGACGGGGAGCCGCCGGTCGTCCAGGTCTCGACCGACGAGGGCTGGCAGGTGTGGACCCCGGTCGAGCACTTCGGCGCGTCCGGCCCCGGTGACCGGCACGTGCGGATCGACGCCGTGGCCGGGGAGTTCGCGTTCCCGCCGGAGGTGCGGGAGCCGGACGGCACGATGCGCGCGTACGGCGCGGTGCCGGAGAAGGGCGCCCAGCTCCGCGTCCCGCGCTACCGGACGGGCGGCGGCGCGGCGGGCAACGTCGCGCGGGGCGCGATCTCCGTGCTGCGCAGTTCGGTGCCGTACGTCGCGGGCGTCAACAACCGTGAGGCGGCGACCGGCGGGGTCGACGGGGAGACCGTGGAGAACGCGAAGGTGCGCGCGCCCAACATCCTGCGGGTGCAGGAGCGGGCCGTGACGGCCGAGGACTACGAGGTCATCGCCCGGGAGGCCGCGCCGTCGCTGCGCCGGGTGCGGTGCCTGCCGGCCGTGGCGGGCGAGGCCGGTGCGGTACGGGTGCTGGTGGTGCCCGACGCGGTCGCCGACGAGGACGGGCAGCTGCGGTTCGAGCAGCTGATCCCCTCGGACCCGGTGCTCGCGGCGGTCACCGAACGGCTCGACGAACGGCGGCTGGTCGGCACCCGGCTGGTCGTGGAACCGCCCGCCTACCAGGGCGTCACCGTCGTCGCCCGGCTGGTGGCCGCGCCCGGCGACGTGGACCGGGTCCGGACCCAGGCGCTGGAGGCGCTGTTCCGGCACATCGACCCGTTGCGGGGCGGGGCGGACGGCCGGGGGTGGCCGTTCGGCAGGCCCGTGCAGTACGGGGAGGTCTTCGCCGTGCTCCAGAGTGTGGAGGGAGCCGGTCTGGTCGAGGACGTCCGGCTGTTCCCGGCCGACCCGATCACCGGACGGCGCGGGGCGGCGGTGGACCGTATCGACGTGGCGCCCGGAGCCCTGGTCTTCTCGCACCAGCACCAGGTGGTGGTCACCGCGAACGGGGCCGGTGAGGGCGTATGACGCGGGCCGCGATACCCGGGCTGCCCAGCCGGTACCCGATCGGCGAGCTGCTGCCCGCCCTCTACGCGGACGACGACCTGGCCCAGCGGTTCACGGCGGGCCTGGACACGGTGCTGGCCCCGGTCCTGTCCACCCTGGACAACCTGCCCGCGTACTTCGACCCGTCGCTGGCCCCGGCCGACTTCCTGCCCTGGCTGGCGTCCTGGGTGGGCGTCGAGGCCGATCCGGCGTGGCCGGTCGAGCTGCGCCGGGCCGTCGTCGCGCGCGCCGTGGAGCTGCACCGGTGGCGCGGCACGCGGCGGGGTCTGATCGAGCGGCTGCGGCTCTGCTGCGGTGTGCACGCGGACGTCCGGGACGGCGGGGGCGCCACCTGGTCGGCCGAGCCGGGCACGACGCTCCCGCCGCCGCCCACCGGTGAACTGCTCGTCCGGGTCTGGCCGGTGCGCGAGGGCGTCGCGGTGGACGCCCGGCGCGTCCTGGACGTCGCAGCCGCTTCGTGCCCCGTCCACCTCACCTGCCGGGTGGAGGTCCTGCCGGGCCCGCCCGGAGAGCCCGAACAGACAGGAAGCTGACGTGATGCGTTCGTGCCCGGCGTGCGGTACGGCCAACGGCGAGAGTGACGACTTCTGCGGCAACTGCGGCGGCTACCTGGGCTGGTCCTCCCAGCCCGCGCGGCCGACGCGAACGGCTGCTCCGGAGCCGGAGCCGGAGGCTGGACCGGTCCCGGTCCCGGAGCCGGAGCCGGAGCCGAAGGCTGGGCCGGTCCCGAAGCCGGTCCCCGGGCCGGTGGAGGCGGAGGCACCGGTCGCGGAGGGCGGGCCCGTGCCGCAGCCGGAACCGGCCGGACCGTCGCCGTCACCGACGACGACGCCCGCACCGGACCCGGGCCCGCCCGCACGGCCGGCGCGCCCCACTCCCGCGCCCGCGCCCACGTCCTCACCCACGCCCACTCCGGCACCCGCGCCGTCGGCTCCGCCTTCGCAGCGGTCCGGCCCACCGGCGCGCCCCGCCCCCGACGCCCCGGACCAGCGCGAACAGCCGCCGCGCCCCGGACCGGCGTCCCCGGAACGCCCCGAACCTCCCGCACGCCCCGAGCAGCCGCCGACGCCGCCCCGGCCGACTCCCGCGCCCGCGCGGCCCGCCGCTCCCGCCCCCGTACCGGCGACGCCGCCCGTGCCTCCGGTGCGGCCCGCTCCCGCTCCCGTACGCCCCGGAGTCCCGCTTTCCGCACCGGCTTCCCGGAGTACGCCCGAGGTGGACGAGGAGAACGAACCGGTCGGGGCGGTCCGGCCGGCCAAGCCCGTGGCCCGGCGGCCCGTCGTGCGGCCGGTGGAGGCGGACGAGACGCCGGACGGTCCGCCCTGCCCGGCCTGCGGCACGCCGAACCTCCCGGGGCGGCAGTTCTGCCGGCGGTGCGCCGCTCCGCTCCGGACCCGGGAACAGCCCGCCGCCCTGCCGTGGTGGCGCACCGTGTGGCCGTTCCGCCGCCGGGTGCGCGGGGGCTCGGGCCGGGCGCTGCGGCGGACGCTCCTGGTCCTGGTCGTGGCCGGACTGCTGGTCGCGGGCTTCCTGTTCTTCCCCCTGGGGCGCTACGTCTACGAGGACGTCCGGGACAAGCTCGGCGGCACGCGGGAGATCAGCCCCACCGGGGTGACCGCCAGCGCCTCGGCCCCCGGTCACCCGGCGAGCGCGGCGTTCGACAGCCTGACGAACAAGTACTGGGGCGCCCCCGCACTCGGCGCGTCGCTGACCTCCTCGTTCGGGACGCCGTTCCGGCTGGTCGGCGTCGTGGTGCACACCGGTGTGTCGAAGGAGCCCCAGGAGTTCCGGCGGGGCGCGCGGCCGACCCGGGCGGAGCTGATCGTCACCACGAAGGACGACAAGGTCCACAAGAAGACGGTGACCTTCAACGACAAGCCCGGCAAGCAGGAGACACGGTTGGGCATCAGCGACGTCGTCTCCGTCCGGCTGGTGCTGCGGGAGGCGGTCGGGCAGGGCGAGGGGCGGCCGATCGCGGTCGGCGAGATCGAGTTCTTCAAGCGCACGTGAGCAGGCGCGCCCGAGCCGGAAGCCGTCATTCCGCCCTTCACTCGACACGCCCGGCCCCGTTCGGCCGCCGCCACGCCGAGGGCCCCGCGAGTTCACCAACTACCCTTCAGCGACCGGAGAGTTATTGACGATCAAACATTTTCGGTCACATATGGCTTCCCTCCGCACCCCCACCCGGGGTTGACTGGGCATCACCCAAGGTGACGCGCCCACCCACCGGCTCGCCGACCCTGCCCCGGCGCCCCGGCTCCCGGCGGAGGAAGGAGGACAGCGATGGCCCTCCCACCTCGTACGTCGTCCGTCGCCCGGTCTCCGGGCTTTCGGTCGACGCCGGCCGACGGGCCCGTCCCCTGCCCGGTCACCCGGAACGCGTCGTTCATATCGTCCGCCCGTATTCATCAGACGAGGGGCAGCAATGAGCCAGATCACGTTACCTGCGTTTCACATGCCGTTCCAGAGCGCTGGATGCAATCCAGGCCTGGCGGAAACCCGTGCGGCCGCCTGGGAATGGGCCGAAGCCGAAGGGCTCGACCTCTCCGTACCGGCCCGTAAGAAAATGATCCGGACCCGCCCGGAACTATGGATCTCCCTCATCTTCCCGCAGGCCACGCAGGAACATCTCGACCTGTTCTGTCAATGGCTCTTCTGGGCCTTCCTGGTGGACGACGAGTTCGACGACGGCCCGGCCGGACGCGATCCGCTGATGTGCGAGAGGGCGATCACCCGTCTGGTGGACGTCCTCGACGGCGCCGCACCGCACGGGCCGATGGAGCGGTCGCTCGCCGGGCTGCGGGACCGCACCTGCCGCGGGCGGTCGCCGCAGTGGAACCGGCAGTTCCGGCGGGACACCGCCGCCTGGCTGTGGACCTACTACGCCGAGGCCGTCGAGCGCGCCGCCGGGCAGGTGCCGAGCCGGGCCGAATTCGCCAAGCACCGGCGGGATTCGGTCGCCATGCAGCCCTTTCTCTGCCTGCACGAGATCGCCGCCGGAATCGACCTCCCGGATTCCGCCCGGAGCCTCCCCGCCTATATCGCCCTGCGGAACGCGGTCACCGATCATTCCGGGCTCTGCAACGACATCTGCTCCTTCGAGAAGGAAGCCGCTCTCGGCTACGAGCACAACGCCGTACGGCTGATTCAGCGCGACCGGGGCTGCGCCCTGCAGGAGGCCGTCGACGAGGCCGGTATTCAACTGGCACGGATTGCCGAGCGGGTGCAACGGGCGGAAAAGGAACTGGTCGAGGAAATCGAGGCGGCGGGCATCGACGGCCCGACCCGGGCAGCTCTGGAGCGGTGCATGAAGGACTACCGGGGACTCGTACGGGGCGACTTCGACTACCACGCGCGCGCCGAGCGCTACACCCGCCCGGATCTGGTGGAGCTGGACGAACGGGACTCGCTGTCCCAGTACTTCGCCGCCTGAACGACCCGCCCGGCGAGGACCGCCCCCGCGCGGCTCCAACGGCCCGGGGATCGGCTCTCCCGGCCCGGGGGCACGGGGGCACGGGGGCACGGGAGAGCCGGTCCCCCGGGCCGTCGTGACCGGTCGAACGTTCCCGGCCCGGCCCCGAACGCTTCCCCAACCGTTCCCGAACGTCCCTCAACCGGTCCCTAACCAGCCCCGAACCGGTCCCCAACCGGTCCCCGACCGGTCCCGAACGTTCGCGCCGGACCGGGCGGGTGGGGTGATGTCCGGTCCGGTCGCATGGAAGACTGAGGCCCGCAAGCATGTCCCGGGTCGCCCCACCGACCGGGCCGACGGAAACGCCGTGCCCCCGGTCAGCGACTGACCGGTCGGAATGCCCTGCCCTCCAGTCAGCGTCGTCCCCGGGGAATCACACGTGAGAGCACAACGAAGAATGTGGACCACGGCCGCCGTCACCACGGCGGCCGTGGCAGGTGTCCTGGTGTTCCAGGGCGTGACCGGCACCTCCGACTCCGACCGCGACGGGCGGGCGGCGGACGCCAAGTCCGCCCCGGTGAAGGCCGATGTGCACCGGACCGCGCTGAAGACCTCGGCCGACGGCGGCTCCGCGTCGCTCGCGCGGCGCGACACCGAGCCGTTCAGTCTGCTCGGCGTCACCTGGACCGATCCCGCCGCCCGGGTGACGGGGAGCGTCGAGGCCCGTACCCGGTCCGCCGCCACCGGCGAATGGACCGGCTGGCTGCCCCTGGACACCGAGATCGACGGGCGCACCGAGACCGGCCGGTCCGGCGTCCGCGGCACCACCGAACCCCGCTGGGTCGGCCCCTCCAACGGCGTCGAGGTCCGCGTCCGGGCCGGTGACGGCGTCCGGGCCGGGCTGCCCGAGGGGCTGCGGCTCGACACCGTCGACCCGGGCGGCGACCCCGCCCCGCTCGCCGCCGAACCGGCCGCGTTCGCCGTGGAGGAGACCCCCTCCGGGGAACCCACGCCCGGCCAGGAGCCGTCGGCCACCCCGCCCACGGAGGAGCCGGTCGAGGAGCCCACGGACGAGCCGTCGCCCACCCCGACCACCGAGACCCCGGCGCCGCCGAGCCCCACACCGAGCCCGAGCACCGAAAGCCCGGCGCCGTCCGCTTCGCCGACGACGCCCACCGGCTCACCGTCGCCGACGCTCCCGCCCGCGCCGCCGTCCACCGCTCCGCAGCCGCCGATCGTCTCCCGGGCGGCCTGGAAGGCGGACGAGTCGCTCAGCACCGAGGCGCCCGACTACCTGGCCCAGGTCAAGGCCGTCTTCGTCCACCACACGGCGCAGACGAACGCGTACTCCTGCGCCGACTCCGCGGCCATCGTGCGCGGTCTGCACACGTACCACGTGAAGTCGAACGGCTGGAAGGACCTCGGCTACAACTTCATCGTCGACAAGTGCGGCACGGTCTTCGAGGGCCGCAAGGGCGGTGTGGACCGGCCCGTGATGGGAGCGCACACCTACGGGTTCAACCGGGACACCACCGGCATCGCCGTGATCGGCATGTACACCGACACCAAGGCCGCGACCGCCGCGACCACCTCGGTCGCCCGTGTCGCCGCGTGGAAGCTCGGCCAGTACAAGGGTGACCCGGCCGGTACCGTCCAGCTCACCGCCGGGGCGAACGGCAAGAACCTGGCCCACAAGGCGTTCGTCGCCGGACAGCAGTACGCCTTCCCCCGGATCTCCGGGCACCGGGACGGGTTCGCCACCGAGTGCCCCGGCCTCTCCCTCTACCAGCAGCTCCCCGCCATCCGCTCCCTGGCCGCCGGCCCCGTCACCGGGCTCAGCATCACCTCGGTGACCGGCGCGAACGCCTCCGGTTCCACGTACTACACCCGGTCGAAGATCACCGTCGGCTGGAAGGCGGCCACGCCGTCCTCCTTCGTCAAGGGATACGAGCTGCTCGTCGGCGGAAAGCCGGTGGCCTCGGTCAAGGGCAACGTCACCTCCGCCCCGGCCACCCTCGCCGCCGGCAAGCACTCCGTGCAGGTCCGGGCCACCCACCAGTCGGGGAAGACCACCCTGTCGCCGGCGGCGACCGTGGTCGCCGACATCGCGGCGCCGGTCTTCTCCACCAAGCCGGCCCTCACCCTGCGCACCGGCACGGTGAACACCAGCGCGGTCCCGCTCACCCTGAAGTGGAAGGCCACCGACGCCGCCTCCCTCAAGGAGGTCCGGCTCACCGCCCCCGTCGGGAAGACCTACGGCCCGACCACGAGCAGCGCCTCGCACACCGCGAAGTCCGCCAAGGCGACCGCCTGGAAGATGACGGCGTACGACCGCGCGGGCAACACGGCCGCCGCCTCGGTCACCCGCACCCCGGTGATCCTCCAGGAGTCCGCCGCCAAGAAGAGCGGTAAGTGGACCACGAAGTCCTCCGGCAGCTACCTGGGCGGCAAGTCGTACTCCAGCAGCACCAAGGGCGCCAGTCTGACCTGGACGTTCACCGGGCGGTCAGCCGCGTGGGTGGTGTCGCGGGCCGCCACCTCGGGGCAGGCATACGTCTACGTCGACGGGAAGAAGGCCGCCACGGTGGACCTGAAGTCCTCCGCCACGAAGTACCGGCAGGCGATCTGGACGAAGTCCTGGTCCTCCAGCGCCAAGCACACGGTCAAGATCGTGGTCGTCGGAACCAAGGGCCGCCCGGCGCTGACCACGGACGGGCTGGTCTACCTGAAGTAGCCGCCCGGGCCACCGCACCGCGAGAGGGGTGGGCACGCGTCATGTCCGACATCGTGGCGGGGACTCCCCCGTTGGTGCGGACCGTGCACGGCACCGTGCGCGGTGCGGTGGAGCGGGGCGTCGCGGTCTTCCGCGGCATCCCGTACGCGGCTCCGCCGGTGGGCGCGCGCAGGTTCCGCGCGCCCGCTCCCCCCGAGCCGTGGACGGGGGTGCGCGAGGCCGTGGCGTTCGGTCCGACCGCCCCGAAGCGGCCCTACGCCCCGCCGCTGGACCGGCTGCTGCCGGATCCGGCGGTGCCGGGCGACGGCTGCCTGAACCTCAATGTGTGGACGCCGTCGCCGGAGCGGAGCACGGCCGGGCTGCCGGTGCTCGTCTGGATCCACGGCGGCTCGCTGATACACGGCTCCTCGGCGGTGCCGGTGTACGACGGGTCCGCGTTCGCCCGGGACGGGGTGGTCCTCGTCTCGGTCAACTACCGCCTGGGCGTCGAGGGCTTCGGGGTCCTCCCGGACGCGCCCGCCAACCGGGGGCTCCTGGACCAGCTGGCCGCCCTGGAGTGGGTGCGCGACAACATCGCGGCGTTCGGCGGCGACCCGGGCCGGGTGACGGTGGCCGGGGAGTCGGCGGGGGCGGTCGGCGTCGCCGCCCTGCTGGCCTCGCCCCGTTCGGCGGGGCTGCTGCGGCGGGCGGTGCTCCAGAGCGGGGCGCCCGCCGCGCTGCCGGCCGACGGTGCGCGCGGGACGACCGAGCTGATCGCGAAGCGGCTCGGGGTGCCCGCGACAGCCGCCGCGCTGGCCGCCGTGGACCCCGAGGCGCTGCTGACCGCGCAGACAGAGGTCACCAGCGGCGGGAACCCGCTGACCGGCCGCAGCTCCTTCCAGGTGGTCGTGGACGGCGAACTGCTGCCCCACGACCCCGTGGAGGCGCTGCACGCGGGCGCGTCCGCCGGGATCGATCTGCTGCTGGGCTCGAACACCGAGGAGTACCGGCTCTGGTTCGTACCCGGCGGCCTCACCGAGAAGATCAGCGAGCCGCGGCTCCGCCTCGCCCTGCTGAGGTTCAGGGTGCCGGGCGCCACGGCCCGCACCTACCGCGCCAACCGCCCGGACGCCACCCCCGGCGAGCTCCTCGGCGCGCTCGCGACGGACCTGCTGCTGCGGGTCCCGCTCAACCGGCTGGCCGATGCCCGGACGCACGCGCCGGGTGCCACGTACGTGTACGAGTTCGGCTGGCCCACCCCCGTACAGCGCCTCGGCGCCTGTCACGCGCTGGAGCTGGGCTTCGTCTTCGACACGCTCGCCCACCCCGACACGATGGCCCTGACCGGCCCCGACGCCCCGCAGGAACTGGCGGACGCGATGCACCGGGCGTGGGTCGATTTCGTGACCGACGGGGACCCCGGGTGGCCGTCCTGGGACGCGCGGCGGCCCGTGACGGTCTTCGGCCCGGGGGCGCCGGAGCTGGTCCTGGCCCCGCGCGACGACGAGTTGCGCGGCTGGAAGCCGTACCGCACAGGCCGCCGCGAGGCCCGATAGCGCGGTCGGGCCGGGAGGGGGCCGGTGAACGTCACGGCCCGGTCCTCGCCGGTGGACACGGACACGACATGGCGGCGGCCGGACCCCGAAGGCACGGGACCGGCCGCCGAGGCGGATCAGGCCTTGCCCGGGGGCTCAGGCCTTGCCCGCCGGCTCAGGCCTTGTTCTGCGAGGCCCAGAACTCGTCGAAGGTGAGCATGCCGTCACCGTTGCCGTCGTGGGAGTTGATGATCGCCTGCGCCACCGTCTCGGTGACGAAGGGGTCGCCCAACTGGGCCATCGCGCTCTTGTACTCGTTGGCCGTGATGAGCCCGTCGCCGTCCCTGTCGAACCGCTCGAATGCCGTCCGCGCCGACTCGATGTCCGCCACTGTTCCGCCCCTTCGTGATGCCGAATGTCAGGGGTCAGATTATCGGGCCGTCCGGGTGACATCGGCGGCCGGTCGGCCCAGCAGCTCCGTGGCCGTCACCGCGCGCAGCCCGCGGCGGCCGATCTCGGCGAGAAGCAGCGGCAGCGCGTCGACGGTGACCGGGCGGCCGAGACTCAGCTCCACCACCGAACCGTTGCGCAGCTCCCCCGCGACCTTCCGGGTGACCGTGGCGACGCGGGTGGCCGCGTGGTCGAGCGACTCCACGTCGCAGCCGAGGACATGGGGGTAGCCGGCCCGCTGGGCGAGGCGCTGGAGGAGCGGGGAGGCGTACGCGGTGGGCGACGGGCGGAACCAGGCACCGATGGACCCGGTGAGCCGGCGCAGCCGCCGGGCGCACGCGGCGATCTCCTCGTACGCCGCGCGCTCGTCCAGGGAGGCGAGGTCGAGGTGGTGCTCGGTGTGGTTGCCGATCTCGTGGCCCCCGTCGAGGATCCGGCGGGCCAGGCCGGGGTGGTCGGCGAGCCAGGCGCCGACCACGAGCACCGTGACGTGCGCCCCGGCCTGTTCGCACCGGGCGAGTGCGGCGCGGGCGAGGTCCGGATCGCCCCGCCCGTCGAAGGTGAGGGCGACGCGGGGCCGGTCCCGGGGGCCGTGCGCGATCCGGAAGGGCAGCCCGGGGAAGGCGCGGGGAGCGGGGGCGGCGGCCCGGGAGGCGGCGGGGGACGGAGTCACGGCGGCGGTGACGGTCGGGCCCGGGGTGCCGGAGGCGGTGGTGGCGGACGATGTGCCGGGTGGGCGGGTGACGGCCGCGGGCCCGCCGGCTCCGCCCGCCCCGTCGCTCCGGGCGCACCCTGCGGCGAGGGCGGCGGCCAGCGCCCCGGCCCCGGCTCCCAGCGCGTTTCGGCGGCCCATCGGGGCCCTGTGTCCGTCCATGCCCGACCACCTCGCGTTCCACGGGTTCCACCGGTTTCCGGGGACACAGTAGGGGCGCGCCGAGCGAATTGGGGTGATTGGGCACTTCAGCAGATGATCAATGAATCATTCAAGCGGTGCCATAAGAATGCATTGAATGCCAGGCGAGTGACCGAGCACACCTGCGATTCAACCGGCGAATGCCCGCTTGTTCCATGTATATCCCGACAAGTCGCTTTGGCACCGGGGTCGCCCGTCTGCCATAGTCGGAGCCACGACCCCCATTGACCCGGGCACCGGTCGTCATGAGCGGCCGTGGACACACCCCCCATTCCGCGGCCCCCGACAGAAGCCCCCCGCAGCGCCGCACCACGGCCGACCGGGGGCTTCTGCGCATCCGGAGCAGGGGGGCGGGGTGGCCGGTCAGCGGTCGGAGATGCGCATCTCGAACCAGGTGGTCTTGCCGCGCGGCAGCAGATCCACACCCCAGCGGTCGGAGAGCTTGTCGACGAGCATGAGCCCCCGCCCGCTGATGTCCATCTCCCGCACCGGCATCAGACACGGCAGTCCGCGCGAGGGGTCGCGCACCTCGACGCGGATCCAGCCCCGGCGGCGGACCATCCGTAACCCGAAGACCCGGGCCCCGGTGTGGCGCACCGCGTTGCCCACGAGTTCGGAGACGAGGAGCACCGCGTACTCGGCGGTCTGGGGCGAGAGCGCCCACTGGCGGAGGACGACGCAGGAGGTGATGCGCCGTGCCGTCGCCGCCGACTCCGGACGGGACGGCAGCCGGACCTCCCCCTCCGTCGGATTTCCGAACAACTCCAGCGCCTTGAACGCCTGTTCGTCATCCATGGTCGATGTCCAGCGTGCCGCGGTCGCGCTGCTGCGCGGTCGCGGCTGATCCACACCCTCCAAGCCCGCCATGCCCACCATCATGGCCGCACGGATCGCCCCCCGGGGCCGTTCCGGGGGAATCCGCACCCCGGGACGACCCGCCCCACGGAAGGCTTTTGGCATATGCCTCTGGCAGGGCAACACCTCGGACGGCCCTGCTGAGCTGCGACGATGCCCTACCTCGGGAGGACGACCCGGCCGGAGACGCTACCGGGCCTTAAGGTTGCCTTAAGGCCCGGATAATCCGCTCTGACGGATGAACTCCCCGCGCAGGACCATCCGACCCGACTACCGGGCCACCCGTTCCGACTACCCGTCAGCCGAATGTGGCCTTGCCCGGCCCCTCCTCCACGAAGCTGCGCATCCCCCGCTCGCGGTCCTCGGTCGCGAACAGGCCGGAGAACCAGTTCCGCTCGATGGTGAGCCCGGTGTCGAGGTCCGTCTCCAGTCCGGCGTCGATCGACTCCTTGGCCGCGCGCAGTGCCAGCGCCGGCCCCTTGGCCAGCGCGGCGGCCCAGGCGTGCGCCTGCTCGTAGACCTCGGCGGCCGGGACCACCCGGTCGACGAGCCCGAGCGTGAGGGCTTCCTCCGCCTTGACCATGCGGCCGGTGAAGATGAGGTCCTTGGCGCGGGAGGGGCCGATCAGCCGGGCGAGCCGCTGGGTGCCGCCCGCGCCCGGGATGAGTCCGAGGAGGATCTCCGGCTGGCCGAGCTTGGCGTTGTCCGCGGCGATCCGGAAGTCGGCGCAGAGCGCCAGTTCGCAGCCGCCGCCGAGCGCGTAACCGGTGACGGCGGCGACGACCGGCTTGGGGATGCGGGCGACGGCGGTGAAGGCGTCCTGGAGGCCCTTGGACCTCAGAACCATCGCCGTGTGGTCCATCGCCTGCATCTCCTTGATGTCCGCGCCCGCCGCGAACACCTTCTCGCCGCCGTAGAGGATCACCGACCGCACGTCCTCGCGCCGGGTCGCCTCCTCGGCCAGTTCCCGCAGCCGGTCCTGGATCGCCACGTCCAGGGCGTTCATGGGCGGCCGGTCCAGGAGGATCGTGCCGACACCGTCGCGTACTTCGAGAGTCACAGTCATGCCAAGAGGTTAACCACCGCTAACGCCGACGGGCCCGGTGCCGTTGGTCACAGCACCGGGCCCGCCCGGTCGATCGGGGAGCGGAAGGAAGCCCTACTTCTTCCACTCCTCCCAGTCCATGTTCCAGCCGTTGAGGCCGTTGTCCGGGGCGATCTGCTTGTCCTTCGAGTTCTTCACGATGACCACGTCGCCGATCAGCGACTTGTTGTAGAACCAGGCCGCCGGCGTCTGGTTGTCGTAGCCGCCGCGCACATCCCGCAGACCGACACAGCCGTGGCTGGTGTTGGAGTTGCCGAAGATGGAGGACGCGCCCCAGTAGTTGCCGTGCAGGAAGGTGCCCGACGTCGACAGCCGCATGGCGTGCGGCACGTCCTTGATGTCGTACTCGCCGCCGAAGCCCACGGTGTCGCCGTTCATCCGGGTCACCTTCAGCTTCTCGCTGATGACCATCTGACCGTTGTACGTGGTCGTCGCCGGTGCGCCCGCGGAGATCGGGATGTCCTTGATCTGCTTGCCGTCGCGGACCACCTTCATCCGCTTCGCGCTCGCGTCGACGGTCGAGATCTGGCTGCGGCCGATGGTGAACGACACCTTCTTGGCCTGCTTGCCGTAGACGCCCGGCCGGCCCTCGACGCCGTCGAGGTTGAGGTCGACGGTCACCTTGGTGCCCGCCGCCCAGTACTTCTCCGGGCGGAAGTCGAGACGGTCGTTCCCGAACCAGTGGCCCTCGATCTCGACGGCCGGCTCGGCCGTCACCTTGATCGCCCGCTCCACCGCGTCGGGGTCGGTGATGCCCCGGGTGAAGTTGATGGAGACCGGCATGCCGACCCCGACGGTGGAACCGTCCTCGGGCGTGTAGTGGCCGATGAAGGTGTTCGCCGGGACGAGCGTGGTGAAGGTGGTGTCCTTCGCCGACTCACGTCCCTCCGCGTCCTTCGCCACCGCGTGCACCGCGTACTTCGTGGCGGCGGCGAGGTGCCGTTCGGGCGTCCAGCTCGCGCCGTCGGCCGCGATCTCCCCCTCGACCTCGTTGCCCTTGGGGTCGGAGACCTTCACCGTGGTCAGCTTGCCCTGCGTGGCGCCGATCTTCAGCGCACCGCTGGTCGCCACGGACTCCGCGCCGTCCTCGGGCGCGATGGTCACCACCGCCTGCGAAGCGGTCGTGTCCTCACTCTTCGCGCTGCCCGCCGGCCCCTTCTCGTCCCCCGCGCCGGCGTCGCCGCCGCCGCACGCCGTCACCAGCAACAGCAATGCGCCCAGAACCAGGGCCAGGAGCCCCGTTCCGCCGCGCCGCTTCCCGCTCGCCCCGGCCGATGCCCCCGATATCGGCTGCCCGTTCACTGTGGTCGTCTCCCCTCGCAGGGCCCGGCTCCCGCCATGGCCCGCACCCCCGCGCGCCGAACATGCGCGCCCGCCGCAAGATAATCACATCGCGAGCGGGGTGAACTCCCTCCGGAATGTCACCGTTCCGTACCAGTGGTCCGGGGAGCCGCGCAGGTGGCGCGGGGGGCCGGGAGGAGGGGCGGGGCCCGGGGGAAGGAGGGGCGGGGACACGGGCCCGGGGTCCGCGGTCCGGGCCCGGGGCCTCACCGCAGGGCGGACCCGGCCTTCCACTTCTTCCAGCCGAGGTTCCAGCCGCTGAGTCCGTTGTCCGGCGCGACCTTCTTGTCCCGGGAGTTGACCACCTCGACCACGTCGCCGATCAGGGTCCGGTCGAAGAACCAGCCGCCGGGCGTGGAGCCGCTGCCGCCCTTGGCGTCGCGCAGTCCGACGCAGCCGTGGCTGACGTTCTCCTCGCCGAAGACGGACTCGTCGGCCCAGTAGTTGCCGTGCAGGAAGGTGCCGGACTCGGTGAGCCGGATCGCGTGCGGCACATCCTTGATGTCGTACTCGCCCTTGCCCTTCTTGTCCGTGAAGCCGACCGTGGCGCCGTTCATCCGGGTCACCTCGTGCATCTCGGAGACCACCATCTTCCCGTTGTACGTGGTCGTCTTCGGGGCCCCCGCGGTGATCGGGATCGTGTCCACGAGCTCTCCGTCCCGGCGCACCTCCATGGTCTTGTCCTCGGCGTCGACCCGGGAGACCTGGGAGCGGCCGACCGTGAAGACGACGGTCTTGTCCTGGCCGCCGTAGACCCCCGGGGCGCCCTCGACGTCGCGCAGCCCGATGTCGACGGTGACCTCCGTACCGGGCTTCCAGTACGCCTTCGGGCGGAAGTCGAGCCGGTCCTTGCCGAACCAGTGGCCGGACACCTCCACCACCGGATCGGACGTCACCCGGATGGCCTTCTCCACCGCGGCCCGGTCGGCGATCGGGCGGTTGAAGGAGAAGGAGACGATCATGCCGGTGCCCACCGTGGACCGGTTCTCCGGTTTGAAGTACCCGATGAAGCGGTGCTCGGGGACGAGTGTGGTGAACGTGGTGTGCCGGGCGGAGCGGCGTCCGGCCCCGTCCACGGCCACCGCGTCGATGCTGTACTTCGCGGCGAGGGCGAGCCGCCCCGCGGCGGGCTTCCAGGACCTCCCGTCGTCGGAGAGGCGCCCGGCCACCGTCTGCTGCCGCGCGTCCTCGATCCGCCTGACCTTCACGCTCTCCAGCCGCCCGTCGGGGACCTTCACCGCGACGCGGGTCTTCTCGTCGACGTCCTTCGCGCCGTCCTCGGGGAAGACGCTGATCGTGTCGCCGGAGGATCGCCCCTTCCCGTTGAACACGGCCTCCCGGGCGTCGGTGCAGCCGGTCAGAAGGGCCAGCACGGTCAGCAGTCCTGCCCATGTCAGCACGGCGGCCGAGCCGGCCCGTGCGCTCTTCGCTGTCTGGTTCACGCTCCCCCAACGACCAGGGCCGGTCGGGGGAAACGTGAATGCGGGCCGTCCGGTGGGCAGAACAGAGGGGAGGACTACCTGAACAGGGCCGCGGCCGGGACGCCGCGCGCCGCTCGTAGGTGCCCGTCCCACGAGCCGCGGGAGGCGACACGGTGTCCAGCGCAGCCGAGCAGGAGGCAGTACAGGATCCCGACGCGGTGGCCGGCGCCGGGACGGAGACCGCGGAACCCGACCGCGCCGCGAGCGCCCGGACGGAGGCCGTGGAATCCCACCGCGCCGGGGGCGCGCGGGCGCGGGCGGCGGCCCCCGCCGTCTGGCCCGGGGCCCCGATGCCGCTGGGGGCCCGCTTCCGGGTCGGCCCGGACGGGGTGGCGGGGACCAATTTCGCGCTGTGGGCGGGCGGGGCCGAGGCGGTCGAGCTGTGTCTGTTCGACGAGCGGGGCACGGAGACCCGCTGTCCGCTGACCGAGCTGACCCATGAGATCTGGCACGGCTTCGTCCCCGGGGTGCGCCCCGGTCAGCGTTACGGCTACCGCGTGCACGGCCGCTGGGACCCGTGGACGGGGGCCCGCTGGAACGCGGCGAAGCTGCTGCTGGACCCGTACGCCCGTGCGGTCGACGGGACCTTCACCCTGCCGCCCGAGGTCTACGGGCACGTACGGGACTGGCCGGACCAGCAGGTGGCCGACACCGTGCGGGACGACAGGGACTCGGCGCCCTCCGTGCCCAAGGGCGTGGTCGTGCGCGACGACGACGACTGGGTGGAGGACCGGCGCCCCAAGACCCCGTGGGCCGACTCCGTCATCTACGAACTGCATGTGCGGGGCTTCACCAAGCTGCACCCGGACATCCCGCCCGAGCTGCGCGGCACGTACGCGGGTCTCGCGCACCCGGCCGCGGTCGAGCACCTGACCCGGCTCGGGGTGAGCGCCGTCGAACTGCTCCCGGTGCACCAGTTCGCCCACGAGGACCACCTGCTGCGGCGGGGGCTGCGCAACCACTGGGGCTACAACTCCATCGGCTACTTCGCCCCGCACGCCGGTTACTCCGCCTCCGGGACGGCGGGCCAGCAGGTCGGCGAGTTCAAGCGCATGGTCCACGCGCTGCACGAGGCCGGGATCGAGGTGATCCTCGACGTCGTCTACAACCACACCGCGGAGGCGGGCGAACTGGGCCCCATGCTGTCGCTGCGCGGCATCGACAACCGGGGCTACTACCGGCTGAGGGACGACCCGCGCCGCTACGCCGACTACACCGGCTGCGGCAACACCCTGCACGTGGTGCAGCCCCAGGTGCTGCGGCTCATCACCGACTCGCTGCGCTACTGGGTCACCGAGATGGGCGTCGACGGCTTCCGCTTCGACCTGGCGGCGGCACTGGCCCGCTCGATGCACGACGTCGACATGCTCTCCCCGTTCCTCGCGGTGATCGCCCAGGACCCGGTGCTGCGCCGGGTCAAGCTCATCGCCGAGCCGTGGGACGTCGGCAACGGCGGCTACCAGGTCGGGGCGTTCCCTCCCCTGTGGACCGAGTGGAACGACCGCTACCGCGACGCGGTGCGCGACTTCTGGCGCGGCGCGCTCCCCGACGTACGGGATCTCGGCTACCGGCTGACCGGCTCCAGCGACCTGTACGCCTGGGGCGGCCGCCGCCCCTACGCCTCGGTCAACTTCGTCACCGCGCACGACGGCTTCACCCTGCGCGACCTGGTGAGCTACGAGCAGAAGCACAACGAGGCCAACGGGGAGGGCAACCGGGACGGGACGAGCGACAACCGGGCGTGGAACTGCGGGGCGGAGGGCGAGAGCGACGACCCGGAGATCAACGCGCTGCGCCGCCGTCAGCTCCGTAACCTGCTGACCACCCTGCTGCTGTCCACCGGGGTGCCGATGCTGGTGGCGGGTGACGAGATGGGCCGGACGCAGGGCGGCAACAACAACGCCTACTGCCAGGACAACGAGACCGGCTGGGTGGATTGGTCGCTGCTGGAGCAGCCGGAGTGGCGGGAGCTGACCGAGCTGACGGCCCGGTTGCTGACGCTGCGCCGCACCCATCCGGTGCTGCGGCGGCGCGCGTTCTTCTCCGGCCGGGCGCAGGCCCCGGACGGACTGCGGGACCTGGCCTGGTTCGCCCGGGACGGCCGGGAGATGACGGAGGGCGACTGGTACGCACCCGCCGCCACGCTCGGCCTCTACCTCTCGGGCCGGGACATCCCCGGGCGGGACGCGCGGGGCGAGCCGGTCACCGACGACAGCTTCCTGACGGTCCTGCACGCGGGCGCGGAGCCGACGTCCTTCGCCCTGCCGGGAGCGCCGTGGGCGACCCGCTACGCACTGGTCCTGGACACCTCGCGGGAGGAGCAGGCCGAGGCTCCCGGCACGGTCCTGCACGGCGGTACGGAGATGACGGTGCCGGCCCGCTCGGTGCTACTGCTGCGGGTGACGGCCTGACCGGGCGGGGCGCGGCTTCAGCCGAGGATGCCCCGGTCGTAGCCCACGGCGACGGCCGCGGCCCGGTCCTTGGCGCCCAGCTTGGCGAAGACATGGGTGAGGTGGGTCTTCACGGTCGCCTCGCTGATGAACAGCTCGGCGGCGATCTCCCGGTTGGTGGTGCCCCGCGCCACCAGGACGAGCACCTCGCGCTCGCGCGCCGACAGGGCGGCCCCGGCGGGGTCGGCGGCGGGGGTGCGGACCCGGGTCATCAGCCGGGAGGCGACGGCGGGCGACAGGACGCCGCGCCCGTCGGCGGCGGCCCGGACGGCCGCGAACAGTTCCTCGCGCGGGGCGTCCTTGAGGAGGTATCCGGTCGCGCCCGCCTCGATCGCGGGCAGGGTGTCGGAGTCGGTGTCGTACGTGGTCAGCACCAGGACCTTCGAGCGGGAACCGCGCCGGGTCAGCTCGGCGATGGCCGCCACTCCCCCGCCTCCGGGCATCCGCAGGTCCATCAGGACGACGTCCGGGTCGAGGTCCTCGACGACCGCAAGGGCGTCCCTGCCGTTCGCCGCCTCGCCGAGGACCTCGAATCCGGGGGCGGCGGCGAACATGCCCCGCAGCCCGTCCCGGACGACCGGGTGGTCGTCGACGACGACGAGACTGATGGCGCGGGCGGTGGTCTCGGTCATGACGGCACCGTACGGGGACTCGCGGGTACCTGACCAGGGGCGACCGCAGTGCTGCTCAGGGGTGCCTGACCAGGGGGACCCTGGCCGACACCGCCGTGCCGCCGCCCGGTTCCGACTCCACCTCGACCGCGCCCGCGATGCGCTCCGCGCGGGCCCGCATCCCGCCGAGGCCGAAGCCGCCGGTGCGGCCGGCCGGGGCGGCGGCCGCGGGGTCGAAGCCGCGCCCGTCGTCCCGTACGTCCAGGGTCAGTTCGTCGTCCATGAACGACAGCGTCACCCCGACCCGGGAGGCCCCGGAGTGCCGCCCGGCGTTGGCGAGGGCCTCGCCCGCGATGCGCAGCAGGGTGGCGGCGATCTCGTCGTGGACCGGTTCGACGGTGCCGGTGACGGTGAAGTCGGCCCGGACGCGGTGCTGTTCGGCCCAGTCGGCGACGGTCTTCTTCAGCGCTCCGGCCAGCTCGTCGTGCTCCAGGGCGGCGGGGGCGAGGTTGTGCACGGAGCGGCGGGCCTCGCCGAGGCTGTGGCGGGCGAGCGCGGCGGCCCGCTCCAGGTGGACGCGGGCGGTCTCCGGATCGCGGTCCGTCAGGGAGGTGACGACCTGGAGCTGGGCGATGATCCCGGTGAGCCCCTGGGCGAGGGTGTCGTGGATCTCGGCGGCGAGCCGGCGCCGCTCGTCGTCGACCCCCGCCTCCCGCGCCTGTACGAGGAGTTGGGCGTGCAGGGCCGCGTTCTCCGCCATGGCCTCCTCCAGCCGGAGGTTGGTGCGCTCCAGCTCGGCGATGGTCTCGACCTGGACGCGGGCCTTCTCCTCCTCCCGCATCCCGACGTACCAGAAGAAGAGGGCGAGGGCGGAGTTGATGAGGTACAGCGCGCCGAAGGCGACCCAGTTCATCAGCGAGGCGGGCGGCAGTCCCCCGCTCTGCGAACCGGCCAGGGTGACGGCGGTGCAGAGCAGCCCGATCCGCACGGCCCGCTTGGGCAGCAGCGGTTCGACGTCGAAGTAGCCGAGGGCCGCGTAGATCGAGAAGAACGGGTTGAGCCACGACAGGGCGAAGGCGAGGACGGTCCGGGCGGCGTAGTAGGCCACCCCGGCCGGGCCGCCCCGGGCGGTACGCGGGCGGGCCCGGCCCCACCAGAGCTGGAGCCCGTACGCCGCGACGGCCAGGGCCCCGGCCACGTACATCTCGGTACGGGTCATGATCAGGTCGGCGGCGACGCCCCCGACGAGGACGGAGAGGGTGAGGACGGCGTAGGGCCCGTACCGGTAGAACTGCTCCCAGCGCTGTTCGATCGTGCGCGGACCCGCCGCACCGGACAGGCCCGGGGGGCGGAGCGGCTGCGTCATACGGGCAGTCTCCGTCACTGCCAGCGGAAGAGTCGAGCGGCGGCGAGGCCGAGCAGCGCGGTCCACAGTGTGACGACCCCGAGGTACGCCCAGCTCGGCCAGTGGCCGGAGGCGGCCTGGTCCAGGGCCTGGGACACGGCGCCGAACGGGGTGACCTGCACGATGCGGCGCAGGGTGTCGGGCATCGCCTGGACGGGTACCCAGACGCCGGCGGTGAACATCATCGTGAGGTAGGCGACGGAGCCGACCGCGGTGGCCGCCTTCGTCGTACGGGACAGGGCGCAGATCGTCGCGCCCAGGGCGAGCACGGCGCCGACCGCGAGCAGCAACGCCAGGGCGTAGCCGAGCAGGTGACCGGGCAGCGCGACCGCGTAGACGACGCGTCCGACGGTGACGACCAGGAGCGCCGAGCCGAGGGCGGCGGCGCCGTGCAGGGTGATCTGGGCGGTGAGGAGGGCCGAGGGACGCACCGGGGTGGTGGACATGCGGCGCAGGATGCCGCGTTCCCGGTAGGCGGTGAGGACCGGCGGCATCGCCTGGAGCCCGGCCATGATCATGGCGAGCAGGACCGAGACGGGGACGTACAGGTCGATGACCCGGCGTCCGCCGAAGGTGTCGTCGGGCTCCTTGAACGCCGGGACGAAGCCGAGGATCACCAGGAGGACGGTCGGGAAGACGAGGATCCAGAAGAGGCTGCCGGGTTCGCGGAGGAAGAGCCGGGTCTCGGTGAGCAGCACGGCCCCCATGGGGCCCCGCCGGCGGGCGGGCGCCGAGGTGGCGGGGGCGGCGGCCTGGGGGGCGGCGGTGTCGGGGGTCATGTCAGACGTCCTGTCCGGTGAGGTCGAGGAAGGCTTCGTCGAGGCTGGTCTCGGTGATCCGCAGCCGCTGGGCGGTGACGCCGAGTTCGGCGAGCAGGGAGATGAGCGGGGTGATGGTGTCGTCGGTGGCGGCCAGGACGAGGACGCCGGTGGCGTCGGGCGGGGTCACCGAGGCGACCCCCGGAAGCGCGGCGAGCCGGTCGAGTTCGGGTCCGGTCGGGGTGCGGGAGGGGACGAAGGAGACCACGGTGGAGCCGGTGGTCCGCCGGATCAGCCCGGCCGGGGTGTCCAGGGCGACGACCCTGCCCCGGTCGATGACGGCGATCCGGTCGCAGAGGCGCTGGGCCTCCTCCATGAAGTGGGTGACGAGCAGGACGGTCACCCCGCCGTCGCGGATCTCCTCGATGAGCTTCCAGGTGTCGCGGCGGGCTCGCGGGTCGAGGCCGGTGGTCAGCTCGTCGAGCACGACGACCTTCGGGTTGCCGATCAGGGCGAGGGCGATGAACAGGCGCTGCTTCTGGCCTCCGGAGAGCTTGGCGAAGCGGGTGGTGAGCCGGTCAGCCAGACCGAGCCGGTCGGCGAGCGGCCGCCAGTCGGCGGGGGCCGGGTAGAAGGCGGTGTACAGCTCCAGCGCCTCCCGTACGGTCAGCTTGGCCTGGAGCTCGCTCTCCTGGAGCTGGGCGCCGAGCAGCCGCGTCACCCGGTCGTGGTCGGCGACGGGGTCGAGCCCGGCGACCCTGATGGTGCCCGCGTCGGGGACGCGCAGGCCCTCCACGCATTCGACGGTGGTGGTCTTGCCCGCCCCGTTGGGGCCGAGGATGCCGAAGATCTCCCCCTCGTCGACGGAGAAGGAGACGCCGTCGACCACGGCCCGGCCGGCGTAGCTCTTGCGCACCCCGTTGACTTCGATGATTGCCATGCCCCCAGGGTTCCGGCGGGCGGGCCCGGGCGGTATCCGCCGTCCCGCTCGACGGCGCATCAGCCGATCGGTTGACCCGGGGTACGACTGTCGCTGCCGGCCGGCCCGGCAGGGCAAGGCAGGGCAGGGCAGGGCAGGGCAGGAAATTGGCAGGACCGATGTCAGTGGTGAAACGTAAGGTCGCCCCTGATGCCCAAAAAGCCTGCAGAGCACACGGACCGGTCCGCCGTGCGCTCCCTCCTGCGCCTGTGGCCCTATGTCCGACCCGTGCGGGTGCGCCTGTTCACGGCCGCCTTCGTGGCGATCCTGGCGTCCTGTCTGGGCCTGGTGATCCCGCTGGTCCTGAAGTGGATGGTGGACGGTCCGGTCGCCGACCGTGATCCGGGCGGGGTGTGGCTGGGGGCGCTGTATCTGCTGCTGCTCGGTATCGCGGAGGCGCTGCTGTTCGGGTTCCGGCGGTGGCTGGTGGCGCGTCCGCTGGCCGGGGTCGAGGCGGCGATGCGGGCGGATCTCTACCGCCATCTGCAGCGGCTGCCGGTCGCGTTCCACGACCGCTGGGCCTCGGGTCAGCTGCTGTCGCGCGGGACGACGGATCTGATGCTCCTGCGGATGTTCCTGGCGTTCCCGCTGACCTTCCTGGTCGTCAACGCGACCACGATCCTGGTCGGGTTCGTCCTCCTGTTCGCCCAGGACTGGACGCTGGGACTGGTGCTGCTGGCGCCCGCGGTGCCGCTGATGGTCCTGTGCTCGCTGTTCGAGACGAAGTATTCGGTGGTCACGCGCCGGGCCCAGGACCAGGTCGGCGACCTCACCACGGTCGTCGAGGAGAGTGTGCTGGGCATCCGCGTCGTCAAGGGCTTCGGCCGGCACCGCAGCCAGGCGCGGGCGTTCCGGACGCTGTCGCACCGGCTGCGCACCACGGAGCTGGGCAAGGCCCGGCTGCTCGCCGGGATCTGGGGGCTGATCACCGCCCTCCCGGAGCTGGCGATCGGCGCGGCGCTGGTGCTCGGCACGATCCAGGTGGCGGACGGGACGCTGTCCGCGGGCACGCTGGTGGCGTTCCTGTCCACGGCGCTCGCCCTGCGCTGGCCGGTGGAGTCGATCGGCTTCCTGCTGGCGATGAGCCAGGAGTCGGCGACCGCGACCGACCGGTACTTCGAGGTGATGGACGCGGCGGAGGAGCCCGGGGCCGCGCCGGTCCGCGAGGGCGCGCCGGACACCGCCCCGGGGATGGTGTTCGAGGGCGTCGAGTTCCGCTACCCGGACGCGGATCCGGGATCGCCGCCGGTCCTCGCCGGGATCGATCTGCACATCCGGCCCGGTGAGACGCTGGCCCTCGTCGGGGGGACGGGGTCGGGCAAGACGACGCTCACCGCTCTGGTGCCCCGGCTGCACGAGGTGACCGGCGGCCGGATCACGCTGGACGGCGAGGACATCGCCACGATGGAGCGTTCGCGGCTGCGGGAGCTGGTCTCGGTGGCGTTCGAGGAGCCGACGCTGTTCTCCGCGACGGTCGGCGAGAACGTGACGATGGGCGCGGCGGACGCCGACGAGAAGCAGGTGCGCCGGGCGCTGTCGGTCGCCCAGGCCGATTTCGTGCACGAGCTGCCGCAGGGGCTGGACACCGAGGTCGGCGAGCAGGGCCTGAGCCTGTCCGGCGGCCAGCGCCAGCGCCTCGCGCTGGCCCGGGCCGTGGTCGGGGAGCCGCGCTTCCTGGTGCTGGACGACCCGCTCTCAGCGCTGGACGTGCACACGGAGGCGCTGGTGGAGGCCGCGCTGCGGCGGGTCCTGGAGCGGACGACCGCGGTGGTGGTGGCGCACCGCCCCTCCACCGTGATGCTGGCCGACCGGGTGGCGCTGCTGTCCGGGGGGCGGATCGCCGCGGTCGGCACCCATCAGGAGCTGCTGCGCGACAACGCGGAGTACGCCTGGCTGATGTCGGGCGCCGGGAACGAGCCCGCCGCACGGCCTCCCGCCGGCCCGGTGGACAGCCCCGGCGGCCCGGTGGACAAGCCCAGCGGCCCGGTGGACAAGCCCAGCGGCGCGGTGGACGCGCCCGCCGGCCTGGTGGAAAAGCCCGCCGCACCGGTGGACAAGCCCAGCGGCCCGGTGGACGCGCCCGCCGCACAGCTCTCCGCGACTTCGGTGAGCGCCCCCGCCCAGCAGGTCCCCGCCGAGGAGGGCAGTGCCCGATGACCACGACCACCGACGACGCGTCGCTCCCGGCCGCCGACGACGACGACAGCACGCCGAGGAACCGGGTCGCGCCCGCGCGCGGGCCCGCCGACGACCCGTTCGACCGGGACGACCTGCCCGCGCCGCCCGGGGCGACCAAGGCGCTGCTGTTCTCGCTGCTGGCACCGATGCGCGGCCGGGTCGCGGTGTCGGCCCTGCTCCTGCTGGTCCAGCAGGTCGCGATGCAGGCGGGCCCGCTGCTCGTGGCGTACGCGATCGACAGCGGGGTTCCGGCGTTCCGCGAGCACGACTACGGGCCGCTGGTCGCGGTCGCGATCGCCTACGCGCTCTGTTCCGTCGGCGCGGGTGTCCTCCAGTACGGCTTCGTCCGGGCCGCCGCGCGGATCAACCAGGACGTGCTGCTCGATCTGCGCGGCCGGATCTTCCGCCACGCGCAGGCCCTCAGCGTCGACTTCCACGAGCGCTACACCTCGGGCCGGCTCATCTCGCGCTCCACGACGGATGTGGAATCGCTGCGGGAACTGCTGAGCGAGGGGCTCCAGGAACTGATCGGCGTGGTCCTGTCGTTCGTGTCGATCGCGTTGGTGCTGCTCTGGCTGGACCTGGGGATCGGCTCGATCGCCACGCTCTCCTTCGTACCGCTGTACCTGCTGGTCCGCGTGTACCGGCGGCGGGCGTCCGTCGCGTTCACGGCGCGGTCGACGGCGATCGCGGCGGTGATCGTGAAGTTCGCGGAGACGATGAACGGCATCCGTCCGGTCCAGGCGTTCCGCCGCGAGCGGAGCAACGACACGGTCTTCACCGCGCTGAACACCCGCCACGAGCGGGCGAACGGCGACGCGATACTGGAAATGGCCCGCTATGTCATCGGTTCGCGGCTGATCGCGAACACGGCGGTGGCCGGAATGGTGCTGTGGGGCGCCTACCGGGTGGCGGACGGCACGCTGGCACTCGGCGTGCTGGCGGCGGCGGTGCTGTACATACGGCGGCTGTACGACCCGATCGACCGGCTGGGGATGTTCCTCAACTCCTACGAGTCGGCGGCGGCCTCGCTGACGAAGATCGCCGGGCTGCTGGCCCAGACCCCGAGCGTCCCGGAGACCGACCGGCCGAAGGAACTGCCACCGCGCTCGGGCGGGCTCCCGGGCCGGGAGGTCACGTTCGACGGTGTGCGGTTCGCCTACCGTACGGGCGGCGAGGTGCTGCCCACCTTCGACCTGCACATCCCGGCCGGCCTGACGGTGGCGGTCGTCGGGTCGACGGGCGCGGGCAAGTCGACGCTGGCCAGGCTGCTGGCCCGCTTCTACGACCCGACCGGGGGCCGGGTCCTGCTGGACGGCACCGACCTGCGCGACCTGGACACCGCCGAGCTGCGACGGGGCGTGGTGATGGTGACGCAGGAGGCGTTCCTGTTCTCCGGGACGGTCGCGGAGAACATCGCGATCGGCCGCCCGGACGCCACCCGCGAGGAGATCGAGCAGGCCGCGAAGGCGATCGGCGCGCACGACTTCATCGCCGCCCTCCCGGACGGCTACGACACGGACGTACGCAAGCGGGGCGGGCGTATCTCGGCGGGCCAGCGGCAGTTGGTGGCGTTCGCCCGGGCCCTGCTGGCGAACCCGGCGGTGCTGATCCTGGACGAGGCGACCAGTTCCCTGGACGTCCCCGGCGAGCGGGCGGTGCAGCGGGCCATGGACACGGTGCTGCACGGCCGCACGGCGGTGGTGATCGCCCACCGGCTCTCCACGGTGGAGATCGCTGACCGGGTGCTGGTGATGGAGCACGGCCGCATCGTGGAGGACGGCGCACCCGCCGAACTGATCGGCGGTACGGGCCGGTTCGCGGGGCTGCACCGGACGTGGAAGGACAGTCTGGCCTGAGCCGGGGATGCTGCTCGGGCCGGCGGCGGCTACCGCCGGGGGCGCTGTGACATGCTGACGAAGATGCGCGCGGCGAGCACCGCGCGATCGTCGGCCCGTCGGCGTCCTCCGCCCCGAGGTCTCGTGGGGATCCGCGGCCTCACAGCCCGGATGGAACCCCGCCGGCAGCCCTGGCGCCGTCGATCGCCCCGCGCAGGCGCGGCAGATATCCGGAACCGTCGTCGGCGATGGCCACGACGTCCCGTTGGACGTCCATCACCAGAAGTGCGCTGTTCACCGTGCTCGCCACCCCTTCCGCGTCGGGAAACACGCGCACGTCTGATGGATCGACCGAGCCGGAAGCGAACGCGTATCTTCCGACGGCCGGCATGCCGGAACGGGGAACCCGACGGCCGACATGCCGAAACAGGGGAACCCGACGCCCCGCCGTGACCACCTGCCCGTCACCCGGCGTCGCACCGGCCGGACACCTGCCGTGAGCCGATCCGGCCGAAGATCACCTCGTTGGCCCTCCGGACGACACCTCCGTCCCGGTGTGCCAGTTGTGCCGCGCGTAACGCCCCCTACGCGAAGGCAGGAATCACTCGGATGACCACCACCCGTACCGTCACCCGGGGCGCGATCACGGCCGCACTGGCCACCGCGCTCTCCCTCGGCATCACCTCCACCGCCGTGGCCGTCCCCGCCGGACCGGACAGGGCCGGCGGGGACGGCTGTCGCCCAGCAGCCGGGGGACGGGTGGACCGGGGAGGGCGGGCTCTCCCTCGGCCCGGCCGACAACCAGCGGGTCGACGACTACATCGAGGCGGCCCGGCGCGCCGAGCGGGACATCAGCCCCCAGGTGCGGGCCGCGGCCTGGATCGCCGGCGCCGAGGTGATCGGCTTCGAGAACCGGCTGAAGTCCCCGGACTCCCTCAAGCGGAAGGTCGCCACCTCGCTGAAGGAGCACCCCGGACAGAGCGCCGAGGACGCGCTCGCCACGCTCAGCGACGCGGTCCGCTACACCCTCCAGTTGCGCGACGACCAGTACACGGACGGCGTCACGACCGCCGCGCGGACGCTCTCCGCATGGGGCAACGACAGCACCAAGTGGTCCAACACATGGGGCCGCTCCCAGGGGCACAAGGGGCTCAACACCGTCTGGCGCGCCCCCCGTTCGGCGCAGCTCTTCGAGGTCCAGTTCCACACCCCCGCCAGCAAGCAGGCCCAGGAAGCCACCCACAAGCTGTACGAGGAACAGCGCCTCCCCGGCACCGGCCCGGAGCGGAAGAAGCAGCTCCAGGAACAGCAGAACGCTCTCTTCGCCGCCGTTCCCGTCCCGGCGGGCGCGGACCGGCTGACCGCGCCTCTCCCGGCCCGGGTCCCCGTACCGCTGGGGTAGCGGACCACAGCGGCAGCACGGCGGCACCATCGGCACGGCCCGGGGTCAGCCCCGGCACGGCCCGGCGGCCGGCCCCGGCACGCGCCCGGGGTCGGCCCCGGCACGGCCTGGCGGTCGGCCCCCGCGCGGCAGCCTCTCCGGGCACGTGTCGAGGCCGGCCCCGGGCGTCCGCGCCACGACCGCCCCTGCCGACGGGCGCGAACCCGCGGACGGGGCAGGCGCGGGCCAGGCCCGTGAAGCTCACCCGGGCAGCAGGCGCACCGCCGCGTCCCGCAGCCGGGTGCGCTCCGTGCTCATGAAGCGGTGCAGGGTCCGGGAGGCGAGGGCGGTCCGCTGGGCGCTGCGGCGGCGTTCGGCGTCGTAGGCGCGCAGGGCCCCGGCGACGCCCGCGGGGCCGGGGGGCGCCGCGGCGAGCGCGCGGGTCAGGGCGTCCGCGTCCAGGATCGCGGTGCAGGCACCCTGGCCGAGGTTGGGCGTCATGGCGTGGGCCGCGTCGCCGACCAGGGCGACGGGTGCGGGCCGGACGACGGCGGCGGCACGGGAGGCGGGCCGGCCGCCGGTGGAGACGAAGGCGGGCAGCGCCGGGTACAGGTGGAGCATGTCGTAGCGGATCCAGGTGGCCGGGTCGGTGGTGTCCAGGATGCGCGGGACCGGGTCGTGCCAGCCGGCGAAGGCGGCGCGCAGCTCCTCGGCGGTGGTGGCCTCGGGCACGGTGGCGTACCAGTTGGTGCGGCCCGGTTCGACCGGGGTCATCCCGAAGAACCGGCCGCTGCCCCAGGTCTCGCCGTACACCGGGCTCTCGAGGCCGGCGGTGCCGATCCACGCGACGGTGCCGATGCCGCGCGGGCCGCTGCGGTCGCCGAAGCGGGCGGTGCGCACGGCGCTGCGGATGCCGTCGGCGCCGACCACCAGGTCCTGTCCGGCGGCGACGGCGTCCACGTCGGTGACCCTCTCACCCAGGTTGAGCGGGACGTCGCCGAAGGTGTCGAGGGCGGCGACCAGGGCGTCGAGCAGGCGGAAGCGGGGGATGAGGAGTTCGGGGCGGCCCGCCTTGCGCTCGATGCGCTCCAGCGGGAGGCGGGCGATCGACGTCCCGTCCGGGGTGCGGATGTGCGCGTCGCGGTAGGGCACGGCGTGGTCGCGCAGCACGTCGCCCACGCCGAGCCGGTCGAGCGCGGACTGTGCGGTGGGGTGGATGCCGAAGGCCCCGCCGTGCCGCTCCAGTTCGGCGCGCCGCTCCAGCACCGTGACCGTCCAGCCCGCGCGGCGGAGTCCGATCGCGGTCGCCAGACCGCCGATGCCCGCGCCCACCACGGTCGCCGTTCCTGTCATGTCGCACTCCCGAGCTCGTTCGGACCGTACGGAGGAGCACCGTACAGGCAACCACCACATCTGTGGTACCACGGCTGGGGTAGCATCGACAAGGACAGGCCGAGGGGGCGGCAGCCGTACGGGAGCGAGGGAGCGCGCGTGAATCCGGACCGGCGGGACCGACTGCGGGACGCGGCCGTCGAGGTGCTGGCCGGGGAAGGCGGGCGCGGGCTGACCCACCGGGCCGTGGACCGGGCGGCCGAGGTGCCTCCGGGCACCACCAAGAACTACTTCCCGACCCGGGACGCGGTGCTCCGCGCGGCGGCGGAACGATGCCTGGAGCAGTACCTCGCGCTCACCGGGCAGCTGGCGGCCGGCCCCGGCCCGGCGGACCGCGAGGGCCTGGTGATCCTCTTCCGCTCCCTCCTGGAGAACGTCGCGGGGCCCGGCCGCTCCCGGCTGCTGGCGGTGCTGGAGCTGCAGGCCGAGGCGACCCGGCGCCCCTGGCTGTCCGGCATCCTCGACCCGATGGCGAGCGGCGATTTCCTGGGCATGGAGCTGGCCCAGCGCTCCGCCGGACTGCCCGTCACCCCGGAGCGCGCCGCCGTCGTCACCCTCGCGCTGCACGCGGCGATCCCGCATCTGCTGACGAACGGCCCGGCCACGCTCGCGGCGGCGGGGCTGGACGACGTGGACCGCTTCGTGCGCGACCTCCTGGACGCGGTGTATCCGACGGACGCGAGCGGCTGAGCACCACGACTGCCCCCGCCGCCCCCGCCGCCCCGGCCGCCCCGGCCGCCCGAGCGCCACAACCGCACGACCGTCCGTCCGCCCCCGCACCGCCTCCTGGCGGACCGGCGCATTCCAGTGCGCGAATCTGGCCAGAACCCGACGCTGTCTCATCAGGCGGTCATCGCGGCCCTTCCCGCCCGCGAGACCACGGTGCGCGTCGCGCGCGAAACCTGTGGCCACCCTGTGAATACCGGGCTCCGCAACGCCCGGTAACACCGTGGCAATGATCGGTGAAACGTCCGCTTAACGAACATGACCTTTCCGGCAACGAACGAAAACCGGCCAACTTGTTGACGCGGTCCTGACAGGTGCGGTCATCTGCTGACACTCTTCACCCCGTTCCGCGCACCGCCTGCACCGTCCGGACGGCCCGTCCAGCGCCGCCGGTACCCCCCTCGCAGAAGGAGTCCGCGTGAGATCCACGCCCAACCGCCGCGCCACCGCGACCGGCGCTCTGATAGCCGCAGCGGCCCTCATCGCCGTCGCCGTCCCGTCCGGCGCCGCGACCGCCACCCCCGCTCCCGCCTCGGCCCCGCTCGGCGGCATCACCGTCGGCACGAAGGCCGACCCGGGCGCCCTGCCCGCCAAGCTCTCCCCCGCCCAGCGCGCCGAGCTGCTCAGCGAGGCGAACGCCACCAGGGCGGCCACCGCCAAGGAGCTCGGCCTCGGGTCCACGGAGAAGCTCGTGGTCCGCGATGTCGTCCAGGACCGCGACGGCACGACGCACACCCGCTACGAGCGCACCCTGAACGGGCTTCCCGTCCTCGGCGGCGACCTCGTGGTCAAGGAGTCCGCGGCCGGGACGACCGAGGGCGTCAGCAAGGCGTCGAAGGCGACCAGCGCGCAGCTGAAGGCCGTCGGCCTCACCGCCGACGTGGCCCCGGCAGCGGCCGAGCAGCAGGCGCTCGCCGCGGCGAAGGCCGAGGGCTCGAAGGCGAAGAAGGCCAGCGAGGCCCCGCGCAAGGTGGTGTGGCTGGGCAGCGGATCCCCGCAGCTCGCGTACGAGACCGTCGTTGGCGGACTCCAGCACGACGGCACCCCGAACGAGCTGCACGTCCTCACGGACGCCGCCTCCGGCGAGAAGCTCTACGAGTGGCAGGCCGTCCACAACGGCACGGGCAACACGCAGTACAACGGCCAGGTCACCCTGGGCACCGCGCCCTCGTACACCCTGACCGACACGACGCGCGGCAACCACAAGACGTACAACCTGAACCGGGGCAGCTCCGGCACCGGCACGCTGTTCTCCGGCCCGGACGACATCTGGGGCGACGGCACGCCGCAGAACGCCGAGACGGCCGGCGCGGACGCCCACTACGGCGCGGCCGAGACGTGGGACTACTACAAGAACGTGCACGGCCGTTCCGGCATCCGCGGTGACGGCGTCGGCGCGTACTCCCGCGTCCACTACGGCAACAACTACGTCAACGCGTTCTGGCAGGACAGCTGCTTCTGCATGACGTACGGCGACGGCGACGGCAACGTCAAGCCGCTGACCTCCCTGGACGTGGCCGCCCACGAGATGACGCACGGTCTGACCTCGGTCACGGCCAGGCTGGTCTACAGCGGCGAGTCCGGCGGCCTGAACGAGGCCACCTCCGACATCTTCGCCGCGGGCGTGGAGTTCTACTCCAACACCAGCGCGGACCCGGGTGACTACCTGGTCGGCGAGAAGATCGACATCCGCGGCAACGGCACCCCGCTGCGCTACATGGACAAGCCCTCCAAGGACGGCTCGTCCAAGGACTACTGGTACTCGGGCATCGGCAACGTCGACGTCCACTACTCCTCGGGCCCGGCGAACCACTGGTTCTACCTGCTCTCCGAGGGCAGCGGCGCCAAGACCGTCAACGGCGTCAACTACGACTCGCCGACCTCCGACGGCCTCCCGGTGACCGGCATCGGCCGGGACAAGGCGCTGCAGATCTGGTTCAAGGCGCTGACCACGAAGTTCACCTCGACGACCAACTACGCGGCTGCCCGCACCGGCACGCTCGCGGTCGCCAGTGAGCTGTACGGGGCCACCAGCCCCGAGTACGCGGCCGTGGCCCACGCCTGGGCCGGTATCAACGTGGGCGCCCGCCCCGGCGGCGGCGACCCCGACCCGGGCGGCAAGGTGTTCGAGAACACCACCCCGGTGAACATCCCGGACGCCGGTGCGGCCGTCACCAGCTCGGTCACCGTCTCCGGTGTGGCCGGCAACGCGCCGAGCACCCTCAAGGCGGACGTGAACATCACGCACACCTGGCGTGGTGACCTGGTCATCGACCTGGTGGCCCCGGACGGCACCGCCTACCGGCTGAAGAACTCCTCCTCCGGCGACTCCGCGGACAACGTGGTGGCGACCTACACGGTCAACGCCTCGTCCGAGGTGGCCAACGGGGTCTGGAAGCTGAAGGTCCAGGATGTCGCACGCCAGGACACCGGGCGGATCAACAGCTTCAAGCTCACCTTCTGATCCCACCGGGCCCACCGGGCCCGACGCCCCCGGGAAGCACAGGGACCCGGCACCGCACCGGTGCCGGGTCCCTCCCTTCCGCCGGGGCGCGCTCAGCGCAGCAGCACGCCCGCGCCCTCCCCCGCCGCCGCCTCGGCCGGCAGCGCGACCAGGCCCAGTTCGGCGCCGCCGGCCAGCAACGGGTGGGCGGGCAAAACGCGCACGGTGTATCCGTACGGTCCCGTCCGGTCCAGCGCGAGCGGCCCCTCGTACAGCCAGCGGTCCTCCATGTCCTGGCCGCCCGCCGGCTTCAGCGGGAAGACCTGGGCGTCCGCGATGGCGTCGCCCGAATCGACCCGGCCCGCGACGACCTGGACCTCCACGTCGTCCGGGTCCAGGCCGCCGAGCGCGACCCGCACCCGCAGCGCCAGGGTGGCGCCGAGCTCCGCCGAGCCGCCCGCCGCGGTGCCGGTCACCGACTCCACATGGTCGACGGAGACCCCGCGCCAGGCCTCCCGGACCCTGGCCTTCCACCGGGCGAGATCCCGCGCGGCCGCCGGGTCCAGGGCCCGCCGGGACTGCGCGGCGGGGGTGTACAGGCGCTCCACGTACTCGCGCACCATCCGGCCCGCGAGCACCCGCGGTCCCAGGTTGACCAGGGTGGAGCGGACCATCTCGATCCAGCGGTCGGGCAGACCGCCGGTCCCCCGGTCGTAGAAGAGCGGGGCGACCCGGTCCTCGATCAGGGCGTACAGGGCGTTCGCCTCCAGCTCGTCGCGGCGGTCCTCGTCGGTCGCCGAGCCGTCGGCGGTGGGGATCTCCCAGCCGAAGTCCGGGTCGAACCACTCGTCCCACCAGCCGTCGCGCACGGACAGGTTGAGGCAGCCGTTCAGCGCCGCCTTCATCCCGCTGGTGCCGCACGCCTCCAGCGGGCGCAGCGGGTTGTTGAGCCAGACGTCACAGCCCGGGTAGAGCTTCTGGGCCATGCCCATCCCGTAGTCCGGGAGGAAGACGATGCGGTGGCGGACCCCCGCGTCGTCCGCGAACCGCACCAGTTCCTGCACCAGCCGCTTGCCGCCGTCGTCGGCGGGATGGGCCTTGCCCGCGACGACGATCTGGATCGGGCGGGTCGGGTGCAGCAGCAGCGCCCGCAGCCGGTCGCGGTCGCGGAGCATCAGCGTGAGCCGCTTGTACGAGGGGACGCGCCGGGCGAAGCCGATCGTCAGGACGTCCGGGTCGAGGACGCCGTCGATCCAGCCCAGCTCGGCGGTGCCCGCGCCGCGCCGGCGCCACGAGGCGTAGAGCCTGCGACGGACCTCGGTGACCAGCTGGCCGCGCAGGTCCCGGCGCAGGTCCCAGATCTCCTGGTCGCCGATGCCGGTCACCGCGTCCCAGCGGCGTGGGGTGCCACTCCGCGAGGCGGCCTCGTCGTCCACCGCGCCGCCCGCCAGCACCTGGTGGGCGCGGCCCTCGCCGACCTGGCTCGCGCCGAGCCGGAACACCTCGGGGGCGACCCAGGTCGGTGCGTGGACCCCGTTGGTGACGGAGGTGATCGGCACCTCGGCCGGGTCGAAGCCCGGCCAGAGCCCGGAGAACATCTCCCGGCTGACGGCACCGTGCAGGGTGGAGACGCCGTTGGCGCGCTGGGCGAGCCTCAGACCCATCACCGCCATGTTGAACAGCTCCGGCTCACCGCCGGGGTAGGTCTCGGTGCCGAGCCTAAGGATCTTCTCGACGCCCACGCCGGGCAGCTCGCCGTCCTCACCGAAGTGGCGGGCGACGAGCCCCCGGTCGAAACGGTCCATCCCGGCGGGCACCGGGGTGTGGGTGGTGAAGACGGTCCCGGCCCGGACCACTTCGAGGGCGGCGTCGAAGTCGAGCCCGGTGGGGATCAGTTCACGGATGCGCTCCAGGCCGAGGAAGCCGGCGTGGCCCTCGTTGGTGTGGAACACCTCCGGCTCCGGCGTGCCGGTCAGCCGGCACCAGGTGCGCACCGCGCGCACCCCGCCGATGCCGAGCAGCATCTCCTGGAGCAGCCGGTGGTCGCTGCCGCCGCCGTACAGCCGGTCGGTGACGTCCCGTTCGCCCGGGGCGTTCTCCTCGACGTCGGAGTCGAGCAGGAGCAGCGGCACCCGGCCGACCCGGGCCAGCCAGACGCAGGCGTGCAGCGAGCGTCCGCCGGGCAGGGCGAGTACCACCCGGGCGGGGGTGCCGTCGGCCTCGCGGACCAGGTCGAGCGGGAGTTCGTTGGGGTCGAGGACGGGATAGTGCTCCTGCTGCCAGCCCTCGCGCGAGAGGGTCTGGCGGAAGTAGCCGTGCCGGTAGAGCAGGCCGACGCCGATGAGCGGGACGCCGAGGTCGCTGGCCGCCTTGAGGTGGTCGCCGGCCAGGATGCCCAGGCCGCCGCTGTACTGGGGCAGCGCCGCGGTGACGCCGAATTCGGGTGAGAAGTACGCGACGGCGGAAGGGAGTTCGGCTCCGGCGGCCCGCTGTTGCTGGTACCAGCGGGGACCGTCGAGGTACTCGGCCAGGTCGGCGGAGACCGCGGCGAGGCGGGCGAGGTATTCCTCGTCCCCGGCCAGTTCGGCCAGCCGCCCGGCGGACAGCGAGCCGAGCAGGCGTACGGGGTCGGCGTCCGCGGGACGCCAGCCCTCGGGGTCGGCGGACCGGAAGAGCTCGCGGGTCTCGGTGTGCCACGACCAGCGCAGGTTGTGCGCGAGGTGGTGGAGGGGTCGGAGGGGTTCGGGGAGGACAGGGCGCACGGTGAATCGACGGATGGCCTTCACGTGCTCCACCTTTACAGGGGACGTGCGCATCCGGGCGGACGCACCACGGTGTGCGTCCCTTCCGTCACCCCTGGAGGCAGCGGCCGTCCGTGGCGGCCCCGCCACGGCGCGCGGACGGCGCGCGAGGCCCGGGCACGGCGTCGCGCACCTTCCCCCAGGGGCACCTCCCGCCCCGCCCGTGATCCCCCGTCACTTCGCTCACCTGGGGGTTTGGCCGATTTCACCCCGTACGCAGCCTTGTGGGCCGCCCTGCCACAGGGAAGGCTGCCGTGTGGCGCCGCAGAGCGGGTATCCGGAACCCGTGGGGCGCTTCGGGCTCCCCCGAGGACTGTCCCGCGATTCCCGGCGGGGCCCGAGCCGGTCGGCTGCGGCCGCGTAGTCGACACAGCGCCGGATTTCCCACCCGCGGACGCGGGGGAGGCTTCCCGGCACGCGGCACGACCCGGCCGGCAGACCTTCTCCGTGCCTCCGGAAACATGCACGAAACCCCCGCGACCCACCCATTCGAGTGCCATTCGAGTGAACGCGGACAGGAGCGGCCATGCCCACAGCCCGTCAGCAGGCAGCCGAGCAGCTACAAAGGACAGATCCCCGTCTTCGCGGCACACGCGGTCGGTCCTCCGCGCCCGTGCCGTCCCCCGTGCACGCCGAGCTCCTCCAGCCCCCAGGTGATTCCATGATCGGTCGTATCCCCGTCCTGGACGTCCGTCCTCTCGTCGACTGCGGCAGACGGGCGGCGAAGGCCGTCATCGGTGAGACCTTCCAGGTCAGTGCCACCGTCTTCCGCGAAGGCCATGACGCGGTGGCCGCCAACGTCGTGCTGCGCGATCCGGGCGGACGGGTCGGGCCGTGGACCCCGATGCGCGAGCTGGCGCAGGGCACGGACCGGTGGGGGGCCGATGTCACTCCGACCTCCGAGGGCCGCTGGACATACACGGTGGAGGCCTGGAGCGATCCGGTCACCACCTGGCGGCACCACGCCGCGATCAAGATCCCGGCGGGCATCGACACGGACCTGGTGCTGGCGGAGGGCGCGGCTCTGCTGGAGCGGGCCGCGGCGGGTGTCCCGAAGAAGCACGGCCGCGAGGCGGTGCTGGCCGCGGTGGACGCGCTGCGCGACACGGCCCACCCGCCGGCCGCCCGGCTGGCCGCCGCCCTGACCCCGGCCGCCGAGACGGTCCTGGCCCGGTACCCGCTGCGCGAACTGGTCACCCGCTCCAAGCCGCTGGCGCTGCGGGTGGAGCGCGAGCGGGCGCTGTTCGGGTCGTGGTACGAGCTGTTCCCCCGCTCGGAGGGCGCGAAGCGGGTGCCGGTGGACCCGGCGGACACCTCGCCGGACGCGGAGACGCGGCTGGTCAGCGGCACCTTCCGGACGGCCGCCGAGCGGCTTCCGGCGGTCGCCGCGATGGGGTTCGACGTGGTGTATCTGCCGCCGGTCCACCCGATCGGGACGACGCACCGCAAGGGCCCGGACAACAGCCTGACGCCCGGGGAGCACGACCCGGGCGTGCCGTGGGCGATCGGTTCGCCGGACGGCGGGCACGACGCGGTCCACCCGGAGCTGGGCACGCTGGAGGACTTCGACCACTTCGTCTCGGTGGCCCGCACTCTGCGGATGGAGATCGCGCTGGACTTCGCGCTCCAGTGCTCGCCGGACCACCCGTGGGTCAAGGAGCACCCGGACTGGTTCCACCACCGCCCCGACGGTTCGATCGCGTACGCCGAGAACCCGCCGAAGAAGTACCAGGACATCTATCCGATCGCCTTCGACAAGGACATGCGCGGTCTCGTGGCGGAGACGGTGCGCGTCCTGCGCTTCTGGATGGACCGCGGGGTGCGGATCTTCCGGGTCGACAACCCGCACACCAAGCCGGTGGTCTTCTGGGAGAAGGTGATCGAGGAGATCAACGGCGCCGACCCCGATGTCATCTTCCTGGCGGAGGCGTTCACCCGCCCGGCGATGATGCACACCCTGGGCGCGGTCGGCTTCCAGCAGTCGTACACGTACTTCACCTGGCGCAACACCAAGCAGGAGCTGACCGACTACGTCACGGAGCTGGCCGGTGACGCCGCTTCCCACATGCGGCCCAACTTCTTCGTGAACACCCCCGACATCCTTCCCGGCTACCTCCAGGAGGGCGGCCGCCCGGCCTTCGAGGCACGGGCGGTCCTGGCCGCGACACTCTCCCCGTCCTGGGGCGTGTACGCGGGATTCGAGCTGTGCGAGAACACCCCGGCCGCGCCGGGGAGCGAGGAGTACCTGCACTCGGAGAAGTACGAACTGCGCCCGAGGGACTGGGAGTCGGCGGAACGCGAAGGCCGCACGCTGACCCCCCTGATCACCTCGCTGAACCGGATCCGCCGGCGTAACCCCGCTCTGCGGCAGCTGCGCGACGTCCACTTCCACCACACCGACAACGAAGCGCTGATCGCCTACAGCAAGCGCTCCGGAACGAACACCGTTCTGGTGGTCGTGAACCTCGACCCGCACCACACCCAGGAGGCCACGGTCTCGTTGGACATGGAGCGGCTCGGCCTGTCATGGCACGAGCGCGTACCGGTGCGCGACGAGCTCACCGGCGATACCTACCACTGGGGCAGGGCCTTCTATGTGCGTCTGGAGCCAGGCGTCACGCCCGCGCACATCGCCGTCCTGCGACCGTCCCCGCCGACCGGAGGGTCACCCACACCATGATCGTCAATGAGCCTGTCCCCGACACGTTCGAGGACACTCCCGCCAAGGACCGCGATCCCGACTGGTTCAAGCGCGCCGTCTTCTACGAGGTGCTCGTCCGGTCCTTCCAGGACTCCAACGGCGACGGAATCGGCGACCTCAAGGGCATCACCGCCAAGCTGGACTATCTCCAGTGGCTCGGTGTCGACTGCCTCTGGCTGCCGCCGTTCTTCAAGTCGCCGCTGCGCGACGGGGGCTACGACGTCTCCGACTACACCGCCGTACTGCCGGAGTTCGGCGACCTCGCCGACTTCGTGGAGTTCGTGGACGCCTCGCACCAGCGGGGCATGCGCGTCATCATCGACTTCGTCATGAACCACACGAGCGATCAGCACGATTGGTTCCAGCAGTCCCGCACCGACCCGGACGGGCCGTACGGCGACTACTACGTCTGGGCGGACGACGACAAGCAGTTCCAGGACGCCCGGATCATCTTCGTCGACACCGAGACGTCCAACTGGACCTTCGACCCGGTGCGCAAGCAGTACTACTGGCACCGCTTCTTCTCGCACCAGCCGGACCTCAACTACGAGAACCCGGCGGTGCAGGAGGAGATCCTGGCGGCCCTGCGCTTCTGGCTGGACCTGGGCATCGACGGCTTCCGGGTCGACGCGGTGCCCTACCTCTACCAGCGCGAGGGCACCAACTGCGAGAACCTCCCCGAGACCCACCACTTCCTCAAGCGGGTCCGCAAGGAGATCGACGCCAACTACCCGGACACCGTGCTCCTCGCCGAGGCCAACCAGTGGCCGGAGGACGTCGTCGACTACTTCGGCGACTACGAGCAGGGCGGCGACGAGTGCCACATGGCGTTCCACTTCCCCGTGATGCCGCGGATCTTCATGGCGGTGCGCCGCGAGAGCCGCTACCCGGTCTCCGAGATCCTGGCCAAGACCCCGGCGATCCCGAAGAACTGCCAGTGGGGCATCTTCCTGCGCAACCACGACGAGCTGACCCTCGAAATGGTCACGGACGAAGAGCGCGACTACATGTACGCGGAGTACGCCAAGGACCCGCGGATGCGCGCCAACATCGGCATCCGCCGGCGGCTGGCCCCGCTGCTGGACAACGACCGCAACCAGATCGAGCTGTTCACCGCCCTGCTGCTGTCGCTGCCCGGCTCCCCGATCCTCTACTACGGGGACGAGATCGGGATGGGCGACAACATCTGGCTGGGCGACCGGGACGCGGTGCGCACCCCGATGCAGTGGACGCCCGACCGCAACGCCGGGTTCTCCTCCAGCGACCCGGGGCGGCTCTACCTCCCCACGATCATGGACCCGGTCTACGGCTACCAGGTCACCAACGTCGAGGCGTCGATGGCCTCGCCGTCCTCGCTGCTGCACTGGACCCGGCGGATGATCGAGATCCGTAAGCAGAATCCGGCCTTCGGTCTCGGCGAGTACACCGAACTGCCCTCGTCCAACCCGGCGGTCCTGGCGTTCACCCGCGAGTACGGGGACGATCTCGTCCTGTGCGTGCACAACTTCTCGCGGTTCGCCCAGCCGACGGAGTTGGACCTGCGATCGTTCAACGGACGCCATCCGGTGGAACTGATCGGCGGGGTACGCTTCCCGGCCATCGGCCAGTGGCCCTACCTGCTGACCCTTGCGGGGCACGGCTTCTACTGGTTCCGGCTGCGCAAGGACGCGCCGCCGGCCTGATGCCGGTCCCGCCCGTGCGGGCCGGTTTCCACCGGCCCGCACGGGGCACCCTGACGCCATGGAAGGGCCTTGGGCCTTTACCTCTCCGGGGCCTTGGGCCTTACCTCTCCGGCGCCTTCGGCCTTCACCGTTCCGCCGTTCGAGTCCGTAAGGGCTCTCCTCTCCCGACACGTCCCGCACAGCCGGACAGCCATTGCCGCAATCCGGGACACTCTTCGCATCCTGTGGTGTGCCCGGGGAAAGGACGCGATGCCATGTCGGAGGCTGCATCCACTCACGTCGCCCTGGCGAAGAGCACGAGGAACAGCGCAACGCCCAGCAGCACGGCGGACGGGACCCTGCTCCCCTCCCTCGCCCCGCTGCTCCACGCCTGGCTGCCCCGGCAACGGTGGTTCGCCGGCAAGGGCCGGCCGGTCACCGGCTTCTCCCTGGTCTCGGCCACCGAGATGCTGCCGCTGGACGGCACGGCGGGACCGGGGCTGCTGCACCTGCTGCTGCGGGTCGAACAGCCCTCGCGGCAGAACCGCCCCGCCGAGGACTGCTACCAACTGCTCCTCGGTGCAGATACGTCACTGCCACCGCTCCTCGCGGGCGCCCTGATCGGCCGGGTGGAACGGGGCCCGCTCGCCGGCCGGACCGTCTACGACGCGCTGTGCGACCCCCGGCTGGCCAGTCTGCTGCTGGAACGCTTCCGCCGCCCCGGGAGCCTCGGCCCGCTGCGCTTCGAGCGGACCGCCGTGATCCCGGCCGGTCTCGCGCCCCGGGTACTGGACGCCGAACAGTCCAACTCCTCGCTCGTCTACGGGGACGCGTTCATCCTCAAGATCTTCCGGCGCGTCTTCCCGGGCACCAACCCGGACCTGGAACTGCCGCTCGCCCTCGGCGGCGAGGGGTGCGACCGGGTGCCGGTCCCGGTCGCCTGGTTCGAGGCGCCCGGCCCCGAGCCGCTCACCCTCGGCGTCCTCCAGCCCTTCCTGCACGGCGCGCGCGACGGCTGGCAGCTCGCGCTGGCGGCGCTCGCCGCGGGCCGCGACTTCCTGCCGGAGGCGCGGGCGCTGGGCCGGGCCACCGCCGAGGTCCACACCGCGCTCGCCGCCGCGCTGCCGACCCCGGCGCTGCGAGGCACCCAGACCCGGCAGCTCGTCTCCCGGATGACCCAGCGTCTTGAGGCCGCCGCCCAAGCGGTCCCGGCGCTCGTCCCGTACGTCCCCGGACTGCGCGCCGCGTTCGAGGCGGTGACGGACCTCGGGGTCCGGGGCAGCGGCTGGGCCCAGCAGCGGGTGCACGGCGACCTCCACCTCGGACAGACGCTGCGGGCCGCCGACGGCTTCTGGTCGCTGATCGACTTCGAGGGCGAACCGGCCCGCCCCCTGCCCGAGCGCCGTATGCCCGCGCCCCCGGTCCGCGACGTCGCGGGCATGCTGCGGTCCTTCGACTACGCGGCCCGCTCGCACCGCCCGTGGAACCCGGAGTGGGCGGCCCGCTGCCGTGCCGCCTACTGCGAGGGCTACGCGCAGACGTCGGGCAGCGACCCGCGCGGCGAACCGGAGCTGCTGCGCGCCCATGAGACCGACAAGGCCGTGTACGAGGTGCTGTACGAGGCCCGGCACCGCCCCGACTGGCTGCCGGTTCCGATGGCGGCCATCCAGCGGCTGGCCCGGTCGGCGGCGGCGTGAACCGACCTCTTCCCGCCCCCGTCACCGCCCTCTCCCCGCTTCCGTCACCGCCCTGCCCTCCCTCCCTCCCCGCTTCTCCCTCTTCCCTCTCGCGTTCTCCCCTTCACCCTTCGAGGAGGCAGTCCCCGTGACCGCCCGCAAGCCATCCCGCAAGGCATCCCGCAAGACCGTCGAAGTCCCCGTCGAGGTCGCGGCCGAGGCCCCCGTCGAAGCCGCGGCCGAAACCGAGGCCGCCGTCGACGTGGCGTCCGCGCCGCCGCCCGCGCCCGCCACCGGCGTCGCGACCGCCAAGCGCGCCCGGCCCCGGCGCGCCGACGCGGGCCCGCCGCGCCCGCGGCAGGCCGGGGACGCCCAGGGCGCCCGCCCCGCACCGGCCCTGGACGGCGCGGACCGGGGCCGGCTGCTCGCCGGCGACCACCACGCTCCGCACGACGTGCTCGGCGCGCACCCGGTCCCCGGCGGGGTGCTGGTACGGGCGCTGCGGCCGTTCGCGCGGTCCGTCACGGTGCTGGCGCCCGGCCTGCGGGCCGAGCTGCACGACGACGGCGACGGCTTCTTCTCCGGGGTGCTGCCGGTGCCGGAGGCCCCCGCGTACCGGCTCGAAGTGGCGTACGACGACACCACCATCGAGGTGGAGGACCCGTACCGCTTCTGGCCCGCGATCGGCGAACTCGATCTGCACCTGATCGGCGAGGGCCGCCACGAGGAACTGTGGCGGGCGCTCGGCGCGCAGCCGATGGTCCACCAGGGGGTGACCGGGACCCGGTTCACCCTGTGGGCGCCGAACGCGCGCGGCGTACGGATCAAGGGTGACTTCAACTTCTGGGACGGCACCGGCTTCCCGATGCGTTCCCTCGGCTCGACCGGGGTGTGGGAGCTGTTCCTGCCCGGGGTCGGCGAGGGCACGCTGTACAAGTACGACATCTGCCGCCCGGACGGTTCGCACACGGTGCGGGCCGACCCGATGGCCCGGCGCACCGAGGTGCCGCCCGCGACCGCCTCGATCGTCACCGCGTCGCACCATGTGTGGCAGGACGCGGACTGGATGGAGCACCGGGGCGACCGGCCGGTCCACGAAGCCCCGTTCTCGGTGTACGAGGTCCATCTCGCGTCCTGGCGACCCGGACTGACGTACCGGCAGCTCGCCGAGCAGCTCCCGGCGTACGTCAAGGACCTGGGCTTCACGCACGTGGAGCTGATGCCGGTCTCCGAGCATCCCTTCGGCGGCTCCTGGGGCTATCAGGTCACCGGGTTCTATGCGCCGACCTCGCGGATGGGGACCCCGGACGACTTCCGCTTCCTGGTGGACGCGCTGCACCGGGCGGGCATCGGCGTGATCATGGACTGGGTTCCGGCGCACTTCCCGCGCGACGACTGGGCGCTGGCCGAGTTCGACGGACGCCCGCTGTACGAGCACGCCGACCCGAGGCGCGCGGCGCATCCGGACTGGGGGACGCTGGAGTTCGACTACGGCCGTACCGAGGTCCGCAACTTCCTGGTCGCCAACGCCACGTACTGGTGCGAGGAGTTCCACATCGACGGGCTCCGGGTCGACGCGGTGGCCTCGATGCTCTACCTCGACTACTCCCGCGAGGACGGCCAGTGGTCGCCCAACGAGTTCGGCGGCCGGGAGAACCTGGACGCGGTCGCCTTCCTCCAGGAGATGAACGCGACGGTCTACCGCCGCAACCCCGGTGTCGTCACCATCGCCGAGGAGTCCACCGCCTGGGACGGCGTCACCCGGCCCACCGACGGCGGGGGCCTGGGCTTCGGGCTGAAGTGGAACATGGGCTGGATGCACGACTCGCTCCAGTACATGGCCAAGGAGCCGGTCCACCGCAAGTACCACCACAACGAGATGACGTTCTCGATGGTGTACGCGTACAGCGAGAACTACGTGCTGCCGATCTCGCACGACGAGGTGGTGCACGGCAAGCAGGCGCTGGTGGCGAAGATGCCCGGCGACTGGTGGCAGCAGCGCGCCAACCACCGCGCCTATCTGGGCTTCATGTGGGCCCACCCCGGCAAGCAACTGCTGTTCATGGGCCAGGAGTTCGCCCAGGGTGCCGAGTGGTCCGAGGGTCACGGCCCGGACTGGTGGCTGCTGGACCCCTCGTACGGGGCGTCCGGCGACCACCGCGGGGTGCGGACCCTGGTCGGCGACCTGAACGCGGTGTACGGGGCGGTGCCCGCGCTGTGGCAGCGCGACACGGTGCCGGAGGGGTTCAGCTGGGTGGACGGCGGCGCGGCCGAGGACAACGTGTTCGCGTTCCTGCGGTACGACGCGGACGGCTCTCCGCTGCTCGCGGTCTCCCACTTCTCCCCGGCGGTCCGGCACGACTACCGCCTCGGGGTGCCGGAGACCGGCGCGGAGGGCTGGGTGGAGGTCCTGAACACCGACGCGGGCCGTTACGGCGGCGGCGACGTGCGCAACGAGGAGCCGCTGAAGGCGGAGGCGGTGCCCGCGCACGGCCGCCCGCGCAGCGTCTCGCTGACGCTGCCGCCGCTGGCGACGATGTGGTTCCGCCCGGCGTAGTCCGCCCGGCGTGCAGGACCGGGGCCCGTACCGCATCGGTGGTGGACGCGGTACGGGCCCCTCCCCCGTGTGCGGCGGGTCAGCGGCCGGCGGCCATCACCTCGACGATGCTCGACCAGGATTCGGGGCCGTGGCCCTGGGCGATGGCCCGGTCGGTGAGCCCCTTGAGGGCGGCCAGCTGCGAGACGTCCAGGCCGCGGTCCTCCGCGGTGTGCAGGATGTGGTCGACACTGGCCGCCATCATGGCGAGGTTCGCGCCCTCGCCCGCGTACGTACGCGTGTCGATGTCGGTCGCCGTGTACGCGGCGATCGGCGGCAGGATGCCCGCGATCGTGTTGAGGTACGGGGCGAGCGACGCGCCGTCGATGCCCTCCGCACGGGCCAGCGCGAAGGCGTGGACGAGACCGCCCATGGCCCCGTAGAAGAAGTCCAGCATCGCCATGTCGTAGGCGGCGGCGAGCCCGTGGTCCTCGCCGAGGAAGGTGGCGGGCTCGCCGAGCGCCTTGAGGGTCGCCTCGTGCGCCTCGAACGCGGCCCGGTCGCCGGAGTGGAACACCAGCGCCGCCGCCGAGCCGACCACGTCGACCGGCACCATGATCGCCCCGTCGAGGTAGGCCAGGGAGTGCTTCTCGGCCCACGCGGCGGTCTGCCGCGAACGGGCCGGGGTGTCCGAGGTGAGGTTGACCAGGACGCGCCCCTCCAGCGCCCCGGCCAGCGGTTCCAGGACCGCGTCGGAGGCGTCGTAGTCGACGAGACAGACCACGACGAGCCCACTCGCCCGAACGGCCTCCTCGGCGGACGCGGCCCTCACCGCCCCCAGGGAGACGACGTCCTCGCCCTTCCCGGGGGAACGGTTCCAGACGGTGGTGGGGTGGCCGGCGGCCACGAAGGCGCGGGCCAGGGAGCGGCCCATGTCGCCGAGGCCGAGGACGGTGACGGCGGTGGGGCCGGGCGTGGGGGCGGAGGTCGGGCTGGTGGTCGTGCCGGTGGTCGTGTTCGCTCGCGTCATGGGGATCATGCTGGGCGGGCGAACAGCGTCTGACCAGAACCCACTTGACTGTCAGATACGCACTTCCGGGAAAGCGTCCAGGTCAGTGCGGTTCAGCCCGGTGCGGTTCGGTGCGGTGCGGTCAGGGACGGTTCAGGTCGGCGGGGCGATCGGGGCGAGGACGTCCTCCACCTCCTGGAGAAGCCTCCGCTTCGGCCGGGCGCCGACGATCGACTTCACGGGCTCGCCCGCCCTGAAGACCATCAGAGTGGGTGTCGCCAGCACGCCGTACCGGATGGTGATCCCGGGTTCGCGGTCGACGTCGAGCTGGACGATCCTGATCCGGCCGGCCTCCTCGCGGGCGATCTCTCGCAGCACGGGCGCGAGTTGGCGGCAGGGTCCGCACCAGTCGGCGGTGAACTGGACCAGGACGGGCAGCGCCGACTCCAGCACCTCCGCCTCGAAGGTCTCCTCGGTGACGTCGGTGACGTCGGTGACATCGGTGACGTCTTCGGTCCGGATCATGGGTGTCCTCCCAGTTCGCAGCGGGGCTCCGGTCCACCGGGCAGGGCGGCCGACGCCTCCAGTTCGGCTCGGGCGAGCTGTGTGCCGACCTCGGCGCGCACCGACGTGAGCTGGCCGATCAGGGCGTCCAGCTCGTCGAGCTTGCGCCGGTAGCCGGCGAGCGAGGCGGGACAGGAGTCCCCGGCCGGGTGACCGGCGCGCAGGCAGTCGACGAAGGGCCTGGTCTCCTCCAGGTCGAACCCGAAGTCCTGCAGGGTCCGGATCTGGAGGAGGAGACGCAGGTCGCCCTCGTCGTAGTTGCGGTAGCCGTTCTCCGCGCGCCGCGCGGGCAGCAGTCCGCGCGACTCGTAGTAGCGGAGTGTCCGCGTCGTCGTCCCGGCCCGTCTCGCCAGCTCCCCGATTCGCATGGGACGAACGTATTCCTTGACGCCGAGGTCAACGCAAGGGCGTCGGCGTCGGCGTCGGGCCGGGAGGGGAGGGCTCGGAGGGGAAGGGCTGGGAGGGGAAGGCCGTCAGTTGGCGTGGGCCGCCGACCGCCGGCGCACGGCCCAGACGATGCCGCCGCCCGCCGCGACCGCCGCGGCCGCCATGCCGGCGAGCGGCACGGTGGAGTCCGAGCCGGTTGCGGCGAGGTTGCCGCCGCCGGCCGTCTGCGGGGTCGCGCCACCGGTCGCCGAACCGCCCGCGTCGGCGGAGCCGCCGGTGGTGCCGGTCCCTCCGGTACCTCCGGTACCGCTCGTGGAGCCGGCGGAACCGGAGCCTCCGGTGGACGAGGAGCCGCCCGTACCCCCCGTACCGCCGGTACCGCCCGTGGAACCGGAGGAGCCGGAGGTGCCCGGGGCCTTGCCGGTGTCGATCACGATCTGTGCGGTGTCATTGGCCGCGTTCCGGTCGAAGGGGCGCTCCTGCCCGCTGAAGGAGACCTCGCCGGTGGTGCGGCCGACCGCCTTGTCGATGCGCAGGACAAACGGGTAGCTCTCGCCGCCGCCCGCGTCCACCCAGGACTGCGAGGTCCCGCAGCGGTAGTGCGTCTTGGTGACCGCGTCGCAGTATCCGTGCGCCTTGACGACGGACGTGCCCTTCGGGATCCGGATGTCGACGGTGGCCACGCTCCGGCCCATCTCCCCCTGCACCCGGGCGGGGCCCTTGTTGGCGAACTCCACCGTCGCGGTGACCTCGTCGCCGGCCTCGCCCTCCAGCTCCGCTCCGGTCAGGCCGAAGTCGGCGGTGTTCGCCGCGGTGACGTCGGCCGAAGCGGCCGGTTCGGGGTGGTTCTCCCGGTCCGCGTCGGTGGCCGGGCCCTTCTCGACCAGCGTGAGCGGGTCACCGGTGCCCTGTACGGGGTCGGTGGAGCCGCTGTCGCCCTCGTCCGGGTCCGGCTCGACGACGCCGATCCTCACCCGCAGGTCGTCGTTGAGCGCGGAGTCGAGCGCCTTGAGGGAGAGCGGCTTCTCCGTCCCGTAGACGACGCCCGGCTTCAGCGGCTGGTCGATCCTGCAGGCGGCGACGTGGGAGTCGGGCATCTCGTCGTGGGAGGGGATCGTGTAGTAGCTGCAGTTCTTGTACATCTCGTCCGCCCGGAGACCGGGCGACACGACGTACGTCACGTAGGAGACGGGCACCTCCGCCGTCCCCTTGTTGAGGAAGGTCAGGGGGGTGGAGAACGCGCTTCCGGCCTGAACCCCCTTGATCGGTGCGATCGTTCCGACGCCGAGGTCCGGCTCCGGCTCCGCGGCCGCCGGCGAGGCGCCCAGCGCCACCAGCGCGGTGGCGGCCATGGCGGCGGTCCCGCCACGCAGGGTACGGCGGCGGGCAGGGGTGATGCGCATGGAAGTCCTTCGGTCGTGGGGCTCGCTGGCGGACTGCGGTCCTTCACCTCTCAAGACCCGTGCGGGGCAAGGAGGGTTGCACCGTTCGGCCGGACCGTGACGCGAGCGGGAAGCGAGGACACCCGCACCGGGGCGGTACGGGTGTCCTCGTGTGGGGGCGCCGCGGTGGCTGTGAGGGTGGTGAGGGCGCGGTGCCGGGGCAGTCGGGTCAGACCTTCGCGGGCTGCTCCGCGGCGTCCCGCTGCCCGGGGACCTCGCCGGAGTCGCCGGAGCCGCCTGCCGGGGCATGGTCGTCGACGAGGGTCTTCTCGTCGAACGGGACCCGGCCGGCCAGCACCTCGCCCACCCGGTCCTTGTCGATCTCCTTGGTCCAGTGGCCGACCAGCACCGTGGCGACCGCGTTGCCCGCGAAGTTCGTCAGCGCGCGGGCCTCGCTCATGAAGCGGTCGATGCCGACGATCAGGCCGACGCCGTCGACGAGTTCGGGGCGGTGGGACTGGAGCCCGCCGGCCAGGGTCGCCAGACCCGCGCCGGTCACGCCCGCCGCGCCCTTCGAGGCGATGATCATGAAGATCAGAAGCGAGATCTGCTCGCTCGCGGTCAGCGGGTCCCCCATCGCGTTGGCGATGAACAACGAGGACATCGTGAGGTAGATCGCGGTGCCGTCGAGGTTGAAGGAGTAGCCGGTCGGCACGGTGATGCCGACCACGGGCTTGCTGACGCCCAGGTGCTCCATCTTCGCGATCAGCCGCGGCAGGGCCGACTCGGAGGAGGAGGTGGACAGGATGAGCAGGAACTCACGGCCCAGGTACTTCAGCAGCGAGAACAGGTTGACCCCCGCGACCAGGCGCAGGATCACGCCGAGCACCACGAAGACGAACAGCGCGCAGGTGACGTAGAACCCGATCATGATGATCGCCAGGGACTTCAGGGCGTCGAGGCCGGTCTCGCCGACCACCGCGGCGATCGCGCCGAACGCGCCGACCGGGGCGGCCCACATGATCATGGCGAGGATGCGGAAGACGAGGCGCTGGATGTGGGTGATGCCCCGGATGATCGGCTCGCCCGTCGAGCCCATCGCCTGGAGTGCGAAGCCCGCGAGCAGCGCGACGAGCAGGGTCTGGAGGACCTCGCCCGCGGTGAAGGCGGAGACGATGGTGGTCGGGATGATGCCGAGCAGGAAGTCCACGGTGGACTCGCTCGCGCCCGATGCCTGCGCCTCGCCCGCGGCCCGCGCCTGCTCGGTGATGTGGAGGGTGGAGCCGGGCTCCAGGACGTTGCCGACGAGCAGGCCGATGGCGAGGGCCACGGTCGACATGACCAGGAAGTAGCCCAGCGCCAGGCCGCCGACCGCGCCGACCTTGGCGGCCTTGCGCACCGAGCCGACGCCCAGGACGATCGTGCAGAAGATGATCGGCGAGATCATCATCTTGATCAGGTTCACGAAGCCGGCGCCGATGGGCTTCAGCTCGACGGCCACCCCGGGGGCGGCGAAGCCCACCAGGATGCCGAGCGCCACGGCGGCGATCACGGCGATGTACAGGTAGTGGGTTCGGTCCCGTTGTTTGGCTGCCACAGCCATGGTGGGGCTCCTGGGCTCGGTGGGCTCGCGCCCCCGTCCCTGGGGGCTTCGGTGACTATCCACCTCCCTGTGACCCCGGTCACCCTTGCGTTCATATCGTTCACGGTCGCTTCCGGCCGCCCCGGGAAGGCCCGGCGGCCGCGAGGCAGACTGTGGGGTATGCGCCTCCCCCGTACCCGCCCCCGGTCCCTGGCGGGCCAGCTGTTCGCCATGCAGGTCGTGCTCATCGCCGCGGTGGTGGCGGGGTGCGCCGTCTTCGCGTACGTCTCGGGCAGCGCGCAGGCCGAGGAGACGGCCGCCCGGCAGGTGCGGGTGGCCGCGCTGGCGGTGGCCGACTCCCCTTCCGTACGGGAGGCCATCCGTACCCCGGACCCGTCCGCCGCACTCCAGCCGTACGCGGAGCGGGTGCGCGAGGACACCGGGATCACCTTCATCACGATCATGGACCCCGGGCGGGTGCGCTGGACGCATCCGGACACGGAGCAGATCGGGGACGTCTTCCTCGGGAACACCGCGAAGGCCCTGCGCGGGCAGACCTTCACCGAGACGTACACCGGCACGCTGGGCCCCTCGATACGGGTGGTGACCCCGATCCGCGACGACGGGCGGATCGTCGGCCTGGTCAGCGCGGGCATCACCGTGGACCGGGTCTCCTCGCAGGTACGGGAACAGCTCGGCGCGCTCGCGCTGGCGGCCGGCGGGGCGCTGGCGCTCGGCGGGATCGGCACGTACGTGATCAACGCCCGGCTGCGGCGGCACACCCACGGGATGAACGCGGCCGAGCTGAGCCGGCTGCACGACTACCACCAGGCCACCCTGCACGCGGTGCGCGAGGGGCTGCTGATGCTGGACGGGCAGCGGCGGATCGCGCTGATCAACGACGCCGGGCGGGAGCTGCTGGGCCTGGGTCCGGACGCGGAGGCGGTCGGCCGTACGGTCGACGAGCTGGCCCTGCCCGCGCCGCTGACCGGGGCTCTGCTGGCGTCGGAGGCGCGGGTGGACGAGCTGCACCTGACGGCGGAGCGGGTCGTGGTGGTGAACACCCGTCCGGTGGTGGGCGGTGAGCGGCGCGGCACGGTGGTGACCCTGCGGGACCACACCGAGTTGCAGGCGCTGACCGGTGAGCTGGACTCCGAGCGCGGTTTCACGCAGGCGCTGCGCTCCCAGGCCCACGAGGCGGCGAACCGGCTGCACACCGTGGTGTCGCTGATCGAGCTGGACCGGGTGGAGGAGGCGGTGGACTTCGCGACGGCGGAGCTGGAGCTGGCCCAGGCGCTGACCGACCGGGTGGTGGGGGCGGTGGAGGAGCCGGTGCTGGCGGCGCTGCTGCTGGGGAAGGCGGCCCAGGGGCACGAGCGCGGCGTGGAGCTGGTGCTCGCGGAGGACAGCCTGATCGACGACGGGGCGCTGCCGCCCTCGCTGGCCCAGCGTGATCTGGTGACGATCCTGGGGAATCTGATCGACAACGCGGTGGAAGCGGCTTCGGACGGCGCCGACGACGGCTCCGGGGCGGTGCCCGCGCCCCGGGGGCCCGGGGGCCCGGCGGGGCGGGCCCGGGTCACCGTGACCGCGCTCGCGGACGAGCGGGAGCTGCTGCTGCGGGTCGCGGACAACGGGGCGGGCATCGGCCCGGAGGAGGCGGACGAGGTGTTCCGGCGCGGCTGGTCCACGCACGGGGCGGGCCGCGGGCTCGGGCTGGCGCTGGTGCGGCAGGCGGCGTACCGCAACGGGGGCACGGTGGAGCTGGACACGGGCCCGGACGGCGGCGCGCGGTTCACCGTGCGGTTGCCGCTGCCGGCCCGTACGGCGGGTTCGCGACCCGCACCCGGGTCCGAGCCCGGGTCCGCGCACGAGGAGGTCTCCGCATGATCCGGGTCCTGGTGGTGGAGGACGATCCGGTGGCCGCCGACGCCCACCAGATGTACGTGGAGCGGGTGGAGGGCTTCACGGTGACGGCGGTGGCGCACACCCGGGCGGCGGCGGTGCGGGCGCTGGAGCGGACGCCGGTGGATCTGCTGCTGCTCGACCTCTATCTGCCCGACGGGCACGGGCTCGGGCTGCTGCGCTCGCTGCGGGCCTCCGGCCACGGGGCGGACGTGATCGCGGTGACCTCGGCGCGGGATCTCGCGGTGGTCCGGGAGGGGGTGTCGCTCGGCGTCGTGCAGTACGTGCTGAAGCCGTTCACGTACCCCACGCTGCGGGACCGGCTGGTGCGGTACGCGGAGTTCCGGGGCGTCGCCGGGGAGGCGAGCGGGCAGGAGGAGGTGGACCGGGCGCTGGGCGCGCTGCGGGTCGCGCATCCGGCCGCGCTCCCCAAGGGGCTCAGCGGCCCGACGCTGGAGTCCGTGACCCGGGTGCTGAAGGAGTCGCCGGAAGGGGTGACGGCGGCCGCGGCCGGAGAGCGGCTGGGCATGTCGCGGATCACGGCCCGGCGGTATCTGGAGCACCTCGTGACCGTCGGCAGCGCCACGAGGCGTCCGCATTATGGGCAGGTCGGCCGACCGGAGCTGCACTACCGCTGGCTGGCCTCGGGGCGCTGACCGGTCAACGCGGAAGAGGCCGACAAGCGCTTGCCGGTCGGTTTCACGCCCGGGGCGGGCCCCTTCGGAGCGGCAAAAGAAAGCGCTGGTGGGATGGTGTTCGCGTACCGCCCGCCCGGTTCGTGGCTGGAGGTTCCTACGAAGCGTGATCTGTGGGGAACGTACCGTAGCCAGGGCGGAAATGGACTTCTACGGTGGGCCCGTGCACCCCTCCCCGCCATTCAACGCCCCCGCCGCGCGCCGTCTCCGCGAGGCTCTGGGGATGGCTCCCGGCCATGTCGCCTACGGGCTCGCCGCCCAGTACGGACTCCGGATCAGCGCAGAGACCGTCATCGCCTGGGAGCGCGGCCTCGCGACGCCCGGGGAGCGTGAGCTGACCGCCCTCGCCGGCGTCCTCTGGTGCGCCCCCGGGGAGCTGCTGGCGGCCGCCGCCACGCTGCGCGAGCACCGGATGACGCGGGAACTGACCGTGGACGACCTGGCCCGCCTGCTGGGGATGAGCGGCGCCTCGTACCTGCGGATGGAGGAGTCGGGGCGCTGGCGGGGCAACGAGAAGCAGTCGGCGGCCCTGTGCCGGGCGCTGGGGCTGACGGCCGCGCAGTTCCTGACGGCGACGGGCCGTGACGCGGAGCTGGCGGAGCTGCTGAGCAGCGCGGTCACCACACGCTGGCAGGCGTACGTCCGCCCGGTGGCCAAGATCGTCCCGCTGGACCGGGCGCGGGTCCAGGACGTGCTGGAACAGCTGCACGCCGACTACCAGGCCCTGATGGTCTCCACGCTGAGCTGGAGCAGCACCGGTCAGGAACGCGCCGGGTCGACGGGCGACGCGGGCCGGGCGTTCCTGGCCCGGGTGGTGGAGCAGTTCTGGCGGACCGCCGGGGCGTGACCCCGCACGGGCCGCCCGTGCGGCCCGTGCGGTTCCCCAGGTCCGTGCGGCCCGTGCGGTTCCCCGGGCCCGTGCCCGTGCGGGTTCCCAGGCCCGTGCGGTTCCCCAGGTCCGTGCGGCCCTGCCGGAAGGTTCTAGAAGACGGACTCGGCCTCGTACATCCGCTCGGCGGGCACCCTTTTCAGCTGGGTGACGGCGTCGGCGAGCGGGACCATGGCGATGTCGTTGCCGCGCAGGGCGGTCATCCGGCCGAAGTCGCCGCGGTGCACGGCCTCCACGGCGTTCCAGCCGAAGCGGGTGGCGAGCACCCGGTCGTACGCGGTCGGCGTGCCGCCGCGCTGGACGTGGCCGAGGATGACCGGCCGGGCCTCCTTGCCGAGCCGGGTCTCCAGCTCGATGGCCAGGCGGTTGCCGATGCCCTGGAAGCGCTCGTGGCCGTACTGGTCGATCGCGCCCTTGGCGTACGGCATGGAGCCCTCCGCCGGGTGCGCGCCCTCGGCGACGCAGATGACGGCGAACTTCTTGCCGCGCGCGAACCGCTCCTCGACCATCCTGACCAGGTCGTCGACCTCGAAGGGGCGCTCGGGCAGGCAGATGCCGTGGGCGCCGCCGGCCATCCCGGACTCCAGCGCGATCCAGCCCGCGTGCCGGCCCATGACCTCGACGACCATCACGCGCTGATGGGACTCCGCGGTGGTCTTCAGACGGTCTATGGCCTCGGTCGCGACGCCCACCGCCGTGTCGAACCCGAAGGTCCGGTCGGTGGAGGAGATGTCGTTGTCGATGGTCTTCGGGACGCCGACGACCGGCATGCCCGCGTCGGCGAGCATGCGGGCCGCGGTGAGCGTGCCCTCGCCGCCGATCGGGATGAGCGCGTCGATGCCGTAGCGGCGGGACAGTTCCTCGCAGTTCTCGGCGGCCTCGCGCAGCCGGTCGCGCTCCAGACGGGCCGAGCCGAGGATGGTGCCGCCGCGGGCGAGGATGCCGCTGACCGCGTTGAGGTCGAGGGGGCGGAAGTGGCCGTCGAGCAGCCCCTTGAAGCCGTCCTCGAAGCCGATGACCTCGTCGCCGTGGCCGACCACGGCCCGGTGGACGACCGACCGGATCACTGCGTTCAGGCCGGGGCAGTCGCCGCCCGCGGTGAGAATTCCGATGCGCATCGAGGTATGTCTCCTGCTCGTTAGTCGCGCTTTTCCGGGGGGCCGACCGTGGCGGCCCCCGTGCCCTGAACCAGGACGATTGTCCCACGCCCGGCACGGGACCCGCGCTTTCGGCCGGGCGCAGGGGGTAGGAGGCCCCTTCGGGCGGGGAGCCCGGGCCCCCGCCGGGGCGGGCTCTCCGGCGGGCGGCATAGCGACCCCCGCAGGTATCGTCAAGAGGCAATGCAGGCCAATACCGCACCCGGCGGATCACCGGGCGGGCACGGGGGCATCACCGCACGTCCGGACGCCCGACGGGTCGCGGCACCGAACACAAGGACGGGAGAGCACGCGTGGCGCGCAGCGTGTACGTGACCGGGATCGACCGGGGGGACGGCCGCCAGGTCGTCGAGCTGGGAGTCATGGAGCTTCTGACGCGTCAGGTGGACCGGGTCGGCGTCTTCCGTCCGCTGGTCCATGACGGACCCGACCGGCTCTACGAGCTGCTCCGGGCCCGCTACCGGCTCTCGCAGAGCCCGGCCTCCGTCTACGGCCTGGACTACCACGAGGCCTCCGCCGTGCAGGCGGAGAAGGGCACGGACGAGCTGGTCTCCCGGCTCGTCGAACGCTTCCACCAGGTGGCCCGTGAGTACGAGGTGGTCCTGGTCCTGGGCAGCGACTTCGCCGCCACCCAGCTCCCCGACGAGCTGGCGCTGAACGCCCGGCTGGCCAACGAGTTCGGGGCCTCGGTGATCGCGGTGGTCGGCGGCAAGGGGCAGAACGCGGAGTCCGTCCGCGCCGAGACCCGTAACGCCTACCGCGCCTACGCGGGCCTCGGCTGCGATGTGCTGGCCATGGTGGTGAACCGGGTCGCCGCCGAGGACCGCGCGACGATCGCGGAGCGGCTCGCGGCACGGCTGCCGGTGCCCGTCTCCGTCCTGCCGGACGACCCGGCGCTCTCGGCGCCCACGGTCGCCCAGATCACCGCGGCGCTGGACGGCACGGTGCTGCTCGGCGACGACTCGGGGCTCGCGCGCGACGCTCTGGACTTCGTGTTCGGCGGGGCCATGCTGCCGAACCTGCTCAACGCGCTGACGCCCGGCTGTCTGGTGGTCACCCCCGGGGACCGGGCGGATCTGGTGGTGGGTTCGCTGGCCGCGCACAGCGCGGGCACCCCGCCCATCGCGGGCGTGCTGCTGACCCTGAACGAGCGCCCCGGCGAGGAGATACTCACGCTGGCGGCCCGGCTCGCACCGGGGACCCCGGTCGTGTCGGTGGCCGGCGGCTCCTTCCCCACCGCCGGGGAACTCTTCGCCCTTGAGGGGAAGTTGAACGCGGCGACGCCCCGCAAGGCGGAGACCGCCCTCGGTCTGTTCGAGCGCCACGTCGACACCGCCGCCCTCCTCGACCGGATCTCGGTGGCCCGCAGCGGGCGGGTCACGCCGATGATGTTCGAGCACGAGCTGCTGGAGCAGGCCCGCTCCGACCGCAAGCGCGTGGTGCTGCCGGAGGGCACCGAGGAGCGGGTGCTGCGCGCCGCCGACGTACTGCTGCGCCGGGACGTCTGCGACCTCACGCTGCTCGGCGACGTGGACGTGATCCGCAAGAAGGCCGCCGACCTCGGCATCGACCTCGCGGACACCCAGCTGATCGACCCGCACACCTCGGAGCTGCGGGGCGTCTTCGCCGAGCGGTACGCCGAACTGCGCGCCCACCGCGGGGTGACGGTGGAGCTGGCCGTCGACGTGGTGGCGGACGTGAACTACTTCGGGACGCTGATGGTGCGGGAGGGTCTCGCCGACGGGATGGTGTCCGGGTCGGTGCACTCCACGGCGGCCACGATCCGCCCCGCCTTCGAGATCATCAAGACGAAGCCCGACGCCAGGATCGTGTCGTCCGTCTTCTTCATGTGCCTGGCCGACAAGGTCCTCGTGTACGGCGACTGCGCGGTCAACCCGGACCCGGACGCGGCGCAGCTCGCGGACATCGCGGTGCAGTCGGCGGTGACGGCGGCCCGGTTCGGCGTGGAGCCCCGGATCGCGATGCTGTCGTACTCCACCGGGACCTCCGGCTCCGGCGCTGACGTCGACAAGGTGCGCGAGGCCACCGAGCGGGTGCGGGCGGAGCGGCCCGAGCTGCGGGTGGAGGGGCCGATCCAGTACGACGCGGCGGTCGAGCCGTCCGTCGCGGCGACGAAGCTGCCCGGCTCCGAGGTGGCGGGCCAGGCGACCGTGCTGATCTTCCCGGACCTGAACACCGGCAACAACACCTACAAGGCGGTGCAGCGCTCGGCGGGCGCGGTGGCGGTCGGCCCGGTGCTCCAGGGTCTCCGCAAGCCGGTCAACGACCTGTCGCGCGGCGCGCTCGTCCAGGACATCGTCAACACCGTGGCGATCACGGCGATCCAGGCGCAGGGCGAGGAGCGCCCCGCGTGACGACACCCACTCCCCCGGCCCCTGACCCCGGAAACGAAAGCACGGCAGCCCCTGTGGAACCGCATCGCGTACTCGTCCTCAACTCCGGCTCCTCGTCGGTGAAGTACCAGCTCCTCGACATGAGCGACCGCTCCCGGCTCGCCTCGGGCCTGGTCGAGCGGATCGGCGAGGAGACCTCGCGCCTGGTGCACACGCCGCTGACCGGCGACGGTGCCGAGCCCCGTGAGCGTACGGGCCGGATCGCGGACCACGAAGCGGCGCTCAAGGCGGCGGCCGAGGAGCTGGCGGCGGACGGCCTCGGCCTCGACTCCCCCGAACTGGCCGCGATCGGGCACCGGGTGGTGCACGGCGGGCTGAGGTTCAGCGCGCCGACCGTGATCACCGACGAGGTGCTGAAGGAGATCGAGCGCCTCGTCCCGGTCGCCCCGCTGCACAACCCGGCGAACATCACGGGCATCGTCACGGCGCGGGCGCTGCGGCCGGACCTGCCGCAGGTCGCGGTCTTCGACACGGCGTTCCACACGACGATGCCGGAGGCGGCCGCGCGGTACGCGATCGACGTGGAGACCGCCGACGCGCACCGCATCCGCCGCTACGGCTTCCACGGCACCTCGCACGCGTACGTCTCCCGGAAGACGGCCGAGCTGCTGGGCCGGGCCCCCGAGGACGTGAACGTCATCGTGCTGCACCTGGGCAACGGGGCGTCGGCCTCGGCGGTCGCGGGCGGGCGGTGCGTGGACACCTCCATGGGGCTGACGCCCTTGGAAGGGCTCGTGATGGGTACGCGCTCCGGGGACATCGATCCGGCGGTCACCTTCCACCTGAAGCGGGTGGCGGGCATGTCGGCCGACGCCATCGACGTCCTGCTCAACAAGAAGAGCGGGCTGGTCGGCCTGTGCGGCGACAACGACATGCGGGTGATCCGCCGCCGGATCGACGAGGGCGACGAGCGGGCCGCGCTGGCCTTCGACATCTACATCCACCGGCTGAAGAAGTACATCGGCGCCTATACGGCGGTGCTCGGCCGGGTGGACGCGGTGGCGTTCACGGCGGGGGTCGGGGAGAACGCGGCCCCGGTGCGGGAAGCTGCCATCGCGGGCCTGGAGGAGCTGGGCATGGCGGTGGACGCCTCGCTCAACGCCGTACGGTCCGGAGAGCCGCGGCTGATCTCGCCGGAGTACGCGCGGGTAGCGGTGGCCGTGGTGCCGACGGACGAGGAGCTGGAGATCGCCGACCAGACGTTCGCCCTCGTCGGCCGACCGGGACCCGCGGGGATCGGAGAGGTCGACAACTGAGCGCCCCCGCGCCCCTTTGTACCTTCCACCAGACGGAATATTCCGCAGCGAAACAAACCGATAGGATCCGCCTCATGCGCCGTTCCAAAATCGTCTGCACCCTCGGTCCCGCCGTCGACTCCCATGAGCAGCTCGTCGCTCTGATCGAGGCCGGCATGAGCGTGGCCCGTTTCAACTTCAGCCACGGCTCCCACGAGGAACACCAGGGCCGTTACGACCGTGTCCGCAAGGCGGCCGCCGAGACCGGCCGCGCGGTGGGCGTGCTCGCCGACCTCCAGGGCCCGAAGATCCGGCTGGCGAAGTTCGCCGAGGGCCCGGTCGAGCTGGTCCGCGGGGACGAGTTCACCATCACCTCCGAGGACGTCCCGGGCGACAAGTCGATCTGCGGCACGACCTACAAGGGTCTGCCCGGCGACGTCACCAAGGGCGACCCGATCCTGATCAACGACGGCAACGTCGAACTGAAGGTCGTCGCGGTCGAGGGCCCCCGGGTGAGGACCATCGTCATCGAGGGCGGTGTCATCTCCGACCACAAGGGCATCAACCTGCCCGGCGCGGCGGTCAACGTCCCCGCCCTGTCCGGGAAGGACGTCGAGGACCTGCGCTTCGCGCTGCGGATGGGCTGCGACCTGGTCGCCCTCTCCTTCGTCCGGGACGCCGAGGACGTCAAGGACGTCCACAAGGTGATGGACGAGGAGGGCCGCCGGGTCCCCGTCATCGCCAAGGTGGAGAAGCCGCAGGCCGTCGAGCACATGGAGGGCGTCGTCGCGGCGTTCGACGGTGTGATGGTGGCCCGCGGCGACCTGGCCGTCGAGTATCCGCTGGAGAAGGTCCCGATGGTGCAGAAGCGCCTGGTGGAGCTGTGCCGGCGCAACGCCAAGCCGGTGATCGTGGCGACCCAGATGATGGAGTCGATGATCACCAACTCGCGGCCGACCCGCGCCGAGGCGTCCGACGTCGCCAACGCGATCCTGGACGGCGCGGACGCGGTCATGCTGTCCGCCGAGTCCTCGGTGGGCGCGTACCCGATCGAGACGGTCAAGACGATGGCGAAGATCGTCGTCGCCGCGGAGGAGGAGCTGCTCTCCAAGGGCCTCCAGCCGCTGGTCCCCGGCAAGAAGCCCCGTACGCAGGGCGGTTCGGTGGCCCGCGCCGCCTGCGAGATCGCGGACTTCCTGGACGGCAAGGCCCTGGTCGCCTTCACCAAGTCCGGCGACACCGCGCGCCGCCTCTCCCGCTACCGCACGGCCCAGCCGATCCTGGCCTTCACCACGGACGAGGCCACCCGCAACCAGCTCGCGCTGAGCTGGGGCGTCGAGGCCCATGTCGTGCCGCACGTGGACAACACCGACGCGATGGTCGACCTGGTCGACGCGGAGCTGCTGAAGCTGAACCGCTACAGCGACGGCGACACGATGATCATCACCGCCGGGTCGCCCCCCGGCATCCCCGGCACCACCAACATGGTCCGGGTGCACCACCTGGGCGGCGGCGAGCGGGACTGACCCGCACCCGCACCACCGCATGACCGTGGGCCGTACTCCTGGTGAGGAGTACGGCCCACGGTGCTGTGCGGCTCCCGGACGGGTCCGGGGCGGCGGCTGTCGCTAGCTCGTGCCGGCGTCGAGGTAGTTCTTCAGTCCCGGGATGGTGAGCGTGCCGCCGAACTGGCCGGCCTGGACCACCGTCACCTTGGTGAAGAAGGCGAAGGGGACGTTCAGCGGAGGCGGGGTCTCGGGGCTGAAGGTGATCGGGATGATGCCGAAGAGGTTGCCCTTCAGCTCCTCCGTGTACATCGTCACCTCGCCGTCGCGGATCGTCGACGTGGATCCGGGCCGCGACTTCACATGTCCGGTCGTCCCCGCGGGGCCGACGGTCAGCTGGTGCAGGTCCTTGATGTCGATGGAGCCGGCGGTGAACTTCAGGACCTTCTTGATGCTGCCGTCCCCCTTCTTCACCTCGACGATGCCGTGGTAATCCAGGCCGTTGAGGGTGAGCAGCGTCGACTTCAGGATCCACGGGTCGGACGGGAGCAGCGGGAGGCCGGGCTCCAGTTCGGCCGCGGCGAGCGCGTCCGGGTCGGGCTCGGGGCACGGGAAGCGGGGCTTGGCGCCGTCCGGGATGTCCTCGTCCTTCCTGGGGTCGAGTCCCTTGACGTCCTCGTCGAGTTCCTCGACGTCCCTGCCCGCCTTCTCGGCCGCCTCGCGGATGGCCTCGGCCGTCCTGTCCGACGTCTCCTTCGCCTGGTCCGCCGCGCTCCCGGCCGGGTCCTTCGGCTCGTCGGAGGGCCCGCCGGACGGCTTCGGGGCCTCGGCCGTGGGGCTCGGGGACGGGCTCGCCGGCTGCTCGGTCTTCTGGCCGGGTCCCCCGAAGAGGTCCTTGAGCGCGTCGCCGACCCCGAGCGGGTCGAGCGGGTTCTTCGACTTCGTGGGCGTCGGGGTCGCGGAGGGCGACTCGGCGGGCGTCTCCCCGGCGGGTGTCTCCCCGGCGGTCCGCGTCGACTTGTCCGCGTCCGTGCCGGGCGCGGGGTCGTCCTTGTCGGTGTCGGAGGCAGAACCGCTCGCTGAGGGCTTCGGGGTCGCGGCGTCGTCCTTGCCGGACGCGTCGCCCTTCTCGTCCTTCGCCGTGGCCGACGGGGACGGAGTGGCCTTCGGCGACTCGGACTCGCTCGGCTCGTCGGACCGGGTGACGCACGGTCCGGGCGCGAACGGGATGTCGGCACGGTCGTCGGCCAGGGCCAGCTTGGGCGTCAGCCCCATGCCCACGAAGACCGCCGTCGGCATCGCGGCGAGCGCCAGCGCCTTCTTGCCGCTGGGCAGGTGGAGTTTGGTCAGCAGCGACTTCCTGGGGGCCGCGTGGCGGGGGCCCTTGCGCTCGCGGAGGTCGTCGCCGGGGTAGGAGTTGATCCGCTGTCCGTCGTCACCCCGCACTGCGCCTCCCGCCGTCTGCGTCGGCTGCCAGGTCGTACCCGGCGCCCTGCTGCTGCGGGACGGCCGCGGCGTGGATCTCACCCTCGGAGCGCTGCTCGTCCGGGTGCCCGGCGAGCGGGGCCTCGTCGGCGCCCTTCGGATCACCCGGGGCCCAGGAAATGGACAGGGCTCCGCCGACAAGGGAGAGGAGGAATCCGACGACGAAGCCGCCGATGTTGGCGACGGGGATGGAGATCAGTGCGAGCAGGATGGCTGCGACACCGGCGAAGACCCGCACGATGCTGTGGTACCACATCGTCAGGCCGAGCGTGATCAGCAGGACCCCGATGATCAGGGACCCGGCGCCGGCCGTGGTGGACATGGCCAGCGTCATATTGCCGAGCGTCATGCTGGCGTACGGGAAGTAGGCGATGGGGACCCCACCGGCCATGGTGAGCAGTCCGGCCCAGAACGGCCGGGTACCCCGCCAGGCGCGGAAGCGTCGCCGAAGGACGCGGATGTAGTGCTCGTTCTGCCCTGTGGACTCGGGGCTCATGGAAAACAGCTCCCTGGAACCGGTACTGCCGTGAGATGGGGAGGGTGGGTGGCCGGAAGAGAACCCGAGGGGACGTTCCGGCCACCCGAGCCGGAGGCTAGAAGCACTCCTTGACGCCCGTGTGCAGCTTCAGCTTCAGGTCGCTGAGCTTGAAGGTGCCGGCGGTGGTCGCCCACGCCGTCTGCTTCACGTTGGTCAGGATGGCCCTGTCGGCTCGCTGCGCGAAGCCCGCCTTGTTGGCCTCGGTACCGGGCTGGATGCCTATCCCGTTCGGCCTGTGCTCCTTCTTCAGCGATCCGGCCGCGACACCGATGTCGATGTTCTCGAAGTCGGCGTCGGCGTCCAGCTGTGCGACGTCCAGGTAGAGGTTGGTGGCCTCGACCGGCCGGTCCGGGTCGGTGCCCGCCGTCAGCTCAAGACTGACGCTCTTGCCGATGAAGGGGACCTTCGGCGTGACCACCGACTGGCACATGTTGGTGATCGTGGCGCTGCTGAAGCCCGACACCGCGACGGGGTGCGCGGCTTTCCTGCCCTTGAGGTCCTTGCCGACCGCGACACTGCCGTACTGGACGAAGTCGTGGCCGTCCAGCTTGTCGGTGCTGACCTTGAAGCTCTGGCCGGAAACGCTGAACGACGCGGCCAGCGCACCCTGTGCCAGACCGATGCCCACCGCGGCCGTCGCGGCGACGCTCGGCACCATGACCAGAGCGAACCGCTTCCATCTCGTCCCACCGCGAACCTGGGAACTCATACTTGCTCCTTCTTCTCGGACGTACATCTCCGGTCCGGGCGTCGTGCCCGTCCTGGGATGGGAGAAGTGCTACGTCCTCGGGAAGGAGAGCGCCCGCGCTCGGAGACGTGTCCCGCATCCGATCCACCGGCGTTCACCCCCGAGCGACAACCACTGGCCGCGCTTTCCGCGCGGCCGGTCGGACAGGCCCCGCCCATGGGCGGGAACCCCCCTGTCCGCGGTCGGCGCCACTGCCGCCGACCACTCGGTGGGGACCCAACAGACCCTCGGGCACCGGCTGGAGACCGGGCCGAAGGCAGGGGACCGAGCGTGGCCGATCGTGGTGCATTCACGGCCGTGACACAAGGGGGATCGTTACTGGCTAGTAGCGGATCGATGACCGGAGGGCGACAGGGCGGCATCACGCGGCGACACAGGGTGGCACGAAAGGGACATCGAAATGACGGGAAACGCCATGGAAACGGGGCAGAACCACCGACCCGCCTTACTGCGAGTAACAGCTCGCATCTTTGTCAAGATTTGGTAAAGCGAAGGCTTCTCGCGCTCGTCTTTCGCATCGGGACGGAAAAACGGCCGCGCCGCCCGGAGGGCGGTGCGGCCGTCTTGTCACATCGGCACAATCGGGCTCGTCCGGAGCGGACGGCGGTCCTCGGGCCTCTCGTTCGGATCAGAACAGGACGCGGGCCAGCGCGGTGCGCGCGGCGGTGACCCTGGGGTCCTCCGGACCGATCACCTCGAACAGCTCCAGGAGCCGCAGCCGGGCGGCGTCGCGGTCGTCTCCCGCGGTGCGGCGGACCGCCTCGACGAGCCGGCCGAAGGCGTCCTCGACGTGTCCGCCGACCAGGTCGAGATCGGCGGCGGCGAGCTGGGCGTTCACATCGCCCGGGTTCTCCGCGGCTTCCTTGCGGACCGCCTGCGGGTCCACGTTCTGGACGCGGCCGAGCAGCTCCGCCTGGGCCAGGCCGAGCTTGGCCTCCGGGTTGCCCGGGTCGTCCGCGAGGACGTTCTTGTAGGCCTGGACCGCGCCGCCGAAGTCGTTGGCGTCGAGCGCGGACGCGGCGGCCTCCAGCAGGGCGTCGTACGGGCCTGCGGGAACCTCGGCCGGGACGGCGTCCTCCGTGGCGGCGGCCGGGTCGACGGCGATCCCGGTCAGCCCGAAGCGCTCCTCGCCGACCTGGATCAGCTGGTCCAGCGTCTCGCGGATCTGGGCCTCGGGGGCCGCGCCCTGGAAGAGCGGGAGGGCCTGCCCGGCGACGACGGCGAAGACCGCCGGGATGCCCTGGATGCCGAACTGCTGCATCAGCATCTGGTTGGCGTCGACATCGACCTTGGCCAGCAGGAAGCGGCCGTTGTACTCGACGGCCAGGCGCTCCAGCAGGGGGCCCAGCTGCTTGCACGGCTGGCACCACTCGGCCCAGAAGTCGATGACGACGGGGACCTCGGCGGAGCGCTGGAGGACCTCGCGCTCGAATCCGGCTTCATCGACGTCGATCACCAGGGCGGCGGGCGCGACGGTGCCGGCGCCTCCGGTACGGGCGGCCTCCGCGCGGGCCTGCTCCGCCTTGGCCTTGGCCTCACCGGCCGCCTTGACAGCGGCGAGGTCGACAACGCCGCTCATGGACATGTTCCTAGGCTGCATACGTACATCCTCCCCCCTGAGCACACCGTTCCGGAAAGCGAGTGCGAGAACCGGACCGGTCCGTCCGCCCCCACCGGCATGCGGGGGCGGACGGACCGAGGCGGCCCTGGCTCCCCGAAGCCTCGAAAGGCCCCGGTGAGACCGGTCGGGCCCCTGAAAGACCCTGGCTGGAACTGACCGGGCCCCGAAAGACCCGGCTGGACCTTCCGGATCCCCATCCGGCCGGTCCGTGCGGCCCCGGGTCCCCACCCGGCGCCTGGGATCTCCCTGGAGACCCCGGTGGCTGTCGCTCGTTCGTTCCGTGGCCTAAGGGGGCGATCCGGCCGCCTTCCTTACGCTACGACCCGTAGCGTAACTGTCGATCCCCCCGCCCGGACAGGTGATCCCGGTGATCTGTCTCACGGGCACCGGAGCACAACCGTTTCCCCTACCGGCCGGTATGGTCGCCGCATCATGAACGACAGCGACCCCAGAACCACCCGGACAGGACGTCCGCGGAGCACCGCCGCCGATGCCGCGATCCTCGAAGCGACGCGGGCCTCCCTGGTCGATCTCGGCTGGTCGAAGCTGACGATGGGTGACGTGGCGACCCGGGCCGGTGTCGCCAAGACGACCCTCTACCGCCGCTGGGCGGGCAAGAACGAGCTGGTCGTGGACGCGGTCGCCGTCCTGTTCGACGAGCTGGAGCTGCCCGACCGGGGCAGCCTGGCCGCCGATGTGCGGGGCGTCGTGCTCCAGTTCGCCGCCCTGCTGGAGCGGCCGGAGGCCCGTACGGCGCTGATGGCGGTGGTCGCCGAGGCCACTCGGGACGACTCGCTGCGCCGGCGGATCCGCTCGGCCATCGTGGACCGGCAGAAGCGGCTGGTGCTGCTGGGCCGGGAACGCGCCCAGGCCCGCGGCGAGCTGCGGTACGAGGACGACGCCTCGACGGCCGCCCGCAACGCGGACCTGATCTTCGACGTGATCGCCGGAGCCGTGGTGCACCGCACCCTGGTGAGCGCGGAGCCGGTGGACTCCGACTGGGCGACCGGCTTCACCTCACTGCTGCTGCTGGGGCTGGCGGGCGCGCAGGCCGGATAGCCGGGCCCAGCTTGTTCTTCAATGTCCGTCCCCGCGCCGCCTACGCTGACGCTCCCCCATATTGGGGTGACCACGGCAAGCTGGTTCGACACACTGGTTCGATGCGGCACGATGATGAGCAGCCTTTGTCCGGTGGCAACGTCAGTCAGGGCGTCGTTCGCGTCGGGGACACCGTTCGCCGTCCGGCCGGACCATGGACTCCCGCTGTGCATAACCTGCTTGCCCACCTGCGCGAGGTGGGATTCGGCGCGGCACCTCGTCCGCTCGGCATTGACGATCAGGGGCGTGAGGTCCTGAGCTTCATGCCGGGAGACGTGGTCTGGCCCGACCGGTTCTCGCTGATGGACCCCGCTCGACAGCTGGCTCGCGTCGCACGGCTGATCCGGGGCTTCCACGATGCCGTGCGGGACTTCACGCCGCCTTCCGATGCGCGGTGGCAGACTCCGATCCCCGCTGAGGGCAGTGACATCATCGCCCATAACGACCTGGCCCCCTGGAACCTCGTGGTCGCAGACGAGGCGCGGTGGGCCTTCATCGACTGGGACGGTGCAGGTCCCGGCTCGTGCCTGTGGGATGTCGCCTACGCCATTCACGGGTTCATCCCGTTGTCCGCGCATCCGGACTGGCAGCGCCCGGACGCGGCGAGCCGACTGCGGGTCTTCGCCGACGCCTACGGTCTCGACGAGTCCGAACGTCGCCGGTTGGTCCCTATGTTGGGGCGCCGTACGCGTTCCATGCATGACTTCCTGCGAGACCAGGCAGCCCAAGGTGTCCAGCCCTGGGAAAGGCTGTGGGCTGAAGGTCACGGTGATGCCTGGCGAAACGACGCCGAGTACATCGAGCAACGCGAAGACCATTGGGTGCGATCCCTGCTCGCCGGGTGAGCTTGTTCTTCATGGTCCGAGGTCGAAGTCGGGCCCCGAATCGCGCCCGGCGGACCGCGACCAGAAACGCCGACCAGGAGGTGCGGCCACTCTCCAGGGCAACGACGACCGAGTACGGCCAGCCGGGCAACATCCGGTGCTTGGCGCTGCCGCGACCGTAGGTATGGCAGAACGAGCGGTCCGGCACGGTCCCGGCGTCCGGGCGAAGCCACGGTGAGACGTCCACCGCCAACACCAACCGACCGTCCGCGGCCCTCGGCAGCGGCGCCCGGCCAGGACCCGCCGCAGCCGGGGGATGTCCACCCGTCCGCGGTTGAGGCCGACGTAGAGGGCGCCGCGACCGCGGCGGTGCTCTGGCGCCAGCGCGAGGTCGACCGGCGACCGCACCGACCCGTCGGTGCACAGCACCGCATCCGCGCGAGCGGTCAGGCAGTCGTAGAAGTCGGTCCGGACCCGGGGCGACACGGTCAAGGACTCGATACGAACAGCGTCGTGCGGCAGACTCACCCTCGCGGCCTTGGCATGATCAACAGCGTCTCGACGACACACATGATCACACCAAGGCCGCACTGCTGTCGCATCAGCCCTCGCAGAACAGCAGCGATCAACTCAGTTGCACGGCAAGACGGTTAAAAGAACAAGCTCAGAACCCCGGCGGCTCCGTGTAGGTGCCCCACTCCTCGCGCAGCACTCCGCAGATCTCGCCGAGCGTGGCCTCGGCCCGTACCGCGTCCAGCATCGGCGCGATCATGTTGGAGCCGTCGCGGGCCGAGGCGAGCATCGCGTCGAGGGCGGCGGTCACCTTGGCGTCGTCGCGGTGGGCCTTGCGGTCCGCGAGCTGGCTGACCTGGTCGCGCTCGACCTCGTGGCTGACCCGGAGGATCTCCAGGTCGCCGGTGACCGAGCCGTGGTGGACGTTGACGCCGACGACCCGCTTGTCGCCCTTCTCCAGGGCCCGCTGGTACTGGAACGCGGACTCGGCGATCTCGCCGGTGAACCAGCCGTCCTCGATGCCGCGCAGGATGCCGGAGGTCATCGGCCCGATGGGGTGCTGCCCGTCGGGGTGGGCCCGGGTGCCGCGCTCCTTGATCTGGTCGAAGATCTTCTCGGCCTCGGCCTCGATCCGGTCGGTGAGCTGCTCGACGTACCAGGAGCCGCCCAGCGGGTCGGCCACATTGGCGACGCCGGTCTCCTCCATCAGCACCTGCTGGGTGCGCAGGGCGATCTCGGCGGCCTGCTCGGAGGGGAGTGCGAGGGTCTCGTCGAGGGCGTTGGTGTGCAGCGAGTTGGTGCCGCCGAGGACGGCGGAGAGCGCCTCCACGGCCGTCCGCACCACGTTGTTGTACGGCTGCTGCGCGGTGAGGGAGACCCCGGCGGTCTGGGTGTGGAAGCGCAGCCACTGCGCCTTGTCGGTCTTCGCGCCGTACGTCTCCTTCATCCAGCGGGCCCAGATGCGGCGGGCGGCACGGAACTTGGCGATCTCCTCGAAGAAGTCCAGGTGCGCGTCGAAGAAGAAGGAGAGCCCGGAGGCGAAGGCGTCGACGTCCAGGCCGCGCGAGAGGCCCAGCTCCACGTAGCCGAAGCCGTCCGCGAGGGTGTACGCCAGCTCCTGCGCGGCCGTCGCCCCGGCCTCGCGGATGTGGTAGCCGGAGACGGAGAGCGGCTTGTAGGCGGGGATGTCGCGGGCGCAGTGCTCCATCAGGTCGCCGATGAGGCGCAGGTGGGGCTCGGGCTGGAAGAGCCACTCCTTCTGCGCGATGTACTCCTTGAAGATGTCGGTCTGGAGCGTGCCGTTGAGCACGCCCGGGTCGACGCCCTGGCGCTCGGCGGCGACCAGGTACATGCAGAAGACGGGCACGGCCGGGCCGCTGATCGTCATCGAGGTGGTGACGTCGCCGAGGGGGATGTCCCCGAAGAGGACCTCCATGTCGGCCGCCGAGTCGATGGCGACGCCGCAGTGGCCGACCTCGCCGAGCGAGCGCGGGTCGTCGGAGTCGCGGCCCATCAGCGTCGGCATGTCGAAGGCGACGCTGAGGCCGCCGCCGCCCGCCGCGAGGATCATCTTGTAGCGCTCGTTGGTCTGCTGGGCGTTGCCGAAGCCGGCGAACTGGCGGATCGTCCAGGTGCGACCCCGGTAGCCGGTGGGGTGCAGCCCCCGGGTGAAGGGGTACTCCCCCGGCCAGCCGATCCGCTCGAATCCCTCGTACGTGTCACCGGGGCGTGGCCCGTACGCGGGCTCGACCGGGTCCCCGGAGAGCGTGGTGAAGTCCGCGTCACGCTTGCGGGCCTTGTCGTAACGGGCCTGCCAGCGGAGGCGGCCTTCCTCGATCGCGTCAGCGTCCATACCTTCGAATTTACTAGGACGTCCTACTAAATGTCGATGGCAAACCGCCCGGCGCTTTTCGCGCGGGGCGGTTCGGGGTGGTCCGGAGCCCCTCGGCTCAGGCCTTGGCGGTCACCGGTGCGGGGTCGGTGACCAGGGCGCGGGCCTCGCGGCTGACCTTCGGTTCGACGAAGAACGAGGCGAAGGGGATGCAGCCGGCGGCCAGCACCCACAGGAGCTTGCCGAAGGGCCACTTCGCCTTGGAGCCGAGATCGAAGGCGAAGACGACGTAGACGATGAACAGCACGCCGTGGATCTGCGAGATCAGCATGGTGTCGCCGGTCTCGAAGCCGTACTTCGCGATGATCGCCACGGTGAAGACGAGCAGCCAGATGGCGGTGACGTAGGCCATCACCCGGTAGCGGGTGAGCACGTTCTGTTTCATGGCTACGAGCGTAACGGGACGACCGGGGCGATCTTCGCGCGACCCCGCCTCACCGGAAGCCCGAGTTCACTTCTCCTCGAAGTCCTGGGCAGCCACCCGCAGCGGACGCAGCATGGCGAAGATCTCGGCGCATTCCTCGGAGTCGTACGCCCCGAGCCCGAAGTCGATCGCGACCAGGTCCCGGGTGGCCGCCTCGACGACGTCGCGGCCCTTGTCGGTGATGGACGCCAGCGTCCCGCGGCCGTCGTTCGGGTTCGGCCGTTTGTCGACGAGACCCGACCGGACCAGCCGGTCCACGGTGTTGGTGACCGAGGTCGGGTGCACCATCAGCCGCTCCCCGATCTTGGACATCGGCAGCTCACCGGCCTTGGAGAAGGCGAGCAGCACCAGCGCCTCGTACCGGGCGAAGGTCAGCCCGTACGGCTTGACGACGGCGTCGACCTCGGCGAGCAGGATCTGCTGGGCCCGCATGATCGAGGTGATCGCCCCCATCGAGGGCACGGGTCCCCAGCGCTGCTGCCAGAGTTCGTCGGCGCGGGCGATCGGATCGAAGGGAAGACGGAGCGGCTTCGGCACGGCAACGACCTTACCGACTGGTCACATTCCGGTCAGCCCCGTCTCGTCCTTCGGTATCGGACATCCGTCCGGAGGCTGTCCGGCGGACCTCGGCGACGAGCAGGAGCGTGAGGACGGTACCGATGATTCCGGATCCGGCGACCACCTGGTGCACGGGGAAGAACTCGGCCGCGAGCCCCGCCAGCGCCATCCCGAGGCCCTGGACGGTCATCAGCCCGGCGGTGAGCAGCGTCATGGCCCGGCCGCGCAGCTCCCGGGGCACGGCGTCGACGAACCACTGGTCGAGCCCGATCACGTACGCGGCGCCCGCGCCGGCCAGCGCGAGGGCCGCCAGGGCGAGCGGCAGCCCGGGGCGGACCACGTACACGAGGAGCGGGAGCAGACCGGCGGCGGCGACCGGCAGGACGATCCGGGAGCGGTTACGGGGGCTGAGCGCGGAGCCCACGAACAGCTCGGCCCCGATGTGCCCGGCGGCCATCGCGCAGAGCAGCAGCCCGAGCGCGGCGGGCGGGGCCCCGATCGCGTCGGCGTACGGGGCGGCGAGCGCCTCCGGGGCCACCACGAACATCGCGGGCAGCCAGAACAGCAGCATCAGCGCCCGGACGCGGCGGTCGCCCAGCACCAGGCGGGCTCCGGAGAGCGACTCCTTCAGCAGCGTTCCGCCGCCGTCGCCGGTGGCGTGACGGGCGGGGCGGTCGCGGGTGCCGAAGCGGAGCAGGGCGGCCGAGCACAGGAAGGTCACCACGGTGACGGAGATCGCGCCGCGCGGGGACAGCACGGTGAGCAGCACCCCTCCGGCGCCGAACCCGATGAGCATCGCGCTCTGCGAGACGATCCGCAGCAGCGAACGGCCGAGCACATAGAGGTCGCCCTCGCCGAGGATGTCGGTGAGCGCCGCCATCCGGGTCCCGGTGAAGACGGGCGCGACGGCGGCGACCAGGCAGCGCAGGGCGAGGAGTCCCGCGACCGGGGTGGCGGGCACCAGCATCACGGCGACGCAGGCCGCGCAGAGCAGGTCGCAGACGACCAGCACGCGGCGGGCCGGGTAGCGGTCGGCGACCCCCGCGAACAGGGTGCCGCCGATCATGTACGGAAGCAGCCCCAGCGCGCACGTCAGCGCACTGAGCAGCGGGGAGCCGGTGAGGTCGTAGACGAGCACGGTGAGCGCCAGCTCACTGACCACGACGCCGAGCAGCGAGAGCAGGTGCGCGGCGAAGACGGCCCGGAACTCGGTGACGGCGAAGACGGCCCGGTAGCCGCGCGCGGCGGGCACGGGCGGCGGGGCGTCGGGGCCGGGGACGGCGGGCTCCCGGAGCATGGGCCCGGGGCCCGGGTCGGGGTGGGCCGCACGCTCCGGGGGCGGAGACGGGGCCACTGCCTGGGCGGACGGGGTACGGGGTGTGTCCGCCGGGGCGGGGCTGTCGGTCTCCATGCGGACGAGCCTGCCGCCGGGGCGCGGTCGACTCTAGACTTTCGGCTGGAGACGAATGTCCGGGCCGACGCGAGGGAAACGCATGCCGTTCCAGCTGCACTTCGGCGAGAGCGATCTGCTGCGCTGCCGGTTCGCGCTGTCACCCCTGTTCGAGACCCAGGAGGCGGTGCGCACCCTGCACCGCACGGGCCGCCACGGCTACCACCTGCCGTGGCTCCGCCGGATCCGGGAGGCGTCCGGGGCGCTGGACCTGGAGCCGCTGTGGCTGCTGATGCCGGCCGTCGGCCACAACCCGGACTTCATCTGCCCTCCGCCGATCGGGCCGCTCGCGACGTTCGAGGAGGAGATCGCGGCCGTCCGGGCGGTCGATCCGGAGGTGGCGCGCGCCGACATGGCGCTGGCCCTGGCGGACCGGCCCGGCGGGACCGCGTCGGCGACGGGCCGCCGGCTGCTGGCCGATCCGGTGCGGGCGGTGCGGGAACTCGCCGATCTGCTGGAGCAGGCCTGGGAGGCGCTGATCGAGCCGTACTGGCCCCGGCTGCGCGCCCTGCTGGAGGCGGACATCACCTACCACTCGCGGCGGCTCGCGGACAGCGGGCTCGAACAGCTGCTGGGCGAGCTGAGCCCCCGGCTGAGCTGGAACGGCTCGACGCTCACCGTGACCGGGACCCAGGGCGACCACGAGCGGGTGCTGGGCGGGCAGGGGCTGGTGCTGATGCCGAGCGTCTTCGTCTGGCCGGAGGTGGTGGGCGGCCACGAGGAACCGTGGCGGCCCGGGCTCATCTACCCGGTGCGAGGCATCGGCGGGCTGTGGAGCGAGTCCGGCGAGCGGACCTCGGACACCCTCGCCCGGCTGCTCGGCCGGGTCCGGGCCGATGTGCTGTGCGCGCTGGACGAACCGGCCGGGACGACCGCGCTGGCACACCGGCTGGCCCTCGCCCCCTCGTCCGTCTCGGCCCATCTCTCCGTGCTGCGCGGGGCGGGGCTGCTGACCTCGCGGCGTTACGGGCACCAGGTGCTGTACGAGCGCACGCCGCTGGGGATCACGCTGGCCGCCACCGGCTGACGCGCGCCGGGACACAGCGACACAACGGTTACTCAGGGTGTGGCGTCACCACTCCACGTAACCGTTGTGTCACGATTGCTCACGTTTCCCTGTGTTCCGTATCCGTGAGTCACCGCCGTCCGAGGGGTCTGGATGTCCGGCCGCAGAATCGTCCCCCGCGCTCTCCCCCGTACCGTCCCCGTCCTGGCGGCCCTCACCCTGGCGACCGTCCTCACCACGGGCTGCTCGACACCGGAACCGCGTGTCACCCGGACCGCCGACGCGGCGGACGACCTCGTCCGGGGTGAGCCCGCCCCGAGCGCCGCCTCCCCGTACTGGGTCGACCCGAACAGCGACGCGGCCCGCCAGGTGCGCACCTGGGAGAAGGAGGGCCGCGAGGCGGAGGCGAAGATTCTGCGGCGGATCTCCGGCCGGCCGGTGGCCGACTGGCCCGCGTGGGACGACCCGGCCCCGGGGATCCGGGCCGCCGCGAAGTCCGCCGCCCGCACGAAGAAGACCATCCTGCTGGTGGCGTACAACATCCCGCACCGCGACTGCGGGCTCTACTCCGCGGGCGGCGCGAAGGACGCGGACTCCTACCGTTCCTGGATCGGGGAGTTCGCCGCCGCCATCGGAGAGGCCCCCGCGACCGTGATCCTGGAGCCGGACGCCCTTCCCCACATCGTGGACGGCTGCACCCCGCCCGAGCACCACGCCGAGCGCTACCAGCTCCTCTCCGAGGCGGTGGACACGCTCAAGGCCCTGCCGAGGACCCGGGTCTACCTGGACGCGGGCAACCCGGACTGGATCGACAAACCGGCCAAGATGGCGCAGCCGCTGCGGCAGGCCGGCATCGAACGGGCCGACGGCTTCTCCCTGAACGTCTCCAACTTCCAGTCGAACGAGACCGTGAAGGAGTACGCCGGCCGGCTCTCCGACGCCGTGGGCGGCTCGCACTTCGTGATCGACACCAGCCGCAACGGCAAGGGCCCCCTGTCGGGGGGCCCTGAGGAGGCCTGGTGCAATCCGCCGGGCCGGGGGCTCGGCACGCCGCCGACCACCGACACCGGCGAGGACCGGCTCGACGCCTATCTGTGGATCAAACGGCCGGGCGACTCCGACGGCACCTGCCGGGGCGGCCCGCCGGCCGGCGACTGGTGGCCGGAGTACGCGCTCGGCCTGGCCAGGCGCGCGGCGTCCTGAGACCGCGCGCCCCGGCCCTCAGGCGACCTTGACCCACTTCGCCTCGGAGGGAACGCCGTCGGCGTCCGTGACGAAGAGCATGTACCAGCCGGGCGGCACCAGTGTGGGGTCGTCCGGCACGGTCACGCTCAGTTCGCCGTCGCCCTTCTTCAGGCCGAGCTCGATGGAGCGCTGCTCCACGTCGGTGGTGTGGGTGACGGCGCTCGGCCGCATCAGCCGGGCGGTGGCGATCCGGTCCGCGTCGGCGCTCTCGTACGTCACCGTCGCGCCGCGCTCGGTGGCCTCCGGACCGTCCCCGATCACCGGGCGGTCGTCCTTGCCGCGGTGCAGGGCGGGCGGGGTGTAGACCTCCATACGCTGCTCGAACTTGCCGAGCTTGGTGTTGTCCTTGTCGCCGTAGAGCGGGTCGGAGCCGAAGGTGGCCACCCGCCCGTCGGGCAGGAGCAGCGCCTCAGAGTGGTAGTTGCGCCCCACGGTCGGCTCGGCCGCCTCCTTGAAGGTGTTGGTCTTCGGGTCGTAGGACTGCGCCTTCAGGATGTTGCTGTTCCCGCGGCCCCGGTAGTCCTCCGATCCGCCGCTGGTGAAGACGGTGTCGTCGGGCATGATCACGCTGTTCAGATAGCGCGTGCCCTGCGGCAGGTCGGGGCCCGGCTCGAAGGCGGGGTTCTCCTTCTTGAGGTCGATGACCGCCGTGCGGGCGGTGGACTTCTTGGACTCGCCGACCCCGCCGCCGCCGAGCACCATCACCTTCTGGTCCTGCACGGGCGGCAGCAGCAGCGAGGCCGCCGTCTCCAGCTGGTCGGTGTCGGTCAGCCCGGGGACCTTGGTGAAGGTGTTCTTCTTGATGTCCCAGATCCCCGGCTCGCGCCCCTTGTCCTCCGGGCCGTAGCCGGCGTTGGCGCCCGGGTAGAAGAGCTTGCCTCCCTTGGTCAGGAAGAGCGCCGGGTAGGTCGGGAAGTACTGGAAGGGGCCCTCGGACCACTTCTTCGTCTTCGGGTCGTAGACCTCGTTGTCGCCCGGGAGGATCGCGCCGACGTCGTCGAGGCCGGAGACGGAGAGCACCCGGCCGTCCTCCAGCCCGACGAGCGTCGGGTACCAGCGGGCCTCCTTCATCGGGTCGACCTTGATGTACTTCTCCGCCGTCGGGTCGAACTCGTAGGCGGCGCGGATCCCCTGGAAGTCCTGCTTGTCCATGGTGATCTTCTCGGCGAGGCCGTAGGCGTTGTCGGCCGCCTTGCCCTTCAGCCCGACGATCTCGTACTGGGCGGCGTCCGTCGCCACCGCCTCGGGACCGTCCTCCACCGCCTCGACGAACACCCGCTGCTCGGCGGCGGTCACCTTGGTCTTCCACGGCTTCATCTGGCCGCTCTCGAAGTAGTCGACCTCGAACTCGCGCTTGGCCTTGGGGACGGTGACGTCGAACTTGGCCACGTACTCGACGCCGGAGGGCGACCGGAAGACCGTGCCCTTCTTGAGCTTCAGCGGCTTGTCCGGGTTCTCGTTCTTGACCCGCATACCGCCGCCGGCCCGCTTCACCTTGTCGTCGAGCACCTCGTAGCGGGCGGTGCCGCCGGCGATCAGGAGGCGGCCGTCGGGGAGCTGGGCGTGGCCGCCGCAGAAGAAGTCCTCGGGGGTGGGGATCTTCTGGAAGGTGTTCTCGGCCGGGTCCCACAGCACCGTGTCGAAGGTGCCCGCGTCGAAGTGCGCCTCGTCGTTGCCGGAGCCCGCGACGATCAGCACCTTCCCGGTGTGCAGGAGCGCCGCGTGGATCGCGTTGGTCCGGTACTCCTTCGGGATGTCCACCTTCTCCCAGGAGCCGTACTCCGCCTTGTACTCCGGCTGGTCGATCTTGTACGCGTGATATCTGTCCTCGGCGAAGGACAGGGCCGCGGGAGCGTTGAGCCCGGCGAGCAGCAGCACCGCGCCGCCCCCCAGGAGCGTCTTCCTCATCTGCTTCGAGGGCCGGTAGGACATGGGTCAGTTCCCTCCTGCTGTGGTGGTGGCAGTGGTGCCCGCGCTCGCCGTGGTGGTCGCCGGCGGGGCTGTGGTGGTGGTCGTGACGTACGCCGGCCGGGGCGGCGGGGACGCCGGAACGGGGACGGCGCGCGCGTTCTCGGCGCGCTTGTCCTGCCGGACGGTCCAGGCCCAGGCGGCGACCGGGGAGAGCGAGATCGCCAGGCCCAGCGCCGCCCAGGTCCGCATCGCCACGTGGGTGTGGTCCAGGTACACCGACGCGGCGAGCGAGGAGAGCAGGACCGCCGCCCAGGAGAGGTGGATACGGAAGGTGAGCAGCCGGTCCGGGGAGGCCTGGCCGCCCTTGGGCGTGACGACGAACCGGCCGTCGGTGCGCAGCACGGCCGAGCCCAGCGACTTCAGGTAGATCGGGGCGGAGAGCGCGGACATGGCCATACCGGCGAGGCCGCCGGAGCCCTCGGGCTCGTGCGGGGAGACGTTGTGCCGGCGGTTCCAGAGGTAGAGCCCGATCTGGAGGGCGGCGGCGTCGCTGTAGAGCATCAGCCAGATGGAGGCGGCGACCTGGGTGCCGGACGCCCCGAACCAGAGGAACAGCACGCAGCTGAGGACACCGAGGAGCCAGTTGACCGCGGTCATCGGGTAGTAGACGAGCATCAGCGTGTAGCTGAGGAGGCGGCCGGGCGGCACCCGGAACAGCGCCTTGCCGTACTGCTTGAACAGCGTCTCGTACGTTCCCCGGGACCAGCGCAGCTGCTGGGTGAAGAAGTCCGTCCAGGAGGCGGGGCCCTCGCCCACGGCCAGCACGTCGGGGGTGTAGACGGAACGCCAGTAGTGGCCGGTGTGCGGGTTGCGGCGGCGGTGGATCTCGAAGCCGGTGGCCATGTCCTCGGTGATCGAGTCGTACAGGCCGCCGACCTGCCGCAGCGCGGCGATGCGCACGACGTTGTTGGTGCCGACGAACATCGGGGCGCCGTAGCGGTTGCCCGCGCGCTGGATCAGGGCGTGGAAGAGGAACTGCTGCGACTCGGCGGCCTTGGTGACGGCCGACTCGTAGTTCCCGTAGACCTGCGGTCCGACGACGAAGGCGACGTCCGGGTCGCGGAAGTAGCCCATCATCCGCTCCAGGAAGTTGGGCATGGGCACGTGGTCGGTGTCGACGGAGGCGAAGAAGTCGTAGTCGACGCCGTGCAGGGCGATCCAGGCGTTGTAGTTGCCGTGCTTCGTCTTCGCCTTGTGGACGCCCCTGTCACGGTTCCACTCGGGGACCCCGCGCCGGGTGAAGTGGTGGACGCCCAGTTCGGCGCAGAGCATCCGGGCCCCGGGGTCGTCGCCTTCGTCGAGCAGCCAGACGTCCAGCGGGCCGGAGTGCCTCATGCGTACGGCGCCCTTGAGGGTGGCGCGGACCATGGAGAGCGGTTCCTTGCCGGGGACGTACGTGGTCAGGAACGCGACCCGGGTGCCGGGCTCGGGGGTCACCGGGACGGGGTCCCGCGCGACGAGCGTGGCGTGCGCGATGGAGACCACGTTGACCAGCATGAACAGCTCGATCAGGGCGATCGACACCAGCATCACGGTGTCGGCGACGACCAGCCAGCGCTCCCCGTTCTCCCGCTCGGTCCAGTGCGTGGGCCAGACCAGGTACAGCAGCAGGACGCCGGTGAGCACCGGTGCGAGGGTCATCAGCAGGACGGCTCTTATTCGGTGCTTCTCCGTCGAGAGCAGGCTCTTGTACCGCACCCGGTACCCCGTCGGCTCCGGCTCCGTGAGCGGACCCGCGAGCCGGCTGTAGGTGTCGTAGTCGTAGCCCTCCGACCGCACCGTGCCTCCCACTGTCGAACGGGTTGATATCCCCACAGAAGGGGACAGCTAACGGTGTGTCGACTTGGCAGGTCCGAGTGAGCGGTTTTGGATCCGGAGCCGGAAAAGCCCCCGGCCGTGTGGCGCTGGGGGCTTTTCGGGTGAACGCGGGACGGGCGTACGGACGGGCCGTCAGGAGGCGAGATGGCGCTCCACGGTCTCGACCTTCGAGGTGAGGCCGTCGGTGACGCCGGGCCGGATGTCGGCCTTCAGTACCAGGGAGACGCGTCCGGCGCGGGCCTCGACGGCGGCCACGGCGCGCTTGACGACGTCCATGACCTCGTCCCACTCCCCCTCGATGGAGGTGAACATGGCGTCGGTGCGGTTGGGGAGCCCGGACTCGCGGACGACCCGTACGGCGTCGGCGACGTACTCCCCGACGTCCTCGCCGACACCGAGCGGGGAGACGGAGAACGCGACGATCATGCGCTGACCGTGCCCTCGCGGCGGGCGCGGGCGGCGATGACGCCGTCGGCCTCGTACTTCTTCAGGAGCTTGTCGCCGTAGAGCCCGCCGAAGGGGATGACCGCGAGGACGAAGAAGAGCGCGACACGCTTGAGCGGCCACTTGGCCTTGACCCAGACGTCCAGCAGGAACACCACGTAGATCGTGAAGAGCACGCCGTGGATCATGCCGAGCGGCGGCATCAGGAAGTCGATGTCCGAGACCCGCATGAGGAGCGAGCCGAAGATGAGCAGCGCCGGGAAGGAGAGCGCCTCGGGAAGCGAGATGAGGCGCAGCCGGTGCAGGGCGGAAGCGGTCTTGATGTCCACGAGGGCACCTTCGAGTGGGAGGGTCGCGTGAGCTTGTGAAGACACGCACAAGCCGCCCCCATTGTGGCATCGCGCCGGGATGGCCCCGGCGGCGGGGGCCGCCCCGCCGCCGGGGCGCATAGCGCCGCATATCAGGGCCGGTCCCCGCACGCATCAGGGACGTAACGGTTGCGGAGCCTCTGGCCGGGGTGCGGCGCGGACGGCTACCGTCGTCGCGTGGCGATGTTCCGACTCCAAGGCAGCAAGACGCTCGCCGTCGATCTGGCCGGCGACGCAGTCAAGGCGAAGAACGGTTCGATGGTCGCGTACGACGGCCGGATGACCTTCAAGAAGATGTCCGGCGGCGGTGAGGGCGTGCGCGGCATGGTGACCCGCCGGCTGACCGGCGAACAGATGACGGTGATGGAGGTGTCCGGGCAGGGCACCTGCTACTTCGCCGACCGGGCGAGCGAGATCAACCTGGTCTCGCTGAGCGGGGACACCCTGTACGTGGAGGCGAGCAATCTGCTGGCCACCGACGCCGGGCTGCGCACGGGCACGACGTTCACCGGGCTGCGCGGCGGGGCGAGCGGCAACGGCCTGTTCACCACCACGGTGGAGGGCACCGGGCAGGCGGCGATCATGTCGGACGGTACGGCGGTGCTGCTGCGGGTGTCGCCGCAGTATCCGCTGATGGTCGACCCCGGCGCGTACATCGCCCACCAGGGCCGGCTGCGCCAGGACTTCCAGGCGGGGGTGAACTTCCGGACGCTGATGGGCGAGGGCTCCGGCGAGGCGTTCCAGATCCGCTTCGAGGGCGACGGCCTGGTCTATGTGCAGCCGAGCGAGCGCAACACCGTCGGGGGCGATGTCTGATGCCGTTCCGGGAGATCAACTCCAAGATGGTCGAGGCCACCCTCGCCCCGGGCCAGAAGCTGTTCAGCCAGCGCGGCGCGATGCTGGCGTACCGGGGCGAGGTGTCCTTCACCCCGAACATCCAGGGCGGCCAGGGCGGCGTCGCGTCGATGATCGGCCGCCGGGTGGCGGGCGAGTCGACGCCGCTGATGACGGTCGAGGGCTCGGGCACGGTGATGTTCGGCCACGGCGGCCACCACATCGAGGTGATCAACCTGGCGGGCGACACCCTGTACGTGGAGGCGGACCGGCTGCTCGCGTTCGACGGGACCCTCCAGCAGGGCACGATGTTCATGGGATCGCAGGGCGGGGTGATGGGCATGGTGCGCGGCCAGGTGACCGGCCAGGGCCTGTTCACCACCACCCTGAAGGGGCACGGCGCGGTCGCGGTGATGGCGCACGGCGGGGTGATCGAACTGCCGATCACCCCGGGCCGGGACGTTCATGTCGACCCGCAGGCGTACGTCGCCCACCACGGCGAGGTGCGCAACAAGCTGTCCACGGCGGTCGGCTGGCGGGACATGGTGGGGCGGGGCTCCGGCGAGGCGTTCCAGCTGGAGCTGAGCGGCAGTGGCGCGGTGTACGTCCAGGCATCGGAGGAGAAGCTGTGAGCACGCCCGTGGTCCTCGACCCGATGACGCTGCCGTCGGACGACAACGTCAACTCCTACACCTTCTGCGTGGACCTCAAGGGGAGCCGGTGGTTCCTGCAGAAGGGCAAGATGATCGCCTACTACGGGCAGATCCAGTTCGACGGCATCGGGCACGGCCGGTTCGAGCGGCTGGTGCGCGCCGCCTTCCACTCGCCGCTGCACGCGAGCGACTGGGTGGTGGCCGAGGGCAGCGGGAAGATGCTGCTGGCGGACCGGGCGTTCGATGTGAACTCCTTCGACCTGGAGGACGGCAACCTCACCATCCGGTCCGGGAACCTGCTGGCGTACCAGCCGACGATGGCGCTGAAGCAGTCGATCGTGCCGGGGTTCGTGACGCTGATCGGCACGGGGAAGTTCGTGGCCGCGTCGAACGGCCCGGTGGTGTTCATGGAGCCACCGCTGCGGGTGGACCCGCAGGCGCTGGTGGGCTGGGCCGACTGCCCCTCCCCGTGCCACCACTACGACCACGGGTACATGACGGGCGTGATGGGCGGTATCCGGTCGCTCACGGGGGTCGGCGGGACGTCGGGCGAGGAGCATCAGTTCGAGTTCGTCGGGGCGGGCACGGTGCTGCTCCAGTCGAGCGAGGCGCTGATGGCGGAGCGGGCGGCCGGCGTGGTGCCGGGCGAACCGGGTGTTCCGGGCGGCGGAGGTCACCACGGATCCGCCCCGCGCATGCCCGGCCAGCTGGGGGACCTCCAGCGTCGCTTCGGGTGGTGAGCGGTAGTCTGCGGAGTGTGACGTCGAACGCCTGCGCCCAGCCGTCGGTGCTTGCCGAGCGGCCCCTCCGCGGTCCGGGGGTGCCGCTCGTCACAACATCCGCCAATTTCGTCCGGCTTTCAACTTCTTAGGTAGAATCCATATATGGAGACCGAGACGGCCACCCGCTGGCTGAACGACACGGAACAGTGCGCCTGGCGCACCCACCTGGACGTCAGCAGGCTGCTGATGCACCAACTGGAGAAGGACCTCCAGCCGTTCGGCCTGACCATGAACGACTACGAGATCCTGGTCAACCTCTCCGAATCGGACGACCAGCGCATGCGGATGAGCGACCTCGCCGCCGCCACCCTCCAGTCCAAGAGCCGGCTCTCGCACCAGATCACCCGTATGGAGACCGCCGGACTGGTCCGCCGCACCCACTGCGAATCGGACCGGCGCGGACTGTTCGCGGTCCTCACCGAGCACGGCGCGGAGACCATGCGCAAGGTCGCCCCGCACCACGTCGCCTCGGTGCGGCAGCACTTCATGGACCTGCTGTCCCCCGAGGCGCTCGCCGACCTGCACGCGGCGCTGACCCCGATCGCGGAACACCTGCGCGGTAAGCGCGGCAAGCTGTAGGAGCCGTCAGGCCGGGCGGGGCAGCCACAGCCGGAAGGCCGCACCGCCCTCGGCCGCCCGGTGCACCGTCAGCGTCCCGCCGTGGCGCGTCGCGACGTCCCGGGCGATGGCCAGACCCAGTCCGGCACCGCCGTCGTCCCGGCTGCGGGCGTCGTCGAGCCGGACGAACCGCTCGAAGATCCGCTCCCGCTCGTCCTCGGGAACGCCCGCCCCGTCGTCCCTGACCTCGACCCGCACGCCGCGCCCGTCGGCCGCCACCGAGACCGCGACGCGTCCCTCGGCGTGCCGCTGGGCGTTGTCCAGCAGATTGCCGACCACCCGGGCCAGCTGCCCGCGCGACCCGCTCACCTCGAACGCCCCGCTCTCCGGCGCCTCGACGCCCACCGCGATCCGGTCCCCGGTCCGCTGCGACACCTCCTCCCGCACCAGCGCGCCCAGCTCCACCGTCGCGCTGCCGGGCTTCTCCCCCGCGTCCAGCCGGGCCAGCAGCAGCAGATCCGCCGCCAGCACCTGGAGCCGTACGGTGTCGGCGACCGCCCCCGGGAGGTCCAGCAGCTCCGGATGGGCCTCGGCCACCTCCAGCTGGGTGCGCAGCGAGGCGATCGGGGAGCGCAGCTCGTGCGAGGCGTCCGCGACGAACCGCCGCTGCCGCTCCACGGACGCCTCCAGCACGGTGAGGGTCTCGTTCGTCGTCCGGGCCAGCGCCGCGATCTCGTCCCGCGAACCGGGCTCCGGCACCCGGCGGGCCAGGTCCTCGGAGGCGGTGATCGCCGCCATCTCGCGGCGGATGCCCTCGACGGGCCGCAGGGCGCGGCGGGTCACCAGCCAGGTCACCCCGGCGACGACGACCAGGAGCAGCGGCAGCCCGGTGAGCATCGCCCCGCGCACCGTGTTCACCGCCTCCTGCTCGGCGGCGAGCGGCGCGCCCGCGTGCACGGTCAGGGTGACTCCGTCGGGGGTGGTCGCCTCGACGGCGGCGAAACGGTAGTCGGCGGTGGTGCGGTCGACGGTGGCGGTGCCGTCGGAGAAGTCCGGGTCGTCGGAGGAGACCTCGCCGCGGCCGGGAGAGCTGCCGTCATCGTCGTCGTCGGCGCTGTCGTCGTCGTCCGCCTCCCCGTCCCTTTCACCGGGCGACGGGGAGGCCCCCGCCGAGGCCGACGGCACCGGGGTGACCCCGCTCGTGCCAGTGCCGGTGACGGCCCGCAGGTCCTTGGAGACGACGACGACCCGGCCCTCCTCGTCGGTCACCTGGACCGGGTGGTCCTCCTCGTCGTCCATGTCCAGTTCGTCGTACGGGGTGTCCGTGGCCAGCTGTCCGGCCACCTCGCGGGCCGCCACCTCGGCCTGGAGGTCCGCCTGGTCGATCAGGTTGGCCCGCAGCACCAGGAGCACGGCGAGCCCGGCCGCCACCAGGGCGACGGCGACGACCAGGGTGGCCCCGAGGGCGGCCCTGGCCCGTACGGACCTCACCTCGCCTCCAGCCGGTAGCCCGCGCCGCGCACGGTACGGATGGCACTCGCGCCGAGCTTGCGGCGCAGGGTGGAGATGTAGACCTCGACGATGTTCGGGTCGCCGTCGTAGGCGAAGTCCCAGACGTGCTCCAGGATCTCCGCCTTGCTGACCACCTGGCCCGCGCGCAGGGCGAGTTGCTCCAGCACCGCGAACTCCTTGGCGGTGAGGGCGATCTCGTCCTCGCCGCGGATCACCCGGCGGGCGGCGGTGTCGATGCGCAGGGACCCGACGGTCAGGACGGGCGCGGCGGTGCCGGCTCCCCGGCGGCGCAGCAGGGCGCGGACCCGGGCGACGAGGACGACGTAGCTGAAGGGCTTGGTCAGGTAGTCGTCGGCGCCGGTGTCCAGGCCCTCGGCCTCGTCGTACTCGCCGTCCTTGGCGGTCAGCATGAGGATCGGCACCTCGTGTCCGGCGGCGCGCAGGTTCGCGCAGACGCGGTAGCCGTTCATGCCGGGCAGCATGATGTCGAGGATCACCAGGTCGTAGGCGCCCTCACTCGCCCGGTGCAGCCCTTCGAGCCCGTCGTGCACGACATCCACGGCGAAACCCTCGGCGGTCAGTCCCCTGGCCAGGGACACCGCGAGGCGCTTCTCGTCCTCCACGATCAACAGGCGCATGCGCACAGCCTCGCAAACTCCACCTGAAGACGCCTTCAGGTGGCTTCAGGCTGCGTTCAGCATCGTCCCGGCAGTGTGGGTCACGTCGAACAGCACAGCAGCTCTCGGGGAGGAACCTCATGAAGCGCAACGTCACCATCGCGGCGATCACCGCGGCCGTTCTGATCGGCGGCACCACCGCCGCCACCGTCGCCTTCGCGGACAACGGCGACCGTACGCCCGCCAGGAGCGCGAGCGCCGTGAGCCTCGCCGACGACGCCCGCGACGACGGTGCCCCGGCCGCCGCGAAGACCACCCGGATCACCCTCGACCGGGCCGTCGCCGCCGCCCTGAAGAGCGTCCCGGGCACGGTCACCGAGGCCGAGCTGGACGATGACGACGACCACGACGGCCGGGCGGTCTGGGAGCTGGACGTCCGCGGGTCCGACAAGCGGTGGCACGATGTCACGGTGGACGGCGGCAACGGCAAGGTCCTGAAGACCCGCGACGACGACAACGACGACCGCGACCGGTACGCGCCCCGCTCCTCCACCGTCACCCTGGACGCGGCGGCGGCCGCGGCCCTGAAGACCGCGCCGGGCAGCGTCACGTCGATCGACCTGGACGACGACGATGACGACGACAGCGGCCGGGGCGGCGTCCTGCGCTGGGACATCGACATCGCGGGCAAGGACGGCCGGCAGCACGAGCTGCGCGTCGACGCGAAGACCGGCAAGGTCACCGTGGACCACGACGACGACGGTGACGACGACCGGGACGACCGCGCGGACGACCGGGACGACGACCGGGACGGCGACGACAGCTGACCGGGGCCCGGGCGGGCACACGGCGAACCGGGCGAGGGCCCTGGGAGCGGCACACGCCGCTCCCAGGGCCCTCGCCCCACCGCTCAGGAGCTTCCCGTCAGCCCCGCCACCAGCTCGTCCGCCGCCGCGTACGGGTCCAGGGTCCCCGCCACGATGCGCTCGGCCAGCGCCTGCAGGCGGCGGTCGCCGCGCAGGTCGGCGATCCGCTCGCGGAGCGCGGTGACGGCGATCGTCTCGACCTCGTGCGCGGCGCGGGCGGTGCGGCGCGCGGCCAGGACGCCGTGCTCCTCCATCCAGGCCCGGTGCTTCTCCAGGGCCTCGACGACCTCGTCGGTGCCCTGGCCCCGGGCGGCGACCGTCTTCACGATCGGGGGGCGCCAGTCGCCGGGGCCCCGGGACTCCCCCAGGCCCAGCATGTGGTTCAGCTCGCGGGCGGTGGCGTCCGCGCCCTCCCGGTCCGCCTTGTTGACCACGTACACATCGCCGATCTCCAGGATCCCGGCCTTGGCCGCCTGGATGCCGTCGCCCATGCCCGGGGCGAGCAGCACGACGGACGTGTCCGCCTGGGAGGCGATCTCCACCTCGGACTGGCCGACGCCGACCGTCTCGACGAGGACCACGTCGCAGCCCGCCGCGTCCAGCACCCGGATGGCCTGCGGCGCGGACCAGGCGAGGCCGCCCAGGTGGCCCCGGGTCGCCATCGAGCGGATGTAGACGCCCGGGTCGGAGACGTGGTCCGCCATCCGGATCCGGTCGCCCAGCAGCGCCCCGCCGGAGAACGGCGAGGACGGGTCGACGGCGAGGACGCCGACCCGCTTGCCCGCCCGGCGGTAGGCGGAGACCAGGGCCGAGGTGGAGGTGGACTTGCCGACGCCCGGCGAGCCCGTGAGCCCGACGACGTAGGCGTGGCCCGCCAGCGGCGCCAGCGCGGCCATCACCTCCCGCAGCTGCGGGGACGCCCCCTCCACCAGCGAGATCAGCCGGGCCACCGCACGCGGCCTGCCTGCTCGCGCCTGTTCGACCAGCGTGGGGACGTCCACGTCCACGTTCACCGCTCCGTATCCGTTGCTCTGCCCGGACCCGTCCGGGTCCGGAATCGTGACGGGTCCTACTTGCCCGGGACGCGGATGATCAGCGCGTCGCCCTGACCACCGCCGCCGCACAGCGCCGCGGCGCCCGTGCCGCCGCCGCGCCGCTTCAGCTCCAGGGCCAGGTGCAGGACGATCCGGGCGCCGGACATGCCGATGGGGTGGCCGAGCGCGATGGCGCCGCCGTTGACGTTGACCTTGTCCGAGGTGACGCCGAGGTCCTTCATGGACTGGACGGCGACGGCCGCGAACGCCTCGTTGATCTCGATCAGGTCGAGGTCCTCGACGCCGAGGCCCTCCTTCTCCAGGGCGTGCCGGATGGCGCCCGAGGGCTGCGACTGGAGGGAGTTGTCGGGGCCCGCGACGTTTCCGTGGGCGCCGATCTCGGCGATCCAGTCGAGGCCCAGCTCCTCGGCCCTGGCCTTGCTCATCACAACGACCGCGGCGGCGCCGTCGGAGATCTGCGAGGAGGTACCGGCGGTGATCGTGCCGTCCTTGGCGAAGGCGGGGCGCAGCTTGCCGAGGGTCTCCGCGGTCGTCTCGGCGCGGATGCCCTCGTCCCGGGCGAAGAGGACCGGGTCGCCCTTGCGCTGCGGGATCTCGACCGGGGTGATCTCGGCCTCGAAGAGGCCGTTCTTCTGGGCGGCGGCGGCCCGCTGGTGGGACTGCGCGCCGATCTCGTCCTGGGCGGCGCGGCCGAGTCCGAGGCGGCCGTTGTGCTTCTCGGTGGACTCTCCCATCGGGATGTTCTCGTACGCGTCGGTGAGGCCGTCGTGCGCCATCGAGTCCAGCATCCCGATCGCACCGTACTTGTGGCCCTCACGGGACTTGGGGAGCAGGTGCGGGGCGTTGGTCATGGACTCCTGGCCGCCCGCGACCACCACGTCGAACTCCCCGGCGCGGATGAGCTGGTCGGCCAGCGCGATGGCGTCGAGCCCGGACAGGCACACCTTGTTGACGGTGAGCGCGGGGACGTTCATCGGGATGCCGGCCTTGACCGCGGCCTGCCGGGCGGGAATCTGGCCCGCGCCCGCCGTGAGGACCTGACCCATGATCACGTACTGGACCTGGTCGCCGCCGATGCCGGCCCGGTCCAGGGCGGCCTTGATGGCGAAGCCGCCGAGGTCGGCGCCGGAGAAGCTCTTGAGGGAGCCGAGGAGGCGGCCCATGGGCGTCCGGGCGCCCGCGACGATCACTGAGGTGGTGGTACCGGTCGTTGCTGGCATGGGCACGGCCCCTTGGGATCGGATGTGAACGAGGGTTTACATGAATGTACTGAGAGGTACCGCGCCCGTCATCCGGCAACCGGTGTGACGGCGCGCACGTTGGGTAACCGTGGCGGGAGCGTCGGAGCGCGGCCATGCTGAATCCATGCTGACGCGCATCGACCACATCGGTATCGCCTGTTTCGACCTGGACAAGACGGTGGAGTTCTACCGTGCCACGTACGGATTCGAGGTGTTCCACAGCGAGACCAACGAGGAGCAGGGGGTCCGGGAGGCCATGCTCAAGATCAACGAGACCTCGGACGGCGGTGCTTCGTACCTCCAGTTGCTGGAGCCCACCCGGGAGGATTCGGCGGTCGGCAAGTGGCTGGCGAAGAACGGGGAGGGCGTGCACCACATCGCCTTCGGCACGGAGGACGTGGACGGGGACGCGGCGGACATCCGCGAGAAGGGCGTCCGGGTGCTGTACGACGAGCCCAGGACGGGGTCGATGGGGTCCCGGATCACGTTCCTGCACCCCAAGGACTGCCACGGCGTCCTCACCGAACTGGTCACGAGCAGGGCGGAGCACTGACCACCGCATACCCGGCCCGGTAGAGTGGGCGTTTCCGGGCCGGGGCCGGGTCGGGGCCGTACCGCGTCCTCGTCGTTCGTCTGTCACCATTTCCCCGGGGGACCGCGCGTCGACGAGACAGTGTGCGTGCGGAGAGTTGCGACCAGGGTTGGGGTCTCCCCTGCTCGAAAGAAGTTGAGAGCTCGGGGAAGGATGGGACCGCGCAGTGCGGGGCTACGAACGCCAGGAGAGCCACCGGGCTGAAGACGACCATCTCTCGCGGTTCGAGGCCGAGATGGACCGGCTGAGGACCGACCGGGAGAAGGCCGTCCAGCACGCCGAGGACCTCGGTTACCAGGTCGAGGTCTTGCGTGCGAAGCTGCACGAGGCCCGGCGCAATCTCGCCACCCGCCCCGCCTACGACAGCGCTGACCTCGGCTACCAGGCCGAGCAGATGCTGCGGAACGCGCAGGTCCAGGCCGAGCAGATGCGCAGTGACGCCGAGCGCGAGCTGCGCGAGGCCCGCGCCCAGACGCAGCGGATCCTGCAGGAGCACGCCGAGCACCAGGCGCGCCTGCAGGCCGAGTTGCACGCCGAGGCCGTCCAGCGCAGACAGCGGCTCGACCAGGAGCTGGCGGAACGCCGCCAGACCGTCGAGTCCCACGTCAACGAGAACGTCGCCTGGGCCGAACAGCTGCGCGCCCGCACCGAGTCGCAGGCCCGCCGGCTGCTGGAGGAGTCCCGCGCCGAGGCGGAGCAGGCGCTGGCCGCCGCCCGCGACGAGGCCGCCCGGCTGGCCGAGGAGACCCGTCGGCGTACCGGCTCGGAGACCGAGACCGCCAGGGCCGAGGCCGAGGCGATCCTGCTGCGCGCCCGCAAGGACGCCGAGCGTCTCCTCGGTGCCGCCACCGCCCAGGCGCAGGAGGCCACCAGCCACGCGGAGCAGCTGCGTTCCAGCACGACCGCGGAGACCGACCAGGCCCGCCAGCGGACCGCCGAGCTGAACCGGTCCGCCGAGCAGCGCCTCTCGGAGGCCGAGACCCGGCTGCGCGAGTCCCGTCTGGAGGCCGAGAAGCTCCTCTCCGAGGCCAAGGACGCCGCCGCCAAGCAGCTGGCCGCCGCCGAGTCGCAGAACGAACAGCGCACCCGTACGGCCAAGTCGGAGATCGCCCGGCTGGTCGGCGAGGCCACCAAGAGCACCGAGGCGCTGAAGGAGGAGGCCGAACAGGCCCTCGTCGACGCCCGCGCCGAGGCGGAGCGGCTGGTCGCCGAGGCGGGCGAGAAGGCCCGTACGGTCGCCGCCGAGGACGCCGCCGCCCAGCTGGCGAAGGCGGCCCGCAGCGCCGAGGAGGTGCTCACCAAGGCCGCCGAGGACGCGAAGTCGACCACGAAGGCGGCGAGCGAGGAGGCCGAGCGGATCCGCCGCGAGGCGGAGGCCGAGGCGGACCGCCTGCGCGGCGAGGCCGCCGAGCAGGCCGACGAGCTCAAGGGCGCGGCCAAGGACGACACCAAGGAGTACCGGGCCAAGACGGTCGAGCTCCAGGAGGAGGCCCGCCGGCTGCGCGGCGAGGCCGAGACGCTGCGCTCCGAGGCGGTCGCCGAGGGCGAGCGGATCCGGGGCGAGGCCCGCCGCGAGGCGGTCCAGCAGCTGGAGGAGGGGGCCCGCACCGCGGAGGAGCTGCTGACCGAGGCCCGCTCCGACGCGGACGAGCTGCGCACCAAGGCGAACGGCGAGAGCGAGCGCATCCGCACCGAGGCCGCCGAGCGGGCCGCGACCCTGCGCAAGCAGGCCGAGGAGACGCTGGAGCGCACCCGGACCGAGGCCGACAAGCTGCGGGCCGACGCCGAGGAGCAGGCGGCGGCCGTCACGGAGGCGGCCGAGCGGGCCGCGACCGAGCTGCGCGAGGAGACCGAGCGCGGCGTCGCCGCCCGGCAGGCCGAGGCGGCCGACGAGCTGACCCGGCTGCACACCGAGGCCGAGGCGAAGCTCGCCGCCGCCGAGGAGGCGCTCGGCGAGGCCCGGACCCAGGCCGAGCGGATCCGTCGCGAGACGAGCGAGGAGTCCGAGCGGCAGCGCGCGGAGGCCGCCGAGCGGGCCCAGGCACTGACCGAGCAGGCCGTGGCGGAGGCCGAGCGGCTGCGCGACGAGGCCGCCGCCGACGCCGCCCAGTCCCGTGCCGAGGGCGAGAGCGTCGCCGTCCGGCTGCGCGGCGAGGCCGCCGCCGAGGCGGAGCGGCTCAGGTCCGAGGCGCAGGAGAGCGCCGACCGGGTGCGCGCGGAGGCCGCGGCCGCCGCCGAGCGGGTCGCCGCCGAGGCCGCCGAGGCGCTGGCCGCCGCCCAGGAGGAGGCCACGCGCCGCCGCCGGGAGGCCGAGGAGATCCTCGGCGCGGCCCGGACCGAGGCGGAGCAGGAGCGCGAGCGGGCCCGCGAGCAGAGCGAGGAGCTGCTCGCCTCCGCCCGCAAGCGGGTCGAGGAGGCCCAGGCCGAGGCGGACCGGCTCGTCGAGGAGGCGGACGCCCGGGCGGCCGAGCTGGTCTCGACGGCGGAGCAGACGGCCCAGCAGGTACGGGACTCCGTCGCGGGTCTGCAGGAGCAGGCCGAGGAGGAGATCGCCGGGCTGCGTTCGACGGCGGAGCATGTCGCGGAGCGCACCCGGAGCGAGGCGCAGGAGGAGGCGGACCGGGTCCGCGCCGACGCGCACGCGGAGCGGGAGCGTGCCTCCGAGGACGCGGTCCGGCTGCGCGGCGAGGCGAACGAGGAGGCGGCCCGTCTCCGCCGGGAGGCCGAGGAGGAGACCGACGCTGCGAAGGCACTGGCCGAACGTACGGTCTCCGAGGCGATCAGCGAGTCGGAGCGGCTGCGCGCGGACACCTCCGAGTACAGCCAGCGGATGCGCACCGAGGCGTCCGACGCGCTGGCGTCGGCGGAGCAGGACGCGTCGAAGGCCCGTGCCGAGGCCCGGCAGGACGCCAACCGGATCCGTTCGGAGGCGGCGGCCCAGTCGGACCGGCTGATGGCCGAGGCGGCCAACGAGAGCGAACGCATCCGCAACGAGGCGGCCCAGGCCTCCGAGCAGCTCGTCGTCGAGGCCACCACGGAGGCCAACCGCCGCCGGGCCGAGTCCACCGAGCAGGCGGACCGGATGCTGGCCGAGGCGACCGACGAGGCCGAGCGGCTGCGCGCGGAGGCGGCCGAGCGGCTCGGCTCCGCGCAGGAACACGCGGCCCGTACCCGCGAGGAGACGGAACGGCTGCGCGCGGAGGCGGAGTCGGCGGCCGAGGAGCTGCGTTCGGAGGCGCGCCAGGAGGCGGACCGGGTGCTGGACGAGGCCCGCGAGGCGGCGGCCAAGCGCCGGGCGGACGCGGCCGAGCAGGCGGACCAGCTCATCAACAAGGCGCGGGAAGAGGCGCTGCGTACGGCCACCGAGGCCGAGGGGCAGGCCGACACGATGGTGGGCGCGGCCCGCAAGGAGGCCGTGCGCATCACCTCGGAGGCGACCGTCGAGGGCAACACCCTGGTCGAGCGCGCCCGTGCCGACGCCGACGAACTGCTCGTCGGCGCGCGGCGCGACGCGACGGCGATCCGGGACCGGGCCGAGGAGCTGCGGGCCCGGCTGGAGAGCGAGATCGAGGAGCTGCACGAGCGGGCTCGCCGGGAGACGTCCGAGCAGATGAAGACCGCCGGCGAGCGCGTCGACAACCTGATGAAGGCGGCGACCGAGCAGCGCGACGAGGCCGAGGCGAAGGCCAAGGAGCTGATGGCCCAGGCCAATTCGGAGGCGAGCAAGGTTCGTATCGCCGCGGTGAAACGGGCCGAGTCGCTGCTGAAGGAGGCCGAGGCCAAGAAGGCCGGGCTGATCCGCGAGGCGGAGAAGCTGCGCGCCGACGCCGAGGCCGAGGCCGAGCAGACGGTCGACGAGGGCAAGCGCGAGCTGGACGTCCTGGTGCGCAGGCGCGAGGACATCAACGCGGAGATCTCCCGTGTCCAGGACGTGCTGGAGGCGTTGGAGTCTTTCGAGTCCCCGACCGGGGGCGGGAAACCGGCCGGCGGCGCCGCGGGGAGCGCCAAGACTCCGGCGGCGGCGGGCACGCGATCGGGGGGTAAGTCGTCCGAGCGGTAGCCGGTCCGCGTGCGCCGCGCTTCGTCATGGACATTCAACCCTCAGTGGCAAGCGCGCCGGGGGTCAGCCACTCAAAAGGGGTGTCATTCTCCAGATCAAACCGGCATCTGCACGCTGACACGCCGCCATGGCCCCTAGGATTCCCTCTATCACCTCACCGGTCTCATTCGACAGGAACCTCATGAGTGACCCTTCCTCCCCCTTCGGCTTCGAGCTCGTGCGACGTGGCTACGACCGCGGTCAGGTGGACGACCGCATCAGCAAGCTCGTCGCCGACCGTGACAGCGCTCTGGCCCGAATCACCTCTCTGGAAAAGCGCATCGAGGAGCTTCACCTCGAGACGCAGAACGCCCAGGCCCAGGTAAACGACGCCGAGCCGTCGTACGCCGGTCTCGGTGCCCGTGTCGAGAAGATTCTCCGCCTCGCCGAGGAGGAGGCCAAGGACCTGCGCGAGGAGGCCCGTCGCGCGGCCGAGCAGCACCGTGAGCTGGCCGAGTCGGCGGCCCAGCAGGTGCGCAACGACGCCGAGTCGTTCGCCGCCGAGCGCAAGGCGAAGGCCGAGGACGAGGGCGTCCGCATCGTCGAGAAGGCCCAGGGCGAGGCGAACACGCTGCGCACCGACGCCCAGAAGGACGCCCAGCAGAAGCGCGAGGAGGCCGACGCCCTCTTCGAGGAGACCCGCGCCAAGGCCGCCCAGGCCGCGGCCGACTTCGAGACCAACCTCGCCAAGCGCCGCGAGCAGTCGGAGCGCGACCTCGCGTCCCGTCAGGCCAAGGCCGAGAAGCGTCTCGCCGAGATCGAGCACCGTGCCGAGCAGCTCCGCCTGGAGGCCGAGAAGCTCCGCACGGACGCCGAGCGCCGGGCCCGCCAGACGGTGGAGACCGCGCAGCGCCAGGCCGAGGACATCGTCGCCGACGCCAACGCCAAGGCCGACCGGATCCGCAGCGAATCGGAGCGCGAGCTGGCGGCGCTCACCAACCGCCGCGACTCGATCAACGCGCAGCTCACCAACGTCCGCGAGATGCTGGCGACGCTGACCGGCGCCGCCGTGGCCGCGGCCGGTTCCCCGGCGGAGGACGATTCCGCCACCCGCGGCGTCCCGGCCCAGCAGACCCGCTGACCCCCGGCGCGTGTAGGGCCCCCGCGTGCGCCCGGTTCCGCCTTTGTGGTGGCGCCGGGCGCTCGGGCGTTCTAGCGTGAACGCATGATCGAGCTCGAGGGACTCACCAAACGATTCGGCAGCAAGGTCGCCGTCGATCATCTGTCGTGCCAGGTCAGACCGGGCATCGTGACCGGCTTCCTCGGCCCGAACGGGGCAGGTAAGTCCACCACGATGCGGATGATGCTCGATCTCGACAACCCGACCAGCGGTACGGTGCGCATCGACGGCAAGCACTACCGCGATCTCCAGGAACCGCTGAAGTACATCGGGGCGCTCCTCGACGCCAAGGCGATGCACGGCGGCCGCAGCGCGTACAACAACCTGCTGTGCCTGGCGCAGAGCAACCGCATCCCCAGCAGCCGGGTCGACGAGGTCCTCGACATGGTCGGCCTGAGCGCGGTGGCGAGGAAGAAGTCCAAGGGCTTCTCCCTCGGCATGGGCCAGCGGCTCGGCATCGCGTCGGCGCTGCTGGGCGATCCCGAGATCCTGATGTTCGACGAGCCGGTCAACGGGCTGGACCCCGAGGGCATCCACTGGATCCGCAATCTGATGAAGGCGCTCGCCTCGGAGGGCCGGACGATCTTCGTCTCCTCCCACCTGATGAGCGAAATGGCGCTGACCGCCGACCATTTGATCGTGATCGGCCAGGGCAAGCTGCTCGCCGACACCTCGATGGCGGACTTCATCCACGAGAACTCCCGCAGCTACGCGCGGCTGCGCTCCCCGCAGCAGGAGCGGCTGCGGGACGTGCTGCACCAGGAGGGTTACACCGCCGTGGAGACGGCGGGCGGCGTCCTGGAGATCGACGGCGCCACCACCGAGGAGTTGGGCGAGCTGGCCGCCCGGCACCACCTGGTGCTGCACGAGCTGAGCTCCCAGCGGGCCTCCCTGGAAGAGGCGTTCATGCAGATGACCGCCGGTTCGGTGGAGTACCACGCCCATGGGGAGCCGGGCCCGGCGGCCGAACCGCCACCGGTGGGGGCCGGCTGGGGCGAGAACTGGAACAAGCCCGACGGCACCGACGGCAAGGGGGCGTGACGACATGGCATCGGTACCCGCGGTTCTCACCTCGGAATGGACCAAGATCCGGTCGGTCTCCTCGACCATCTGGACCCTCATCTCCGCGTTCGTCGTCACGGTCGCGATGGGCGCGGCGCTCGCCGCCCTGCTGAACGCCACGTTCGACGACCTCTCCGAGGCCGAGCAGGCCACGTTCGACCCGACCTTCATCAGCTTCTCCGGGACCGTTCTCGGCCAGCTCGCCATGGTGGTGTTCGGGGTCCTCGTCGTCGGCACCGAGTACAGCTCCGGCATGATCCGCACCTCGCTGGCGGCGGTGCCCCAGCGCGCGACGTTCCTCCTCGGCAAGATCACGGTCGCCGGGGTGCTGGCCCTCGTCGTGGGGCTGCTCACCAGCTTCGTCTCGTTCTTCCTCGGACAGGCCATGCTCGGCGACCGGGGCACCGACCTCGGCGCGGAGAACGTGCTGCGGGCGGTGGTGGGCGGCGGGCTCTACATGGGGCTGATCGCGATCTTCTCCATGGGGGTGGCGGCGATGCTGCGCAGTTCCATGCTGTCGCTCGGCATCCTGATGCCGTTCTTCTTCCTGGTCTCGCAGATCCTCGCGGCGGTGCCGGGCGCCAAGAGCGTCGCCCGGTACTTCCCCGACCAGGCCGGTTCGAAGATCATGCAGGTCGTCCCGGAGGCGCTGAACAGCGATCCGGCCCCGTACGGCCCCTGGGCGGGGCTCGGGATCATGGCACTCTGGGTGCTGGCGGCGGTGGTCGGCGGCGTGCTGGTCCTGAAGAACCGGGACGCGTGAGAGGCGCCCCGGTACCGGTGACGGCCCGGTAGCGGGCTGTGCTCAACTTGGCCGGAACCGTCAGCGCCTGGTTATCCTCCTAATTCCAACGGGGGTGCGTGGCGGGTGCCCGGGCCCCGGACGACAGAGTGAGTCGATGGGGCTGGAGAATGATCGAGGCAGTCGGCCTGACCAAGCGCTACGGCGCGAAGACGGCCGTGGACGACCTTTCCTTCCAGGTGCGGCCGGGGGCCGTCACCGGCTTCCTCGGTCCCAACGGGTCGGGCAAGTCCACGACCATGCGCATGATCCTCGGCCTGGACCGCCCCACCGCAGGTCACGTCACGATCGGCGGCCACCCCTACCGCAACCTGCCGAACGCCCCGCGCCAGGTGGGCGCGCTGCTGGACGCCAAGGGCGTGCACGGCGGCCGCACCGCCCGCAACCACCTGCTGTCCCTGGCCCAGCTGGCCGGCATCCCGGCGGCCCGGGTCGATGAGGTGCTGGGCGTCGTCGGCCTCCAGGACGTCGCCAAGCAGCGCTCCCGGGGCTTCTCGCTCGGGATGGGGCAGCGGCTCGGGATCGCGGCCGCGCTGCTCGGCGATCCGCAGGTGCTGCTGTTCGACGAGCCGGTCAACGGTCTCGATCCGGAGGGCATCCACTGGGTCCGCAATCTGATGAAGGCGCTCGCCGCCGAAGGGCGTACGGTCTTCGTCTCCTCGCACCTGATGAGCGAGATGGCCCTCACCGCCGACCGTCTGATCGTGATCGGGCGCGGCCGGCTGCTCTCCGACATGAGCGTCACGGACTTCATCTCCGCCAACTCCGCCGACTTCGCCCGGGTCCGGGTGCCGGACGACGGCCCCGAGGAGCGGCAGAAGCTGACGGCCGCGCTCATCGAGGCGGGCGGCCGGGTCATGACGGAGCCGGGCGGGGCGCTGCGGGTCACCGGGCTGCCGCTGCCGCGGATCAGCGACCTGGCCCACGGGTGCGACGTACGGCTCTGGGAGCTGTCGCCGCACCAGGCCTCCCTGGAGGAGGCGTACATGCGCCTCACGCAGGGCCTGGTGGACTACCGCTCGACGGACGACGCCAAGGCGCATCTCATGGAGCCGCTCCCCCAGGAGGCGTACGGGAGCGCCGACGGCTTCGTGTACCCCGAGCCGGTGGAGGTGCCGCAGGAGGGCTGGTACGCCCCGCCGCCGCCCGGGCCGGGCCGGAGCCCCGTACCCGCCGTACCCTCCCCCGCGCCGGCCGAGCCCTCTCCCGCCGCGCCGGCCGAGCCCTCTCCCGCCGCGCCGGCCGAGCCCTCTCCCGCCGCGTCGGCCGGAGAGCAGACGAGCAAGGACCTCCGATGACCACGCCGGCCACCCCCCAGGCCCACCAGCAGGCGCCCGACGCCGGCCCGCCGGGCTCCTACGAGTCGCCGATCCCGATCCGGGCCGCCACCCTCGGCGACGCGGTCGCCTCGGAGTGGACCAAGATCCGTTCCGTGCGCGCCACGATCTGGACACTCGGCGTGATGGTCGCGCTGATGCTGACGGTCGGGCCGGGCACCGCGCTGCTGCTGGCGGCGGACAGCGGCGGCGGTATGCCGGACGAGCCGGTCCTGGCCCTCGGCTTCTTCGGGGTGCTGCTGGGATCGATCTGTGTGATCACGCTCGGTGTGCTGACCATCGGGTCCGAGTACAGCACCGGCATGATCCGTACGACGCTGACGGCCTGTCCGAGCCGGGGCCGGGTGCTCGCGGCGAAGGCGATCGTCTTCGCCGCGCTGTCCTTCGCCGTCACGACGGTGACCTCCGCGGTCGTGGCGGGGCTCCAGAGCCTGATCCTGGACGGCCCCGCCGCGTCCGGCGGCGACTGGGTGCTCGCCACGGCCGGTGTCGGGCTCTATCTCGCGGCACTCGGCCTGCTGTCGCTCGGGGTCGGCGCGATCGTGCGGCACTCGGCGGGTGCGATCACCATCATGATCGGCGTGGTGCTGGCGCCCCTGGTCCTCGCGCTGTTCATGTTCGACGACAGCCTGCGGGACCTTCGGCACTTCCTGATCGACTACTCGATCCCCAACCAGATCGGCGGGATATACGGCACGACGATGACCAGTACCGGTCCGACCGGCTGGGAGCCGCCGCTGCTGATGCTGGCCCTGGCCGCCGCGGTTCTGTGCGGGGCCGTCGCGCTACTGAACCGGCGCGACGTCTGAGGGATTGAGCGGGGCTGGAGGGACCGAGCGGGGCCCAAGGGGATCGCGCGGAGTCCGAGGGCCGGTCGCCCTCAGTAGCGCGGAGCGTTCCGGGACCGCTGCACCCTGGTGGTGCGGCGGTCCCTCGCGTTCCAGCACGCCTTGTGCCAGTGCCTGCGGTCGTCGATGCCGCCGAACTCGGGCCAGGTCACGAGGTGCGGGACCCCGGAGGGGATCTCCTGGTCGCAGCCGGGGCAGCGGTACCGCTTGCCCTGGGCGCTCGCGCCGCTGACCGGGCGCACCGACCACTCCTCGCCCTGCCAGCTCTCGGTGACCCCTCCCCCGCCGTACCTGCCGGGCGCCGAGCCGGGACGTTCGTCGGACATCTCGCCGCCACGGGGACGGTTACGGCGCGGGGACACAGGACACCTCACGGGGCGGATCGGACACGGTCTCCCCAGCCTAGAGCCTGGCGCCGGGGGCAGCGGTCGGACGGTCCGGCGGCCCGGTTCGGCAGTGGGGTGAGTTAGCGGAAAATCGCAACAACTTCCTCCTGGACCGTGCCTTTGGCACGTGTCAGACGTTGTTGCCGGTGGGGGAGAACGCGTCGGCCGCGAGGAGGCAATAGGCGATGCGCATCGGAACGTTCGTTCTGGCAGCCCAGTTCCCGGGACAGGGGCCGGGTGAGGCCCTGCACCGGGCCGTCCGGTCCACCGAGGTCGCGGAGGAGAGCGGTCTCGACTCGGCCTGGCTGGCCGAGCACCACTTCGTGCCGTACGGGGTCTGCCCGTCCGCGACCACGCTGGCAGCGCTGCTGCTGGGCCGCACCCGCAGAATCCGGGTCGGCACGGCGGTCAGCGTGCTGCCCAACCACCATCCGGTCGCGCTCGCCGAGCAGGCCGCGCTGCTGCATCTGACCAGTGGCGGCCGCTTCTCGCTCGGGGTGGGCCGGGGCGGTCCGTGGGTGGACCTGGAAGTGTTCGGCGGCGGTCTCGACGCGTACGAGAACGGCTTCCCCGAGGCGCTCGGCCTGGTGCTCGACTGGCTGCGGGAGCCGCGCGTCGCGGGGCGCGGCGAGCGGTTCGGCTTCCGCGAGGTGGCGGTGGTGCCGCGCGCGGACGAGCTGCTGGAGGGCCCGGCGGACGCGGGGCCGGGTGCCACGGGACCCGAGGTCGTCGTGGCGTGCACCTCGCCGAAGAGCGTGCGGCTCGCGGCTCGGCAGGCGCTCCCGATGCTGCTGGGCATGCACTGCGGGGACGAGGAGAAGGTGGAGATGACCGCTCTGTGGCGCACGGCCGCCCGGGAGGCCGGCCATCCGCCCGAGGTGGTGGAGGGGGCCGCGCATGTGTCCGCCGGGGTGGCGCAGATCGAGGACGGCGCCGGGGAGGCCACGGAGATGCTGGTCAAGTCGATGCCCGGCTGGCTGCGCCAGGGGCTCGACGCCCATGTCACGGTCGACGGCAGGCACCGCGTGATGCGGGACCCCGTCGCGTACACGGAACTGCTCTGCGGGCTGCACCCGGTGGGCCCGCCGCGGCTGGCGGCCGACCGGCTGGCGGCCACGGCCGAGCGCACCGGGATCACGCGCTTCGCCCTCCTGGTGGAGGGGTCGGGCGATCTCGCGGCGACCGAGGAGAACGTCCGGCGGCTGGGCGCCGATGTGCTGCCGCTGCTCACCTGACCTGCCCCGGCCTGCCGCTGTTTCCCCGGAGACCGCTGTGGAACCTGTGGTGTGTGTATGGAGGGGCAGGAGCTGCCGCCCCGGAGCCAGTTGCACCTCCCGTGGCCCGGGGCGGCAGCAGAAGCGTTCAGCAGTCCCGTAGTTCGGGCGACTGGTTGAGCAACTGGCCCCTCACCGAGGTGAACTTGGCCAGCCGGTCGTCGACCGAGGCGTCCAGCGGGAACACCGCGACGCGGTGGCAGTTCTGGAAGGCGATGCGCACTCCGAAGTGCCGCTGGAGCGCGCCGCGTATCGCATCACTCGCGAGCGCGCGCAGCAGCTGACCACGTGCCTGCTCGTCCGGCGGCGGCGTCTGGTTGTCGGCGAACTGTCCACCGTCGACCTTCAGCTGAGCCACCAGCGAGCTGATCATCTCCCATGCGAAGGGCAGGGAGGTCCGGACGCAGTCGACGAAGTCGGCTTCGTCGACCTCGCCTCGCTCGGCCTGTTCCAACAGCGCCGGTGAGACGTCGAGCGACATGGGTTCTCCTCTCGCGACCCCGGACGGTGGCCGGGGCCTTACGGGCAGGGAAGGGGGCGGCGACGACGCAGCGTGCACGGGCGGCGACCTCCTGCTTCCACGGTAAGCGCGCGGTCGGGGCCGCACCAGGAGATTGGGAACACAACCGGCCAATAACGAAGGGTCGCAAAGAGGGGCAAGCCCGCATCGGCCCGGGGCGGTGTGCACCGAGGGGCAGGGGCGACGGGTGGGGAAATCGCGCGGAGCCCCCGTCGTCGAGTAGCGTTGCCGACCATGCGTCTCGTCATCGCCCGTTGCTCCGTGGACTACGCGGGCCGGCTCACAGCCCACCTGCCCTCCGCCCCCCGACTGATCCTGGTGAAGGCGGACGGAAGCGTCTCCATCCACGCCGACGACCGGGCGTACAAACCGCTCAACTGGATGTCCCCGCCGTGCACCCTGAAGGAGGGCGCCGACGGTGAGGAAGGCGTCTGGACCGTGGTGAACAAGGCGGGCGAAAAACTGATCATCACGATGGAGGAAGTCCTCCACGACTCGTCGTACGAGCTGGGCGTCGACCCGGGGCTCATCAAGGACGGCGTGGAAGCGCACCTCCAGGAGCTGCTCGCGGACCGGATGGAGATCCTCGGCGAGGGCCACACCCTGATCCGCCGCGAATACCCCACCGCCATCGGGCCGGTGGACATCCTGTGCCGGGACGCGAACGGCCAGACGGTGGCCGTGGAGCTGAAGCGGCGCGGTGACATCGACGGAGTCGAGCAGCTGACGCGCTATCTGGAGCTGCTGAACCGCGACCCGCACCTCGCGCCGGTCCGGGGCGTCTTCGCCGCGCAGGAGATCAAGCCGCAGGCCCGGGTGCTGGCGACGGACCGCGGCATCGGCTGCCTGGTCCTGGACTACGACGCGATGCGGGGCATCGAGGACGACAAGCTGCGGCTGTTCTGAGCGACGACCGGCCGCGGCCGGTCCGAGCGGCGGCGTCAACGAGGGCCGGGCGGCTCACGCGGAAGAAGCGTGAGCCGCCCGGCCCTCGTCGGTCCAGCCGCCGGGCGGGCTCAGAACGCCGGTTCGGTGGCGGCGTCGGACTCGGGGTCGCCCGCCGGCTCGACGGGACCGATCGCGGAGGAGGAGCCCTGGACGGGCGAGGGCTCGTCGGTGGGCGTCTCGGTCGGCTTTCCGCTCTCCGACCCGGACGGCGTGGGGTCCGGGCTCTCGCTGTCGCTCTCGCTCGCCGTGGGCGTGGGCGAGGTCTTCGTCGGCGTCGGCTCGCTCGGGGAGCTGCTGCTCCCGCCGTCCGTCGGCTCCTCCGTCCCCGGCGACGTACCGCTCGACGTGGAGGCGCTCGGGGACGGGGAGCCGGACGTGCTGGGGCTCGCCGAACCCGAGGGGCCGGGGGTCGTGGCCGTCGCGGCTCCGGCTGTCTCACCGGCCGGGGCGGAATCGCCCGTGGGCCCGTCCGTGACCGTGCCGTCGTCGGTCGGGTCCGCGGTGTCCGTCTGCTCGGTGGTGACGTTGCGGCTGCCCGGCTCGTCGCCGTCGCCGTCGCCCGCGGTGACGCCGAGCGTGACGACGGTGCCGAGCACCGCGATCAGCACGGCGCCCGCGCCCGCGGCGGCCAGGTTGCGCCGGGCGCCGCCCAGGACGGCCCGGCCGGGGCTTCTGCGCGCGGCGGGGGCGGGCGGCAGCGAGGAGACGACCGTGGGCTCCTCCTCGGCCGGCTGCCGCATGAACACCGGCGCACCGGGGAACCCGCCGGGCGGCGTGCCCGGAGCGTCCTGGCGCACCATGGGCACCTCGTCGACCGATGAGGTGCGGCCGAGCGGGGCGAAGTCGCCCGAGCGGTCCGCGACCAGGGCGAGCGCCCGGCGTCCGGCCACGGCCCCGGACCTGTCGGCGAGCGCGCCGCGCATCCCGATCGAGGTCTCCAGCTCGGTCCGGGCCCGGTCCGGATTGCCGGTGCAGAGCGCGAGGACGCCCAACTCGTGGTGGAAGTAGGCCTCCTCGGCGACCTCGCCGGCGATCCTGGCGGCCTCCTGGCCGATTCTGAGGGCCCGCTCCCAGGCTCCCCAGCCCAGCCCCGCGGCGAAGGCCGGGGAGGCGCTGCGGGCCAGCAGGACGGCCGCGCTGGCCGCTCCCGCCTCGTCGCCCGGGACCAGCCGGGCCAGGGAGGCGACGATCGCGTCGGCCTCGGCGACGGCCCGTTCCGGGGTGACCGAGGGGTGCGAGGCCCACCAGGCGTAGTGCTGGGCGGCGGTACGGGCGTGGGCGGCGGCGTCGTCCTCGTAGCCGGCCGCCGCCAGCTGGGCGAGGACTCCGGCGGCGAGGCGGTAACGGGGGCCGGCCGGGGAGAGCAGGCCGCAGCCCGCGAGCTCGCCGAGCGCGGCGTCCGCGTGGGTGTCGCCCACGAGCGCCGGCAGATGGGCCTGGTGGGGCACCTCGCCGCCGAGGGCGACGGCGAAGCGCAGGGTGGCGCGGGCCGCCTCGCTGAGCCGGGAGGCGAGCAGCACGGCGGGCGCGGCCCCCTCGCCGAGGCTCGGCAGCGGGACGTCGAGGGCTTCGGCGGCGGGCGCGGCGGGGGCCGGCGGCGCGTCGCCCGCGCGTGGCTCGAAGTAGTCGTACTCGTCGAAGGCTTCGGGGCCGGCGCGCAGCCGGTCGCGCTGCACGAGGAGGGATCCGGCCTGGACGAAGCGGAGCGGCAGGCCCTCGGACTCGAACCAGAGGTCGCCCGCCCAGTTCCGCTCCTCCTCCGTGAGGGGGCGCTCGACGACCTTCTCCAGGAGGTCCAGCGAGGCACCGCGCCCGAGGCCTGCGAGGAGCACCTCCTCCAGGTGGGCGTCGCCCCCGGGAGCGGTGACGCCAGGGGTGGCGGCGTCGGGGGTGGCGGCGACCAGGAAGGCGCACTCGGGAGTGGCGGCGAGCAGTTCGTCGAGGGCCGCTCCGCCGATCTCCAGGTCGTCGATGGTGACGACGGCGCCGATGGACCGGACGAGCGCGAGCAGTTCATCGCGGTCGGGGCGGTGGTTCGGGGCCTTGTAGACGGTGTCGAAGAGGGCGTGCAGGAGATCGGCGCCGGTGCGGCCCCGGCCGTTGAGGCGGACGACTCCGTCGGGGGCGAGGTCCGCGCAGTCGTCGGCGACGGCGTCCAGCAGCGCGGTGCGGCCGGAACCGGCCTGGCCGGTGAGGCGGACGCTGCGGCCGCGGGCCAGCAGGCGGACCAGGCGCTCGCGCTCCTCCTGGCGCTCCAGGAGCGGCGGCTGCGGGGCGGGCGGGCCGGGGGGCACCGGGGGTGCGCCGGCGCGTTCGTGGTCGGCCCGTTCGGCGGAGGTGCGGCGGACCGGGGCGTCGGGGCCCGAGCCGGGCGGGCAGGACTCGACCTCGCTGCCGTCGACGGGGTTGACCGTGAGCAGCAGGTCGCCGACGGTCAGCTGGACGACGCGGACCTGCTGCGGTGTCCCCGGGCCGAAGTCGGCGCCGCCGGAGTCGCGGGACGGCCGGCGGTGGCCCGGCTCGCCGCCGGAGCGGTCGTGGCCCTGCCCGTACTCCTCGGGCTCCCGGTGTGTCGGGTCCATCGCAAAGTCCCCCAGACGCGTCGTGCGCGGTTGCCCCTCCCGGCCTCACACGCGCCCGCTGTCGCTTCCGGTCCGGTGTCCGCCCATGGGTTCGTTGTCATTCGGCGGACGGCCGAACCCTAGACCTTGGCACAGTATTCACGAACCGCCGGGGTACCACGCCGTCCAGGACGTCACGTTCCGGTGAGGATTGCGTGACTTCTGCCGCCGGGTTCGGTCCCTCCGGCCCTCGGCCCCGGCTGCCGGGATCCCGGCGGGAGGCGCGCGGCGGCCCGGATCCGGCGAGGCCGGCGGCGCCCCGGGTCCCGGCGAGGCCGGCGGCGGCGCGCACGTCCGTCAGACGCGCGGCAGCGACTCCGCGGCGATGCCGCCCTCGATGGCCAGGATGCGGTGCAGCCGGGTGGCCACCAGGAGGCGCTGCATCTGCGGCGGCACGCCGCGCAGCACGAGGCGGCGTCCGGCCCGTCCGGCGCGGCGGTGGGCTCCCATGATGACGCCGAGTCCGGTGGCGTCCCAGGAGTCCAGCTCGGTCAGGTCCAGCACGAGGTCGCCGACGCCGTCGTCCACGGCCGAGTGCAGGACCGTACGGGCGTCCGCCGCGCTTCGGACGTCGAGGCGGCCCCCGACGACCAGCTCGGCGTGGTCGCCCCTGATGTGCATATGCGCTCCCCGGTCGTGCTCCGTAGAAGGTCGGTCTGTCTGGTCCGCCGTCGGCTCCGCCATGGCCGTGTCTCCGCCACGCGTGGCCCAGCCCCTGCCACCACTGACTGTCGTGACGACGGGGAAGTTGCCGTCTGTGGGCGAACCGACATCGAATTCACTCGGTGGAGTGACTCCGGTTCGCCGAAGGCAGGCCCCTGCCCGGTAGGATCCCCGACTTCCCCGGCCCGGGCGGCGGCGGACCGGCGGGCCGAGGGAATGGATCCGGGGATGGATCCGGTCAGTACGTGTAGAAGCCCTGCCCGCTCTTGCGCCCGATGTCACCTGCGTCGACCATCCGGCGCATCAGTTCCGGGGCGGCGAACTTCTCGTCCTGCGACTCGGTGTAGATGTTGCTCGTGGCGTGCAGCAGGATGTCGACGCCGGTCAGGTCCGCGGTGGCGAGCGGGCCCATGGCGTGGCCGAAGCCCAGCTTGCAGGCGGTGTCGATGTCCTCGGCCGAGGCGACGCCCGACTCGTACAGCTTGGCGGCCTCGACGACGAGCGCCGAGATCAGCCGGGTGGTGACGAAGCCCGCCACATCGCGGTTGACGACGATGCAGGTCTTGCCGACCGACTCGGCGAACTCCCGGGCGGTGGCGAGGGTTTCGTCGCTGGTCTTGTAGCCGCGCACCAGCTCGCAGAGCTGCATCATCGGGACCGGCGAGAAGAAGTGCACGCCGACGACGCGTTCCGGACGCTCCGTCACGGCCGCGATCTTGGTGATCGGGATGGCGGAGGTGTTGGACGCGAGAACGGTGTTCTCGCCGACGACCTTGTCCAGGGCCCGGAAGATCTCGTGCTTGACTTCCAGCTTCTCGAAGACGGCTTCCACGACCACGTCCGCGTCCGCCACGGCGTCGAGGTCGGTGGTCGTGGTGATGCGGGCGAGCGCGGACTCGGCGTCGGCCGCGTCCAGCTTGCCCTTGGAGACGAACCTGTCGTACGAGGCCCTGATCCCGTCACGGCCCCGGGTCAGCGCGGCGTCGGTGACGTCCCGCAGCACGACGTCCCAGCCCGCCTGGGCGGAGACCTGCGCGATCCCGGATCCCATGAGTCCGGCCCCGATGACGGCAAGCTTCCTGGCCACGTTCGCACCCCTTGGTCTCTGTTCGCCCGTGCGCTTCTGTTCACGGCGGTTCACATGCTCTCCGGCGGAGATTAGTACCCGTCGGGCGCGCTGGGGCGGTGAAGAGATGCGCGTCACGTCTCAGATGACGGACATCACACCGGGACACGTCATTCGGCTCCGCGCCGCGCGGAGTTGAGGACCTGGTCGCCGGGCGGCCGACGAGAAGCGGCAGGGGGCCGGCCTCGCGCGGGACGGCCTCGGCGGCCGACCCGCCCGGGTCGCGGGAGCGGGCGCCCCCGGCCCTCGTCGCCCCGGCCCGCGCCGCCGCGGCCGTGACCGTGGGCACACGGGTCTCCCGGCGGGCCGGAGCGTAACTACGCTGGACCCATGGTCAATCTGACGCGCATCTACACCCGGACCGGCGACCAGGGCACCACGGCCCTCGGCGACATGAGCCGCACCGCCAAGACCGATCTGCGGATCTCGGCGTACGCGGACGCCAACGAGGCCAACGCGGCGATCGGCGCGGCCATCGCGCTGGGGCAGCTGCCCGAGGCGCTGGTGAAGGTCCTCGTACGGGTCCAGAACGACCTCTTCGACGTGGGCGCGGACCTGTGCACCCCGGTGGTCGAGGACCCGAAGTACCCTCCGCTGCGGGTGGAGCAGTCCTACATCGACAAGCTGGAGGCGGACTGCGACACCTTCCTGGAGGAGCTGGAGAAGCTGCGCAGCTTCATCCTCCCCGGCGGTACGCCCGGCGCGGCCCTGCTGCACCAGGCGTGCACCGTGGTCCGGCGCGCCGAGCGGTCCACCTGGGCGGCGCTGGAGGTGCACGGGGAGTCGATGAACACCCTGACCGCCACCTACCTCAACCGCCTCTCCGACCTCCTGTTCATCCTGGCGCGGAGCGCGAACAAGGAGGTCGGGGACGTGCTGTGGGTGCCGGGCGGCGAGCGGTAGGCCTACAGCCGGTCGGCCCGCTCCCGCTCCGCCACCTTGTCCGTGTCCTTCGGCGCCTGCTTCGGGAACACCGTGTAGCCGGCCGCGAGGATCAGGTTGATCCCGATCACCCAGCCCATCTTCTGCTGCCACATCCGCAGCGAACCGGTCTCCCCGCCGGGGCCGACGTACCAGACCGCTGCCTGGAGCAGACCCAGCGCGACCACGGCGGCGAGGATCCAGCGGGCGGCGGTGCGCCACTCGTGGGCGGCGCGGGCCATGCCGTACTTCGGCGGCTTCACCGGCGGCGGGCCGCCGAACCAGCGGTGGGCGACGCGGGCGTCGACCCACTTGATGGTGGAGTGGCCCAGGCCCACGGTGAAGCCGATGTAGACGGCGGCCAGGCCGTGCTTCCAGTCCGGCTCGGCCCCGTTCTTCAGGTCGATGGCGGTCACCACCAGCAGGACGACCTCCAGCAGCGGCTCGCACAGCAGCACGGCCGCGCCGAGCTTCGGTTTCCTCGCGACGTACCGCAGGGCGAGTCCGGCGGCCAGCAGAACCCAGAACGCGACCTCGCAGGCCACGACCAGTAGAGCGATCACGACGTCTCTCCTCCCGTTCTCTCCCAGCCTCCCGGCCGCCGGGCGCGGATACGTCGTCGGCAGTGACGAAACGGGACTGCATCGTTCGATGTAGTCGGGGATCGGCCCACGAAGGGAGGTCCGAAGGCGGCGGTGCGTGTTGGATGGAGGGGTGCCCACCTCGATCCGCCCCGACCGCGACGCGGTGACCCTGGCCGCCTCCGGGCTGCTCGGGGGGCTGCTCCTGTGGCTGCTGGGCCTGCACACCCAGGGCGGCCGGCCCTTCGCCGCCCCCTGGGTCGCCCTCGTACCGCTGACCGCGATGGCCGCCGCCGAGCTGCTGCGCCGCGCCGCCCCGCGCACGGCGCTGATGACCGGCACGCTCGCGCTGGTGGCGGACCAGTTCACCCGGGGCAACCTCGCCACCGTCCTGATGTTCACGGACGTCATGTACGCGGCCGTGCTGTACGGGACCCCGGCCGCCGCCCGCCGCCTCCCGGTGGCCACACTCCTGATCACCGTCGCGTCCACGATCGGCTTCCTGGCCTGGTTCCACAAGCCGGAGGCGCTGCTGATCGGCCTGGTCATCGGGCTGGTCTCCTTCGGCCCCGCGCTGACCGGGGTCAGTGTCCGCAGCCATCGCTCCGCCGCCGACAGCGCCCGGCTGGCCGCCGCGCAGACCGCGCGGCTGGCCGAGATGGACCGGACGCAGGCGGTGGTCGCCGAGCGCGCCCGGATGGGACGGGAGCTGCACGACATGGTGGCCAACCACCTCTCCGCCGTGGCGATCCACTCCACGGCGGCCCTGTCCATCGACGACCCGGAGACCTCCCGGAACGCCCTGAAGGTGATCCGGGAGAACAGTGTCGAGGGGCTGGCGGAGATGCGCCGGCTGATCGGGCTGCTGCGGGAGGGCGGCGAGGACGACGCCCCGGAGGCGGCCCCGACGCTCGCTTCCCTGGACGCGCTCGTCGAGCAGACGAACGTCAACGGGGCGTCCAGCGGGCTGGTCTGCACCCTGGAGGGCGCCGGGGACGCGGTGCCCGAAGCGCTGCCGACGCCGGTCGAGCTGGCCGCCTACCGGATTGTGCAGGAGTCCCTGACCAACGCTCTCAAGCACGCGGCGCCGGGCCCGGTCACCGTGCGGCTCGGCCACACCGGCGGGGTGCTGACGATCGAGGTGACCAGTGTGTTCGGCAGCCGCCCCGGTCCCACGGCGCCCGGATCGGAGGCTGGCCTGGTGGGCATGCGGGAGCGGGTGGCCCTGCTCGGCGGGAGGATCACCGCGGGGGCCGAGCCGGACGGCGACGGAACCAAGATCTGGCGGGTACGGGCCGAACTGCCCGTGGAGGAAAGGACGGTGCGGGAATGACGATCCGGGTACTGGTCGCGGAGGACCAGGCGGCGGTGCGCGCCGGGCTGGTGCTGATCCTCTCCAGCGCGCCGGACATCGAGGTCGTCGGGGAGGCGGCGGACGGCGAGGCGGCGGTGCGCCTGGCGCGTGAACTCCGCCCGGACCTGGTGCTGATGGATGTGCAGATGCCGCGCCTCGACGGGGTGTCGGCGACCCGGCAGGTGGTGTCGGAGGAGCTCGCGGACGTCCTGGTGCTGACCACGTTCGATCTGGACGAGTACGTCTTCGGGGCGCTGCGCGCGGGGGCCTCCGGCTTCCTGCTGAAGAACACCGATGCCCGCGATCTGCTGGAGGCGGTACGGACGGTGGCGCGCGGCGAGGGGCTCATCGCTCCGGCCGTGACCCGTCGGCTGATCGCGGAGTTCGCCGGGGCGTCCCCCGTACGCGGACGGGGGACGGCCGATCGCGCGGTGCTGGACGCGCTCACGCGACGCGAGCTCGAAGTGCTGGGGTGCCTGGGCGGGGGCTTGTCGAACGCGGAGATCGCGCTGCGTCTCTCGATGGCCGAGGCCACGGTGAAGACGCACGTCAGCAGGGTGCTGGGCAAGCTGGAGCTGCGCAGCCGGGTTCAGGCGGCGGTCCTGGCACAGGAGTTGGGGATCTGAGCGGCGATCCGATCTTTGGTCCAGACCTCTTGACGATTGGTCCAGACCTTCCTACTGTCACCGAAACACACTGCGGTGAGTACGGGAGCAACCGTACTCAGGGCGGCGCAGGGTTTGCAGTCCACGAATCACCCCCGTTTGTTGGACCTCACCCGAGGAGCACCGTTGAGCACAGAATCCCCCCAACGCCGATCCAGATTCCGATGGGCCCCCGCCCGGAGCGGCCGGTCCAAGGTCATAGCGGGCCTGACCGCGCTGGTCGTGCCGCTGGCCGCGATGGTGGGGCTCGCCTCCCCCGCCACGGCTGCCACGTCGGCCACCGCCACGTACACCAAGAAGTCGGACTGGGGCAGCGGCTTCGAGGGTCAGTGGACGGTGAAGAACACCGGCACCACCGCGCTCTCCTCCTGGACCATCGAGTGGGACTTCCCCTCGGGTACCTCGGCCGGCTCCGCCTGGGACGCCAACCTCACCAAGAGCGGCAACCACTACACCGCCAAGAACCTCTCCTGGAACGGTTCCGTGGCGCCCGGCGCCAGCGTCAGCTTCGGCTTCAACGGCACCGGCTCCGGCGCCCCCACGGGCTGCAAGCTGAACGGCGCCTCCTGTGACGGCGGCTCCGTCCCCGGCGACAACCCGCCCTCGGCCCCCGGCACCCCCACCACCAGCAACGTCACCGACACCTCGGTGACGCTCAGCTGGAGCGCCGCGACCGACGACAAGGGCGTCAAGAACTACGACGTGCTGCGGGACGGCGCGAAGGTCGCCACGGTCACCGGCACGACGTACACCAACACCGGTCTGACCGCGGGCACCGACTACTCCTACGCCGTACAGGCCCGGGACACCGCCGACCAGACCGGCCCGGCCTCCGGCTCCGTCTCCGTGCGCACCACCGGCGGCGGCCAGGAGCCCGGCCCCGGCGGTGACAAGGTCCACATGGGGTACTTCACCAACTGGGGCGTCTACGGGCGCAACTACCACGTCAAGAACCTGGTGACGTCCGGTTCGGCCGCGAAGATGACGCACATCAACTACGCGTTCGGCAACGTGCAGAACGGCAAGTGCACGATCGGTGACGCCTACGCCGACTACGACAAGGCGTACACGGCCGACCAGTCCGTCGACGGTGTCGCCGACACCTGGGACCAGCCGCTGCGCGGCAACTTCAACCAGCTGCGCAAGCTGAAGGCCAAGTACCCGCACATCAAGGTCCTCTACTCCTTCGGTGGCTGGACCTGGTCCGGCGGCTTCACCCAGGCCGCGCAGAACCCCGCCGCGTTCGCGCAGTCCTGCTACGACCTGGTCGAGGACCCCCGCTGGGCCGATGTCTTCGACGGCATCGACCTGGACTGGGAGTACCCCAACGCCTGTGGTCTGACCTGTGACAGCAGCGGTCCGGGCGCGCTGAAGAAGATCTCCGACGCCACCCGGGCGAAGTTCGGCCCGAACTACCTGGTCACCGCCGCCATCACCGCGGACGCCTCGGCCGGCGGCAAGATCGACGCCACCGACTACGCCGGCGCGGCCCAGTCCATGGACTGGTACAACGTGATGACGTACGACTTCTTCGGCGCCTGGGCGAAGCAGGGCCCGACGGCCCCGCACTCGCCGCTGACCTCCTACCCCGGCATCCCGCAGCAGGGCTTCAACTCCGCCGACGCCATCGCCAAGCTCAAGGCACAGGGCGTGCCGGCCAAGAAGCTGCTGCTCGGCATCGGCTTCTACGGCCGCGGCTGGACCGGCGTCACCCAGTCCGCCCCCGGCGGCACGGCGACCGGCCCGGCAGCCGGCACGTACGAGACGGGCTTCGAGGACTACAAGGTCCTCAAGAACACCTGCCCGGCCACCGGCACCGTCGGCGGCACCGCGTACGCCCACTGCGGCACCAACTGGTGGAGCTACGACACCCCGGCCACCATCGGCTCGAAGATGACCTGGGCGAAGAACCAGGGCCTGGGAGGCGCGTTCTTCTGGGAGCTCTCCGGTGACACCAGCAACGGGGAGCTGGTGACCGCGATCCACAGCGGTCTCAAGTAGCGACAACGGTGCTCCCCACGCCGTAGCGGCACGAACGGCAAGCACCACCCCCGGAAAACACCGGGGAGACGGGTCCGCCCCCCGTCTCCCCGGTTTTTCGCTGTGTACGTTCTCCCGTCGGCCGCGTACGCCGGCCGCGCGACGTTGGCCCTCCCCCGGAGTCCGTCCGGAGGAGGGCCAACGTCCAGCGGGGCTTCTCGTCGGCCTCCAGCGGGGCTTCTCGTCAGGCCACGTTGACCCTCCCCCAGAACTTCGTCCGGGGGGACCCCCTACCAGCGGGGCCGACTCCTACGCCACGTTGACCCGCTGGCCGGGCGGTGCCGCCTCCAGCCAGGCGAGGAAGCCGGTCAGGGCGTCCTCGCTCATCGCCAGCTCCAGGCGCGTCCCGCGGTGGAGACAGCCGAGCACGACGGAGTCGGACAGGAGCGCGAGCTCCTCCTCGCCCTCCGGCAGCCGGCGGGCGATCACCTCGATCGCAGAACGCTCCAGGCCCCGGCGGGGGCGAGGAGCGTAGGAGAAGACCCGGAACCAGTCGACGCGGTCACCGCTGTAGCGGGCGACCCCGTACACCCAGCCCTTGCCGAGCGCATCGGGTTCCTCCGACACGTCCCAGCGCAGGCTGCAGTCGAAGGTCCCTCCGGACCGCTGGATCAGCCTCCGGCGCAGGCCGAAGACGAACAGTCCCAACAGGACCGTGACGACGACGGACGCGCCCACCCACAACGCGAGGACCATCTCCACCGACCTCCTCGCATCGTCGAGTAACGAACACCGAAACCGTATTGCACCTGCATCGCCTCAGCCGCGACACGGCTGGATCGCTCCAGCTCGGGCCGCGGCTGAGTAAAGACATCTGTCAGTGGGGGTGCTAGCGCACCGCCACCGCGCGCAGTCGTACGTCGGCGCGCCGCTGGGCAGCGGCGTCCGCGTCCGACTTCGCGAGTTCCAGCGCCCGCTCGGCGCGCTCGACATCGATCTCGTCGGCCAGCTCGGCGATCTCGGCCAGCAGCGACAGCTTGTCGTCCGCGAACGAGATGAATCCACCGTGCACAGCGGCGACGACGGTGCCGCCCTCACTCGTGCGGATCGTCACCGGGCCCGATTCCAGCACACCGAGAAGCGGCTGGTGACCGGGCATGACGCCGATGTCGCCGGACGTGGTGCGCGCGACTACCAGGGTGGCCTCGCCGGACCAGACACTTCGGTCGGCGGCGACCAGCTCGACATGCAGCTCAGCAGCCAAGGGTGGCTCCTCGGGTCACCACCCGGCCGCCCGGCCGGGTGTCGGTTCAATTCTACGGGGCGTGGTGAGGGGGGCGGGACACACCCACCCCCCTCGGTGAGCCGGAGGCTCAGGAGACGCCGAGCTCCTTGGCCTTGGCCTTGAGGTCGTCCAGGCCACCGCACATGAAGAACGCCTGCTCGGGGAAGTGGTCGTAGTCCCCGTCGCAGATCGCGTTGAACGCGGCGATCGACTCGTCGAGCGGCACGTCCGAACCGTCCAGGCCGGTGAACTGCTTGGCGGCGTGGGTGTTCTGCGACAGGAAGCGCTCGACGCGACGGGCACGGTGGACAACGAGCTTGTCCTCCTCGCCCAGCTCGTCGATACCGAGGATCGCGATGATGTCCTGGAGGTCCTTGTACTTCTGGAGGATCCCCTTGACGCGGCTGGCCGCGGCGTAGTGGTCCTGCGAGATGTAGCGCGGGTCCAGGATGCGGGACGTGGAGTCCAGCGGGTCCACGGCCGGGTAGATGCCCTTCTCGGAGATCGGACGGGAGAGAACCGTCGTCGCGTCGAGGTGGGCGAACGTGGTGGCCGGGGCCGGGTCGGTCAGGTCGTCCGCGGGGACGTAGATCGCCTGCATCGAGGTGATCGAGTGACCACGCGTCGAGGTGATGCGCTCCTGGAGCACACCCATCTCGTCGGCCAGGGTCGGCTGGTAACCCACCGCGGACGGCATGCGGCCGAGCAGCGTGGAGACCTCGGAGCCGGCCTGCGTGAAGCGGAAGATGTTGTCGATGAAGAGCAGCACGTCCTGCTTCTGCACATCGCGGAAGTACTCCGCCATGGTCAGGGCGGACAGGGCCACGCGCAGACGCGTCCCCGGCGGCTCGTCCATCTGGCCGAAGACGAGCGCGGTCTTGTCCAGAACGCCCGACTCGGTCATCTCGTCGATGAGGTCGTTGCCCTCACGGGTGCGCTCACCGACACCGGCGAACACCGACACACCGTCGTGCAGCTTCGCCACACGCATGATCATTTCCTGGATGAGGACCGTCTTGCCGACGCCCGCACCACCGAACAGACCGATCTTGCCGCCCTTGACGTACGGGGTCAGCAGGTCGACGACCTTCAGGCCGGTCTCGAACATCTCGGTCTTCGACTCGAGCTGGTCGAAGGCCGGGGCCTTGCGGTGGATCGGCCAGCGCTCGGTGATCTGCGCCTCGGCCTCCGGCTCGTTCAGGATCTGACCGAGGGTGTTGAACACCTTGCCCTTGGTCACGTCACCGACGGGGACGGTGATGCCCGTGCCCGTGTCGGTCACCGCGGCCTGGCGGACCAGACCGTCGGTGGGCTGCATCGAGATCGCGCGGACCACGCCGTCGCCCAGGTGCTGGGCGACTTCCAGGGTCAGCGTCTTGCGGGCGCCGTCCTCGGCCGGGTCGGCGACCTCGACGTGGAGGGCGTTGTAGATCTCCGGCATCGCGTCGACGGGGAACTCCACGTCGACGACCGGGCCGATGACCCGGGCGACGCGGCCCGTGGCAGCGGCCGTCTCAACTGTCGTCGTCATTACTTGTCACTCCCCGCGGTCGCGTCGGCCAGAGCACTGGCACCGCCGACGATCTCGCTGATTTCCTGGGTGATTTCGGCCTGTCGGGCCGCGTTGGCAAGCCGGGACAGACTCTTGATGAGGTCCCCGGCGTTGTCGGTGGCCGACTTCATCGCGCGGCGGCGGGCAGCGTGCTCGGAAGCGGCTGCCTGCAGCAGAGCGTTGTAGATGCGGCTCTCGACGTAGCGCGGCAGAAGGGCGTCGAGGACGTCCTCGGCCGACGGCTCGAAGTCGAACAGCGGAAGGATCTCACCCTTGCGGGTGCTCTCCTTCGCCACCTCGTCGAGCGAAAGCGGCAGCATCCGGTCGTCGACCGCGTTCTGCGTCATCATCGACACGAATTCCGTGAAGACGATGTGCAGCTCGTCGACGCCGCCCTCGGCCGTGTCCTTCTGGATGGCCGCGATCAACGGGGCGGCGATGCTCTTGGCATCGGAGTACGCCGGGTTGTCGGTGAAGCCGGTCCAGGAGTCCTCGACCTTGCGCTCGCGGAAGCCGTAGTACGCGACACCCTTGCGGCCGACGATGTAGGTGTCGACCTCCTTGCCCTCGGAGGCAAGGCGCTCCCGCAGTCGCTCCGCGGCCTTGATGGCGTTGGAGGAGTAGCCGCCGGCCAGACCGCGGTCGCTCGTGACGAGCAGGACCGCGGCCCGGGTCGGGACCTCGACCTCGGTGGTGAGCGGGTGCTTGGCGTTGGAGCCGGTCGCCACCGCGGTCACCGCACGGGTGAGCTCGGTCGCGTACGGCTGGGACGCCGCCACCTTGCGCTGCGCCTTGACGATGCGCGAGGCGGCGATCATCTCCATCGCCTTGGTGATCTTCTTGGTCGCGGTGACGGCTTGGATGCGGCGCTTGTAAACGCGAAGCTGAGCGCCCATCGATCAGCCCTCGCCCAGGAGCTTGCCGTCCGAGGTCTCGAACTGCTGCTTGAAGGCGGCGATCGCGTCGGCGATCGACTGCAGCGTGTCGTCGGACATCTTGCCGCCCTCGGCGATGCTGGTCAGGAGGTCCTTGCGCTCACGGCGCAGGAACTCCAGCAGCTCGCTCTCGAAGCGACGGATGTCCTCGACCGGGACGTCGTCCATCTTGCCCGTGGTGCCGGCCCAGACCGAGACGACCTGCTCCTCCATCGGGAACGGGGCGTACTGCGGCTGCTTCAGCAGCTCGACCATGCGCTTACCGCGCTCCAGCGAGGCCTTCGAGGCCGCGTCCAGGTCGGAACCGAAGGCGGCGAACGCCTCCAGCTCGCGGTACTGGGCGAGGTCCACGCGAAGCCGGCCGGAGACCTGCTTCATGGCCTTGTGCTGGGCGGAGCCACCGACTCGGGAGACCGAGATACCGACGTTGAGCGCCGGACGCTGACCCGCGTTGAACAGGTCGGACTCCAGGAAGCACTGGCCGTCGGTGATGGAGATGACGTTGGTCGGAATGAACGCCGACACGTCGTTCGCCTTGGTCTCGACGATCGGGAGGCCCGTCATCGAACCGGCGCCCATCTCGTCGGAGAGCTTGGCGCAGCGCTCCAGCAGACGCGAGTGCAGGTAGAAGACGTCACCCGGGTAGGCCTCGCGGCCCGGCGGGCGGCGCAGCAGCAGGGACACGGCGCGGTAGGCGTCGGCCTGCTTCGAGAGGTCGTCGAAGATGATCAGGACGTGCTTGCCGTCGTACATCCAGTGCTGGCCGATGGCCGAACCGGTGTACGGGGCCAGGTACTTGAAGCCGGCCGGGTCGGACGCCGGGGCGGCGACGATGGTCGTGTACTCCAGCGCACCGGCCTCTTCGAGCGCACCACGCACGGAGGCGATGGTGGAACCCTTCTGACCGATGGCGACGTAGATGCAGCGCACCTGCTTGTTCACGTCGCCCGAGCGCCAGTTGTCGCGCTGGTTGATGATCGTGTCGACGGCCAGCGCGGTCTTACCCGTCTGACGGTCGCCGATGATCAGCTGACGCTGGCCGCGGCCGATCGGCACCATGGCGTCGACGGCCTTGTAGCCGGTCTGCATCGGCTCGTGCACCGACTTACGGACCATGACGCCAGGGGCCTGCAGCTCGAGGGCGCGGCGGCTGTCGGTCTCGATCTCGCCGAGACCGTCGATCGGGTTGCCGAGCGGGTCGACGACGCGGCCGAGGTAACCCTCGCCGACGCCGACGGAGAGCACCTCACCGGTGCGCTGCACCGGCTGGCCCTCCTCGATACCGCTGAACTCGCCGAGGACGATCGCACCGATCTCGCGCTCCTCGAGGTTGAGGGCGAGACCGAGGGTGCCGTCCTCGAACTTCAGCAGCTCGTTCGCCATGGCGGAGGGAAGACCCTCCACCTTCGCGATGCCGTCGCCGGCAACGCTGACCGTACCGACCTCCTCGCGCGAGGCCGCGTCCGGCTGGTACGACTGGACAAAGTTATCCAGTGCGTCCCGGATCTCCTCCGGCCGGATCGTGAGCTCCGCCATCTGGGTTCCCTGCTCTCCTTGTTGGGCCCGAAGTTTCTTAAGGGGGTCTGGGGGCCGACCCCCAGGAATCTTCTGCAATTTCTGCACGGCCCAACCGGGCCGCTGGTCTTGCTTGTTCTTGCGCTGTGTCAGCCGGCCATGCGCCGGGTCGCCTCTTCGAGGCGCTCCGCGACGGTGCCGTTGATGATCTCGTCACCGACGCGCACCGAGATCCCGCCGAGGACCGCGGGGTCCACGTCCAGGTTCAGGTGCATCTGCCGGCCGTAGAGCTTCGCCAGGGCGTCGCCGAGGCGCTGCTTCTGCCGGTCGCTGAGCGGCACCGCCGAGGTGACGACGGCGACCATGCGGTCCCGGCGCTCCGCGGCGAGCTTGGACAGCGAGTCCAGCCCTGCTTCCAGGCTACGTCCACGGGGCTGGGTGACCAGGCGGACGATGATCCGCTCGGTGACCGGCTGCGCCTTGCCGCCGAGCAGGCTGCGCAGCAGCTCGCCCTTGGCGGACGCCGTGGCCGTACGGCTGGTGAGCGCGGAGCGCAGCTCCTTGTCGGAGCCGACGATCCGGCCGAACCGGAACAGCTCGTCCTCGACGTCGTCGAGGCGGCCGCCGCGCTGGGCCGCGGTGAGGTCTGCGGTGTTCGCCAGTTCCTCGACCGAGTCCACCAGGTCACGCGACTGCGACCAGCGGGACCGCACCAGTCCGGAGACCAGGTCGATGGTCTCGCCGCCGACCTGTCCGCCGAGCAGACGCGCGGCCAGCTCGGCCTTGCTCTCGCCGCTCTGGGCCGGGTCGGTGAGGACCCGGCGCAGGGACACTTCGCGGTGGAGCAGCGCGGTGACCGATGCCAGCTCCTCGGCGAGCTTCGCCGCGTCGACCGACGTGTTGTCGGTCAGCGCGTCGAGACGCTCGCGTGCGGCAGCCAGTGCTTCGCGGCTCGCGCTGTTCATCGGGCGGCCTCGGCCTTCGCCTCGAGCTCGTCGAGGAATCGGTCGACGGTGCCACTCTGCCGGGCGTGGTCCTGGAGGGACTCGCCGACGAGCTTGCCGGCCAGGTCGGTGGCGAGCTTGCCCACGTCCTGGCGCAGCGCCGAGGCAGCGGCCTTGCGGTCGGCCTCGATCTGGGTGTGGCCGGCGGCGATGATCTCCTCGCGCTGCCGCTGACCTTCCGCCTTCATCTCCTGGATGATGACGGCACCCTGCTCCTGCGCCTCCTGGCGCAGACGGGCGGCCTCGTGGCGGGCTTCGGCGAGCTGAGCCTTGTACTGCTCAAGGACGCTCTGGGCCTCGGTCTGAGCCGCTTCGGCCTTCTCGATGCCACCCTCGATCGCCTCGCGGCGCTCTTCCAGGGTCTTGTTGATCACCGGAAGCAGCTTCTTCGAGAAGACGAAGAAGACGATGCCGAAGCAGATCAAGCCGATGACGACTTCAGGCCAGACCGGGAGCAGAGGCATCTGCGGTTCCTCGGCTGCCAGGTACATCATGGTGGACCTTTCGTCGAATGGGGCTACAGCCACAACGTCACTTGACGATGAACGGAACGACGAAGCCGATCAGGGCCAGGGCCTCGACGACGGCGAAGCCGAGCAGCATGTTCTGGCGGATGAGGCCGGCAGCCTCGGGCTGGCGGGCGATGGCCTGCACACCGTTACCGAAGATGATGCCGATGCCGATGCCGGGGCCGATCGCGGCGAGGCCGTAGCCGATGGTGCCGACGTTGCCGTTCACGGCCGCGAGGGTCTCGAAAGCAGCAGACATGTCTGTGGTTCCTTCTCTTGGTGGGTCCGGTGGAAATGGTCTTCGCACCGGGCGACTGGGGATCTGAGGGCGGGAGCCGGGGGCCGGCAGGTCCTCAGTGGGCTTCTTCGAGCGCCTGGGAGAGGTACGTGGCGGTCAGCACGGTGAACACGTAGGCCTGAAGGGCCTGGATGAACATCTCGAACACGGTGATGACGAGCGTCATGATGAACGACGCGCCGGCGTAGACCGTGCCCAGGACGGTGCCGAGCATGTACCAGGTGGCGATCGTGAAGATCAGGATCAGGATGTGGCCCGCGAACATGTTCGCGAAGAGTCGGACAGCAAGCGTGAACGGGCGGACGATGACGTTGGAGATGAACTCCAGCGGCGTCAGCAGCACGTAGATCGGCTTGGGCAGACCGCTCGGGACGCAGAGGTTGCGGATGCCTCCGACGAATCCGTTCGACCGGAACGTCACCGTCATGTACGTGACCCAGACCACCAGCGCGAGGCCGACGGGGTAGGCGATGACGGAGCTGACCGGGAACTGGGCGAGCGGGATGAGGGCCCAGAGGTTCAGGATCCAGACGAAGAAGAACAGGGAGACCAGCAGCGGAACGAAGGGCTCGCCCTTCTTGCCGATGACCTCCTTGGCGATACCTCGGTGGACGAAGTCGTACAGCGCCTCGGCGACCATCTGCAGCTTGCCCGGGACGACCTTCGGCTTCGAGAAGCCGGCCCAGAAGAAGGCCAGGATCGCGAAGGTTCCGATGATCGCGAGCAACATGGGCTTGTTGAACTCGACAGACCCGACAGTGAAGAGCGGGTCGAAGATGAACGACCACACACTGGGAGCTTGGAACCCGCAGTCCTTGAACAGGTGGCAGTTCGTCTCGAAGGCGAGCGTCTGGGCGTCAGTCACCAAGAGCTCCTTCTGCATGGCGCATGGATGCGGCTACCTCGTTGTGTCGGAGCGGCGGGTGGCCGCAGGTCGGCACCGGACTGGTTCTTACGGTGAGGAGGCGGCGGCCGGGCCCGAAGCCTCGCGATGAATCAAGCGACCGCCTTGTTGCCCGCGCTCGCACTACCGCAACCGAGATCGGACGATAGCAGCACGTCGAACATGGCTTTATTCCGCCCCTACTCATCACGATCTCCCCCAGGTCCGCCCGGACGGTTCCGGGCGTCCGCCTCGGGGTCGACGTAGAGGGTCTTGCTCCGGGAGTGCAGCACGGCCTGCGTGGTGATCCACGTGATGACGGCCGCGACCAGCGAGAGGGCGAAGACCTGAAGGTCGAAGAGCGAGGTGTTCCTGATGCTCAGGATGAAGATGAGCAGGAGCACGAGCTGAGCCGAGTAAATCATCAGCCCCATACCCTGGAACAGGTGAGGCATGGTCTTGCCGACCCAGTTGAGCGCCAGCAGCCCGAGCGCCATGAAGACGATCACGACCACGCAGCCCACCGCGGCACCGATCGCCCCCTCGCCACCGGCGAGCAGCCCGCCGACAAGCGTGGCGATGGCGCCCACCGCGGCGGTGGGGACGGCGATGCGCAGCACTTCGCGCATGTCGGACTGCATGGCGGCAGCTCCACTGGTCTGAGGGGAGGAATGGGGCGTCGTCATGGACGAGCGTAGGCCCGGTCCGCGAGGCGGATTTTCGGGCCAATGGACCGTCCTACCAGGGTCCTTCGGCTCCGTCACCGGGTCTCGTGAACGGTATCACAAACTATTTGATGAGGTCTTTACCTCAAAGGTGTGCCAACTGTCACACATGAGAGCTAATCCGTGCGTGTGAGCACGACAAGAGGTCGCAATGTCTGGTAATGCGCCCTGAGTTCCGAATCTTCAGCGCGAGGAGTCGATCGAGTGGTGATCAGGGAACCGCGAACGAGCGCCGATCGCGGTAGCGCCGTTGACGCCGGACACTCCGACCGCCACGGGAGCCCGCTCGTCGGCCTCCTCGTCCATCCTGGCGTCCCCCGGGCCCAGTTGGGCTCCGGAGGTCACGGTCGCCGGCTCCTCCCCGTACGGGAGGGTGGAATCCTCCTCCGCCGACCGGTGGCGGTAGCGGGGCGGCACGAAGCGGTTGGCCCAGTGCGGGGCGCGCGGGGTGAAGCGCGGCATCAGCAGCAGGACGAGGCCCACCGCGCTCGACGCCATGATGACGAAGACGATCCACATCGAGGCCGAGTGCACCGAGTAGCCGACGGCGCCGAAGGCGATGAGAGCCGACCAGAAGTACATGATCAGCACGGCCCGGCTGTGCGAGTGGCCGATCTCCAGCAGCCGGTGGTGCAGGTGGCCCCGGTCGGCGGCGAACGGCGACTGGCCGTTCCAGGTGCGCCGGACGATGGCGAGGACCAGGTCGGCGGCCGGGATCGCGATGATCGTCAGCGGCAGCACCAGCGGGATGAAGACCGGCAGCAGGGCGTGGGTGGCCTCGCGCTCGCTGCCCTCGAAGAGCTTCATGAGGTCCGGGTCGACCTGCCCCGTGATCGAGATCGCGCCCGCCGACAGCACCAGGCCGATCAGCATCGAGCCCGAGTCGCCCATGAAGATCCGCGCGGGGTGCATGTTGTGCGGCAGGAAGCCGAGGCACATGCCCATCAGGATCGCCGCGAACAGGGTCGCGGGGGCCGCCGCCTCGATCCCGTACCCGTACCAGAGGCGGTACGCGTACAGGAAGAACGCCGCCGACGCGATGCACACCATGCCCGCCGCGAGCCCGTCCAGGCCGTCGACGAAGTTGACCGCGTTGATCGTGATGACGACCAGCGCCACCGTGAGCAGCGTGCCCTGCCACTGGGTCAGGGCGACCGTGCCGACGCCGGGGATCGGCAACCACAGGATCGTCAGACCCTGGATCACCATGACGGCGGCGGCGATCATCTGGCCGCCGAGCTTGATCAGGGCGTCGATCTCGAACTTGTCGTCCAGGACGCCGATCAGCCAGATGAGCGCGGCGCCGGAGAGCAGGGCTCTCGGCTCGTTGGAGAGTTCGAAGACGCTGTTCAGGTTGTAGAGGTGGTCGGCGACGATGAGCCCCGCGCACAGTCCGCCGAACATGGCGATCCCACCGAGCCGGGGTGTCGGCTCGCGGTGGACGTCACGCGCACGGATCGCGGGCATCGCCCCGACCGCGATGGCGAACTTACGCACCGGTCCGGTCAGCAGATAGGTCACCGCCGCCGTAACACAGAGCGTCAGCAGGTAATCACGCACGGGCTGCCCCACAGAACTCGCCGGCCATCCAAAAACCACACCCTAGTCTCTGAAACAAGGACTCCACGGTACGGGTGATGGTTGCACAGGGTTCGTGTGCCCCGGATACCGCGGAGTCCGACGCTCCGGGTACCGCGGGCTCCGCTACCCCCGGTACGGCGGATTGCGCGCGGCCAGTGCACGGACCTCCGCCGCGATCGGGCTCACATCGCCCGGCTCCCGCACGGCCGCTCCGAACAGGGCCGCGATACGGGCCATGTCCCCGTCGTCCATCCCCTGCGTGGTGACGGCGGCGGTGCCCAGGCGGATGCCCCGGCCGTCCCCGTACGGCAGTGCGCAGGTGTCCAGGACCATACCGGCCGCCGCCAGCCGCTCCCGGGCGGTGTGGCCGTCGACGCCGAGCGGGGCCGGGTCCGCGACGACGATGTGGGTGTCCGTGCCGCCCGTGGTCACCTCGAAGCCCTCCGCCGCCAGGCCGGCGGCGAGCACCCGGGCACGGTCGACGACCTGGTGGGCGTAGAGGGCGTACGCCGGGGTGGCCGCCTCCCCGAACGCGACCGCCTTCGCCGCCACCGTGTGCATCTGCGCACCGCCCTGCGTGAACGGGAACACCGCCCGGTCGATCCGCCCGGCCAACTCCGCGCCGCACAGGATCATGCCGCCGCGCGGCCCGCGCAGCACCTTGTGCGTGGTGGCGCAGACCACGTCGGCGTACGGGACCGGGCTCGGCGCTGCTCCTCCGGCGATCAGCCCCATCGGGTGGGCGGCGTCCACGATCAGGTACGCGCCCGCCTCGTCGGCGATCTCCCGGAACAGCTCGTAGTCGGGGTGTCGGGGGTAGGAGATCGAGCCGCAGACGATCGCCTTGGGGCGGCGGGCGCGGGCCAGGGCGCGGAGCCGGGTGTAGTCGATGAGCCCGGTGTCGGGGTCCACCCCGTAACCGGCGAAGTCGAACCAGCGGCCGGAGAAGTTGCCCGGCGCCCCATGGGTGAGGTGTCCCCCGTACGGGAGTCCCATCGCGAGCACCGTGTCGCCCGGGCGCAGCAGCGCGGCGTAGGCGGCGAGGACGGCCGAGGAGCCGGAGTGCGGCTGCACGTTGGCGTGTTCGGCGCCGAAGAGGGCGGTGGCCCGGCGGACCGCGATGCGTTCGGCGGCGTCCGCCTGCTCGCAGCCGCCGTGGTGGCGGGCGCCCGGGTACCCCTCGGCGTACTTGTTGGCGAGCGGGGAGCCCAGGGCCGCGAGGACCGCGGGCGACTGGAAGTTCTCGGCGGCGATCAGCTGGAGGGTGGTGGCCTGTCTGCGGGTCTCCGCCAGCAGCACCCCCGCGACCTCCGGGTCCCCGCGGAGCAGGGCGCCGGGGTCCTGGGGCAGGGCGTCGGGCGCGGGCGGCACGGCTGCGGGTGCGGCGGGAGAGGTGACCGGCATGGGAAGGCTCCGGGCCTGGAGGTGGGTGCGCCGGCGAGGGGTGCCGGTGTCAGCTCCAATGTAGGCCGGGGCCGGGCGCCGTGCCCGCTGTCACGGGGCGCCGTACGCCGGTCGGCGCACCCGCGCCAGGCAGGGCGTGCGCACGCCCCGTCAGTGCGGGGCGCGTACGCCGGTGAGCGCGGTGACGACGGGGTCGAGCGCCTGGTTGATCTCGTCGCCGATGGAGCGGAAGAAGGTGATGGGGGCGCCGTAGGGGTCGTAGACCTCGTCCGCGTCGGCGGTCGGGGCCAGCAGCCAGCCGCGCAGCGCGGCGGCGGCGCGCACCAGGGCGCGGGCGCGCTCGACGACACCCTCGTCACGCGGGTCCGGCAGGGTGGCCGGGTCGATGGCGCGCACCAGCCGGGTGAACTCCTTGAGCGTGAAGGTGCGCAGGCCCGCGGAGTGGCCCATGGAGATGACCTGGGCGCGGTGGTCGCGGGTGGCGGTGAGGACCAGGTCGGCGCGGATCACGTGCTCGTCCAGCAGCTCGCGGCCGACGAAGCCGGTGGCGTCCGCGCCGAAGTCGGCGAGGACGATCTCGGCGTTGGCCTCCATGGGCGCGCCCTCGTGGCCCCAGGTGCCCGCGCTCTCCACGACGAGGCCGCCACTGAGCGGGTCGCCGAGCCGGTCCACCAGGGCATGGCGGGTCAGCCGCTCGGTGATCGGTGAGCGGCAGACGTTGCCGGTGCTGACGTGGAGGATGCGGAAGGTGTCGGTCCGCCCCGCTATGCCACGCCCCTCGGGGGCGGTCAATTGGCCACCTCGAGGTCGGGGACCACCTTGCGCAGCTCCTCCGCGGAGAGGGCGCCGGCGCGCAGCAGGACCGGGGTGGCACCGGTGACGTCGACGATCGAGGACGGCACGATGCCGGGCGTCGGGCCGCCGTCGAGGTAGACGGAGACGGAGTCGCCGAGCATGCCCTGGGCGGCGTCGCAGTCCTCGGGCGAGGGGTGCCCGGTGAGGTTGGCGCTGGAGACGGCCATCGGGCCGACCTCGGTCAGCAGCTCGATGGCGACCGGGTGCAGGGGCATCCGGATGGCGACGGTGCCGCGGGTGTCGCCGAGGTCCCACTGGAGGGAGGGCTGGTGCTTGGCGACGAGGGTGAGGGCGCCGGGCCAGAAGGCGTCGACGAGCTCCCAGGCGTCCTCGGAGAAGTCGGTGACCAGGCCGTGCAGGGTGTTGGGCGAGCCGATGAGGACGGGGGTGGGCATGTTGCGGCCCCGGCCCTTGGCGTCCAGCAGGTCCGCGACGGCCTCCGAGGTGAAGGCGTCCGCACCGATCCCGTACACGGTGTCGGTGGGCAGCACGACCAGTTCGCCCCGGCGGACGGCCGATGCGGCCTCGCGCAGACCCGTGGTCCGGTCGGTGGCGTCGTTGCAGTCGTATCGCCGAGCCATCAGCCGGCCTCCTGGAGCGGGTACGGGTACGGGTGGTGGTGCCGGGCGCCGGTCACGGCATGGCCTTGCGGGCGGTCGCGAACCGGGGCCGCTTGTTGAGGTCGGGGTGGTCGGCGGCGTCCGCCCAGCCCCGCTCCTCGGTGAAGATCCACGGCACCTGGCCGCCCTGGGTGTCGGCGTGCTCGATGACGACGAGGCCGCCGGGGCGCAGCAGACGGTGGGCGGTGCGTTCGATGCCGCGGATGGTGTCGAGGCCGTCCTCGCCGGAGAACAGGGCCATCTCCGGGTCGTGGTCGCGGGCCTCGGGGGCGACGTACTCCCACTCGGTGAGCGGGATGTACGGCGGGTTGGAGATGACCAGGTCGACCTGGCCGTCGAGCTCGGGAAGGGCGCTCAGGGCGTCTCCCTTGTGCACGGTGACCCTGGACCCCTCGGCGTTCTTCCGCGTCCACCTGAGCGCGTCCTCGGACAGCTCCACGGCGTGCACACGGGAGCGGGGGACCTCCTGCGCCATGGCGAGCGCGATGGCGCCCGACCCCGTGCACAGGTCGACGACGACGGGTTCGACGACGTCCATCGCGCGCACCGCGTCTATGGCCCAGCCGACGACGGACTCGGTCTCCGGGCGGGGCACGAAGACGCCGGGTCCGACCTGGAGCTCCAGGTAGCGGAAGAAGGCGCGGCCGGTGATGTGCTGGAGCGGTTCGCGGGCCTCGCGGCGGGCGATCGTCTCCCAGTACCGGGCGTCGAAGTCCGTGTCGGGCACCGTGTGCAGCGCGCCCCGCTTCACCCCGTGGACGAAGGCCGCGAGTTCCTCGGCGTCGAATCGCGGTGAGGGGACACCGGCGTCGGCCAGCCGCTGGGTGGCCTGGGCCACCTCGGCGAGCAGCAGGTTCATCGCGGTTCTCCGTACGGGTTACGGGTGTGCGGGGCGGGCGGGTCGCTTACGCGTTGGCGAGCTTGGCGGCGGAGTCGGCGTCGACGCATGCCTGGATGACGGCGTCCAGCTCTCCGTCGAGCACCTGGTCCAAGTTGTACGCCTTGAAGCCGACGCGGTGGTCCGAGATGCGGTTTTCGGGGAAGTTGTACGTCCGGATCTTCTCGGAGCGGTCGACGGTGCGGACCTGGCTGCGGCGTACGTCGGAGGCCTCCTGCTCGGCGGCCTCCTGGGCGGCGGCCAGCAGCCGGGAGCGCAGGATGCGCATGGCCTGCTCCTTGTTCTGGAGCTGGCTCTTCTCGTTCTGGCAGGAGGCGACGACGCCGGTGGGCAGGTGCGTGATGCGGACGGCGGAGTCGGTCGTGTTGACGGACTGGCCGCCGGGGCCCGAGGAGCGGTAGACGTCGATGCGCAGGTCGTTGGCGTGGATCTCGACGTCGACCTCCTCGGCCTCGGGGGTGACGAGCACGCCCGCGGCGGAGGTGTGGATGCGGCCCTGGGACTCGGTGGAGGGCACGCGCTGCACACGGTGCACGCCGCCCTCGTACTTCATCCGGGCCCAGACGCCCTGGCCGGGCTCGGTGGCGCCGTTGCCGCCCTTGGTCTTCACGGCGACCTGGACGTCCTTGTAGCCGCCGAGCTCGGACTCGGTGGAGTCGATGATCTCGGTCTTCCAGCCGACGCGCTCGGCGTAGCGCAGGTACATGCGCAGCAGGTCGCCCGCGAACAGGGCGGACTCGTCGCCTCCGGCGCCCGCCTTGATCTCCAGGAGCACGTCCTTGTCGTCGCTGGGGTCGCGGGGGACGAGGAGGAGGCGGAGCTTCTCGGTGAGCTCTTCGCGCTGCTTCTCCAGGTCCTTGACCTCGGCGGCGAAGTCGGGGTCGTCCGCGGCGTACTCGCGGGCGGTCTCGATGTCCTCGCCGGTCTGCTTCCAGGTCCGGTACGTGGAGACGATCGGGGTCAGCTCCGCGTAGCGCTTGTTCAGCTTGCGCGCGTTGGCCTGGTCGGCGTGGACCGACGGGTCGGCGAGCTTCTTCTCAAGACCGGTGTGTTCACCGATCAGTTCCTCGACCGCCTCGAACATTCGGGGGCTCCTGGTTGGGTGTGCGTCTGCGGGCCTGCTGGAGGGCGTACTGCCCGGTGGGGCGTCCGGCGGGGGCTCCCCCGGGCACCCGACCGGAAAAAACGCCGGTTCCGACGCCCCCCGGGAAGAGGGCGCCGTGAACCGGCGCAGTGGCTCGCTACTTGCTGGCGGAGCCGGCAGCCTTGCCGAAGCGGGCCTCGAAGCGGGCCACGCGGCCGCCGGTGTCGAGGATCTTCTGCTTGCCCGTGTAGAACGGGTGGCACTCGGAGCAGACGTCGGCGCGGATGTTGCCGCTGTCGATGGTGCTCCGGGTGGTGAACGACGCACCGCAGGTGCAGCTGACCTGCGTCTCGACGTACTCGGGGTGGATGTCGCGCTTCAAGGTGTCTCCTAGTTTCGGGAGGGCGCCGGGTCGTCCGCGCGGATTGCGCGGCCGTGAACCGGGGCCGACGTACCAGTCTGCCAGGACCGGCCGTATCTCCCAAAACCGGGGGCGGAGCGCAGGTATTCCCCCCCTACGGCGCGCGCACGGAGCGTGAGGGGCGGGCTACTCGACGATCTCCGCGGCGTCGCCCTTGTCGCCCGCCGACTCCTCGGTGGCGGAGGCGGGGATCGGCCGGTCGTGCTTGAGGGCGGCCCAGACCTGCCGGCCGGCCTCCTCCTGCGGCAGGACCCGGTTCGGGTCGGCCGGGTCGTACTCCACGGGCAGGGTCACCATGTGGACGTTCTTGGCGTCGAGACCCTTGAGGCCGCCCGCGAAACCGGTGAGCTTCTTGACGGAGCCGAGTCCGGAGTCGGTGGTGACGGCCTTGGTGGCGGCGTCCGCGAGACCGTAGAGCTTGGTGGGACTGGTGAACACCCCGACGTCCTTCGCCTGGTCCATCAGCGCCTTGATGAACGCCTGCTGGAGCTGGATGCGCCCGAGGTCACTGCCGTCGCCGACGCTCTTGCGCGTACGGACGAGGCCGAGGGACTCCTCGCCGTTCAGCGTGTGGGTGCCCGGCTCCAGGTCGAGGTGGCTCTTGGAGTCGTCGATCGCGGTCTTCGTGGTGATCTCGACGCCGCCGAGCTCGTCGATGAGCTCCTTGAAGCCGGTGAAGTCGACTTCCAGGTAGTGGTCCATGCGGATGCCGGACATCGACTCGACGGTCTTCACCGCGCAGGCGGGGCCACCGACTTCGTAGGCGGTGTTGAACATCGCCCGGTGTTCGGCGCCGACCGGGTCGCCCGTCGTGTCACTGGCGCAGCTGGGGCGCTCTATCAGGGTGTCGCGGGGTATCGAGACGACGCTCGCGGACTTGTGGCCCTTGTCGACGTGCACGACCATCGCCGTGTCGGAGCGGGCCGCGCCCTCGTCCTCGCCGTACTTCCCGTTGTCGCCGGAGCGCGAGTCGGAGCCCAGCACCAGGATGTCCTGCGAGCCGTCGTCCACGTCGTCGGGGCGGTCGGCGCCGAGCCTGGCGTCGATGTCGATGCTGGAGAGGTTGCCGTCGAGCGCCAGGTACGCGTATCCGAGTCCGGCCCCGCCGACGACCACGACTCCCGCCGCCGCCCAGGCCGCGACGACCTTGGCACGGTGCCGGCGGGTCGGCTTCCTCCGTCGGCTGCCGGTGCCGCGCAGGCGGCCCGTGCTCCTGCTCTGCTCGCTCACGCGTCTCCTCGTCACTCCTGTTGCCCGTGTGCCCCCTGCCGTGGTCTTCCACGCGCGGTCGGCCTCCTCCGGAGGGACGGCCGAAGCAGCAAGAAGGGTTGCACACGCGTCTGTGGCCCCGGTCGGAGGACGGGGGCCACAGGACGCTCGGGCGAACGGGTCGCGAGGCGGCGTTCACCTGGGGTTTCGTGCTCGGTGCCGCGGTGCGGCCGACGCGGTGGAGGCCGGGTCCGGTGTGGTCAAGGTCTCGGGCCGGCCGGCGGCGGCCGGGGCGGCGGCGGTGCGTCGTGGTGACGGACGGGTCGCGGAAAAGGACTGCGCCCCCTCACCGGAGTGAGGGGGCGCAGTCCTCGGAGACAGAAGCCCTCGGAGACGGAGCACTCGGAGACGGCGAAACGGAGTCCTCCGAGAGGGACTGTGCCGATGTCCGGCCGGTCAGTCGTTGCCGTTTCCGCTGCCCGGCGTCGTCTTCTGGATCTGGAGCAGGAACTCCGCGTTGGACTGGGTCTTCTTCATCCGGTCCAGGAGGAGCTCGATCGCCTGCTGCTGGTCGAGCGCGTGCAGCACCCGGCGCAGCTTCCAGACGACCGCCAGCTCGTCGGTGCCGAGCAGGATCTCTTCCTTACGGGTGGAGGACGCGTCGACGTCCACCGCCGGGAAGATGCGCTTGTCCGAGAGCTTCCGGTCGAGCTTGAGCTCCATGTTGCCGGTGCCCTTGAACTCCTCGAAGATCACCTCGTCCATGCGCGAGCCGGTCTCGACGAGCGCGGTGGCCAGGATGGTCAGCGAGCCGCCGTCCTCGATGTTGCGCGCGGCGCCGAAGAAGCGCTTCGGGGGGTAGAGCGCGGTCGAGTCGACACCACCGGAGAGGATACGGCCGGAGGCCGGCGCCGCGAGGTTGTACGCGCGGCCCAGGCGGGTGATCGAGTCGAGCAGGACGACCACGTCGTGACCCAGCTCGACGAGGCGCTTGGCGCGCTCGATGGCCAGCTCGGCGACGGTGGTGTGGTCCTCGGCGGGACGGTCGAAGGTCGAGGAGATGACCTCGCCCTTCACCGACCGCTGCATGTCGGTGACCTCTTCCGGACGCTCGTCGACCAGGACGACCATCAGGTGGCACTCGGGGCTGTTGACCGTGATCGCGTTGGCGATGGCCTGCAGGATCATGGTCTTGCCGGTCTTCGGCGGAGCCACGATGAGCCCGCGCTGCCCCTTGCCGATCGGGGCCACCAGGTCGATGATCCGCGTCGTCAGGATGTTGGAGTCGGTCTCCAGGCGGAGCCGGTCCTGCGGGTAGAGCGGCGTCAGCTTCTGGAACTCGGGGCGGCCGCGGCCCGACTCCGGGGCCATGCCGTTGACCGAGTCGAGGCGGACCAGCGCGTTGAACTTCTCGCGCCGCTCGCCGTCCTTGGGCTGGCGCACCGCGCCGGTGACGTGGTCGCCCTTGCGCAGGCCGTTCTTGCGGACCTGGGCGAGCGAGACGTACACGTCGTTCGGGCCCGGCAGGTAGCCGGAGGTCCGGATGAACGCGTAGTTGTCGAGGATGTCCAGGATGCCCGCGACGGGGATCAGGACGTCGTCGTCGGCGACCTGCACATCGCTGGCGAAGTCGTCGCGCCCGCGACGGCCGCGGCGGTCGCGGTAGCGGCCCCGACGGCCGCGACGGCCGCCCGCCTCGTCGTCGAAGTCGTCCTGCGGACCGTTGTCACGGTTCTGCTGGCCCTGGCCCTGGCGCTGCGGGCGCTGCCCGCCGCCGCCCTGCTGGCCCTGGTCGTCGCCCTTGCCGCGGCGGTCGCGCTGACGCTCACGGCGCTCGCCGCGCTCACCCCGGTCGCCCCGCTCACCGCGGTCGCGACGGTCACCGCGACGGCCCTCGGCCGTGTCGGCGGCGGCCTCGGCCTTGGCGTCGCCCTTCGCGTCGCCCTTGGCGTCACCCTTGGGCTCGGCCCGCTCCTCGGTCTTCTGCTCGGCCTGGGGCTCCGCCTTGGCCTTGACCTCGGTCTTCGCCTCGGTCTTGGTGTCGGGGCTGCCCGCCTGCGCGGTCGCACGACGGCGACGACGCTCGCCCGCGGGCTGGTCGTCGCTGGCCGGCTGGCCGGGGATGTCGATCTGCTGCTGGGCCGCGTCCTTCTCGGCGGCGCCGGCGGCGGCCTCGTCCCCGGTGCGCGCCTTCGAGGTCGCGCGGCGCTTCGGCTTGCTCTCCGCCTCGGCGGGGGCCTCTGCGGCCTTGGAGGAGGTCTTGGGGGCGGCGGATCCGCCACCCGCCTGCGCCTCCTTGATGACCTCGATCAGCTGACTCTTGCGCATCCGCGCAGTGCCCCTGATGCCGAGGCCGGACGCGACCTGCTGCAGCTCGGCCAGGACCATGCCCTCGAGGCCGGTGCCGGAGCGGCGGCGCCGTGCGGTGGTGCCAGTGGCAGCACCTTCGGCGGGCGCGGCGCTGTCGACGCTCTTGTCGGCAGTCACGCCCATCAGATCGGTGGTGTCGCTCACGAAGGGTCCTTCCCTGGAGCGGACGTCGGCCTTCTGGCTCGGCGACCGGTTGTGCTGTCCGACAGCGGTCTGTTGATCTTGCTGGATCGCGGACCTTGCCGGGGCGGTGGTCCGCCGGGTGTACGGCGGAGAGATGAACGTGCGGGGTCCGGCGCGAGATCCCCCTGCTCGGCCCACTCCTGGACGAGCGAGGGGTGTCGTGCCGGTTCCGGAGCGTGCTCGAAACTGCTCAGGCAGGCTGCTCAGGCAGTTGGGGAGGCTCCCGGAAGAATGGTGGTCCCGGAGGGGGACACGAAGCAACGCGCCTCAACGACGTCGATTGCAGACTTGAGGTTAACACTACCGGCTCCAACAAACATTCCCCCTCTCGCTCACCGGTAATCACATGCGGTTACGCGGCCAGCGGCAGCACACTGGCGCCCGTCGCGTCGAGGGCCAGCCGGTTCGCCGCCCAGCCCTCCCCCGCCAGTCGGGCGACCTTGTCGGCCGAGCCTTCCTCCGTCAGCGCGAGAACCGTGGGCCCCGCACCGGAGATGACCGCGGGCACGCCGTCGGCGCGCAGACGGTTGACCAGTTCCACGCTCTCCGGCATGGCGGGACCCCGGTATTCCTGGTGGATCCGGTCCTCGGTGGCGGCGAGCAGCAGCTCCGGGCGGCGGGTCAGGGCCTCGACGAGCAGGGCCGCCCGGCCGGCGTTGAGGGCCGCGTCGACGTGCGGGACGGTGCGCGGGAGCAGGCCGCGCGCCGTCTCGGTGAGCACCGGGCGCCCGGGGACGAAGACCACCGGGACGACGGATTCCGCGGGGTCCATCCTGATCGCCCGGGCCGCGCCGCCGTCCATCCAGGCGAGGGTGAATCCGCCGAGCAGACAGGCCGCGACGTTGTCGGGGTGTCCCTCGATCTCGGTCGCCAGCTCCAGCAGGGCCGCGTCGTCGAGGCGGGCGTCGCCACCGGTCGTCACGGCGCGGGCGGCGACGATTCCGGCGCAGATGGCCGCGGAGGAGGAACCGAGGCCGCGGCCGTGCGGGATGCGGTTGGCGCAGACGATCTCCAGCCCGCGGGGCTGGCCGCCGAGCAGGTCGAACGCGGTGCGCAGGGAGCGGACGAGCAGGTGACTCTCGTCGCGGGGCAGCGTCTGGCTGCCCTCACCTGCGATGTCGATGTGCAGCCCGGAGTCGGCGACCCGGACGACGACGTCGTCGTACAGCCCCAGCGAGAGGCCGAGGGCGTCGAAACCCGGGCCCAGGTTGGCGCTGGTTGCGGGGACGCGCACCCTGACGGCGGCGGCTCGGAACGCGGGACCGGCCATCGGTCGGACCACTCCTTGTAAGGCGGCGGGGATGCAGTGCGGGTGGCTCTGCGGCGGCGGGGCGTTGGGGGCGGGGGTGATGGGCGGGTGCGGACGGCGGGGTCGCGGCGGTGCGGGCGGAGGACTCCGAGACGGTGCGGGAGTCCGGCGGCCGGCCCGACGGCCACGACGGGGACCGCAGGCCTGGCGGTCCGGCGGGCGGATGCCGGGCGGATGGGGTACAGCTTATCGAAGGAAGGTTCTGTGGCGACATAGGGCGCACAGGAGGCGCACGATGCGTGTCGCCTGCCTCTCATGCGCTCTCCGCCCCGGAAAGGGGCTGGTTGAGCCGGTTGTCGTGGTTGCCCGGGCCGGCCGCGGCGCTCGGCCGCGGCCGGCCCGGGACCGGGTCAGACGAGTCCGAGCTTCTCGGCGGCGGCGACCGCGTCGACCGGGACCGTGACCGGCTGCGGCGCGCCCGCGACGGCCCAGTCGGGATCTTTGAGGCCGTTGCCGGTGACCGTGCAGACGATGCGCTGACCGGGGTCGACCTTGCCCTCTTCGGCGGCCTTGAGCAGGCCGGCGACGGACGCGGCCGAGGCGGGCTCCACGAAGACGCCCTCCTGGGAGGCCAACAGCCGGTACGCCGACAGGATCTGCCGGTCCGTCACCTCGTCGATGCAGCCGCCCGACTCGTCGCGTGCGGCGAGGGCGTAGTCCCAGGAGGCCGGGTTGCCGATGCGGATCGCGGTGGCGATGGTCGACGGGTCCTTGACGACCTCGCCGCGCACGATGGGCGCGGAGCCGGAGGCCTGGAAGCCCCACATGCGCGGGGAACGGGTCGAGACGGCGTCACCGGCGTACTCGGTGTACCCCTTCCAGTACGCGGTGATGTTGCCCGCGTTGCCGACCGGCAGTACGTGGATGTCGGGGGCGTCGCCGAGCGCGTCGACGATCTCGAACGCGGCGGTCTTCTGGCCTTCGATACGGACCGGGTTGACCGAATTGACCAGAGCCACCGGGTAGTTGTCCGAGAGCGAGCGGGCCAGGGTCAGGCAGTCGTCGAAGTTGCCGTCGACCTGGAGGATCTTGGCGCCGTGCACGAGCGCCTGGCCCATCTTGCCGAGCGCGATCTTGCCCTGCGGTACGAGGACGGCGCAGACCATCCCCGCGCGCACGGCGTACGCCGCGGCGGAGGCCGAGGTGTTGCCGGTGGAGGCGCAGATGACGGCCTTCGCCCCCTCCTCCTTGGCCCGGGTGATGGCCATGGTCATGCCCCGGTCCTTGAACGAACCGGTGGGGTTGGCGCCCTCGACCTTGAGGTGCACCTCGCAGCCCGTGCGCTCGGAGAGGACCTGCGCCGGAACGAGCGGCGTACCGCCCTCACGAAGCGTGACGACCTGCGTCGTAGCCGTGACCGGAAGGCGGTCCCGGTACTCCTCGATGATGCCGCGCCACTGGTGGGTGCCCTTGCTGGTCATGGGTCCTTTACTCCCCTTCAACACGCATGATGCTGGCGACACCGCGCACGGTGTCGAGCTTGCGCAGCGCTTCGACGGTCCCGGAGAGGGCGGCGTCGGGCGCGCGGTGGGTGACAACGACGAGGGACGCCTCGCCGTCCTTTCCCTGCTGGCGGACGGTATCGATCGATACGCCCTGCTCGGCGAAGACCGTCGCGACCTGGGCGAGCACGCCCGGCTTGTCGGCCACGTCGAGGCTGATGTGGTAGCGCGTGACGACCTCGCCCATGGGGCTGACCGGCAGGCGCGTGTAGGCGGACTCACCGGGACCGGTGGCCTCGCCCAGTTTGTTGCGGCAGACCGCGACCAGGTCGCCGAGGACCGCGGAGGCGGTCGGCGAACCGCCGGCGCCGGGCCCGTAGAACATGAGCTGCCCGGCCGCGTCGGCCTCGATGAAGACCGCGTTGTACGCCTCGCGGACCGAGGCCAGCGGGTGGCTGAGCGGGATCATCGCGGGGTGGACGCGGGCGGTGACGGAGGCCCCGTCGGCGGCGCGCTCGCAGATGGCCAGCAGCTTGACCGTGCAGCCCATCCGGCGGGCGGACGCGATGTCGGCGGCGGTGACCTCGGTGATGCCCTCGCGGTGCACGTCGCCGATCTTCACGCGCGTGTGGAAGGCGATCCCGGCGAGGATCGCGGCCTTCGCGGCGGCGTCGAAGCCCTCGACGTCGGCGGTCGGGTCGGCCTCGGCGTAGCCGAGTGCGGTGGCCTCGTCGAGCGCCTCGGAGTAGCCGGCGCCGCTGGTGTCCATCTTGTCGAGGATGAAGTTGGTCGTGCCGTTCACGATGCCGAGCACCCGGTTGACCTTGTCCCCGGCGAGCGACTCGCGCAGCGGCCGCACGAGCGGGATGGCCCCGGCGACGGCGGCCTCGTAATACAGGTCGCGGCCGTACTTCTCGGCGGCGGCGTGCAGGGCCGCACCGTCCTCGGCGAGCAGCGCCTTGTTGGCGGAGACGACGCTCGCGCCGTTCTCGAAGGCGGTGGTGATGAGTGCCCGGGCCGGTTCGATGCCCCCGATGACCTCGATGACGACGTCGATGTCGCCGCGCCGCACGAGCGCGGTGGCGTCGGTGGTGATCAGTGCGGGATCGATGCCCTCACGCACCTTCGAGGGCCGGCGGACGGCCACGCCGGCGAGCTCGACGGGCGCGCCGATGCGCGCCGCGAGGTCGTCGGCGTGCGTCGTCATGATGCGCGCCACCTCTGAGCCGACCACACCACAGCCCAGCAGCGCCACCTTCAGCGGACGCGTACGCATCATCCGACCTCGTTTCTCATACATGCTCATTGGGGACCAGTCTCACTCACCGGACGGGGGTTCCTCCCCCCCTGTCCGGATCCTGAGATAACTATTTCATCAGCCGACATCGAGGCTCAGGAGATCTTCCTCCGTCTCGCGCCGGACGATGGCGCGTGCCTCTCCGTCGCGGACCGCGACGACCGGCGGGCGCAGTGCGTGGTTGTAGTTGCTGGCCATGGATCGGCAGTACGCGCCGGTGGCGGGGACGGCGATCAGGTCGCCGGGGGCCAGGTCGGCGGGCAGGAACGCGTCCTTGACCACGATGTCGCCACTCTCGCAGTGCTTGCCGACGACCCGGACCAGCATGGGTTCGGCGTCGGAGGTGCGGGAGACGAGCGCGACACTGTACTCGGCGTCGTACAGCGCGGTGCGGATGTTGTCCGACATGCCGCCGTCGACGCTGACGTAGGTCCGCAGCCCCTCCAGGGGCTTGATCGTGCCGACCTCGTACAGCGTGAACGCGGTGGGGCCGACGATGGCGCGCCCGGGCTCGACCGAGATCCGGGGAGTGCGCAGCTTCGCCGACTCGCACTCGCGGGTGACGATGTCGCTGAGCGCCTTGGCGATCTCGTGCGGTTCGCGGGGGTCGTCCTCGGAGGTGTACGCGATGCCGAGGCCGCCGCCGAGGTCGATCTCGGGCAGTTCGACTCCGTGCTCGTCGCGGATCTCGGCGAGCAGCTGCACCACGCGCCGGGCGGACACCTCGAAGCCGGCCATGTCGAAGATCTGCGAGCCGATGTGCGAGTGGACGCCGATGAGTTCGAGGCCGTCGAGGGTCAGGGCGCGGCGCACCGCCTCGGCGGCCTGCCCGTCGGCGAGCGCGATGCCGAACTTCTGGTCCTCGTGCGCGGTGGCGATGAACTCGTGGGTGTGGGCCTCGACGCCGACGGTGACCCGGATCTGCACCCGCTGGCGGACACCGTGCCGCTGGGCGATGTGGGCGACGCGGACGATCTCCTGGAAGGAGTCGAGCACGATCCGCCCGACACCCGCCCCGACGGCCCGCTCGATCTCGGCGACGGTCTTGTTGTTGCCGTGGAAGGCGATGCGCTCGGCGGGCATGCCGGCTTCGAGGGCGGTGGTCAGCTCCCCCCCGGAGCAGACGTCGAGGTTCAGCCCCTCTTCCTTCAGCCAGCGCACGACGGCGCGGGAGAGGAAGGCCTTCCCGGCGTAGAAGACGTCGGCGTCCGGGCCGAAGGCGTCCGCCCAGGCGCGGCAGCGGGCACGGAAGTCGCTCTCGTCGAGGAAGTAGGCGGGCGTGCCGAACTCCTCCGCGAGCCGGGCGACACTCATCCCGCCGACGGTGAGCGCGCCGTCGGCGTCACGGGTGACGGTGCGCGACCAGACCTTCTCGTCGAGGGCGTTGAGGTCGGCGGCGGGCGCGGAGTAGTGCCCCTCGGTGAGGACGTCGGCGTGACGGGGGCCTGCGGGGTGTGCGGAGCGGCTCATCGTGAAGTTCTCTCGGGTCTCTTCTGATCGCGTCAGAGGTGTTCGGGCGCACGGATGCCGAGCAGGGACAGGCCGCCTGCCAGCACCGTCCCGGCGGCTTCGGCGAGAGCCAGCCGGGCGCGGTGGGCGGCCGAGGGTTTCTCGTCACCGGCGGGCAGGGGCGGGCAGGAGTCGTGGAAGCCGAAGAACGCGTGCGCGACGGCTTCCAGCTGCCGGGCGACCCGGTCGGGCGCACGGTGACGGGCCGCGGAGAGCAGAGCGCCGGGGTGGTCGGCGATGAGGTCGAGGAGGGGGCGGGCCGCGCCGTCGCGGGGAACGGGGCCTGCGCCGTACGGGGTGGGGTCGCCGTACGGGGCGGGGCCTTCGCCGTACGGGGTGGGGTCGCCGTACGCGGCGGGCTCGGCGGTGAAGCCGAGGAGGGCGGCCCCGCGGGTGAGGGCACGGGCCCTGGCGTGGGCGTACCGGACCCGGAAGAGCGGGTTGGCCTCGCCCTGCACGAGCAGCTCGGGGCCGAGGACGGCGCGGTCGTGCCCGGCGGGCCGCAGGAGACCCCAGCGGGCCGCGTCCGGCCCGAGCCGCTCCAGCAGCTCCCCCGCGGTGGCTCCGGCGGGCACGGGCCGGATCCCGGTGAGCGGCGCGGGGGGCGTCCCGTGCGCGTCGACGGTGACGCCGAGGCGGGCCCAGTCCGGGTCGGACGCCTCCTCGCAGCTGACCCGGGCGCGGGCGCCCTGGGCGATGACAAGCCGGCGGACGACGTCGGCGGTGACGGCGGCGCGGACCTCCCGCGCGTGGTGGAACCGGAGAGTCTCGTCCCGGAGCGCGTCCCCGTGCCCGTAATCGAGGCCCTGTTCCCGTACGGCGTCGAGCACGGCGCGGTCGCTCTCGGCCGGGGCGTCGAGGGTGAAGCTCAGGAACCCCGGTCCGGTGATCTCGACCCGTCCGACACCGGGCTCGGAGGCGACGCGTTCCCGCAGGATGCGGGCGACCTCCAGGGCGGGCAGCGCGGCGGGCCGGGCCAGCTGGAGCGCGACGGCGCAGGCGTAGTCCCCGCTGCCGCCCGGCCGGGTCCTCTCCACCCGCACGCGCGCGGGCACGGGTGCGCGCAACGCATCCTCGTCGACCGCGCGGCGCACGGCGCGCAGCACGGTCCGGGAGAGGTCGGCGGGGGTCACGGGTCAAGCGTAGGTGAGAAAGGGGGGCACTTCGCGACCCGGTTTCGCCATCCGGTCAGCCGGACCCGGTCCGGCGCCGGGTCAGCCGGTGGCGGTCCCCGCCCGCCCGGCACCGCGTCGGCCGTCCACCGAGGGCTCTTCCTCCCCCGTCACCAGCCGGCGCATGATCCGCACCAGCTCACTCGGCTCGAACGGCTTGGCCAGGAACGCGTCGACCCCGGCCGCCACGCCCGCGTCGACCTCGTAGGGCGTACAGGCGCTGATGACGACGATGGGAAGACGGCGGGTGCGGGGGTCCGAGCGCAGGCGGGTCGCGGTCTCCAGACCGCCCATCCGGGGCATCACGACATCAAGGGTGATCGCGTCGGGGCGGACCCGCTCGACCAGGTCCAGGCACTCGACACCATCGGCCGCGGTCACGACCTCGAAGCCCTCCAGCTCGAGATTGACCCTGATCAGCTGCCGGATGACCTTGTTGTCGTCGACAACAAGCACGCGGCCGTACGCCCCTGACACCCTTCGAGAGTAGGTCGGCCGGAGGGGCGGCGTCCGGGTTTTGTCCACTTCCGCCCCGGACGGGTGGCCCCCGGTCGCGGGGCTTCCGGCCGGGACGGAGGGGCGCGGAGGCACGGCGGAGTACCTGTTCACGGGCACCCCGTGGAAGCTGGTAGTGTTTCACCCGTCGCAGAGCAACACCGCGATACGCCCCCGTAGCTCAGGGGATAGAGCATCGGCCTCCGGAGCCGGGTGCGCAGGTTCGAATCCTGCCGGGGGCACTTCCGGATTGAAGAACCGGACCAGCAGAGGCTGGTCCGGTTTTTTCGTGTGTGCCGGTGTGCGGCCCGCGTGAGCCGCACGTGCGCCGCGCCCTCGCGAGGGCGAGCGGAGTGTGGTCCGGCTCGCCCCCGTGCAGTGGGGGTCAGAACTTCCCGTCGACCGGGATCCAGCCGGACCAGGTCTCGGGCTGGTAGAACTTGCCGGTGTCGCCGTCGTAGCGCAGGACCCGGAGACGTATGTTCCCGTCCTCGCGGTAGTCCTTGTCGCAGGTCGCCCAGGTGTCCACGCCGAGCTTGTTGACGCAGACCTCCTCGGCGCGCCCGTAGTCGGTGTAGACGCCGACGGCCGCGGACATGCCGTCCTTCTTCGTATCGCCCGCCCAGATGATGTCGCCGCTGTGCTGGAAGCACCCGCTGGAGCCGTAGGCGGCGGTCGAAGCGAGGCACGTGCTCGACGACGGAGCGGCCTTGGCCGCTCCCACGGCTTCCGCCTGGCCGCCCGGTGCCGGGGTCCCGGCCGGTCCCACCAGCTCCACCGGCTCGACCAGTTCCACCGGCTCCACCGGCTCCACCGGCTCCACCGGGAAGGGAACAGTCGCCCCCGGCTCCGCGGCCCCGCCCTCGACGATCGCCACGTCCGCCGGCATCCGCACTTCCCGGGGCCCCACCGGCGCGTCGTAGGCCAGCGCCGGCGTCGCGGTGACCGCCGAGAGCGCGAGCGCTGACGCACCAGCGACCACGCTCAACGTCGAGCGCCAGTTTCCACGCATGTTTCCCTACCCCCGCGCCTGACCTCTGTTGCGAAGTCAAATATCAATATGTGAACAGAGTGTGAGACTAAGAGATCGTCGTGACGGATGGAAGGGGCTTCTGTGACGCAGGGGGCCCCTGGTGCGGACGACGCACACGCGGCAGGCGCGCCGCGGGCACAGAAAGCCGCGGGCACAGAAAGAGGGGCGGACACACCTCCACCTGCGTGTGCCCGCCCCTCCCGCGTACCGGTGTCACCGCACGGGATGTCCCCCGGCCGGCTCCGCCTCGGCGATGTCGTGGAACGGGATACCGAGGGCGCACTCCGCCGGGATCGCGGCGGCGGACGTCTCGCACTCCGCGGGGCCCGCTCCGACACGCCCGTCCGTCCCGGGCGGCCCGCCCTGCCGCTCTCCCGTCTCCACGTAGCCCGCCTTGCCGTCCACGGGGACAGGCGTCGCGGGGCCGGCGGGGCGGGTGGCGTCGGAGGCGTCCGGTGAGGATGAACAGGCCGCTGCGCCCGCCATGGCACACAGGACGAGGGCGGCCGAGACCGCGGCGGTGCGCATTCGCATGAGGATCCCCCTACGCGGACGCCCGGACATCCGGGTCGTCAGTTGATCCACGGTGCCACACCGTGCGGTACCGCAGGCGGAGAACGTGTGAAAAGGCCGGGTTGGTGTGCGCGGTGCGTAGGGTCGTGCGCACGGACCACATATCCGATTGGCATATGCCAGACAGATATCTGGTCCCCAGAGAGAATTCGGCCAACCGCAGCCGATCGCCGTGGGCCCGGGTATCGAGCGCCTGTACGGAAAGGATGTCTGCGGGAGCTGGTACTCGGCTGTCCGGAGGGGGACGCATGCGGGGGCACGAGCACAGCACGAACGCCAACGACCTGAGCGGCACGGTGCACGGCTTCGTGGTGCAGGCGGGAAGCGTGCACGGCGGCATCCACGTGTCCGGGGCCGTGGCGCGGGAGGAGGTGCCGCCGCCCTGGCAGTTACCGCCCTCGGTCCGGATCACCGACCGCACGGACGAGCTCCGCGCCCTGGAGGCGTACCGGGACCGGGCCTCGGAGGACGGGCACCCCACGCTGGCGGCGGTGAGCGGGCTGGGCGGAGTGGGGAAGACCGCGGTCGCGCTGGCCTGGCTGCACACCCTGCGTCCGCACTTCCCCGGCGGCCAGCTGTACGCCGATCTGGGCGCGCAGGCGCCGGACGGTCCCGCCGATCCCGGTGAGGTGGTGGCCCGGTTCCTGCGCGCGCTGGGCGTCCCGAGCGGTCAGGTGCCTTCGGCGCTGGGGGAACGGGTCGCGCTCTACCGGTCGTTGACGGCCGGCCGGCGGCTCGTGGTCCTGCTGGACGACGCGGCGACCGCGGCCCAGGTGCGACCCCTGTTACCGGCGGGGCGGTGTGTGACAGCGGTGACCAGCCGCCGGCGGATGCCGGGACTGAGCCTCGACGGAGGCCATGTGATCCATCTGGAACCCCTCTCCCCCGAGGCGGCGGTCGAGCTGCTCGACGCGACGCTCGCCGACGGCCGGGTCGCCGCCCAGCCCGAGGAGGCGCGGGCGCTCGTCCTGCTCTGCGCGGGGCTGCCGCTCGCGGTGCGCATCGCCGGGGCACGGCTGGCGGCCCGGCCACGGCAGGGCATCACCTCGATGGTCCGGGCCCTGTCCGAGGAGCACGAACGGCTGGAGGCACTGGCCATAGAGGGTGATCACGACGTGCGGGCGGCGCTGGACCTCTCCTACCAGGGCCTGCCGCCCACGGCGGCGCGCCTCTACCGGCTGCTGGGGCTCCACCCGGGCCGGGAGTTCGGCGTCCCGGTGGCGCGGACGCTTCTGGGCGCGGACGCCGTCGAGGCGCTCGACGCGTTGCACGACGCCAATCTGCTCGTCGATGTCGCCGAGGCCTCGGGCGGCGAGCGCTACCGGTTCCACGATCTGGTGCGGCTGCACGCCGCCGAACGGGCCGCTCAGGACGAGAGCGGCGACGATCGGGCTGCGGCGCTGTTCCGCGTCGGCCACCACTACCTCGCCAACGCCGGCCGGGCCGAGGAGATCATCGAGCCCGGACGCGCCTGTCTGGAGCGGGAGTTCGGGCGGGGCGTCGAGCCGGGGTCCGTCGCGGAGGAGGACTTCGGCCCCGTCGGCGGGCAGACGGCGGCGGAAGCGGCGCTGGACTGGATGGAGCGGGAGCTGCCCAACCTGATGGCGGTGGTCCGTCGCGCGCGCCCGATGGGCGCCCCGGAGCTCGCCTGGCAACTGACCGACGCGTTGTGGCCGCTGTTCCCGCGTCGCAAGCTGTACCGCGAGTGGGTCGAGGCGCACCAGGAGGGGCTGCTGGCCGCCGAGGAGGCGGGGAACGGCGAGGCGGCCTGCCGGATGCTGACCTCCGGCGCTCTGGGACGGCTCGCCACGGGCGATCACGCCGAGGGGCTGGCCATGTTCGAGCGGGCCGCCGCCTCCTTCCTGGAGCGCGGCGACGCCCTCGGGCACGCCCGGACGCTGAACTACCGGGGGCTGGCCCATCAGCGCCTCGGGCAGCCGGACCGCGCGGCCGACCTCTTCGCCCTCGCTGCCGCCGAGCTGCCCGCCCGCGGTGACCTCCGGGCCGGTGCGCTGGCCCGGTTCAATCTGGCCGCCATCGCGCTGGCCCAGGGGCGGTACGAGAGTGCCGCCGTCGAAGCCGAGGCCGCCCGTCTCACCCTGGAGGCGGCCGGCGACACGTACAACGCCGCGCGGGCCGCCGGCCTGACCGGGCGGGCCTGCGTGGGCCTGGGCAGGCTCGACCGGGCGGAGGCGGAGCTGTCGGCGGCGCTGTCCGCGTTGCGGGCGGAGGCGGCCGGGTTCGAGGCCGCCCACGTCCTCGGAGGCCTGGCTCAGCTCTCCGAGCGGCGCGGACAGCCACGGCAGGCCCGGCAGTTCTACCGGGAGGCGGTGTCCCTGTACGGCTCCGTCGGCCGGTCGGGGTCGGCGGAGGCGGTCGGGGCGAAGGCCCGGCTCGACGCGCTGGAGCCGCCGGAAGCGGCGGAGGCAGCAGAAGCGCCAGGAGCACCGGAAACTCCGGACGCGGCGGACGCAGCAGAAGCACCGGAAACGCCGGACGCGGCGGACGCGCCGAGAGCGCCGGAAACGCCGGGAGCAGCGGCAGCGCCGAAAGCGGCACAAACGCCGGGAGCACCGCCATCCCCGCCCGCGCCCCCGGGGCCGGCCCCGTCCGGGGACGGCCGGGACGAGGCCGGCGCGTAGTCGCGCACGGTCCTGACGACCCGTACGGCGACCGGGTCGAACGCGTCCGGGTCCAGGCCCGCCACCAGCCAGACGTGCGCGACCGAGGCCCAGACCGCCCAGGGCTGCGCCGACCGGCCCGGCTCGCGGACGAGCAGCCGTGACCGGCCGCCGAGCCGCAGCCAGCAGCGTGGGCCCCGGTACACGGCCACCACCAGGGCGCCGGGGTGGCAGTCGCCCAGTTCGGCGGCGTACCGGGCGGGGTCCTCGTACGGCGGCCGTGCCTCGGACGGGAACTCCGCCACCAGGACGTCCGCCAGCAGCGGCATCGGGTGCGCGGCCGGGAGCCGGACGCGCAGATGCTCGTCGACGACCCGCGGCGGGCGGCCGGGACGCAGGAGAGCGGCTCCGGTCCGGCGGACTCCGCGCTGCGGGGCGACCTCGGTGAGTCGTACGGTCGTCGCGGTCATCGGGCGGGCCTCCGTTCGTCGTGGCGCACTGTCACCGGCAGCGGCGCGTGGTCGGTACGCGGCCGGGCGGCGGGGGCGCGCAGCCGGAGCTTGCGGTAGATCAGCGCCCGCATCCTGACGGCGAACCGTCCGGGCTCCGAGGTGATCCGGGCCGCCACCTGTGCGTACCGCTCCGCGCGGTAGGCCGCGGCGGCGCGGGCGAGCTGACGGTCCAGGGGGCGGCCGGCGTGCAACCGCGGGGCGAAGGACGCCAGTTCGGCGGCGGGCGAGCCGGGGTCCAGGTCCCCGTCGGGGACGTTGCCCATGAGGACCGGGGCCCCGGTCATCGCCCCGTACAGCGATACGGAGCCGTGGTCGCCGACGATGTGGTCGGCGGCGACGAGCGCCCCGACCCAGTCGGCGTGCTGGCTGATCACCAGGAGCCCGGAGCGCACGAGTCCGGCGAGCCAGCTGCGTATCTGCCATTCGCCGTGGGCGTTCCAGACGTGCGGGTGGAGCAGGAGCGCGACCCGGAAGTCCTCCCGGGGCAGCTCGTCGACCAGCCGTTCCAGCAGCTCCCACTGGCGGCCCAGGAGGGATCCCGGCCCCCAGGTGGAGCAGACGGTGACCAGCTGCTGCCGTGCTCCGGCCCCCAGGGCGTCGCGGTAGAGGGCCCGTTGCGGCAGGCTCGCCGTGATCCGGTCGGAGCAGGGGTCGCCGACCACCTCGGCGGCGGCCAGCGCCTCGGGGCATGCGCGGCCGAGGCGGGTCAGGTCCTCGTGGTGGGCCAGCACGATCGTTTCGGGTACCAGCCGGCCGTCCTGGATCAGCCCCTGCCGGTCGAGCCCGTAGATCCCGCGCCCGGCGACCGGGCGGCCGCGCTGCCCGGCGGGGATCAGCTTGTTGTGCCCGGCGCCGTGCGGCAGCACGATCACCGGGGCGTGCAGTTCCTGGAGTCCGCCGTGGGCGGCCGCCACCGCCAGGTCGAAGGGCATCTGGACCGCCTGGTGCCAGGGCAGGACCAGGCCGCCCAGCCGTTCCAGGAAGTCCTCCACCCCGTGGCTGAACACGTCGGGCGCCTGGGTGAAGAACACCTGCACCCGTGCGTCTCCCTCCAGCAGCGTCAGGGCTTCGAGCAGCCGCTGTCCGGCCGTGACCGTGTGCACCACGGCCAGGACCTTCCTGCGGGTCCGCCGGGTGGCCCAGCGTTCGACGTCCAGGCGCACCGGTACAAGGGGCCGGTACGCGTCCGGCATGGTCAGGCTCATCTGATCAGTCCCCGTTTCCGTCGCCGCGGACCCGGGGGCCCGCGGAGGCCGCGGCTGGTGGCGGCCCGGGACGCATCTGCCCACGGATGTGGACAGGCGGCTTGCAGGAATCCTGCGTTCCAGCTGCGCGCCGGAAAGCGCTGCGGCATGCGCCCCGCTCACGCCCCCATGCGCTCTGGTCCGGACCGGTGGCTCAGGGAACAGTGGACGGTTCCGCACACACGTGCGGAGGCTGCCGGTGGCGGCAGGAAGTGGCGCACCCATCGGGGGGCGATGTGGACCTTCTTGCTCTGGGACCTCTGGAACTGTGGCACGGGGACCAGCAGCACATGCTCGGTTCGGTGAAACACCGCTGCGTGCTCGCGGTTCTGGTACACGCGCGCGGGGAGCCCGTCGCCGTGGACACGCTGATGGAACGTGTCTGGGGGGACGAGCCTCCCCCCAAGGGCCCGGCCACGCTCCAGACGTACCTCTCCAAGCTGCGCAGACACCTGCGCGACGCGGTGGGGCCGCTCGTCCGGCTGGACCACATGCCGCCCCGGCTGTACCGGCTCCGGATGAGCGACCAGAACGATCTGGACCTGGTCCGCTTCCAGCGGTTCCGCGCCGAGGCGGCCGTGGCGGCGGAGCAGGGCCGCACGGACTGGGCGATCGGGCTGCTGCGGACCGCCGAGAGCATGTGGCGGGGCGAGCCGCTGACCGAGAGCGCCGGCGAGTGGGCCGCGTCGGTGCGTACGCGGCTGGTGGAGGACCACCGCCATGTCCGGGAGGAGCGCATCCGGCTGGAGCTGGAGCTAGGCCGGCACGCCGATCTCATCGGTGAGCTGCGCGAGTTGGCGGCGGAGAGCCCGCTGGCGGAAGGGGTGGTGGCCTCGCTGATGCTGGCACTTCACCGCAGCGGGCGGCACAGTGAGGCGCTGGAGCTCTACCGCACGACGCACACCCGCCTGCGGGAGGGCCTCGGCATGGAGCCGGGGGCCGATCTGCGGGCGCTGCACCAGCGGATCCTGGAACAGGACCTGGGGCTGACGGGCCCCCGGGCGGAGGCGGTCACCATCAGGTCCCTCGCCCCCACCGCGCCCGCGCCCGCTCCTCCGGCGCCCCCCGCCGCCGCGGCCCCGGGCCCTCCGCCCGCCCTCGCGGCCCGCAACAACCTCCCCCGCGACACCCGGGACTTCACCGGCCGGGCCCGGGAGTTGACGCTGCTGCGGGAAGGGGTCGCCGGCGCCGACGGATACGCGCTGCCGGTCGCCGTGCTCCACGGGATGCCCGGCATCGGCAAGACCGCGCTGGCGGTGCACGCCGCGCACCGGCTGGCCGGGGACTATCCGGCCGGTCAGCTGTACGTCGATCTGCACGGGTTCAGCGGGCGGCGGCCCCTGGACCCGGCCGAGGCGCTGGCCTTCCTGCTGCATGCCGCAGGAGAGGGCGGTGCGTTGCCGGACACCCTCGACGGGCGGGCGGCCGCGTGGCGGGAGTGGACCGCGCGCAACCGGGTGCTGGTGGTGCTCGACAACGCACGGGACGCCGCTCAGGTACGCCCGCTGCTGCCCGGTTCGGCCGGGTGCCTGGCGATCGTGACGAGCCGCAACCGGCTCTCCGCACTGGACGGGGCCACGTCCCTGGCGGTGGACGCGCTGTCGGCGCGGGAGGCGGCGGCCCTGTTCACCCGGATCGCGGGCACCGCCCGCACGGCCCGCGATCCGGAGGCGCTGGGGCTGCTGGTGGACGCCTGCGGCCGGCATCCGCTGGCCACGACGCTGCTCGCGGGCCGCTTCCGGCACCGGGAGATCTGGGACCTGCGGCATCTCCTGGAGCGCCTGGCCCAGTCGAGCGATCCGCTGGACGAACTCGACGAGGAGGTGTTCGTCTCGGCGTTCCGCTTCTCGTACGCGGAGCTGACGCCCGGCACGCGCCGATTGATGCGTCTGCTCGCGCTGCATCCCGGGCCCGACATCACGGCGGCGGCCGCGGCGGCTCTGTCGGGGCGGGGCAACGGGCTCGGGCCGGGGGGCGGGGCCGAGGGCGTGCGGCGCAGCATCGAAGAGCTGTTGGACTGCCATCTGCTGGCGGAGCCGGTGCTCGGCCGCTACCAACTGCACGACCTCACCCGGGCGTTCGCCCTGCGCGTAGCCACCGCCGAGGAGCCGGAGGAAGCGCGCGGCGCCGCCGTCGGCCGGCTCCTCGGATACTGCCTCACCTCCGCGCACCGCGCCCACCGCCTCACCCACCCGCGCCGCAGGGCGCTGGAGCCCGAGCACATGTCGGTGTACGCGGCCGAGTTCGGCGACGCCCAGGAGGCGGCGGCCTGGCTGGACGCCGAGCGCGCCAACCTGCTGGCCGCGGCCCGCACGGCCGCCTCGGAGCACCGGGACCACGCGGCGCTCTTCCCGCACGCGCTCGCCCCCTCGCTCAGGATCTGGGGCAGCTGGGCGGTGACCAACGAGCTGTACGGCGCGGCCGTGGAGGCGCTGCGCTCCCGGGGCAACCCGCTGCTGCTGGCGCAGACGCTGGTGGAGGCGGCGGAGGTGCTGGCGCAGACGGGGCCCGGGGAGGCGCTGAGCTGCGCGGGCGAGGCGCTGACCCTGTTCCAGGACTTGAAGGACCCCGCCGGGTGCGCCGACAGCTCGCTCCAGGCGAGCCGCGCGCACCTGGCCGCCGGGCACACCGGTCCGACGCTGCGCATGGTGGCGCGGGCGCTGGCGCTCTACCGCGGTCTGGGCGACCTGCACGGCGAGGCGGACTGTCTCAACGTCGAGGGGGCGGCGCTGTATTACGAGGGCCGGTACGACGAGGCGCTCGGCCGGGCGCGGCTCACGCTGCACATCCACGAGGGGACGGGGGATCTGCTGGGACAGATCCGCGCACTCAACAACATCGGCGAGATCCACCACCTCCAGGGGCGCATCGGGCAGGCCCGCGACCACCTCGAGAAGTCGCGGGTGCTGGCCCGGCTGCACAGCGGTGCCCGCGAACTGGCCATTCTGGAGACGAACATGGGTGCGGTGCACCAGGCCATGGGGGACACGTCACGGGCGCTGGACGGCTTCCGCAGGGCACTGGAGAGCCACCGGGCCCGGGGGGACGCGCTGGGCGAGGCGAACGCGCTGATCAGCATGGGCACCGCGTACGCCGAGAACGGCAACACCGGTGAGGCGCTGCTCCGCTTCACCGCCGCGGAGGAGGTGGCCCGGAGGATCGACAGCGCCTACGAGCGCACCCGGGCGCTGCTCGGCGTGGCCGACGTGCACGAGGCGGAAGACCGGCCGGAGATGGCGGAGGGGGTGTACGAGCAGGCCCTGGAGCTGGCCGAGCGCACCGGCTCCCGTCCCGCGGCGGCACGGGCGCTGGCGGGCCTGGCGCGCACGGGTCTGCGTCTGCACCGGGGCGACCTGGCCCGGGTGTACGCGAAGAGGGCGGTCGAGGTGTACCGGAGCCTGGGCTCCGAGGCCGAGGCGGAGAGCCTGTGGGACCTGTTGCGGGAGGAGACGAGAAGGACCGGCTCCTGAGCCTCGCCCGGGTGCCGGTCCGTTCGATCGACGGCAGGATGCGCTGCCGACGAGGGCTGATCAGGCGCTGGGAGCGCCCCACATCCACTGCAGGAGCTTCATCGGTTGGTAACTGCTTTCTTCTCAAGCCGAGTTACTGGCTCGGGCCGTTGCATTGAGGGTTGGCCACTCCCCTGAGGGAGCGAACATGAGCGATCTTGCACGCTCTTCGCTCTCATGTCGAACTAGTCATCAGTTCGGGTGAGGTTCAACGATTTTTCGTGACCTCGGGAGCACATTGGGGCGATCATGTCTGGTCACCTTCCTCGCCTCCGACCGGTCGGCATACGCCCGTTCGACGGTGTGTGAATCAGGACGTCCCTGGGCAGATTGGGGGTGACTTTTACGGCTCGACGGTGGGGGGACCGTTATGGAGTCCGGTGATCGTTACGGCTTCGAGGGGTACGGGACCGTCCCGCCGCCGCCCTCCCACGCGCCGGCGGCCGGGCCGCCGCCGCCCGGCGCTCCCCTGCGTGCGACCGGTGCCGCGCTGCTCAATCTGACCGGACTCGGGCTCGGTTACGCCCTGTTGGGGCGCTGGGTGCGGGCCGGGGTGTGCTGGGGCGCCACGGCGGTGCTGCTGTGGGCGGCGTTGCCCGCCGATCCGGACGGGGTGCCCGGAGCCGTCCTCGCCGGGTATCTGCTCGTACTGGTGCTCGCCGCCGCCGACGGGGCGCGGATCGCCCGGCGCTCGGCGCTGGGCGGGGCGTGGCGGCCCGTCCTGGCGGTCGGTCTCGGCGTGGTGCTGCTGGCCGTGCCGGCGGGCGGGACGGTGGTGTACGGCTCCGCACGGGACGAGGCACGGGAACAGATGTTGCTGGACCGGCTGGCGGCCGGGGACGAGCGGGTCTCGGCCGCCTCGCGGCAGCCGTTCGGCCCGGCGAAGGGCGAGTACGAGCGGGCGCTCGACGTCTATCGCGCGCTCGGCGAGGACCATCCCGGCTCCCGGGCCGCGAAGCTCGTCCCGGACCGCCTGAAGACGTACTACGACGCCGTCTCCGCCCCGTACGCCGAGAAGCGGCTCTGTGAAGCGGTCGCGCCGCTGACCTACCTGCGGACGCTTCCGGACTCGGTCGACGAGAAGCTGCTGGGCGCGCTCGCCGCCTGGCCCGACGAACCGCTCGCCACGTCGTTGTACGGGTGTGGTGTGTCGCGGCTGGGCGGGCCGGGCGGGGGTGGCGCGGAGCTGGGCGAGCTGTTGCGCACGTTCCCCGACTCCGCCTCCGCGCGGCAGGTGGGCCCGGCGATCGGGAAGCGGATCAAGGAGCAGGTCGCCGCGTTGAAGGGGGCCGAGCCGTGTGCGGCCACCGAGGTGCTGCGGGGCCTCGGCGCCACCGCGTCCGGCCTGCCCGCCGAGGACGTGAAGGCGCTGCGCGCCGATGCCGACAAGGGTGTCGTGAACGGCGTGTACGCCTGCGGGGTCGACCAGTTCGAGGACGAGAGGTTCGGCGACGCGCGCACGACGCTGACCGACTTCGCGCGGACGTACAAGAGCGACGGGCGGGTGCGGCAGGCGCGGAACATCGCCATAGCCGCGGAGATCGCCGACGACCGGCCGGCGGCGGGCAAGCGGCTGCCGCCGTCGAAGCGGCCCGGCGGGGCCCGGATGGAGCTGGTCATCAGCAATGACGCGCCGAACGCGGTCGAGGTGCTCTACACCGGTCCGGTCACCGGCACCGTCACGCTGAAGGCCTGCGCGGGCTGTGAGCGGTACAGCGCCTCCGTCGGAGCGCGGCGGGCCTGCAAGGCGAGCGGCAGGAGCTACCCGAAGGCACGGCTTCGGCTTCCGGCCGGGGAGTACCACTTCCTCTACAAGCACGGCACGGGCGCGACCGCCCGGGTGGACAGCTACACCTCGGGGTCGAAGGTCCAGCCGGGCTACACGTACACCAGCTGCACCTACGTCATCGAGCGGAATCCGCTCGGGCTGGACCTGCCCCTGCTCCCGGATCCGGTGGAGCCGGTGCTCAGCCCTTGGGGCGCGGGCTCCTCTCGATGACCCGTCCGTCCAGTTCCGCGGTGAGGTGGGCGCCGCCGTGCGAGTCGGAGACGTAGACGCGCAGCACCGGGCGGTCGTCGTGGAAGGGCGACGAGGGATCCACGATCACGTAACGGCTCTCCGGCTCCGGGATGTTGAGCGTCCGCTCCGCCGCTCTCAGCAGGGCGGGCAGCGCGTCCCAGTCGACGGAGTTCAGGTCGACCGTCGTGGTCCGGGACGTCAGGGTGCCGCCCATGTCGTCGTTCTTGGCCCGGCCGTCGCGGTAGCTGAAGCGGTCGTACAGCGCTGCGTTGGACTTCAGCGGCGCGTCGGCGTACGCGTGCTCACCGTAGAGAGTGAAGGCGGTGACCTTCGTCCCGCCCATGAGCGGCTTCATCGCCTTGACCGCCGCCCGCGCCCCGTCCGGGGTCAGCAGGTCCTCGGCCTCCGGCAGGCCCTTCTCGCCGGACGCCCCGGTGGGGTCGGACGCTCCGGAAGAGCCGGACGCCCCGGTGGGGTCGGAGGCACCGGAGGGGTCGGAGCCGTCGGCTGCCGGGTCCGGTGCGGGAACGGAGGCCCGGGGCGCGCTCGCCGTGTCGCGGGGGCGGTCGTCGCCGTCGGAGCCCTGGGAGGAGAACGGGTCGACCGTCCAGAGGACGACGCCCGCGATCACCGCGGCCGAGACGACGGACGAGGCGACGCTGATCATCCGGACGCGGCGCACGCCCCGGCTCCGGCGCTCTTGCGGGGTGAGGGAGGGGGCGGGGGCGGCCGACTGGTAGGGGTGGGCCGGCCCGGGACCGGGCGGGGGCGCGGAGGCCGACCGCGTGGGCGTGGCGTGCACGGACCCGGGCGGTGCGGAGGCGGGCCGTTCCCGTACGGGCTCCGTGGGTGTCGGGACCGGGCCCCCGGCCGGGCGCGCGGCCTCGGCCAGCAGGCGGTCGAGGGCCTCGGCGTCCGGGCGGGCCGGGAGGTCCCTGGTGAGGAGCGCTTTCAGCACCGGGGCGAGGGACCCGGCCCGTACCGGCGGCGGGATCTCCTCGTCGAGCACGGCGGCCAGCGTGGCGAGGGTGGTGGCCCGGCGCAGCGGGTGGCGGCCCTCGACGGCGACGTACAGCATCATCCCGAGGGACCAGAGGTCGGAGGACGGGTCGCCCTCGGTGCCCCGGATCCGCTCGGGGGCTATGTAGTCGGGCGAGCCGATGAGGGCGCCCGTCATGGTGAGGCTGGTCGACTCGCGGATGGCGGCGATGCCGAAGTCCGTGAGGACGGGGCGGCCGTCGGGGCGCAGCAGCACGTTGGCGGGCTTGACGTCGCGGTGCTGGATGCCGGAGGCGTGGGCGGCGCGGAGGGCGGAGAGGATGCCGCGTCCCAGTTCGGCGGCCTCGGCGGGCGCCATGGGCCCGTCGGCGAGCCGGTCGTGCAGGGACGGGCCGGCCACCAGCTCCATCACGATCCACGGATAGCCGTCCTCGCCGGGGTCGACGATGTGGTGGACGGTGACCACGCAAGGATGGTCGACCCGGGCCAGGGCACGCGCCTCACGCAGCACCCGGGCGCGCAGGGTGCGGGCGCCCTCGGGGTCGTACTCCGCGAGCGCCGGGTCCGGGGGCCGCACCTCCTTGAGCGCGACCTCGCGGTGGAGCGCCTCGTCGCGGGCCCGCCAGACCATGCCCATGCCACCGCTGCCGAGCCGCTCCAGCAGCGTGAAACGGCCGTCGATCACCCGTCCCGAGGGGGCCTCTGCGCTCATGGGCCGTAGCGTACGGGGGGCGTACGGCAGCGGGGCCGCGGGGCCGCGGCTCTCCGTCAGGCCGAGGTGCGTTTGCGGGATGATGTCGTCTTCTTCGCCGCGGTCTTCTTCGCCGTGGCCTTCTTAGCCGTGGCCTTCTTAGCCGTGGCCTTCTTCGCGGTGGTCTTCTTCTTCGCCGTGCTCTTCTTCGCGGTTCCGGTGGTCCGCGCGGTCTTCCCGGACGTCTTCGACGACGACGCCTTCTCGATGGGGTGGACGTCGGCCATGTCGCCGTCGCCCTCGTCGTCCCCGGAGCCCTTGGCCGCCCGGACACTCTTCTCCAGGGCCGCGATCAGGTCGATGACCTTGCCGCCGCCGGTGTCCTCGGGTTCCGCCGGGAGCACGCTCTCGCCGGCGGCCTTCGCGGCGACGAGTTCCTCCACCGCCTCCCGGTAGTCGTCGTGGAGGCTGTCCATGTCCACCTCGCCGAGGGTGTCCATCAGAGCGTCCGCCAGGTCGAGTTCGGCGTCCCGGACCGTGACGTCACCGTCCGGCGCGGCCTCCTCCGGCGCACGGATCTCGTCGGGCCACAGGAGTCCGTGCATGGCGATCACGTCGTCCACGACGCGGAGCATGCCGAGCCGTTCACGGCCGCGCAGGGCGTACTTGGCGACGGCGACCTTGTTGCTGCGCTTGAGGGCCTCACGGAGCAGGGTGTACGGCTTGGCGGCCGGGACCCCGTTGGCGGAGAGGTAGTACGCCGCCTCCATCTGGAGCGGGTCGATCCGGTCGGCGGGCACGAAGGCGACGATCTCGATGGTCTTCGCCGTGGGCAGCGGGAGCTGGGCGAGGTCCTCGTCGGTGATCGGGATCATCGTGCCGTCGGCGTCCTCGTAGGCCTTGCCGATCTCGCCGCCGGAGACCTCCTCCTCGTCCAGTTCACAGACCTTGCGGTACCGGATCCGGCCACCGTCGGCGAGGTGGATCTGCCGGAAGCTGATCGCGTGGTTCTCGGTGGCGTTGACCAGCTTGATCGGGATGCTGACCAGCCCGAAGGAGATCGCGCCGTTCCATATGGACCTCACCGTTCACCCCTTGCCGACCGTTGAGCATCCTTGAGGCATTGAAGACGCTTTGGCCTGATTTCATGTGATTCTTATCGTATGACGCCGATCACCGAGGTGGAGGGGCGACGGGTTTCGCTCAGCAATCTCGACAAAGTCCTGTATCCGGCCACCGGGACGACCAAGGGCGAGGTGCTGCACTACTACGCGGCCACCGCGGGCAGCGTGATCCTGCCCCATCTGCGCGATCGCCCCGTGTCCTTCCTGCGCTACCCGGACGGGCCGGACGGCCAGGTCTTCTTCACCAAGAATCCGCCGCCCGGTACGCCCGCCTGGGTGGAGACCACCTCCGTTCCGCGCAGCGAGGACCCCGGTGCCCGGCAGGTGGTCGTGCGGGACCTGGCCTCCCTGATGTGGGCGGCCAACCTGGTGGTGGAGTTCCACACCCCGCAGTGGCGCGCGGACGCGCCGGAGATCGCCGACCGCATGGTCTTCGACCTGGACCCCGGCTCCCCCGCGACCGTCGTGGAGTGCTGCGCGGTGGCGCTCTGGCTGCGGGAGCGCCTCGCGGCCGACGGTCTCGCCGCGTACGCGAAGACGTCCGGGTCCAAGGGGATGCACCTGCTGGTCCCGCTGGAGCCCGTCCCGTCCGGCGAGGCGTCCGCGTACGCGAAGCGGCTCGCCGTGGAGGCGGAGGCGGAGCTTCCGGGGCTGGCCCTGCACCGGATGAAGCGCTCCCTGCGGCCGGGGAAGGTCTTCGTCGACTTCAGCCAGAACGCCGCGGCGAAGACGACCGCCACGCCCTACACCCTGCGCGCCCGGTCCGAGCCCACCGTGTCGGCCCCGGTCACCTGGGAGGAGATCGCGGGGTGCGAGGAGGCCGGCGCCCTGGTGTTCCGTGCCGAGGACATGGCCGCCCGGCTGGACCGGCACGGCGACCTGCTCGCCCCGCTGAACGACCCGGGGCAAGCGCGTCCGCTGCCCGCCTGACACGCTCCCGGTTCACAGGAATCCACAGCCGGTTCGTCTTGACCGGGTCATGACCTCGTTACGGCGCGAGGAAAGGCCACAAGTGGCGGGTGGATTGTCGGACCCGTGGTGCACACTCTGCGCAGGCGCTTTCTCCGGGGCGCGCCGGGAGGGGTGTGACGGACGGGTGCGCCACGGGCGCGCCGGTCCGGGCGCTGTCGTGATCGTGGGGAGGGGATGGCGTGTTCTCGGGGATCGACGAGGTCGACTGGGCCTCGATGGAGCATGCCTACGGGCCTGCCGACGATGTGCCGGAGCTCCTGCGCGGGCTCGCCTCCGACGATCCGGCGGAGCGGGAGGCGGCGCTCGACGGCATGTACGGCGCGGTGCACCACCAGGGCGATGTGTACGCGTGCACGCTCGCGTGCATCCCGTTCCTGTTCGAGCTGGCCGTGGACCCGGGGGTGCAGGACCGCGGCAGCGTGGTCGAACTGCTCACCAGCATCGGCGGCTTCGACCTCGACGAGGACGACGAGGCGGAGATCGACGAGGACGAGATCGAGGGCGCCGCGAACTACGCGATGGCGGCGGCGGCGGTCACCGCGGGCGCGGGGGTGTTCTTCGAGCTGATCGCCGACGAGGACCCCGGGGTGCGGCTCGCGGCCCCGCTCGCGCTCGCCACGCTGCACCGGCACCCCGTGCGGGTGCTCACACTGCTGCGGGAGCGGCTGCCGGTGGAGCCCGACGAGGAGGTGCGGCTCGCGCTCGTGGAGGCCGCCGGGCGGGTCGCGCTGCGGCACCGGCCGCTGGCGGGGCGGGTCGCGGAGTGGCTGGGCCGGCTGGCGTCCCCGGCGCACTCCCCGGGGCTGCGGCTCGCGGCCCTGGCCCAGCTGGCGCGCTGTGCGCCCGACGGGCTGCCCGGTGATGTGGTGCCGGTGGTCGCGGGGCTGCTGCGCGAGATGCGTTCCCCGCCGGAGGAGCCCGCCCCGGAGAAGGACGAGCCGGACCCCGAGCGGGAACCGGACGCGGAGCCGGTGGACCCCGACGCGGATCCGGTGGACCCGGAGCCGGTGGCCGCGGAGGCCTGTCGGGGCGAGCAGGTCGCGGCGCCGACGCTCGTGGGGCAGCTGCGGCCGCTCTCCGCGCAGGAGAACGCGGGGCGCGGCGCTCCCTGGGCCGCGGACCTGCTGCGCACCCTGCACGTCGGCCTCGACGACCGGGTGGGCGACCGCACGGCGCTCCTCGCCGACCAGTTGCGCAGCCCCGACCGCCGCCAGCGCATCGACGCCGTGCGGATGAGCGGCGGGCTGATACGGGCCTGGCGCGGCCCCTACGAGGAGTTGGTGGCGCTCGTCGGCGAGCAGCTGTCCGACCCCGAGCCCCGGCTCGCCGAGGCCGCGTCCCATGTGCTGGAGGAGCTGTTCGGTCTCGCCGCGCCCGCCGCCGACGCCCTGGCCGCCCGGGTGGCCGACCGTCCCGGGGACTGGGTGAAGGCCTGGGCCAGCGGTCCGCCCGGACTCGGTTCCACCGTGAAGGCCCTGGCGCGCCTCGGCGACGCCCGGGCGGTGCCCGCGCTGGCGGCGGCGCTGGAGCTGCCGCGGGTGGCGCACGACGTGGGGTTCGCGGTGGGCCACCTGGGGGCGGCGGCCCGGCCGCTCGCCGGGGCGCTGCGGCGCAGGCTCGGGGAGGTGGAGCTGGACGAGGCGGCCTACGACCGGGCGAGCCCGCTGCTGGCCGGGCTGACCGGGCTGCGGGCGGGCGAGGCGACGCCGGAGGTGCTGCGGGTGCTGCGCGGGGCGCCGGAGTACCGGGGCGAGTGGCTGCGTACGGCGGCGCTGCGGGCGCTGGGTTCGTTCGGGCCCGCGGCCCGGGAGGCCGTCCCGGAGCTGCGGGCGCTGATCCGCCGTCCGGGGACGGCCTCCGCGACCGAGGCGGCCGAGGCGCTGTGGGCGGTCTCCGGGGACACCGGGGCGGTGCTGCCGGTGCTGATCGAGGGCCTCCAGTCGCACCAGGTGCACGACCGGCGGGCGGCGGTGGTGGCGCTGGGGGCGCTCGGGCCGCGCGCCGCGGTGGCCGCGCCCCGGCTGCGCGGGCTGCTCGCGCACGAGGAGCTGTGGCTGCGGGTCGACGCGGCGATCGCGCTGTGGGAGGTGACCGGCCGGTCGTCCGAGACCACCGAGGCCCTGCTCGCCGACTGGGAGCGGAGCCGTCATGTGCGGGTCCGGGTGGCAGAATGCGTGGCACGGATGGGGCCGGTCCCGGAGGGGTCGGCCGCAGCACACGTCCTGCGGAGCGAACTCGCCTCCGTACGCCGTCACAACGCGATGGACGGCGGGTACGGCAGTCACGACATCCATGAGGACGAGAAGCTCCTGGCGCTGTGCCGACGGGCACTCCGGGGGACGGGGAAAGGAAGCACGGCATGATCATTTTCGGCACCAAGGGCTACCTCCACCAGCTGGCCATCCTGACGATGGTGTGCGGCTGGTGCGGCAATCCGGCGGCGCACACCCTGCGCAAGCGGGTCACGAAGTTCACGTTGTTCTTCGTGCCGCTGTTCCCGTTCTCGACCAAGTACGCCACGCAGTGCACGTTCTGCGGCGGGGAGCGGCAGATACCCCAGGAGGAGGCCGACCGGCTGCTCGCCCAGGCCGCGGCCGGTCAGGACGGCAACGTCCACGGCCAGGCCCCGCAGCAGCCCGGTTTCACGCCTCCGGGGCAGAACCCGTACCAGCGCTGATCCCGCGGCCCTCCTGACCGCCCCGGCCCCCGCCCCCGCCGAACGCGGGGCCGCCGGGCCGAGGTGCGTCACCCCGGGTACGAAGTCGGCATTGCGCACGGTCGTCCGATTAGGGTGAGACCGCTGTGTCGTCCGTCGTCGGAGAGGAGGCGAGCCGTGCGCCCGCACCGCGTCCCGGCGGCGCCCCGTACCGCCGCGCTCGCCCTCGCCGCGCTCATCCTGCTGTCCGGCTGCGGCGCGGCGGGCGGGCTGGAGAGCGCGGGCGACGCGCCGTCGGCCGTCGAGCCCAAGAGCCTGTGGCCGGATCTGCCGCCCGCCTCCGCCGCCCCGTACGACTACGGCGAGGGCGAGACCGCGCGCATCCCGGGGATCCGGGTGACCGGCGGCGATGTGCGGCGGCTGGACCCGGTGACCGTGGCGCAGGCCGGACTGAGGGCGAAGACGGACCGGGACAGCGGCCTGGACGATCTGCCGGACGCCACGGTCCGGCAGATCGAGGCGTGCCGGACCGCCCCGGACGACTGCCCGGTCCTCCCGCCGTACTACCGCGACCTGACCGGCGACGGCAGGGACGAACTGGTCCTCGGCATACGGCTGCCCGAGCGGCAGCTCGCCCTGCGCGTCTACATGCCGGACGAGGGCCGGCTGACCCGGATCATGTCCACCTACGACGCCGTCATCAGCGTGGAGCTGGCGGGCCGGGACCTGATCATGCGGGCCCCCTCGGTGATCCCGGGGTACGAGTACCGCACCGCGTGGTCGTGGGACGACCGGCAGCGCGCGATGCTGCCCACCCGGGACGAGATCCTGCGGACGCCCGAGCACCGGAAGGCCCCGAGGCCCTCCCCGGAATCCTCCGCGTCCTCCCCGGGCACGCGATGAGGCGGCGCCGGTTCCGCTCGCTCTCCTGGACCGCGAGCCTCACCTGGAAGTCCGCGGTCTTCCTGACCGTCATGTGCTGCACCCTGGCCGCCCTCCTCGGCTTCCTGGTGCACACCGCGTTCACCCGGCAGACGGTCGAACAGGCCCGGGAGAAGACGCTGAGCCGGCTGGAGGTGGTCACCGACGCGTACGAGGCCGGGGAGCCGCTGCCCCCGAGGTCCGGCATCGACCCGCCGGGCCTGCCCGCCTCGCTGCGCGCCCTGGCCTCGGGCGGTGAGCGGGGCACCGTGGTCGCGGACGGACCGAAGCGGCCGGGCGCGCGGAGCGGACCCGCCATGTGGGCGGCGGGCCCGGCGGACGGGCGGGCGCTGGCGACCTGGACGGACTACAGCCACAGCGCCCGCGCCATCGGCGGCCTGGACCGGGCGATCGTCGGCTCCTCGCTGCTGGCCATCGCCGCCACCCTGCTCGTCGGCCTGTTCGCCGTCGGCCGGGTGACCCGCAGGCTCCACCAGAGCGCCCGGGTGGCCCGCCGGATCAGCGCGGGCGATCTCGATGCCCGGGTGCACGACCCCCGGACCGCGCGCCCGGTCCGCGCCCAGGACGAGGTGGCGATCGTGGCGGGCGCGCTCGACACCATGGCCTCGACCCTCCAGCGCAAGCTCCAGACCGAGCAGCGGTTCACCGCCGACGTGGCGCACGAGCTGCGCACCCCGCTGACCGGTCTGTCGGCCGCCGCCGAACTGCTGCCGCCGGGCCGCCCGGCGGAGCTGGTGCGCGACCGGGTACGGGCGATGCGGGCGCTGACGGAGGACCTGCTGGAGATCTCCCGGCTCGACGCCCGTACCGAGCAGGTCGACCTCGCCGTCCACGAGCTCGCGCCGCTGGCGGAGCGGGTCGTCCGGGCCTCGGGCACCGACACCGAGGTGCGCGTGACGGGCACGGCCCGGGTGGAGACCGACCGGCGGCGCCTGGAGCGGGTGATCGGCAATCTGGTGGCCAACGCCCATCGGCACGGGCGCCCCCCGGTGGTGCTGAGCGTGGACGGCACGGTGGTCTCCGTACGGGACCACGGCCCGGGGTTCCCGGCGTATCTGCTGGACGGCGGGCCGCAGCGGTTCCGCACGGACGGTGCGGGCAAGGGGCACGGTCTGGGGCTGACCATCGCCCTGGGCCAGGCTGAGGTCATCGGCGCGCGGCTGGACTTCGGCAATCCGCCGGACGGCGGGGCGCTCGTCCGGATGACCCTGCCGGAGTACGTGCACCTGGACGACGGTGATTCCGGCGGGAACCCCGGTGATGACGGGCGCCGGGGCGGAACGGACGACCCGGACGGCCCAACCCGGAGCGCCTCTCACGCAACGTGACGCGTTGCGGACCGTGTGTGGCGAATCTAGCGTGACCGGCACGAGCCCAGCTCGTGTCCCCCACGGTCCCTTCCTCATCGCATGGAGGCAGCATGTCCCCCCTGTCCCGCCCCTCGCGGCTCCGCCGGCTCGGCCTCTGCGTCGCCACCGGCACGCTCGCGGCGCTCACCGCCGCCGCTCCCGCCGCACTGGCGGCCGACCCCCAGCCCGTCGGACAGCGCGCGGAGGCAGCCGCTCCGGACCCGACGTCCGACGAGCTCTCCGCCTCGGCCCTGCAGCGCGAGCACGAGGCGCGGCAGAACGAGGCCCGCCAGGAGGGCCAGGCGCGCCCCCAGGCGCCGAAGCGGACCTACAAGGGACGTGTCATCGCCAAGCCGTACCTGCTGCTCCGTGACAAGCCGACCCGCAGTAGCCGCATCGTCGGCTCGGTCGAGTACGGAAAGACCGTCAACATCTTCTGCAAGACCACGGGCGACAACGTCGACGGCAACAACCGCTGGTACCTGCTGACCGATGGCACCTGGGCCTGGGGTTCGGCCCGCTACATCGAGAACATCGGCGCCGCGCCGAAGTGGTGCTGACCTCGCGTCACCCGCACGAACGCCCGCCCGTGGAGCCCGGCCGTGTCGCCGCCGGCTCCACGGGCGGACGCCTGTCCGGTGGGCGCCGACATGAACGAAGGCGCGGAGGGACGTGGAAGGGCACCGAAAGGTGTGACATAAGGGAAATACCGCGCGCCTCTTGCTACGTTGCGGGGCATGACCGCAACGACGGCGGACGCTCCCCCGCCCGAGCTACGCCTGCCCAAGCGTCGCGGGGTGGAGCTCACCCTCCTCGTCGGGGGCGTCCTGATCTCCGTCCTCGGCTACGCGGCGGTCGGCCTCGCCCACGACGGCGCCGTGCCCCCCGACGTCGCCGGGTACGGCGCCGGGCTCGGCACGCTCGCGCTGCTCGCCCATGTCGCGGTCCGCTTCCGGGCCCCGTACGCCGATCCGCTGCTGCTGCCGATCGCCGTCCTGCTCAACGGGCTCGGCCTGGTGCTGATCTACCGGCTCGACCTGGAGACCCCGAGGGACCAGGCCGCGCCCACCCAGCTCGTCTGGTCCACCCTGGGCGTCGCCCTGTTCGCGGCCGTGGTGGTGCTGCTGCGCGACCACCGGGTGCTCCAGCGGTACGCGTATCTGTCGGTGGCCTCGGCGCTCGTCCTCATGACCGTGCCGATCTTCTTCCCGGCGGTGAACGGCGCGAAGATCTGGATCCGGGTCGGCGGACTCTCCTTCCAGCCGGGCGAGTTCGCCAAGATCCTGCTCGCGGTGTTCTTCGCCGCCTATCTGGCCGCCAACCGCAACGCGCTCGCGTACACCGGCCGCACGGTGTGGAGGCTGCAGCTGCCCGCCGGCCGGGTGCTCGGGCCGATCGTGGCGATCTGGCTGCTGAGCGTCGGGGTGCTGGTGCTGGAGCGCGATCTGGGCACCTCGCTGCTGTTCTTCGGGCTCTTCGTCATCATGCTGTACGTGGCGACCGGCCGGACCGGCTGGATCGCGGTCGGGTTGCTCCTGGCCGCCGTCGGCGCCTTCGTCGTCGGCTCCTTCGAACCGCACGTCCACAGCCGGGTGCAGGACTGGCTGGACCCGTTCGCGTCGATCGACGCGGGGCAGGGGCCGAGTCAGCTCGCCCAGTCGCTGTTCGCCTTCGCGGCGGGCGGGATGCTCGGGACCGGGCTCGGCGCGGGCCATTCCATCCTGATCGGTTTCGCCGCGAAGTCGGACTTCATCCTGGCGACCGCGGGCGAGGAGCTGGGGCTGAGCGGGCTGACCGCGGTCTTCCTGCTTTACGCGCTGCTCGTGGCGCGCGGTTACCGGGCCGGGCTCGCCCTGCGCGACCCGTTCGGCCGGCTGCTCTCCATCGGCCTGGCGTCGATCCTGGCGCTCCAGGTGTTCGTGATCGCGGGCGGGGTGATGGGGCTGATCCCGCTGACCGGGATGGCGATGCCGTTCCTCGCGCAGGGTGGTTCCTCCGTCGTCACCAACTGGATCATCGTGGCGCTGCTGATCCGGGTCAGCGACGTCTCGCGCAGACCCCACTCCGGTCAGGCCGAGACCGGCGTCATCGCGGCGGCCACGGAGGAGGACCGGTGATCCGCTACATCCGGCGCGCCGCCGCCCTCTGTCTGCTGCTGCTGGTGGCGCTGCTCGTCAACGCGGCCCGGATCCAGGTCTTCGAGGCCGACGAGCTGGACGGCAACCCGGCCAACCGCCGGAACACCATCGCCCGTTACGACCAGCCGCGCGGCAACATCCTGGTCGGCGACCGGCCCGTGACCGGCAGCAAGGAGACCGGTGAGCGGCTCAGCTTCGAGCGCACCTATCTGCACGGCCCGCTGTACGCGCCGGTGACCGGATACGCCTCGCAGACGTACGGCACCACGCTCATCGAGAACGCCGAGGACTCCGTCCTGTCCGGTACGGACTCCCTGCTGGCGCCGCTGCCCTTCTGGAACGAGTTCACGCGGGGCCGGCAGCCGGGCGGCGATGTCGTCACCACCATCAGGGCGTCGATGCAGCGGGCCGCGTACGACGGGCTGAGCGGGCGGCGGGGCGCGGTCGCGGCGCTGGATCCGTCGACGGGCGCGATCCTGGCGCTGGTCTCGACCCCGTCGTACGACCCCGAGCGGCTGTCCGGGACCGGTTCCGCGGTGACCGACGCGTGGGCCCGGCTGAACGCGGCCGAGAGTCTGCCGATGCTCAACCGGGCCATCCGGCAGACCTATCCGCCGGGCTCCACCTTCAAGATCGTGACGGCGGCGGCGGCCCTGGACGCCCGGGCGGTGACGGACGCCGACGCGCCCACGGACACCCCGTCGCCGTACGTCCTGCCCGGTACGAGCACGACCCTGCCGGACGAGGCGAGCGGCTGCGACCAGGCGTCCCTGGCGGAGGCGATCCGGGTCTCCTGCAACACCGTGATGGCCCATCTCGGGGTGGAGGTCGGGCTGGAGGGGATGGTGGAGGCGGCGGAGAAGTTCGGCTTCAACGACACCGGACTGCGCATCCCGTCCGGGGTGGCGAGGAGCAACTTCGACACGGACATGAGCGACGACCAGCTCGCGCTCTCGTCGATCGGGCAGTTCAACACGACGGCGACCCCGCTCCAGATGGCGATGGTCGCCTCGGCGGTGGCCAACGGCGGGGATCTGCGCCGCCCCCATCTGGTGGACCGGGTGACCACGAACGACGGGGACACCGTCCGGCAGGAGAGGTCCGCCCCGTCACAGCGGCCGATGAGCCCGTCGACGGCCGTGCGGCTCCAGCGGATGATGGTCGACGTGGTGGAGAACGGCACCGGGTCGAACGCGGCGATCGACGGGGTGAAGGTCGGCGGCAAGACCGGTACCGCCCAGCACGGAGTCGACAACTCCGGGCTGCCGTACGCCTGGTTCATCTCCTGGGCCCAGGACCCCGGCTCCGGCCGCCCGGCCGTCGCGGTGGCGGTGGTCGTGGAGGACGCCGCCGCGGACCGGGGCGACATCAGCGGGGGCGGCAGCGCGGCCCCGATCGCCCGGGCCGTGATGGAGGCGGCGTTGGAGGAGTAGCCGGGGCACGGGGAGGGCGCACCGGCAGACTGGGCCCATGACACGGACGAACTCCGCGGTGGCGCGGGCCCTGGAGCGGATCGGCCGGCTGGACCCGGCGCTGCACGCGTTCATCGAGGTCTGGCCGGAGGAGGCGCTCGCCCGGGAACGGGAGGCCGTGGCGGGCCGGCTCCCCCTGGGCGGGCTGCCGTTCGCGGTGAAGGGCCCCGCCGGGATCCGGTCCTTCGCGGCCCGTCGGCTGATCGCGGCGGGCGGCTCCCCCGTCGGCGCGACCTCGGTGCCCGGCCCCGGCACCCACTGGCAGACCTGGGGCCTGGGCGCGCACGGCCGTACGGTCAACCCGTGGCGGGCGGACCGTACCCCGGGCGGATCGTCGGCCGGGTCGGCGGTCGCGGTGGCGACGGGGATGGCGGAGCTGGCGACGGGCAGCGACGGGGCCGGGTCGGTGCGTATCCCGGCCGCCTGGTGCGGGGTGTTCGGGCTGAAGACGACCAACGGACTGCTCCCCTCCCCCGACCGGTCGGGGCTGGCCTCGGCCGGGGTGCTGGCCCGGTCGGCCGCGGCGGCGGAGCCGTATCTGCGCCATGTGCTGGACGCGTACGAACCGGTCGCCGCTCCCGTCCTGCCGCTGCCCGCCGTGTACAGCGAGGACCTCGGCTTCGCGGAGGTTGACCCGGCGGTGGCGGCCGTCGTCCGGGCGGCGGTGGACCGGCTCGTCGCGACGGGGACCGTACGCCTCCTGGGGCGCGAGGCCGCGCTGCTCGACCCGGTGGGGGCCTGGACGGCTGTACGGGGCGGGTCGCCCGACGACCCGGAGGCGGTGCGGGTGCGGCGGACGAACGACGAGCGGCTGGAGGCGCTCCTCGCCGGCGGGGCCCTGCTGCTGACCCCGGCCACCCCGAACCGTCCGCACGGCCACGAGGGCCCGGGGGACCTCTACTCCACGGCGTTGACCTGGGCGTTCAACCTGAGCGGGCACCCTGCGGCGAGCCTGCCCGCCGGGTTCACCGGGGACGGCTGCCCGGTGGGGCTCCAGTTGGCGGCGGCGCGGGGCGCGGACGTCCGGCTGCTCGCCGCGGCCCGCGCGGTGGAGGACGCCCTGCCCGCCGCACCGATGCCGCCCACCGCCGGGCGGCGCTGACGGGCGGGGCGGGCACGACCCCCTGACGGCCCGTCGCCCTCCCGGGAGCGGGTGGGCTCTCCGGCCGACGGGTGGGCCCTCCGGCCGCCGGTCTCCGGTCTCCGGTCTCCGGCCGCTGCTCTCCGGTCTCCGGTCAGCCGATCGGCGCGCGGGCCTCTTCGCGGACCTTGGCCGTCTCCTCCGCGACCGCCGCCAGGTCGATGGACTTGGCGTCCTTGAGCACGCTCTCCGGACGGATCAGCGCGATCATCGCGGCGGTGTTCTCGTCGCCCCAGGCGCACATGGGGATGTTCGCGACGCCACCGCCCTCGTTCGACTGCACGATCTGGCACTCGATCGTGATGCCGTATCCCTCGGGCCTGAACTCCTTGGCGGGCACGACGAGCTTCGCGCCGTCGGCCTCCGCCGCCCCCTCCATGATCTTGCCGCGCATGAATGCGGGGCTGGCCAGCCGCCCGTACATCCCCGAGAGCACCAGGGCACCGCCCTTGTCCGACGCGTAGTGCGCGACGACCGCCTCGCCGTCCCGGATGCTGGGGTCGGGAGTGTCCTCGATCTCCTTGCCCTCGGTCTCCGACAGGTCCCGGCCCAGGCTGAACTCGCCGTCCAGCAGCTTCTGCTGCACGAGGAGGCGGTACTCCGCCTTCGGGTACGCCAGGTCGGTGCCCTTGTCGGCGAGCTGGGTGACGCCGAAGGCGATCGAGCCCGCCACCACGACCGCGCCGACCGCGATGCCGACGATGAGTCCGGTCCGCTTACCGCGCGGCGGCCGCTGGTTCTGGGGCGGCCAGCCGCCGGGCGCGCCCGGGCCGCCTCCACCGGGTATGCCGGGCTGACCCCAGCCACCCTGCTGGGGCGGCGGGGGCTGCTGCGGGTAGCCGTAGGGCTGCTGCGGCGCGGGGCCCGGCGCGGCCGGCGGAGCGCCGTAAGGGTTCTGGCCGTAGGGGTTCTGCGGGGGCGGCGGCCCGTACGGGCCCGGCGGCGGGTGCGGCGGGGTGGTCATGCGCTCACCGTACGACACGTTTGCGAACGGAATTTCGACGCGTCCGATATCGGTATCAGGTCGAGAGCATCGGCCGTGAGTGGCCGCCGCCCGTCGCCGCGCCGCGTTTTTTTCTCAGGCGGCGTCGGCCGCGCCCTCCCCGATCGCCTCCGCGACCTCCGCCACCCGGGCGCGCTCCTCGACGGCGAAGCGTTCGCGGTCCAGTTCCTCGGCTATCTCCTCGTCCTGGGCCATCAGCAGGTCGAGGTTGGAGTCGCCGAGTTCGAGGACGCCCATGTCGACGTACGCCCGCTGGAGCCGTGGGCCCCACAGGCCGATGTCCTTGACGCACGGGACGATCCGGCTGAACAGGAGCTTGCGGAAGAGCTGGAGGAACTCGGAGTGCTCCGAGAGGTCCTTCGCCTCCTGCTTGCCGATGCCGAAGTTCTCCAGGACCTCGACGCCGCTGAGCCGGTCGCGCATCAGGTAGCAGCCCTCGATGACGAACTCCTCGCGCTCACGGAGTTCGGCGTCGCTCAGCTGCTTGTAGTAGTCGCGCAGCGCCATCCGCCCGAAGGCGACGTGCCGGGCCTCGTCCTGCATGACGTACGCCAGGATCTGCTGGGGCAGTGGCTTGGTCGTGGTGTCGCGGATCATTCCGAAGGCGGCCAGCGCCAGGCCTTCTATGAGGACCTGCATCCCGAGGTAGGGCATGTCCCAGCGGGAGTCGCGCAGGGTGTCGCCCAGCAGCCCCTGGAGGCTGTCGTTGACCGGGTAGAGCATGCCGATCTTCTCGTGCAGGAAGCGGCCGTAGATCTCGGCGTGCCGGGCCTCGTCCATGGTCTGCGTGGCGGAGTAGAACTTGGCGTCCAGGTCGGGGACGGACTCCACGATGCGCGCCGCGCAGACCATCGCGCCCTGCTCGCCGTGCAGGAACTGGCTGAACTGCCAGGAGGTGTAGTGCTTGCGCAGCTCGCCCCGGTCCTTCTCCGTCATCTTCGCCCAGTGCGGGGTGCCGTACAGGGTGAGCGCCTCGTCGGGGGTGCCGAGCGGGTCGGCGGGGTCGACCTCCAGCGACCAGTCGATGCGCTTGGCGCCGTCCCACTGCTTGTCCTTGCCCTTCTGGTAGAGGGCGAGCAGGCGTTCGCGGCCGTCGTCGTAGTCCCAGCTGAACCGGGCGGCTCCGGCGGCGGGGACCTGCCAGATCGGCTCCGCGGGCGGGGTGGTGTAGAGGTCATGGGTGGACACGGGCGGCTCCTTCGCCTCGAACGGCTCGACGTGATCGACAAGTTGCTTGAGGCCGAGGGCAGTTGGACGCGCTCGTCGGCCGCCTCCCGGCAGGTTCACACGTTGGTAGACAGCCAGTCAACAAGTCGTACGGAGTCGCGCCAAGGGATTGACGGCCTTACTGACAAGCAGTCTCATAAGAGGTGACCGCCGGTAACTCCCGTTTCCGGTAACCCCTGTGTGAGGTGCTCCCGCCATGACGCCCGTCACCGCTCGCGATGTCACCACCGCTCCCGATGTCACCGTGCTGCGCGACGCACTCGGCCCTCTCCGCGACCGCGAGCAGGTCGCCCTGCGGCTGCTCGAATCCTCGGCCCGGCACTCCTTCGACCCCGACACCGAACTCGACTGGGACGCGGCCGTCGAGGAGGGCCGGTGGTTCTGGCCGCCGGAGCTGCTCTCGCTGTACGGGACCCCGATGTGGGACCGCATGTCCGAGGAACAGCGGCTGGACCTCTCCCGGCACGAGGCGGCCGCGCTCGCCTCGCTCGGCATCTGGTTCGAGATCATCCTGATGCAGCTGCTGGTCCGGCACGTCTACGACAAGCCGGTGACCAGCAACCACGTCCGCTACGCGCTCACCGAGATAGCCGACGAGTGCCGGCACTCGATGATGTTCGGCCGCATGATCGACTGGGGCGGCGCGCCGACGTACCCGGTGCCGCGCATCTACCACAATCTGGCGCGCGTCCTGAAGACCGTCTCCACCACCCCCGGTTCGTTCGCCGCGACCCTGCTCGGCGAGGAGATCCTCGACTGGATGCAGCGCCTGACCTTCCCGGACGAGCGCGTGCAGACGCTGGTGCGCGGCGTGACCCGGATCCATGTGATCGAGGAGGCCCGGCATGTCCGGTACGCCCGGGAGGAGCTGCGCCGCCAGATGGTGACCGCCCCGCGCTGGGAGCGGGAGCTGACCAAGGTCAGCTGCGGCGAGGCGGCCCGGGTCTTCTCCGTCTGCTTCGTGAACCCGCGGGTGTACGAGAACGTCGGCCTGGACCGCCGCGAGGCCGTCGCCCAGGTGAAGGCGAGCGGCCACCGTGCGGAAGTCATGCAGTCCGGCGCGAAACGGCTCACCGACTTCTTCGACGACATCGGGCTGCTGAACGGCGTCGGCCGCCGACTGTGGCGAAGCTCCGGCCTGCTGGCCTGAAAGCCGTGCGGAAGGGGACAGCCCTTAGGCTCGGAGGCATGACCTCCACCGCCGCAGTCCCGCCGCCCCGGGCGACGTACCGCAGGCTCAGCGTCGAGGAGCGCCGCGCCCAGCTGCTGCTCGCCGCGCTCGGCCTCTTCGCCCACCGGGCGCCCGACGAGGTCTCGCTCGACGAGGTGGCGGTGGCCGCCGGGGTGTCCCGGCCGCTGGTCTACCGCTACTTCCCGGGCGGACGGCAGCAGTTGTACGAGGCCGCGCTCGGCTCGGCCGCCGATGAGCTGACGCTGTGCTTCACCGAACCGCCGGTGGGGCCGCCCACCGAGCGGGTCGCCCGGGTGCTGGACCGCTATCTGCGCTTCGTCGACGAGCACGACACCGGGTTCAGCGCCCTGCTGCGGGGCGGCAGCGTCGTGGAGACCTCCCGCACGACGACGATCGTGGACGGGGTGCGACGGGCGGCGGCCGACGAGATCCTGCGCCACCTCGGCCGGATGGGCGGGGCCGGGGAGCAGCCCGCCGGGCCGCGGCTGCGGATGATGGTGCGCAGCTGGATCGCCGCCGTGGAGGCCGCCTCGCTGATCTGGCTGGACGACGGGAAGCGGCCGGCCGCGGCCGAGCTGCGCGGCTGGCTGGTCGACCATCTCCTCGCGCTGCTCGCCGCGACCGCCGCCACGGACCCGGAGACCGCGGCGGTGGTGAGCGACCTGCTGGCCCTGGAGGGGGCCGACGGCCCGGCCGGCCGACTGGCGGAACGGGTTATTCCGGTCGTCGCGGAGGCGGCGCACCTGCTGCCCGCCGCCGCTGCGTCAGACTGACCGGGTGAAGAGCGAGAACACCCCTTTCCGCGGCGGCCCCCTGGACGGCCGGGTCCTGCCGGTCCTGCTCGGCCCGACCGGCCATCCGCCGAAGTGGTACGAGGTCCCGGTGCCCTCCCCCGACGGCGGCCCCGCCACCGTGTACGCCTACCAGCGGGTCCCGGCCGGCTACACCAAGCGGCTCGGGCTCCAGCGCGGCTGGGTGTACGAGTACGCCCCCGGGGGCCGCGAGCACCGCACCCTCAAGTGGCCCTGGTCCAGGACTCCCCCGAGCTCCCCGGGCCGCGAATGAGCGGCGGGCGGCTGCCCGTGGGGCACAGGCCCTAAGATCGACGGTCAGGCGCCGGAGGACGGGTCACCCGGTCGCCGAGAGACGGTCACAAGGGGGGTGCGCCATGGAGGCGCTGCGTCAGGACGATCCACGCCGCTTCGGCCGCTTCACCACGCTGGCCCGCTTCCACGAAGGCGCGAGCGCCGTGCGGTACGTGGCCCGGGACACCGCGTCCGGCGAGGTGGCCCTCATCACCGCCGCGCGGCCCGAGCTGGCCGGCGTACCGGCGTACCGCCGCCGCTTCCAGGCCGAGGCGCGCACCGCCGAACGCCTCGCGGGCGGCTGGGTGGCCCCGCCCCTGGACACCGGCGAGGAGCCGGAGGCCCCGGCGGACGGGCCGGCGCCGCTGTGGACGGCGGCGGGTTACGTCCCCGCGCTGCCGCTGGCCGAGGCGATCGGGATCGCCGGGCCGCTGGACGAGCGGGCCCTGCGGATACTGGGCGCGGGCATCGCCGAGATCCTCTCCCGGGTGCACGCCGCCGGGGCCGTGCTCCAGGGGCTGGCCCCCGGTACGGTGCTGCTGGCCGCCGACGGCCCCCGCCTCACCGCCTTCGGCCCGCTGGGCGCGGCGGCCTCGGCCCAGGCCCGGCCGGGCGGCCAGCTCTCGGTGCGGCTCGGTTATCTGACGCCCGAGCAGATCGAGGGCGAGGAGGTCTCCGCCGCCTCCGACCTGTTCGTGCTGGGGCTGCTGCTGGCTTACGCGGCTACGGGGGCGACCCCGTTCACGGAGGGCCCGGCCGAGGAGGCGGCCCGCCGGATCGCCGGGGACGAGCCCGAACTCGACGCCGTACCGGAGGCGTTGCGCGAGCTGATCACGAGCTGCCTGGCGAAGGACCCGGCCGAGCGGCCCACCGCCGGCACGGTCGCCGCCGAACTGGCTCTGGAGGGCGCGGCGGGGCTCGCCCGGGGCGGCTGGCTCCCCGAACGGCTCGCGGCGGCGGTCGCGGACCAGGAGGCGCGGGTGCTGGCCCTGGAGGCGCCGGAGGAGGGGGCCGGGGCGGTCGAGGCGGCGGGGACGCCGGAGCCGGGGTCGCGGAAGACGCCCGCGTCTGCGGCGGAGGCGCCCGAGGACGCCCGGTCGGCGGACGCGCCCGCGCCCCGGACGCCCGAGGACGCCCGGTCCGAGGACTCCCGGTCCGAGGGCTCCGGCGCCGCCCCCGAGCCGAAGGACGCACGTACGGCCCAGGAGCCCGAGGACGCCCGGCAGCTGCCCGCGTCACCGGTGGACACGCCGCCGGCGGACGCCCCCGGCCCCCAGGCGGTGGCCGGGGGCGGCGGGGAGACGGGTGAGGGCCGGGGCACCACCCGGTTCCTCGACACCGGGCCCCGGCCGCCGCGGAACGACCACCCGACGGCCCAGCTCGCGCTCCCCCACGAACGACCCGCACCCTCGGGCGCCGCCCCCGCCCCGGGGGCCCACCCGATGCCGCCCGCGCCGCCCGCCGCTTCCGGCTCCGGCGCACCGCGGCAGCCGGCCCCTCCGTACGGTGGCCCCGCCCCGTACCCCGCGGCGCCGCTCCCGGCCGGTCCCGCCGGTCCCGGCGGCCCCGGCGGGGGGCCGATGGTGTCGTTGCCGCTGCCTCCCGCACCGGCCCCGGCGCCCGACCCCGCCGCGAGCCGCCGGACCCTGCTGACCATCGCGGCGGCGGCCGTCGGCGGGCTGGTCGTGGGCGGCGGTTCGGTCGCCGCTCTCGGGTCCGGGGACACCGCGGTGGCGACGGACGACAAGCCCGCGCCGAAGCCCCGCCGCACGCTCCCCGGGCAGCCCCCCGAGCCGCGCTGGATCTACACGCACCCGGCCTCCGAGTCGTCCCCGCTCACCACCGCCGTATGGCGGGACAAGCTCCTCGTGGTGACCAGCGAGAGCCAGGCCAGCGCCGTGGACCTGCGCACCGGCAAGCGGCTGTGGCAGCGCGCGGACGCGGCGAAGGGGCAGGCCGCGCTGGCGGCGGGCGCCGACCTGGTCTTCGTGGCGAGCCCGACGGAGTTCCTGTGGCTGTCGCCGAAGAACGGCAAGGTCGTGCACCGCGTGCGCTACTCGGACGCCTTCGGCGACCTGCCGGGCCTCACTCTCGGGCGGCTGGCCGGGAACTCCGGGCCGGTGATCCGGTTCACCGGTTCGCACACGGTCACGGTGAAGGCGCCTAAGCCGAAGAAGGGCAAGAAGAAGGGCAAGGACAAGGAGGTCGTCCAGGCCTACTTCTTCGCGTACGACATCGTGCGGCGCAAGGAGCTGTGGCGGACTCCCGTGCCCGCGGGCCGCGCCCCGGGCACCCCCGCCTACCGGGTGGTCGCGGAACGCTCCGCCGACGTCCTCGTACGGCAGGACGCGGTCAGCCTGACGGCGGCCGAGTCCAAGGCGGCCAAGGGGAAGGGCTCCATCCGCTCGTTCGACCAGGAGAACGGCAAGCTGCTGTGGATCAAGCAGTACGGCGCGGCCTCCCCCGAGGCGGCCACCGCGGGCGACGAGGACGGATCGCTGTACGCGGCGGTCGGCAAGGACCTCCAGGCCTTCGAGGCGGACACGGCGAAGCCGCTGTGGCGCGTCGAGGGCAGCGACGGCTCGGTGTTCGGCACCCCGCTGGTCGCCGGGCCGCTGATCCACACCACCGAGCGCAGCCGGCTGGTCGGCGCGGTGGACCGGGCCAGCGGCCGGCTCAGGTGGCGGCGCTCCACCGAGGTGCCGGGCGTCGGGGACGCCCCGTCGCTCACGCTCAGCGGCAGCGAGAAGACTCTGCTCGCCGCCGACGCCGTCCAGGTCACGGCGTTCTCGGCGGCCGACGGCGAGCGGCTGTGGAAGTTCCAGGACATCGGGTCGGCCGACCCGAAGGGGGCGACGGTGAGCGCGCCGTACCGCGTACTCGCCGCCGGGGAGACCGTCGTCGTTCAGCGGGACAGGTCCTTCTACGCCTTCCCGGTGGCCTGAGACCCGGTCCCCTTCCCTTTCCCTCACCACCGCCGTCCGGGGGTTCCCCGGACGGCGCGCCGCTCGGTGCTTGCATCACCTGACACCACGTGACCGGATTATCGGATTCGCCCATGTATGGACGGGCCCGATGCCGGGCTACGTCTCCGTCACGGAGGTGATGTCGTGTCAGGCAGACTCCTGCGCGTGGTCTGCACGACCGCGCTGGCCGCGGTGCTCACCGTCTCCCCCGCCACCGCCGCGTCGGCCGCACCCGGCCCCGTACCGTCCGAGGAGCCCTCCGGAACGGCCGATCCGGACGCGACGGACGCGGAGGAGCCCGACGCGGCAGAGGACCCGGAGGACCCCGGCGGTTCCGAGGCGCCGGAGGACTCCGGCGGGTCCGACGCGACGGAGGTCGACGCCGAGACCGCTCTCGGTGCGCCCGGGGCGCCCAGGAGCGTCGCCGCCCTGCTGCGCGAGCTGCAGACCCGCTACCAGGCGGCGGAGGAGGCGAGCGAGACCTACAACGCCACCGCGGAGAAGCTGAAGCAGCGGACCGCTCAGGTGAAGAAGGTGAACGCGGACCTGGCGAAGGCGCGGGCCGCGCTGAAGCTCAGCCGCGGGGACGCCGGCCGGCTGGCCCGGGAGCAGTACCAGGGGCGGACCGAGTTCTCCGCGTACCTCCGGCTGCTGCTGTCCCGTGATCCCCTGCGGGCCCTGGACCAGACGCACGTCGTGCGGCGGCTGGCCGCGAACCGCGCGGCGGCCGTGGACCGGCTGACCGAGGACGCCCGGCGGGCCGACGCGCTGGCCACCGCCTCCCGCAAGGCGCTGGACCAGCAGAAGGAGCTGGCCGCCCGGCAGAAGAAGCAGCGTGACGCCGTGCGCGACAGGCTCAAGGAGGTCGAGGGGCTGCTGGCCACGCTCTCCGAGGAGCAGATGACCCAGCTCGCCGGTCTCGAACAGCGGGGCGTGGACGAGGCGCAGCGCGAACTGGTGGCCTCCGGCGCGCTCAGCTCCGCCCGGCCGCCCACCCGGCAGGGCGGCGACGCCGTCGCGTACGCGGTCCGGCAGATCGGCAAGCCGTACGTGTGGGGGGCCGAGGGCCCCGACTCCTTCGACTGCTCCGGGCTCACCTCCCAGGCCTGGTCGGCGGCGGGGCGGACGATCCCGCGCACCTCGCAGGAGCAGTGGAAGCAGCTCCCGAAGGTGCCGGTCTCCGCGCTGCGCCCCGGAGACCTGGTGATCTACTTCCCGAAGGCGACCCACGTGGCGCTGTACATCGGCGACGGCCTGGTGGTGCAGGCGCCGCGCCCCGGCACGAAGGTCAAGGTCTCACCCCTGGCGTCGAACCCGCTGCTGGGCGCCGTCCGGCCCGACCCCGACGGCACCCCGCTGTCCACGTACACGCTCCCGGAGCTGCCGGAGGGCGCGCGCGACGGCGCGGACACCGGGTACGGCACGGAGGCCGCTCCGGACGCCACCCCGTAGACCGGTACGGACAGACCTCGGCGGCCGGACCGACGGTGCGGGTCCGGCCGCCGAAGCGGTGGGCGGGCCGCTCAGGCTCCGGAGACCGAGGCCAGGTACGCGTTGGTCTTCTCCGGCTCGTAGAAGAAGTTCTCGAAGTCCGCCGGGTTGTTGAACCCGTTGGCGAAGCGGTCCGCGACGGGCTGGAGCTGACCGGCCGCGCCGATCAGGTTCAGCACGTGCTCCGGCGGGACGCCGAGCATCGCGTTGGTCCACTTCGTGACGTGCTGCGCTGTCTCCCAGTAGCGGTCGAACGTGGACTGCATCCACGCCGCGTCGAACTCCTTCCCGCCGTGCTCGATGATCGCGTCGAGGTACGCGTTAGCGCACTTGGAGGCGGAGTTGGAGCCCTGGCCGGTGATCGGGTCGTTGGCGACGACGACGTCCGCGACGCCGAGGACCAGGCCGCCGCCGGGCAGCCGGCCGATCGGCTTGCGGACCGTGGGGGCGTAGCGGCCGGCGAGGGTGCCGTTGGCGTCGGTCAGCTCGACCTTGGTGGCGCGGGCGTACTCCCACGGCGTGAACCGCTCCATGAGTTCCAGCGTCTTCGCGAGGTGCTCGGAGGGGTCCTTGATGCCCTGGAAGGCATCGAGCGGGCCGCCGGGGATGCCCTCCCAGAAGAGGATGTCGGCGCGGCCGGAGGTGGTGAGCGTCGGCATCACGAACAGCTCGCCGACGCCCGGCACCAGGTTGCAGCGGACCGCGTCGAACTCCGGGTGCTCGGGGCGGGGTCCCATGCCGTGGACGTACGCCACGGCCAGCGCGCGCTGCGGGGCGTCGAACGGCGAACGGGCCGCGTCCCGGCCGAACATGGAGACCAGCTCACCCTTGCCGGCCGAGACCATCACCAGGTCGTAGGTGCGGGAGAAGTAGTCCAGGTCGGAGACAGCGGCCCCGTGGATGACGAGCTGCCCGCCGCGCTGGGCGAAGGTCTCCATCCAGCCGGCCATCTTCACGCGCTGGTCGACGGACTGGGCGAAGCCGTCCAGTTTGCCGACCCAGTCGATGGCGCGGGAGGAGTCGGGGGCGGCGACGGAGACGCCGAGTCCCTCGATCTTCGGGGCCTGGGACTCCCAGAAGTTCAGCTGGTAGTCCCGCTCGTGCTGGAGCGCGGTGTGGAACATGCACTGCGTCGACATGACCCGGCCGGTGCGGATCTCGTCGGCGGTGCGGTTGGACATCAGGGTGACTTCGTAGCCCCTGGACTGCAGTCCCAGGGCCAGCTGGAGCCCGGACTGGCCGGCTCCGACTATGAGTATCTTCCGCATCGCGGCTCTCCGTTGTCTCTGTTTCGAGGAGGTCCGAGGGACGGCCCTCAGACGGGGGTGACGTCGAGAGCGTGGCCCACCAGGGCGAGCAGCGACTCGACGACCGTGATCCTGTTACGAGCGTCCATGATCACTACCGGGACCTGCGGGGGTACGGTCAGGGCCTCCCTGACGTCCTCCGCCTCGTAACCGGGCGTCCCCTCGAAGTGGTTGACGGCCACGATGTACGGCAGCCCGCAGCTCTCGAAGTAGTCGAGCGCGGGGAAGCAGTCCTCCAGCCGCCGGGTGTCGGCGAGGACGACCGCGCCGATCGCCCCGCGCACCAGGTCGTCCCACATGAACCAGAAGCGCTGCTGGCCCGGGGTGCCGAAGACGTACAGGACGAGGTCGTCCTCCAGCGTGAGCCGGCCGAAGTCCATGGCCACGGTGGTCGTGGTCTTCTCCGGTGTCGCGGAGAGGTCGTCGGTCTCCTCGCTGGCCTGGGTCATCAGCGCTTCGGTCTGCAACGGCGTGATCTCGGAGACCGAGCCGACGAACGTCGTCTTGCCGACGCCGAATCCGCCCGCCACCACGATCTTGGTAGCGGTGGGCGCGCGGGTGTGGTCGAGCTGCCAGGCCTGGAGGGACTCCTCGGCCTGCTCCCGGGGCCCCGGCTGGCGCGGGGCGAAGAGCGGCGCCTCAGAGACGGCGGAGTCCATTGAGCACCCTTTCGAGCAGTGCGCGGTCGGGCTGGCCGGCACCGTGACCGGTTCCGTACACGCGGATCTTTCCCTGGTCGGCCAGGTCGCTGAGCAGCACCCGGACGACTCCGAGCGGCATCTTCAACAGGGCCGAGACCTCCGCGACCGTACGCATCCGGCGGCAGAGTTCGACGATGGCCCTGAGCTCCGGCATCACGCGCGAGGCGAGGTTGCCTCCTGTGAGCTCCCGGCGCTCGTCGGGTGGATCGAGGGCCGCGACGAACGTCTCGACCAGCAGGACGTGCCCGAAGCGGGTGCGACCGCCGGTGAGGGAGTACGGGCGGACCCGGGCGGGGCGTTTGTCCGCCCCTCGGACGGGGAGCCGGGGGGCGGGTTCCGCGGCGGCGGTGGTCACAGGGCGCTCTCCATCGATGTGCGCAGCTCACTGCGGAGTTCGGGGGTGAGTACGTGTCCGGCCCGGCCGACGAAGAGGGCCATGTGGTAGGCGACGACGCTCATGTCGCAGTCCGGGGTGGCGTGGACGCCGAGGAGGGAGCCGTCGCTGATCGACATGACGAAGACGCTGCCCTCGTCCATGGCGACCATCGTCTGCTTGATGCCGCCGCCGTCCATCAGCTTCGCGGCTCCGACGGTCAGCGAGCCGATGCCGGAGACGATCGTGGCCAGGTCGGCGCTGGAACCCCTCGGCCCGTCCGGCTTCCCGGCGGCCGGTCCGGCCGCCTTCGCGGTCAGATGGCCGGGGTCGGAGGAGAGCAGCATCAGGCCGTCGGACGAGACGACGGTGACCGAGCGGACCCCTGGCACCTCCTCCACGAGATTGCTCAGCAACCAGTGAAGGTTCCGGGCTTCGGTACTCAGCCCGCATGTGCTGGGCGCAGTCAACTGCGTGCCTCCTCGACTGTGTCCCCCGTCTCTTCGTTCCGGCCGTCCGCCCGGCCGCCGGTCCCGGCGGTCCGTGCGGTCCTTGCGTTCCGTGTGTCCTGTGCGGCCCCTGTGGCGTGTGCGGTGGTGCTCTCGTGCCCCGTACGCCCGGCGGGTACGCCCCCGGGGCCGGCGACGGCGATGCCACCGGTCTCGGCGATCTCCGCCTCGACGTCGCGCCTGCCCTCCTTCGCCGCCTGGTGGAAGCTGCCGAGCCGACGGCGCAGGGCATCCCGGTCGAGGCTGCCGGTGCGCCCGGGGGCGGGGGTCGAGTCGGGCCGGACCACCTTGGGGGTGCGCTTGGGCAGCCCCTTGTCGGTGATCCGTCCGGCCTCGGGCCGGCGGGGGCCCGGGACGGTGTCGGCGGGGGCGGGTGCGGAGGCCGCTTCGGCGTGGGGCGCGGGGCGGAATGCGGGCCCGTCCGGGTCCTGGCCCCCCGGGCCGGTCTCGGCCGGGCGCTCATGGCGGTCGGGGCCGATCGCGTACGGGCCGGCGGTGCCCGGCAGGGCCGGGGAGTCCACTGCCGCCGGGGCGTCGGGGGCCGCGGGGGCCACCGGGTCTGCCGGGGGAGGCTTCGGGAGCCGGACCTGCAGGGTGATCTCGGAATCCGACTCGGCTCCGGAATCGGCCCCGTGCCCGGCGTCGGTGCCGGCCCCGGCATCGGTTCCGCTTCCGCTATCGGTTCCGCTTCCGCTTTCGGCCTCGGGGGCCGCGCCCGGCTGCCGCGTGTCCTGCTCCCGCGGCGGTACGGCGGTGGCGTCCGGGCCCTCGTCGGGCACCGCGCTTTCGGCCGCCGTCTCCTCGGCTGCCACGTTCTCGGCCGCCGCGTTCTCGCGGATCGTCCGCTCGGCGGCGACGATCAAGGGGTCGACGGCGGGCAGGGGCTCGGCGGGCGTCTCGGGGGCGTTCCCCGCTTCCGGGCCCGCCGCCGCCCCGGGCTCCGAGGTCGGTGCCGGGTCCGGCACCGGCTCCGCTTCGGTGGTGGTCCCGGGCTCGGGCCCCGAGGACGGGAGCGGTGAACGGCTGGGCAGGGAGTTGGAGTTCGCCTCCGCCACCGAGCCCGGGAGGTTGAGCGTGGGCGCGTCACCGGGAAGCTGTACGGCGGGCGGCGAGGAGGCGGGCAGGGAGTTGGGCAGCAGGGCGTCCGGCAGGACGACGACGGCCGTCACACCACTCCCCTTCTGCTCGCGGAGCTGGACCCGCACCCCGTGCCGGGCGGCCAGCAACGACGTGACCTGGAGGCCGAGTCCGGCCCCGGTCATGTCGATGTGCCGCTCCCCCGGCTCGAACGAGGCCGGGTCGGCCAGCCTGGCATTGAGTTCGCCCATCCGGACCGTCGACATGCCGATGCCCGCGTCCGACACGGAGAGCATCACCTCGCCGCTCTCCAACAGCCAGCCGGACAGCTCGACCTGGGAGTCGGGCGGCGAGAAGGATGTCGCGTTCTCCAGGAGTTCGGCGAGGAGATGGCTGAGGTCGTCGGCGGCGAACCCGGCGATCTGGGCGTGCGGCGGCAGGGACTGGATGGTGACCCGCTCGTACCGCTCGATCTCGCTCACGGCCGCGCGCGCCACGTCGACCAGCGGGATCGGCCCGGCGTGGCCGTGGCCGTGCTCGGCGCCCGCGAGGACGAGCATGTTCTCGCTGTGGCGGCGCATGACCGTGGCCATGTGGTCCAGCTTGAACAGGGTGGCCAGGCGTTCCGCGTCCTGCTCGCGCTCCTCCAGGCCCTCGATGACCCCGAGCTGCCGCTCGACCAGTCCGAGCGTGCGCAGGGAGAGGTTGACGAAGGTGTGGTTGACCGTGTTCTTCAGCTGCTCCAGCTGGGTGGCCAGCTCGGCGGCCCGCGTCTGGAGTTCGGCGCGCTGGGCCACGAGGGTCTCGCGGCCCGCGACCAGCTTGGTCCGTTCGCCGGTCAGGCTCTCGACGCGTCCGCCGAGGTCCTGGTGCAGGGTGGTGAGCCTGCCGTGCAGCGCGTTCATCGACCGTACGACCTGGGCGAATTCGTCGTTGCGGCCGGTGTAGCGGACCGGTTCGGCGCTCTCGGGGTCCTCGGCGAGGCGCGCGGCGCCGATGCGCAGGACGGCGAGCGGCTGGGTGAGGGTGCGGGCGACGGCGGTGGAGACGCCCACGGCGAGGAGGAAGCAGCCGCCGAGCAGGGCGATGCTCAGTTCGAGGGCGGTGACGTCGTCGTCGCGGAGGCCTTCCAGGTGCTGGACCTGGCCGGTGGTCAGGGCCGACTCGACGCTGCGCATCCGGTCGACGCGGGCGGAGAGCGCGGCCTCCAGCTTCTTGGGGCTGATCCTGCGCTCCGCCTCCGACAGCTCGGGGCGGTCGGTGAGGCGGGTGAGGTACTTCTCCGCGTCGTTGACCTCGGATCCGGTGACGGTGGCGGAGAGCTTGTCGCGGGCCTCCGGGTCCGCCGCCTGGTCGAAGTCGGCCAGCGCGGCCAGCTCCCGGACGCGGGCCTGCTGGGCGGCGGCGCTCAGCTCGTCGCGTTCGCGGTCGGCCCGGGTGCCGCCCTCGTCCTGGGTCGCCACCGGCAGCCCGGTGAAGGGATCCGTCTCGGCCTCGGGGCTCGGTACGGCGAGCGCGGCGAGGAGGAGCCCGCGGGTGGCGGAGGCCTGCTCGGCCGCGCCGCCGAGGGTGAGCGGGGCCCGGGTGGCGTCGGCGGCGCGCGGCGGGGTCTTCCCCGCCAGTTCGGCGGCGATGCCGTGCAGCTTGGCGATGACGTCGGAGTACGCCTGGTGCGCCTCCAGGGCCGAGCCCTTGCCGGTCAGCGCCTCACGGCGCAGCGAGGAAACCGTCGAGAGGTCGCGGCGCAGGGCCGCCGGGGCCGCCTCGTGGATCTCGTCGATCTGCTGGTCGACGCGGGTGGTGCGGGCGGTGCGGTTCTTCGCGCCGTCGTCGTCGGCTTTCTCGTCCCTGCCGTCGGCGATGTACGCGGTGATGGCGTCACGCTCGTCGGCGAGGGAGTGCCCGAGGGTGACCGCCTGCCGGTTCAGCTCCGCGAGCGTGACCAGCCGCTGGGACTCGGTCAGATCGGCGGAGGCCCCGAGCACGGCGGGGGCGCCCGCCGCTATGACGATGACGCCGACGACCGCGACACCGGCGACCAGTCGGCTGCGCACCCGCACGGTCCGCTTGTCCGTGCCGGGCGCCGGAGGCGTCGCCCCGGAACCGTCGCGCGTCGTGCCCTTGCTCCGCGGCCGCTTCATCTGCACCGGTGCTCGCAATCTTGACTCGTCCACCCTTGAAGCAGAGGTGACGCACGGTCACATGGAAGGGCGCCCCGCTCCTGGTACGGCTTCTGACCATTCCAGCGCTTTTGAGAGGGGGGCGCGCATCAACCGCTCCGCCACTCGAAGGAGTGAACATCACTCTTGAGTTGGCGAACAAGTCTCCCCCGGTGCGCCCCTGACCATGCGTGGACCATGGGGTGGAACTTCCGCCCCGCCTTTGGCAGGATGCCCGCCCGCATCGGTCCGGAGCCGCCCCTTCCGTTCCGTGCGCCCGCGTTGACCTGCTGGTACAGGCCATTCCCGGCCGCGTGCGGAGGAAGTGAAGGGCTCGTGCAGACTGGCTGCATGCGCATCGAACTCGCCACCGCGCCCGGCAGCCGCGAACGCCCCAACGAGGACTGGGCCTCCGGGGCCCTTCCCGCGTCCGGCCAGGGCGGTGTGCTGGTCCTGCTCGATGGCGTCACCCCTCCGCGGGGGGACGACGGTTGTGTGCATGCGGTCCCGTGGTTCACCGCACGGCTGGGCGGCGCGCTGGTGGAACTGTCCGGTTCCCGCCCCGACCTGACCCTGACCGAGGTCCTGGCCGAGGCCATCTCCCGTACAGCCGACACGCACCGATCCACCTGTGACCTTTCTCACGTACGTACGCCTCAGGCGACCGTGGTCCTGGCGCGCTGGGACGAACACGCGATCGACCACCTGGTGCTCTCCGACTCGGTCCTGCTGCTGGAGTCCCTCGACGGCACGGTCCGGGCGGTCCTCGACGACCGGCTGGACCTGCTGCCGCCCGGCTCGCTCGCCTCGGACGAGATCGCCGATTCCACGGTTCGCAACAAGGAGGGCGGTTTCTTCACCGCCGCCGCCGATCCGTCGGTGGCGGCGCGCGCGGTGACGGGCAGCACCCCGGTGGCCGGCGTCCGGGCCCTCGCCGCGCTCACGGACGGCGCGGCCCGCTGGACGGAGGTGTTCGGTGAGGGCGACTGGACGGATGCGCTGGGGCTGCTGCGGAAGGCGGGGCCGCAGGGCCTGATCGACCGGGTGCGGGAGCTGGAGGGCGCCGACGCGGCGGCCGGGCGCGTACGGCTGCGGCGTGGCAAGACGCACGACGACGCCACCGCGCTTCTGGTGGAGCTGGACTGAGCCTCCGCGCGGCTCCCCGGCGGGCGCCCCGCCCCCGCGCTCAGCTCTCGGCGCGGGCGTTCAGCTGGTGCAGGAGCCTGGCCAGTTCTGCGACCTCGGCCCGGTCCCAGTCGGCCAGTTTGCGCACATAGCGCCCCCGGCGGGCGTCCCGGACGCTGCGGAAGCGGGCCAGGCCGTCACCGGTGAGGCGGACGAGCCAGGCCCGCCCGTCGGCCGGGTCGGGTTCGCGGGCCACCAGCCCGAGGTTCTCCAGCGAGTGCAGCTGGCGGCTCATGGTGGCCTTGCCGACGCCGAAGTAGGCGGCCAGTTCGGTGGCCCGCTGCCGGCCCGCCGCCTCCAGGCGGACGAGCAGGCCGTAGGCGGCGGGCTCCAGTTCGGGGTGGACCTCCCGGGCCATGTCGCCCGAGGTGGCGCGCGCCCGCCGCAGGAACACGGCCAACTCACGCTCCAGCGCCAGAAATGCGTGGTCCACGCCACTTCCGTCCGTCGCGCCCGGCTCCGGCTCGCTGTCGATCCCGCGCACGTCAGTACCCCTCGTACGGTTTCCTGCCGATGAAAGTTTCTTCCGCGACCGGTCGACGCCGCAGTTCAGCCAGTATTTCGCAGGAATGGGCCCAGGGCGGCAGCCCGCCCCTCCGCAGGCCCTGCCGGGCGGGTGCCGTCGGCACGCCGTGACCCGCACCGCGGCCGGCCGGCGGAGGACCCTCGCCCCCCTCGGGGCCTGACCCCCGGGCCCGCGGCACCCTCGGACCCACCGCTATACACACCATGTATACGCACTGTGTATAGTCCTCGGCGTACCGCACATCTGTGCGGATTTCCCGCACAGAGGAGTGATGTGTCGTGCCCAGAAAGATGCCGTTGTCCAGAGTGGGGTTGACCGCGGCGCTGGTGACGGCGCTCACACTGGCGGTGAGCGGCTGCTCGATGGACACCACGGCGCCGGGCTCGGCACGCGAGGAGGCGGCGTCCGACGCCAAGGGCTCGTTCGGGCCGGTGGACTGCCGCAAGGCCAAGTGCATCGCCCTGACCTTCGACGCGGGGCCGGGCAAGGACACGCCGAGGCTGCTGGACATCCTCAAGGAGAAGAAGGTGCACGCCACGTTCTTCCTGCTCGGCAAGCACCACGTCATCAAGCACCCCGACACGGTGCGGCGCATCGAGGACGAGGGCCACGAGGTCGCCAACCACACCTGGACCCACAAGATCCTGACCGACCAGGGGCCGGACAAGATACGCGCCGAGCTGGAGAAGACGCAGCTCGCCATCGAGAAGATCACCGGCAAGAAGCCCCGGCTGATGCGCCCGCCGCAGGGCCGCACCGACGACACGGTCTCGGAGATCAGCAAGGACCTGGGGCTCTCCCAGGTGCTGTGGAGCGCCACCGCCAAGGACTACTCGACGAACGACTCCGCGCTGATCAAGAAGCGGATCCTGGACCAGGCGAGCAAGGACGGCGTCATCCTGCTGCACGACATCTACAAGGGCACCGTCCCCGCCGTGCCCGGGATCATCGACGCGCTCCAGAAGGACGGCTACACCTTCGTGACCGTCCCCGAGCTGATGGCCCCGGCCGTGCCGGAGCCGGGCACGATCTACCGCCCCTGACCGGCTGCCGCCCCCGACCGGCCGGGCTGCCGGCACATGGAACGGCCCGCTCCCGTCGACTCGGGAAGCGGGCCGTCCGTACCGGTCGCGCACCTGATGCCGCGCCCGTCACTCGCGCGGCGGTCAGGCGGCGGCCGGGATCCTCTCCCCGGTCCTGGCCTCGCGACCGGCCGAGGCCGGGGCGAGGGCGATCTCCAGCACCTGGCGGACGTCGGTGACCGGGTGGACCTCCAGCTTCTCCAGCACCTCGGCCGGGACGTCGTCCAGGTCGGCCTCGTTGCGCTGGGGGATCACCACGGTGGTGATGCCCGCCCGGTGCGCGGCCAGCAGCTTCTGCTTGAGGCCGCCGATCGGCAGCACCCGTCCGGTCAGCGACACCTCGCCGGTCATCGCCACATCCGTACGGACCAGCCGACCGGAGAGCAGCGAGGCCAGGGCGGTCGTCAGGGTGATGCCCGCGCTCGGGCCGTCCTTGGGGACCGCGCCCGCCGGGAAGTGGATGTGTACACCCCGGTCCTTGAGGTCCGCGACCGGCAGCTCCAGCTCCGCGCCGTGCGACCGCAGGAAGCTCAGCGCGATCTGCGCCGACTCCTTCATGACCTCCCCGAGCTGACCGGTCAGGGTCAGTCCCGACGCCCCGGTCTCCGGGTCGGCGAGCGACGCCTCGACGAAGAGGACGTCACCGCCCGCCCCGGTCACCGCGAGCCCGGTGGCCACGCCCGGCACCGCGGTGCGGCGCTCGGCCGGGTCCTGGGCGGACTCGGGCACGTGGTGCGGGCGGCCGATGAGGCCGCGCAGATCCGCGTCGGTCACCGCGAACGGCAGCTCGCGGTCGCCCAGCTCGTGCTGGGCCGCGACCTTGCGGAGCAGGCGGGCCACCGCCCGCTCCAGATTCCTGACGCCCGCCTCGCGGGTGTACTCGCCGGCCAGCTTGCGCAGCGCCGACTCCTCCAGGGCGACCTCGTCCTTCTCCAGTCCGGCCCGCTCCAGCTGGCGCGGGAGCAGGTGGTCCCGGGCGATGACGACCTTCTCGTCCTCGGTGTAACCGTCGAGGCGGACCAGCTCCATGCGGTCGAGCAGGGGCTCCGGGATGGCTTCGAGCACGTTGGCGGTGGCGAGGAAGACGACATCGCTGAGGTCGAGCTCGACCTCCAGGTAGTGGTCGCGGAAGGTGTGGTTCTGGGCCGGGTCGAGGACTTCGAGGAGGGCGGCGGCCGGGTCGCCCCGGAAGTCGGAGCCGACCTTGTCGATCTCGTCGAGCAGGACGACCGGGTTCATCGAACCGGCCTCCTTGATGGCCCGCACGATACGGCCGGGGAGCGCGCCCACGTACGTACGCCGGTGGCCGCGGATCTCCGCCTCGTCCCGGACACCGCCGAGCGCGACACGGACGAACTTACGGCCCATGGCGTGCGCGACGGACTCGCCGAGGGAGGTCTTGCCGACGCCGGGCGGGCCGACGAGGGCCAGCACCGCGCCGCCTCGGCGGCCGCCCACCACCCCCAGCCCCCGGTCGGCACGGCGCTTGCGCACCGCGAGGTACTCGGTGATGCGTTCCTTCACGTCGGCGAGGCCGGCGTGCTCGGCGTCCAGGACCTCCTGGGCGCCGCGGATGTCGTAGGCGTCCTCGGTCCGCTCGGTCCAGGGCAGTTCGAGGACGGTGTCCAGCCAGGTGCGGATCCAGGAGCCCTCGGGCGACTGGTCGCTGGACCGCTCCAGCTTCTCGACCTCCTTGAGCGCGGCCTCCCGGACGTGCTCGGGGAGGTCGGCGGCCTCGACGCGGGCCCGGTAGTCGTCGGACTCGCCCTCCGGGTCGCCGTTGAGCTCGGAGAGCTCCTTGCGTACGGCGTCCAGCTGGCGGCGCAGCAGGAATTCGCGCTGCTGCTTGTCGACGCCGTCCTGGACGTCCTTGGCGATGGATTCGGCAACGTCCTGCTCGGCGAGGTGCTCGCTCAGCCACTGGATGGCGAGCTTCAGCCGGGCGATCGGGTCCGCGGTCTCCAGGAGCTGGACCTTCTGGGCGGTGCTGAGGAACGGCGAGTACCCCGAGTTGTCGGCGAGCGCGGAAACGTCGTCGATCTGCTGGACCCGGTCCACGACCTGCCAGGCTCCACGCTTCTTCAGCCAGCTGGTGGCGAGTGCCTTGTACTCCCGGACGAGTTCGGCGGCGGACCCGGGCAGGGGGTCGGGGGCAGCGGTTTCGAGCACGGTCCCCTCGACCCAGAGCGCCCGGCCGGGCCCACTGGTCCCCGCGCCGATGCGCACCCGGTCACGGGCCCGGATGAGTGCGCCCGGGTCGCCGTCCGACAGGCGTCCGACCTGCTCGACGGTGCCGAGGACACCGGTCCCCGTGTACGTACCGTCGATCCGCGGGACCAGCAGCACCTGGGGCTTGCCCCCGCCGGGACGGGCGGCGGCCTGCGCGGCCTCCACGGCGGCGCGCACCTCGGTGTCGGACAGGTCGAGCGGCACCACCATGCCGGGCAGGACGACCTCGTCGTCGAGCGGCAGCACGGGCAGGTCGATCGGTGTGAACGCCTCGGACTCGTTAGTCATGATCTCCCCTTCGGCAGGCAAGTTGAGCTACGTGGACTCAATGCTCCTGAGCCGCCGAATGTTCCCCAACCCTTGTTCGCTCTGAGCGATCAGACGCGACGACCCGATGCTCCGGGCCGTCCCCCGCTCCCTCCGGGTGGGGTCCGCGCCCTCCCGATGGGGTCCGCTCCCTCCCGGTGGGGCGGTGGGTGCCGGGGCGGTCCCGTGTACGGGAGCGCCGCGGGGCGGACCGTTGTTCCCCGCCCCCGGCGGGGGGGGAACCGGCTGGCCCTCGACCCGGGCGGCGGGACAGGATGAGGGACACCGAACCGCCACGACCGGAGACGAGAGCCACCCGATGCCCGCCATGCCCGCGACGCCCGCCCCCGACCCGATGCCGACGCGTTCCGCCGCCGCCCCCGTCGTCCTCGACCGCCGCGAGGGACCCTTCGGCGAAGTCGTGCTGCGGGCGCGCGGGGAGCACTTCGAGATCATCGCCAACGGCTGCTTCCTGATGGACACCTCGGACGGGCGTTCCGAGCGGCTGCTGATCGACGCCGCGCTGGCCGCCCTGCCCGCCGCGCGGACCGCGCCCACGGTGCTGATCGGCGGCCTGGGTGTCGGCTTCTCGCTGGTACGGGCCGCCGAGGAGGAGCGCTGGGGCCGGATCGTGGTCGTGGAGCGGGAGCAGGCGATCGTGGACTGGCACCTGGCCGGGCCGCTGGAGGGGATCTCCGGTCCGGCGCTGGCCGACCCCCGGACCGGGATCGCGCACACGGACCTCGTCACCCACCTCCGTACCACCACGGAGCGTTACGACGCGCTGTGCCTGGACATCGACAACGGGCCGGACTGGACCGTCACGGAGGACAACGGAAGCCTCTACTCCCCCGCCGGCCTGGCGCACTGCCACGACCGGCTGACCCCGGGCGGAGTGCTCGCCGTCTGGTCCGCGCAGCCGTCGCCGGACTTCGAACAGGCGTTGCGGAATGCCGGGTTCAGCGGGGTTAGGACGGAAGAGGTGGCCGTTGCCCGAGGTGTGCCCGACGTGGTCCATCTCGCACTTCGGGCGGCCTGAACCCCCCTCCCGGTATGCGTGGACCGGCGGCGCCCCGGGGCAACCGGCACAAGGCCGACGATCCGGCCGCCCGGTCGGCGTGAACGCGCCCCTCCGGGCAACACCCTGCGTAGCCGGAAGCCCTCCGCTGCCTTTACGCTGCTGAGCGGCACACGGGATCACCCACGAAATCCACGAGCGAAAACCGTGCCTCCGGGAGAATGGCTCCCGCGAGAACGGGCAGGGGCGGGGCGATGGAACAGACACACACCACCCACAACGGCGTCGCGGCCACCCCGGGGGCTCAGCGCCGGGTGCTGGTGGTCGAGGACGACGCCACGATCGTCGACGCCATCTCCGCCCGGCTGCGGGCGGAGGGTTTCCTCGTGCAGACCGCGCTGGACGGCCCCGCGGCCGTGGACGCGGCCGAGGCCTGGCAGCCCGACCTGATGGTGCTCGACATCATGCTTCCCGGCTTCGACGGCCTGGAGGTCTGCCGCCGGGTGCAGGCGCAGCGCCCGGTACCGGTGCTGATGCTCACCGCACGGGACGACGAGACCGACATGCTGGTCGGCCTCGGGGTCGGCGCCGACGACTACATGACCAAGCCGTTCTCCATGCGGGAGCTGGCCGCCCGGGTGCACGTGCTGCTGCGCCGGGTGGAGCGGGCCGCGCTGGCCGCCGTCACCCCGCGGAGCGGGATACTGCGTCTGGGTGAGCTGGAGATCGACCACGCGCAGCGCCGGGTCCGGGTGCGCGCCGAGGACGTCCACCTCACGCCCACCGAGTTCGACCTGCTGGTCTGTCTCGCCAACACCCCGCGCGCGGTGCTCTCCCGGGAGCAGCTGCTGGCCGAGGTGTGGGACTGGGCGGACGCCTCGGGCACGCGCACGGTCGACAGCCACATCAAGGCGCTGCGCCGGAAGATCGGCGCGGAGCGGATCCGTACCGTGCACGGCGTGGGTTACGCCCTGGAGACCCCCGCGCCATGACGCGGCCAGGGTCCGGACTGCGGCCCTTCTCGATCAAGGCCAAGCTCGGCACGCTCGTCGTGATCTCGGTGTTCATCACCACGGGGCTGCTGATCGTCGCGTTGCGGACCCGTACGGAGTTCCGCTTCATCACCGTGTTCTCGGTGATCGCCACGCTGCTGATCACCCAGTTCGTGGCGCACGGTCTGACCGCGCCGCTGGACGAGATGAGAGCGGTGGCCCGGTCCATCTCCCACGGCGACTACACCCGCCGGGTGAGCGGTGCCGGGCGGCGGGACGAGCTGGGGGACCTGGCGCAGACGATCAACCGCATGGCGGACGATCTGGAGGCGGAGGACCGGCATCGAAAAGAGCTGGTCGCCAATGTCAGCCATGAGCTGCGCACACCCATCGCGGCGCTGAGAGCCGTGCTGGAGAACGTGGTGGACGGGGTGTCCGCCGCCGATCCGGAGACGATGCGCACGGCGCTGCAGCAGACGGAGCGGCTCGGCCGGCTGGTCGAGACGCTGCTGGACCTGTCGCGGCTGGACAACGGAGTGGTGGAGCTCAAGGCCCGCCGCTTCGAGGTGTGGCCGTATCTGTCGGGCGTACTGAAAGAGGCCAATCTCGCCGCCTCCCACCGACGTCTGTCGTCGGGGTCGGGCAATCACTCCCGTACGGATGTCCATCTGCATCTGGACGTCTCGCCGCCGGAGCTCACCGCGCACGCGGACGCCGAGCGACTGCACCAGGTGGTCGCCAACCTCATCGACAACGCGGTCAAGCACAGCCCGCCGCACGGCCGGGTGACGGTGCTCGCGCGGCGCGGCGCCTCTCCGGAGTCGCTGGAGCTGGAGGTCGTCGACGAGGGGCCCGGCATCCCGGAGGCGGAGCGCCACCGGGTGTTCGAGCGCTTCAACCGGGGCCAGGCGCCCTCCCCGCACGGCCCGGGAAGCGACGGCGGCACGGGACTGGGGCTGGCCATCGCCCGGTGGGCGGTCGATCTGCACGGCGGCCGGATCGGAGTGGCCGAATCCGCGAAGGGCTGCCGCATCCAGGTCACCCTCCCGGGAATCTCCGAGCCGCGCAGTTGACGGCGCGGTTGACATAGGGTCGAACCGGAAGGGCACGTTCAATGGTGTCCTGCCTGCGAGGGGCCTCAAAGGGATCCGGTCGGACGACCGTGTCCACGGCCCCGCGTACCCGAAGTGCAGTGGAACCTCGCTTGTTTCCCGCCATTTCCTGCGCCGAAACCCGCCTTCCGATGTGATGTGCACAACGAAGCACCGGCCCGGTCTGCAAGGAACGGTTCGGGGGGCGTAGCCTTGATTTCCGCTGTCCATCACCTTGTGAAGCGGAAGAGGGCGGTTGCCGCCGTGTCGTCTCAGTCCCCCAGTAACTCGAGCATCTCGACCGATCAAGCCGGCCCGGGTACGAACCCGGCCGCCGCGTTCGGTGCCAATGAATGGCTCGTCGACGAGATCTACCAGCAGTACCTCCAGGATCCCAGTTCCGTCGATCGCGCCTGGTGGGACTTCTTCGCCGACTACAAGCCGGGTGCGTCCGGCACGGCGGAAAAGCCCGTTCCCGGCGTCGCACCGGTGACCGAGGCGCCCGCCGCCCCGGCAGCGCCCGCTCCGGCAGCGCCCGCCCCGGCGGCCGCTCCGGCCGCTCCGACGAAGGCCGCGCCCGCAGCCGCTCCGGCGGCTCCCGCGCAGCCGGCCCCGGCCAAGGCCGCACCGGCCCCGGCCCCGGCGAAGCCCGCGGCGGAGAAGAAGCCCGCCGCCGCGCCCGCCCCGGCGAAGGCCAAGGCCAAGGCCGACGACTCCACCGAGGCCCCGGCCGGCCCGGAGTACGTGACGCTGCGCGGCCCCTCGGCCGCCGTCGCGAAGAACATGAACGCCTCGCTGGAACTGCCGACGGCCACCTCCGTCCGCGCGGTCCCGGTGAAGCTGCTCTTCGACAACCGCATCGTCATCAACAACCACCTCAAGCGCGCCCGCGGCGGGAAGATCTCCTTCACGCACCTCATCGGGTACGCGATGGTGCAGGCCCTCAAGGCCATGCCGTCGATGAACTACTCCTTCGCTACGAGGGACGGCAAGCCGACCCTGGTCAAGCCGGAGCACATCAACCTGGGTCTGGCCATCGACCTGGTGAAGCCGAACGGTGACCGCCAGCTGGTCGTCGCGGCCATCAAGAAGGCCGAGACGCTCAACTTCTTCGAGTTCTGGCAGGCGTACGAGGACATCGTCCGGCGCGCCCGCATCGGCAAGCTCGGCATGGACGACTTCACCGGCGTCACGGCCTCGCTGACCAACCCCGGCGGCATCGGCACCGTCCACTCGGTGCCCCGCCTGATGCCCGGTCAGGGCCTCATCATGGGCGTCGGCGCGATGGACTACCCGGCGGAGTTCCAGGGCACCTCGCAGGACACCCTGAACAAGCTCGGCATCTCGAAGGTCATGACGCTGACCTCGACGTACGACCACCGGGTCATCCAGGGCGCCGCCTCCGGCGAGTTCCTGCGGGTCCTGTCCCAGCTGCTGCTCGGCGAGAACGAGTTCTACGACGAGATCTTCAAGGCGCTCCGGATCCCCTACGAGCCGGTCCGCTGGCTCAAGGACATCGACGCCTCGCACGACGACGACGTCACCAAGGCCGCACGGGTCTTCGAGCTGATCCACTCCTACCGGGTCCGCGGCCACGTCATGGCCGACACCGACCCGCTGGAGTACCACCAGCGCAAGCACCCCGACCTCGACATCACCGAGCACGGCCTCACCCTGTGGGACCTGGAGCGGGAGTTCGCGGTCGGCGGGTTCGCCGGCAAGACGATGATGAAACTCCGCGACATCCTCGGCGTGCTCCGTGAGTCGTACTGCCGCACCACCGGCATCGAGTTCATGCACATCCAGGACCCGAAGCAGCGCAAGTGGCTCCAGGACCGGGTGGAGCGCCCGCGCCCGAAGCCCGAGCGCGAGGAGCAGCTGCGCATCCTGCGCCGGCTGAACGCCGCGGAGGCGTTCGAGACGTTCCTGCAGACGAAGTACGTCGGCCAGAAGCGGTTCTCGCTGGAGGGCGGCGAGTCCGTCATCCCGCTGCTCGACGCCGTTCTCGACTCCGCCGCCGAGGCCCGCCTCGACGAGGTCGTCATCGGCATGGCCCACCGCGGCCGGCTGAACGTCCTGGCGAACATCGTCGGCAAGTCGTACGCGCAGATCTTCCGCGAGTTCGAGGGCAACCTCGACCCGCGCTCGATGCACGGCTCCGGCGACGTCAAGTACCACCTGGGCGCCGAGGGCACCTTCACCGGTCTGGACGGCGAGCAGATCAAGGTCTCGCTGGCCGCCAACCCCTCGCACCTGGAGGCGGTCGACCCGGTCCTGGAAGGCATCGCCCGCGCCAAGCAGGACATCATCAACAAGGGCGGCACGGACTTCACGGTCCTGCCCGTCGCGCTCCACGGCGACGCGGCCTTCGCGGGCCAGGGCGTCGTCGCCGAGACGCTCAACATGTCGCAGCTGCGCGGCTACCGCACCGGCGGCACCGTGCACGTGGTGATCAACAACCAGGTCGGTTTCACCGCCGCCCCGGAGTCCTCGCGCTCCTCGATGTACGCCACCGACGTGGCACGCATGATCGAGGCGCCGATCATCCACGTCAACGGCGACGACCCGGAGGCCGTGGTCCGCGTCGCGCGGCTCGCCTTCGAGTTCCGGCAGGCGTTCAACAAGGACGTCGTGATCGACCTCATCTGCTACCGCCGCCGCGGTCACAACGAGGGCGACAACCCGGAGTTCACCAACCCGCAGATGTACACCCTGATCGACAAGAAGCGCTCGGTGCGCAAGCTCTACACCGAGTCCCTCATCGGTCGTGGCGACATCACGCTGGAAGAGGCGGAGCAGGCGCTCCAGGACTTCCAGGGTCAGCTGGAGAAGGTGTTCGCCGAGGTCCGCGAGGCCACCTCGCAGCCGGCCGCCCCGCACGTCCCCGAGCCGCAGGCCGCGTTCCCGGTGGCCGTGGAGACGGCCGTCTCCGCCGAGGTCGTCAAGCGGATCGCCGAATCGCAGGTCAACATCCCCGACTCGATCACCGTCCACCCCCGCCTGATGCCGCAGATGCAGCGCCGCGCGGCCTCGGTGGACAACGCCACGATCGACTGGGGCATGGGCGAGACGCTGGCCATCGGTTCGCTGCTGATGGAGGGCACCCCGGTCCGGCTCGCCGGCCAGGACACCCGCCGCGGCACGTTCGGCCAGCGCCACGCGGTCCTGGTCGACCAGGTCACCGGCGAGGACTACACCCCGCTGCTGTACCTGGCCGACGACCAGGCCCGGTACAACGTCTACGACTCGCTGCTCTCGGAGTACGCGGCGATGGGCTTCGAGTACGGCTACTCGCTGGCCCGTCCGGAGTCGCTGGTCATCTGGGAGGCCCAGTTCGGTGACTTCGTCAACGGCGCGCAGACCGTCGTGGACGAGTTCATCTCCTCGGCCGAGCAGAAGTGGGGCCAGACCTCCGGCGTCACGCTGCTGCTGCCGCACGGCTACGAGGGCCAGGGCCCGGACCACAGCTCCGCCCGCCCCGAGCGCTTCCTCCAGATGTGCGCGCAGGACAACATGACGGTCGCGATGCCGACCCTGCCGTCGAACTACTTCCACCTGCTGCGCTGGCAGGTGCACAACCCGCACCACAAGCCGCTGATCGTCTTCACCCCGAAGTCGATGCTGCGTCTGAAGGCCGCGGCCTCGTCCATCGAGGAGTTCACCACCGGCGGCTTCCGCCCGGTGATCGGCGACGCGTCGGTCAAGCCCGAGGACGTCCGCAAGGTCGTCTTCTGCGCGGGCAAGCTGTACTACGACCTGGACGCCGAGCGGGAGAAGCGCGGCGACACGGAGACGGCGATCATCCGGCTGGAGCGCCTGTACCCGCTGCCGGGTGCGGAGATCCAGGCCGAGATCGCGAAGTACCCGAACGCCGAGAAGTACCTGTGGGCGCAGGAGGAGCCGGCGAACCAGGGCGCGTGGCCGTTCATCGCGCTCAACCTGATCGACCACCTGGACCTCGCGGTCGGTTCGGACGTGCCGCACGGCGAGCGCCTGCGCCGCATCTCGCGGCCGCACGGCTCGTCCCCGGCGGTCGGCTCGGCCAAGCGTCACCAGGCGGAGCAGGCGCAGCTGGTCGACGAGGTCTTCGAGGCCTAGAACCACGCTGCAGCCGTACGAGCTGTCCGTACGCCACCGGGGCCCGGTTCCGCGCTTGTCGCGAAGCCGGGCCCCCGGCGTGTCCGGTGTACGCGGTGTCTCCGGCGTATCCGGTGTTCAGGCGGGCGTCCGGGCCTCGATATCCTGAGCGCATGTACTTCACGGACCGTGGCATCGAGGAACTGGAGAAGCGGCGCGGCGAGGAGGAGGTCACCTTCGAGTGGCTCGCCGAGCAGCTGCGGACGTTCGTCGACCTCAACCCCGACTTCGAGGTGCCGGTGGAGCGCCTCGCGACCTGGCTGGCACGGCTGGACGACGAGGACGACGAGGACGCCTGAAGCGTGCCCTAGAGGGCGTCCGCGGACGCCCTGGCCCGTTCGTACGCCAGTCCCAGAGCGCCCTGGGCCAGGAGCACGGCTCCGGCGGCCACCCAGCCACCGCTGCGGCGGCGGGCGCCCCACAGCAGGAGCGGAAGCCCGGCCGCGATCTGGGCGGCGGCGACGGCACGGGCGCGGGGGCCGCGTACCCACGGGCCGATCCGGCTGCTCTCGACCGCGTCCAGTTCCACGCGTACGGCATCGCGCCAGCCGGCCCACTCCACGCGTTCCACCCCGCGCTGCACCGCCGCGACGCTCCGCAGCCGGTCCGCGCTCTCGCCCGGTGAGAGCCCGGCGGGCAGGGTCAGTCCGGTGCGGGTGAGAACGGCGAGCAGTCCGCGCAGCCGGGCGTCCGCGTCGGCGTCCGGATCGGGGCGGGTCAGCTCCTCCAGCGCCTGTACGTCCAGCACCGGGTCGAGGCCGAGCCGGACCGCGAAGGTGCGCATGGCCTCGTCCTCGCCCACCGGGGTGCCGTCGGTCAGCCAGATGTAGCCCACGGGGCGGCGGAATCCGGCGGCGAGCGTGAATCCGGCCCGGTCGGCGTCCCACCACAGGGCGAGCGCCGGCCAGGCGGAGCCGACGGCGAGCGCGGTGGCCCAGCCGCCGACGACCCGTTCCACCGGCTCCGCCTCCTGCTCCGTGCCCCTCCCCTCGCCCCCGCTCCGCCAGGGCTTCCCCTCCGGGACGAGCACGCTCCATTCCTCGCCCGCCCGGGCCAGCAGCATCTGCTCGCGCAGCAGGTGGGCGAGCGGCCGTACGGTCTCCGGGTCGGCCCGGCACAGCAGGAGGGCCCCGGTGGATGTCGCGTTCATGGCTCACACGCTAGGGCAATATGCCCCGGTTTGACGTTGCTGCGCGCGGTTCACCCCCCGTCGGCATCACCCACCGTCTCCCCACCTAGGGCCTTTCGTTCGGATCATGCCGGGCTCGCGTGGTCCGGCACGCACATCTGCGGCGTTGTCGTCCATCACCAACGCTCCGCGTTGCCTCAGTCCTCCGCCTTGCAGCTGCACGCACCGGACCACGCTCCCTGACCCGACCTGATCCCAACGAAAGGCCCTAGCCCGCCACCCTTCTCCGACTCCCCTTGACTTCCCCTATCCGCGATATATCGTGTTCTGGACGAGACGCGATATGTTGCGTTGCCACGCTTTCCGGGAGGTCACATCCATGCCTGTGTCGACATGGACCATCGCCGAGCCGCGGAAGCTCGCCTTCGAGGATCCGGTGGCGGCGCTGCACGTGCGCATCGTCGACGGCACGGTCAACGTGGTCGGGACCGACGGGCCGGACGCCCGGCTGGAGATCTCCGCGATCGAGGGCCCGCCGCTGATCGTGACCCAGGAGGACGGCCGGCTCACCGTGGCCTACGAGGACCTGCCCTGGCAGGACTTGCTGCGCTGGTTCGACCCCAAGGGCCGCCGCCGCAGCGCCGTGGTCACGCTCGTCGTGCCGGCCGCTTCCTCGGTCGAGGTCGGCGTGATCGGCGCCGGGGCCGTCGTCTCCGGCATCAGCGGCCGCACCGAGGTCCGCGGCATCACCGGGGACTCCACGCTCGTCGGGCTGACCGGCGCGGTGCGCGGGGAGTCCGTGTCGGGCAGCCTGGAGGCCCAGAGCGTCACGGGGGACCTGCGCTTCCACTCCGTGTCCGGCGACCTGACGGTGGTCGACGGGGCCGGGACCTCGGTCCGGGCCGAGTCGGTCAGCGGCGCCATGGTGCTGGACGTCGACCCGTCCGGGAAGCCCACGGACATCCGGCTGACCACGGTGTCCGGCGAGATCGCGATCCGGCTGCCCCACCCGTCCGACGCCAGGGTCGAGGCGAACACCGCGAGCGGGGCCGTCTCCAACGCCTTCGAGGACCTGCGGGTCGGCGGGCAGTGGGGGGCGAAGAAGATCACCGGCACGCTGGGCGCCGGGACGGGGACCCTGCGGGCGACGACCGTGTCCGGTTCGATCGCCCTGTTGCGCAGGCCGCCCGCCGAGGACGACGCGTACGCCACCGAGCCGACCGGAAAGGTTCTCTGACATGCCTCCCGTATTCGCCCACGGCCGTCTGCGGCTGTACCTCCTCAAGCTCCTGGACGAGGCTCCCCGCCACGGCTACGAGGTCATCCGCCTGCTGGAGGAGCGCTTCCAGGGTCTGTACGCCCCGTCCGCCGGCACGGTCTACCCGCGGCTGGCCAAGCTGGAGGCCGAGGGCCTCGTCACCCACGCGACCGAGGGTGGCCGCAAGGTCTACTCGATCACCGCGGCGGGGCGCGAGGAGCTGGCGGGCCGCGGCGGCGAACTGGCCGACCTGGAGCTGGAGATCCGCGATTCGGTCTCCGAACTGGCCGCCGAGATACGCGACGACGTGAGGGGCGCGGCGGGCCGGCTCCGCAGCGACATGCGGGCGGCGGCGTCGGAGTCGCGGCACGGCGCGAAGGCGGGGGCCGGAAACGGCAAGGACAGGGGGAAGGGTGAACCTTCCTCCCCCTTCGGTGACTTCCGCGACTTCGGCGGCCTGGGCGACCTCGGCGACAGCGAGGCATGGCGCACGGCCAAGGAGGAGCTGCGCCGGGCCGGTCAGGAGTGGAAGGAGCAGGCACGCCGGGCGAAGGACGAGTCCCGGCGCGCCCGCGAGGACGCCCAGCAGGCCCGCCGTCAGGCCAAGGAGGCCCAGGAGAAGGCGCGCGAGCAGATGCAGACCGCCGCCCGCCAGGTCCAGGAGCACTTCGCGCGGGGCGACTGGCCCTCCGGCGTACGGGAAGGCCTCGCGGAGATCACCGGCCAGCTCGGCGGGTTCGCACGCTCCGGCGCCTGGCCCCCGTTCGGCAAGCCCGAGCCGGACGCCGACGCCGCCCCGGCCGCCCCGGTTCCCGACGACGGCTTCGGCTGGGGCGAGGACGCGCCGGCCACGGGCGACCCGGTGCGTGACCTGGACCGCCTGCTGGACCATTTCCGTGACGGCATCCGGGACGCGGCCCGCGATCACGGAGTGACGGAGACCCAGCTCGCGGAGGCCCGCCGCCACCTGGGCGCGGCGACGGCGCGGATCGAGGCGCTGCTGACGAGGGACGCCGAGGGGAAGGCCTGAGCCGACGCGGCCCAGGAGGAAAGGGGGCGGGCGCCCGGAGTGACGGGCGCCCGCCCCCGTTCCGTACACCCCGCCCCGTACGCCCGCCCCCGTTCCGTACACCCCGCCCCGTACGCCCGCCTCACCCGGCCTTGGCGTGTCCCTGGCCCTCGTCGGCCTCGGGGCCGTACAGCGCGCGCCGCACGTTCGCGTAGGTCGCGCCGTGCTCGGCGAGGACGTCGGCGACGACTCCGGGCTTCGCCGTGAGGGCCAGGAGCAGATGCTCCTCGCCGATGAAGCGGTCGCCGCGCCCCAGGGCGACCCGCAGCGAGTTCTCCAGGACGGTCTTCGCGCCTGGGGTGAAGGGGCGGTGCCCGGACCACCACCACCGGCGGCTGCCGCGGCCGGCGGCCAGGGCCCCCTCGCCATGGGCCCCTTCGACCCGGGAGACGATCGCGCCGATGTCGATCCCGATGCCGGCGAGGGCGTCGGTGTCGGCCTTGGTCAGGCCGCCACGACGGCGGGCCTCGGCGAAGGCGGCGTCCAGGGAGCCGCGGCGGTCGTGGAGACCGAGTGCGGTGACCGCGAACGAGGCCCGGCCGCCCTCCTGCTCCAGCAGCGCGAGCAGCAGATGTTCCTCGGTGACCGAGTCGGCCCCGACGCGCTCGGCCTGGGCCACGGCGCCCTTCACGGTCGCGCGGGCCCCTCGGGTGAATCGCTCGAACATCAACGCCTCCCGTACTTCTTGTGCACGGCCTGCCGGCTGACGCCCAGCTCGGCGGCGATCTCCTGCCACGACCAGCCCTGGACACGGGCGCTTCTGACTTGTACGGCTTCGAGCTGCTCCAGCAGCCGCCGCAGCGCGGCCACCGCCCGCAACCCGACGCGCGGGTCGCGGTCACCGGCGCGTGCGGCCAGATCCGTTGCTTCGGTCATGGCGTCAACCTACATTGACATCACCTCACCGTCAATCAAAGTTGACATCATCGTCGGCCAGGCGCGCGTGCCGCTCGACGTCGTACCGGACATCGCCGTAGCGCAGCTTGGCCCGCTCGATGCCCTCGGGGGCGAAGCCCGACCGGGTCGCGACCCGGCAGGAGGCCGGGTTGTCGGTGCGGTGCCCCAGCTCCAGCCGATACAGCCCGAGTTCGTCGAACGCCCAGCGCGCCAGGGCCCGCACCCCGGCCGGGGCGACACCCCGGCCGCGCGCCTCCTCGGTGGTCCAGTAGGAGACCCAGCCGGTGTCATGGGCCGGGTTGACGGCGCCGACGGCAACACAGCCGAGGGCCTCGCCCGCCTCCCCCACGACGGCCCAGGAGTAGCCGGTACGCGCTCCCCGTTCGCGCGTGCGGTCCGCGATCCAGGCCAGCGCCCCGGACCGGTCGAACACCGGCCGGTCCGTCTGGCGTCCCATCTCGGCCGGGGCGAAGGCCCGGAGCACCGCCGAGGCGTCGGCGGGCTTCCAGGGGCGCAGCAGAAACCCTTCAGGGGTGGTCAGTTCGTCCATACGGGCCACCTTCCCGCACGGTCACCACCACCTCGCTCCCGGGCCACGCCCGTACCACCGGCCACCCTCCGCGCGGCAACTTCCCGAGGAGGCGGGCCGGGCCGGTGACGGAGACGCGCCAGCCCCGGGGCGAGGGCGGGAGGGACAGCTCCGTCACCCCCGGGCGGGCGGCGGCACGGTAGGCGAGGCGGTAGGAGCGGGTGTCCGCGTCGTACGTCTGCGAGCGGACGGTTCCCGCGACGGCCGGGGCGTACGGGGTGGCGGTCCGCTCCTTGTTCGTACGGAAGCGGCCGTGCTCGTCGACCGCGCAGTAGCCGCCGCCGTAGCACCAGACGTACCCCGCCCAGCCGGAGCTGTAGCGGTTCAGGGAGTCGACGGCCTCGCGGTAGAAGCGGCCCATGTGGGGAAGGGCGTTGTTCAGGGGCCCCCATTCGCCGACGACCACGGGCATCCGGTGGCGGGCCGGGTACGCGGTGACGGCGGCCTCGTACGCCTCGATCCAGCCGGCCGAGGGATCGTAGTCCGCGCCCGCCTCCATGGCGGTGTTGTAGAAGTGCGGGGCGTACACGGTCCGGCGGTCATCGATCCGGCCGAGCCCGGTGGGGACGCCCTCGCCGACGATGGGCGTCGGCTCGACGAAGAGCCAGGTGTCGCGGTCCTTCGCCCGGACGGCGCGGGCGAGCCGGTTGTACATCGGGGTGAGGTGCTGGGCCTCGATCCGGCGGGCGGCGGTCGGCAGGTCCTCGCCCTCGCGCAGCTCCCCCATCGGTTCGTTGATCAGGTCGTAGCCGATCACGGCCGGGTGGTCGCGGAACCGGGCCGCGAGGACCTGCCACATGGCGGCCTGGGCGCGCTGGAGGTCGGGGTCCTCGTAGAGGTGGGTGAAGGCCCGCTGGACGGCGGGCTGGAAATACTCGGAGAACCAGTCGTCGGGGTTCGGGGTGAACGGCAGCCCGTCGGTCCTGGTGGCCCAGGCGGGGATGCCCCGGTGCCCGAACGCGGGCCCGAAGACGTCCTGGTGGGCGTCGATGAGGACGTGGACGCGATGCTCGCGCGCCCAGTCCAGAACGCGTTCGATGCGCCGGAGGTAGCGCTCGCTGTACTGGCCGCGCCGGGGCTCCAGATCGTCCCAGAAGACCAGCAGCCGGGCGAAGTTGAAGCCGTGTCCGCGCAGGTCGCGGAAGTGCCGTTCGGTGATGGCGGTGAGGGCGGCCTCGCCGCGGTTCGCCTTGTCCTCGACGTTCCAGCCGCGCAGGGTGATGGCGCGCCCCTGACCGTCGGTCAGGGGCGGGATGCCGTGCCCGGAGGCTTGTACGGGTGCGGGGCGTGCCGTGGCGGCGGGGGCGAGTGCCCCCGCCGCGAGCACGGACGCGACGACGACTGCCATGAGTGCTCTGCCCAATCGCATGGGCCGAGCACATCAGGAGAGCTGACGATCCATCAAGGGTGCGGTGCCGGACGCTCTCAGGTGGTGGGGTTCAGCACGATCTTCCCGAAGAGGTCGCCCGACTCCAGTCGCCGGAACCCTTCCCGGGCCCGGTCCAGCGGCAGCACCTCGTCGATGACCGGCCGCACCCCGGTGGTCGCGCAGAACGCGAGCAGGTCCTCCAGCTCGTCCTTGGACCCCATGGTGGAGCCGACGACCTTCAGTTCCAGGAAGAAGATCCGGGTCAGCTCGGCGTGGGCGGGCCGGTCGCCGCTGGTGGCCCCGGAGATGACGAGGGTGCCTCCGGGCCGCAGCGACTTCACGGAGTGGGACCAGGTGGCGGCTCCCACGGTCTCGATGACCGCGTCCACCCGCTGGGGCAGCCGGGCGCCGGGCTCGTACGCCTCCGACGCGCCGAGTTCGACCGCCCGCTCACGCTTGGCCTTGTCCCGGCTGGTGGCGAAGACCCGCAGCCCGGCGGCCTTCCCGAGCACGATCGCGGCGGTGGCGACCCCGCCGCCGGCGCCCTGGACGAGCACGGAGTCGCCGGGCCGGACCCCGGCGTTGGTGAACAGCATCCGGTACGCGGTGAGCCAGGCGGTCGGCAGGCAGGCGGCCTCCTCGAAGCTGAGCTCCTTCGGCTTGGGCAGGACGTTCCAGGTGGGTACGGTGACCTGCTCGGCGAAGGTGCCCTGGTAGCGCTCGGTGAGGATGGAGCGCGGCTCCTTCGGCCCGACGCCGTGCCCCGACTGCCCGATGACGGAGTGCAGGACGACCTCGTTGCCGTCCTGGTCGACGCCGGCCGCGTCGCAGCCCAGGATCATCGGCAGCCGGTCCTGCGGCAGGCCCACGCCCCGCAGGGACCAGAGGTCGTGGTGGTTGAGGGAGGCGGCCCGGACGGTGACGGTGGTCCACCCGGGACGCGCCTCGGGGGCCGGGCGGTCACCCAGCTCCAGACCGTCGAGGGGATGATCGGGATCGATGCGGGCTGCGTAGGCGGCGAACATGGCTCGACGATAGGCGGGGCGGGGCGACCGCGTAACCGCCTGCGTGTGTGACGCGCACCAACCGGGGTGGACCCGCGCGCCATCGAGCCCCTCTCGCGCTTGCCCGGCGGGGCCCGCACCAATCAAGCCTCTGCGGCGATTGAGCAGCGGGAGGCCGCACCGATCAAGCCCCTGCGGCGATTGAGCAGCGGGGGTCTGGGGGCGGAGCCCCCGGGGCAAAGGTGGGCGGGGCCCGTACACCTGCAGGCCCCGCCCACCCACAACCGCTCAACGCGACATCAGCGCCGGGCCACACCCTCCGCACGGGCCGCCGCCGCCACCGCCGCGGTGACCGCCGGGGCGACCCGCTCGTCGAACGGCGACGGGATCACGTAGTCCGCCGCCAGCTCGTCGCCGACCACGTCGGCCAACGCGGTCGCCGCGGCGATCTTCATGCCCTCGGTGATCCGGGAGGCCCGGACCTGGAGCGCGCCCGCGAAGATGCCCGGGAACGCCAGCACGTTGTTGATCTGGTTCGGGAAGTCGGACCGCCCGGTCGCCACGACCGCCGCGTACTTGTGCGCGACCTCCGGGTGGACCTCCGGGTTCGGGTTGGCCATCGCGAAGACGTACGCGCCGGGGGCCATCGAGGCCACCGCCGCCTCCGGGACCGTACCGCCGGAGACGCCGATGAAGACGTCCGCGCCGGCGAGCGCCTGCTCCAGCGAACCGGTCAGGCCGGCCCGGTTGGTCAGCTCCGCCAGCTCGCGCTTGACCTCGGTGAGGTCGTCGCGGTCGCGGCTGACGATGCCCTTGCGGTCGGCCACGGCGATGTCGCCGATCCCGGCCTCCAGCAGGAACTTGGCGATGGCCACGCCCGCCGCGCCGGCGCCGGAGATGACGCCGCGCAGATCGCCGAGCGTCCGCCCGGAGAGCTTCGCGGCGTTGCGCAGGGCGGCGAGGGTGACGACCGCGGTGCCGTGCTGGTCGTCGTGGAAGACCGGGATGTCCAGGCGCTCCTGGAGCTTGCGCTCGATCTCGAAGCACCGGGGCGCCGAGATGTCCTCCAGGTTCACCCCGCCGAACGAGGGGGCGAGCCGGACGACGGTGTCGACGATCTCGTCGGCGTCGGTGGTCGCGAGCGCGATCGGCACCGCGTCGACGCCGCCGAACTGCTTGAAGAGAATGGCCTTGCCCTCCATGACGGGGAGGGACGCCTCGGGCCCGATGTCGCCGAGGCCGAGCACGGCGGTGCCGTCCGTCACGACGGCCACGACCTGCGACTTCCAGGTGTAGTCGTGGACGAGTTCGGGGTTGTCGGCGATGGCGCTGCACACCTTCGCCACGCCGGGCGTGTACGCCAGGGAAAGGTCGTCCTTGTCCCGGATCGGGACGGTGGACTGCACGGCCATCTTCCCGCCCCGATGGAGGGCGAAGGCCGCGTCGAAGGGCTCGTCGGCCCCGGTGTCCGCTGCGCTCGTGCGCTGGATGCCGCTGTCGGTGGTGCTGTCGCTGCGAGGATTGACGATCTCCGCTGCCATGGTGTTGACCCCTTAAGTCTTCATCGTTTGAGGGTGGCCACTCCTGGTTGAGGAGAGGTGGGCGGGCACCGCGTACGCGCCCCGCACCGGGCGGTCGGCCCGTCCCGGCGGGGATGGGTGGTACGTACGCGCGGGCGCGCCGCACACGCGCCCTGAGCCCCGGATGAGGGGTGTAAACGTCTTTCTTACCGGACGAACGGTGTTACGGACGAGTCCATAACAACGCGGTGACGTGACTCATAGTCGAATATCTGGACAAGTCGGCAAACCGGCATAAATGCCGTCCACTGGCCGAGACATGCCGAAGATTCTCCGGCAGAGGGAATGAATGCCCACAGATGGTCCGGTCCTCGCGGACCGGCCGTTGATGTTCGGGGGTCGCCCGTTATCCGATTTTGACATGGCGGGACCCCTGAATGGGCCAGTCCAAATGGCAGGATGCCGTCATCACACAAGGTGGCGACACTCGAAGGTGCGTGCCAAGCCGCCCACCAGCACCTCACCCTCACCTGCCGGAGGATCCCGACATGACCGCAAGCACCACGCGTCGTACGACCGCCAAGTCCCGGATTGCGGCGATCGGCGCCATCGCGGTCGCCGGCTCCCTGCTGCTCACCGCCTGTGGCGACCAGACCGACAGCTCCTCCCAGGAGGGGGGCAGCGGCAAGGAGACCAAGAGCGGCGCGCCGCTCTTCTCGAAGCTGCCGGAGAAGTACCAGAAGTCCGGTGTGATCAAGGTTGGCACGAATGCCGAATACGCCCCGATGGAGTCCGTCGAGAACGGAAAGATCGTGGGGGTCGACCCCGATCTGGCCGCAGCCCTCGGCAAGCAGCTCGGGGTGAAGTTCGAGTTCACCTCCGGTTCCTTCGACGGCCTGATCACCGCCCTGAACAGTGGGCGTCACGACATCGCGATGTCGTCGATCACGGACAACAAGCAGCGCCAGGAGGGCCTGGACGAGTCGGGCAAGAAGCTGGGCGAGGGCGTCGACTTCGTCGACTACTTCCTCGCCGGCACCGCCGTGTACACGAAGAAGGGCAACCCGCAGAACATCAAGTCCATCGAGGACCTCTGCGGGAAGGCCGCGGCCGTGCAGCGCGGCACCACGTACGAGAAGGCCCTCAAGACGCAGTCGAAGGCCTGTACGGAGGCCGGCGAGAAGGCCATCAAGATCGAGTCGTTCGAGAACGACACCGAGGCGCAGACCCGGGTCAAGTCCGGCGGTGCGGTCGCCGGCGTCAACGACTACCCGGTCGCGGTCGACCTGGCCCGCAAGGCCGACGGCGGCAAGGCGTTCGAGGTCGTGGGCGAGCAGATCGACGCCGGCCCGTTCGGCATCGCCGTCAAGAAGGACAACACCGGGCTGCGCGACGCCCTGAAGGAGGCCGTCGACGCGATCATCGCCGACGGTTCGTACCAGAAGGTGCTCGACAAGTGGGGCGCCGGCACCGGAGCGATCGACAAGGCCGCCATCAACGGCGGCAAGTGACCGGACGCTCCACTGAAGGGCAGTCACCATGACTGACAAGTTCGACAAGACACCCGCCGGTTCACCGGCCGGCCCGGTGTCCGTCTCCAAGGGCGCCACCCCGGCCCCGGAGAACATCAAGGCCATCCCGGTCCGCCACGCCGGCCGCTGGATCAGCGGCGTCGTGGTCATCGGCCTCCTCGTCGCCCTCGGGTACGCCTTCTCGCAGGGCAACATCCAGTGGCACGCCGTGGGCGACAAGCTGTTCGACAGCACGGTCGTCGCCGGTGCGGGTCGCACTCTGCTGATCAGCGTCCTCGCGATGGTGCTCGGCGTGATCCTCGGCGTCGTACTGGCCGTGATGCGGTTGTCGAAGAACCCGGTCACCAGCTGGGTGGCCTGGCTGTACATCTGGTTCTTCCGCGGCACCCCGGTCTACGTACAGCTGCTGCTCTGGTTCAACCTGGCGCTGATCTTCCCGGTCCTGAACATCCCGTTCATCTACAAGGACGAGATGACGGACGTCATGACCCCGTTCATGTGCGCCCTGCTGGGGCTCGCGCTGAACGAGGCCGCCTACATGGCGGAGATCTGCCGGGCCGGCATCCAGTCGGTCGACGAGGGCCAGACCGAGGCCTCGCACGCGCTGGGCATGACCCAGGGCAAGACCATGCGCCGCGTGGTCCTCCCGCAGGCGCTGCGCGTGATCATCCCGCCGACCGGCAACGAGTTCATCAACATGCTGAAGACCTCGTCGCTCGTCTACGCCGTCACGTACAACGAACTGCTCCGCTCCACCTCGCAGATCGGCTCCACGTCGTACGCGGTGATGGAGATGCTGTTCGTCGCGTCCATCTGGTACATCGTCATGACCAGCGTGTTCAGCGTCGGCCAGTACTACCTGGAGCGCCGCTTCGCCCGCGGTTCGCTGCGCTCGCTGCCGCTCACGCCGTTGCAGCGCGTCAAGGTCAACCTCGCCGCGTTCAGCAACCGGCCCTCCGGAGGTGTCTCCGCATGACCACCCCCATGGTGAAGGCCGAGGGCGTCCACAAGTCCTTCGGCGCCGCCCACATCCTCAAGGGCATCGACCTGGAGGTCGCCCCGCGTGAGGTGTTCTGCCTCATCGGCCCGTCCGGCTCCGGCAAGTCGACCTTCCTGCGGTGCATCAACCACCTGGAGAAGATCAACGCCGGCCGGCTCTCGGTCGACGGCGAACTGGTCGGCTACCGGCAGAAGGGCGACAAGCTCTACGAGCTGCGGGACAGCGAGGTCGCCCTCCAGCGCCGGGACATCGGCATGGTGTTCCAGCGCTTCAACCTCTTCCCGCACATGACGGCCATCGAGAACGTCATGGAGGCACCGGTCCAGGTCAAGGGCGAGGCCAAGGCCGTGGCCCGGGCCCGCGCCGAGAAGCTGCTGGACCGGGTGGGCCTCTCCGACAAGGCGGGGAACTATCCCACCCAGCTCTCCGGCGGGCAGCAGCAGCGGGTGGCCATCGCCCGTGCGCTGGCGATGGAGCCGAAGCTGATGCTCTTCGACGAGCCGACGTCCGCGCTCGACCCGGAGCTGGTCGGCGACGTCCTCGACGTCATGCGCGGCCTGGCCGAGGACGGCATGACAATGATCGTCGTCACCCACGAGATGGGCTTCGCCCGCGAGGTGGGCGACGCGCTGGTCTTCATGGACGACGGCGTGGTGGTCGAGTCGGGCCACCCGCGCGACGTGCTGACCGACCCGCAGCACGACCGGACGAAGTCGTTCCTGTCCAAGGTGCTGTAGGGCGGGGCCCCGTCGCACACGGGAGGGCGGTACGGACGACCACGGTCCGCACCGCCCTCCCGCGCTTCCGGGCCGCGCCCGGTGTGCTCCCCCGCGCCCTCAGCCCTTCGGCAGCACCTCGGTGCCGGTGAGCAGCTCCTTCACCTGCTGGCGGGAGAGCGGAGGCTCCGGCAGCAGCGGTCCCTGGGTGCCGGAACCCTCGAAGCCGGTGCTGGAGCGTACGAGGAGCTGCGAGCCGTCCCGCTGGTTGAGCCGGCCGACCAGCTCGGGCCCCCAGCCGACGCTGTCCTCACCCTCGACGTCCATCGTGTCGTGCCACGTCGTCAGGGTCCGGCCGTCGGGAAGCACCTCCCGCTCACAGTCCGAGCGGGACGGCTCCCGGTCCACCAGGACGCAGAGGTCCTCGTCCGGATCGGCCGGGCGGCCCATCTTCTTCTCCACCGCCTCCCGGTCCTCCAGGGTGAGCACCAGGTAGCCCACACCGCCGTCCCGGCGGAACGCGTAGTGCCCGTCCAGCGGACCGAGGTAGGTGGTCCGCGCCTGTTCGGGCGTCGCCTTCTTGATGAGCACGGCGAGCGAGACCGCTTCGATCTCCCCCACGTCCGCGGGCAGGAGCGCGGCCAGCCGTTCGGCCCTGGCCGACGCGGAAGACGAAGCCGAGGCCGACGACGTCGGGGAGGCGGACGGCCCGGCCGACGCCACCGAGGTGCGCGCGGGGTCCTCGTCGCCGCCCGTCCGGGGCAGGGCGAACGCCCCGGCGGCGACCACCGCGAGGACGGCGGCGGAGGCGGCGGCGCGGCGGCGCCTGCGGATCCGGGCGGCCTTCGCGTACACGGCCCCGGCGGAGAACGCGGGCTTCCCCGCTCCCTCGGCGGCCCGGTCGAGCAGTTCACGGACGTCGTTCATACCAATTCCTCCGCCATCCCGGCGCGCAGCGCCGCCAGGCCCCGAGCCGTGTGGCTCTTGACCGTGTTCGTCCGCATCCCGAGCGCCTCGGCCGTGGCCTCCACGCTCAGGTCCTCCCAGTAGCGGAGCACCAGCACCGCCCGCTGCCTGACCGTGAGCCGGGCGAGCGCCTCTCTGACGACCAGGCCGGTGTCCGTGTCGGCCGCGCTCCCCGGGCGGTCGGGCAGTTCGCCGTACGCCCGCTCCCGCCGCCAGAACCGCCGCCGGCTCGCGATGAACGTGTTGACCAGCGTCTTACGGGCGTACGCCTCGATGTTGTCGAGCCGTCCGTGCCGCCGGCCGCCGAGGACGACCTTGACCAGGGTGCTCTGGACGAGGTCCTCGGCCTCGTGCCGGTCGCCACAGAGCAGGTAGGCGCTGCGGAACAGCGCGGTACGTCTGCCCTCCACGAAGTCGTGCAGTGCGGCGTCGTCATCGGCCCGCATCCGGGCCCCTCTCCGGAATCCGCATTCCCGCCCCCTTCTCTTCCCGCTCCCGGCCCGCGGAGGCGGACCGTCTCACCCTTCCAGTGCGCCGGGGGCGTGCGGAGGTTGCGGGCGGCGACAAGAAAAAGGGGGCGGTACGGGCCCGACGCCCGTACCGCCCCTCGTCTCGCCCCTGTACGGCTGCCGCCGTTCGCGGGCGCCTACTTCACGGCGAGGACCAGGGTGTCCGAGGGGGACGCCCAGACCGCGCGGGCCTCACCGAAGCCGGAGGCCAGCAGGGTGCGGGCGTGCCAGTCGGCGGAGGGCATGTCGCCGTCCGCGTGCTCGCCGTAGATCGCGAACCGCTCGGCGGTGGGCGCGGCCAGGACGGGGTCCTTCGCGGCGACGGCCCACCAGTCGGCCCAGTCCAGCGCCCCGGCGGCCTTGGCCCGGTCCATCGCGGCGTGCCGGTGGGCGCGTTCGGCGGCGTTGATGCGGGGCGTGGCCGGGTCGATCATGTGGTCGGCGTTCATGAACACCCCGCCGTCCCGGACAAGGCCGCCGATCTGCCCGTACAGCGTGGCGAGCGGACCGGTGTGCAGCCAGTGCAGGGCGGTGGCGGTGAGGACGGCGTCGTACGAGGTGTGGGGCAGGCGCGCCGTCCAGTCGGGGTCCTTGAGATCGGCGGTGACGAAGGAGACCCGGTCGTCGCCGTCGAAGGTGCCGCGGGCGATCGCCAGGAGCGCGGGATCGAGATCGACTCCGGTGCTCGTGGCGTTCGGGAACCGCTTGAGGAGCCGGTCCGTAATACTTCCCGTACCGCACGCGAGGTCGAGCACCCGCGGTTCCGGTCCGACGACCGCCTCGACCATGTCCAGCATCACCCGGAACCGCTCCTCGCGGTCGGGCATGTACCACTCCTGTTGGCGGTCCCAGCTCTCCTGCCAGGACTGCCAGTCGGTGCCCGTAGCCGTCTCCGTCACGTCAGCCTCCACGTTCTACCTCGTAATGCCTGTTCACCCAGATCGACTATTACACTGGCCGATGCCCCGACTTTAGACCGACACCGTAAGGACTACAAGTGGAACTGGCCTATTACTCGGACTACGCCGTGCGCCTGGTCAACACCGAGGAGCCGGCCCGCAACAAGGACGCCCTCACCTCCGTCGAGGCGGTCCGGGAGCTGTTCGGAGCGAATCAGCAGGCGGCGCGGCGGACGACGGACGCGGACGTGACCCGGTTCCGTTCCGTACGGGCGCGGCTGCGGGCGGTCTTCGACGCGGCGGACGGCGGCGACGAGACGCTCGCGGTCGACCTGCTGAACTCGCTGCTGCTGGAGTTCCCGGTGAGCCCGCAGATCTCCGGGCACGACGTACGCGACCAGGACGGCAGGCCGGACTGGCACATGCACCTGGCCGACCACCCGTCGAACGCGACCGCCGGCTACGCGGCCATCGCGGCGATGGGCCTGGCCTTCCACCTCACCGAGCACGGCGTGGACCGCCTCGGCCTGTGCGAGGCGGCGCCGTGCCGCAACGCCTACCTGGACACCTCCACCAACCGCTCCAGGCGCTACTGCTCGGACCGCTGCGCGACCCGCGCCAACGTGGCCGCCTACCGGGCCCGCAAGCGCGAGGAGGCCGAGCGCACCGGCCGCAGCGCGGAGACCGCCCAGCCCAGCACCGCCGTCACCGACCGCTGACCCTTCGCCAGGGGCCGGTAGCGGGCCCGTACCCGGGCCAGCACCAGCTCCTCCGGCACGGTCCCGTAGTCGGTGCTGTCCCCGCCCGCGAAGGTGTTGTCGCCCCGCACCCACCAGCCGCCGGGCCGCCGCTCGGTGGCCCGCTTGACCACCAGCAGGTCCTGCTGGAAGGGGTGCCGCAGGATCACCACGTCACCGGGGCTCACGGGCGCCCCGTACTGCACGAGCAGCAGGTCGCCGTGGTAGAGCGTGGGCACCATCGAGGGACCCGTCACCTCCACCACCCGCAGCGGACGCCGCGTCACCCGCCCGCCTCCGGACACCTGTCGCCTCTCCGGCATCTCCGGCACCTCCCGGTTCCTCCTCCAGCACATCGTCAGCACATCGCCCCCGCACGGCTCCGTACATTCGGCCGACGGCCCGATTCTCACACCGGACTTTTGACCTAAGCCCCTGGGGCAGCCACGGAAACCGGCGCTCCACGGAGTAATGTCCCACCTGAGAAGACGATCACGAGGAGGACAGCTCCATGCTTTCCCGCCTGTTTGCCCCCAAGGTGAAGGTCAGCGCCCACTGCGACCTGCCCTGCGGCGTGTACGACCCGGCCCAGGCCCGCATCGAGGCCGAGTCGGTCAAGGCCGTCCAGGAGAAGTACCAGGCCAACGAGGACGCGGACTTCCGCACCCGCGCGGTCCTGATCAAGGAACAGCGCGCCGAGCTCGCGAAGCACCACATCTCGGTGCTCTGGAGCGACTACTTCAAGCCCCCGCACTTCGAGAAGTACCCGGAGCTGCACCAGCTGGTCAACGACACCCTGAAGGCGCTCTCCGCGGCCAAGGGCTCGAACGACCCGAAGACGGGCCAGAAGGCCCTGGACCTCATCGCCGAGGTCGACCGGATCTTCTGGGAGACCAAGAAGGCTTGATCTCAGGATCAACGCTTCGGCGGCCCCGGCCCGCGCGTCCATCGCGCGCGGGCCGGGGCCGTTCTCGTACCCGCTGGCCCCATGCCCGGCGATGCGTTACGCTCCAAGCGAGACGAACCGTTCCGTCTCACTATCCGTTTCGTCTCATCTGTCGGCTCACCAGGACAGCGAGGTCCACCATGGAACGCTTCGTCGAAGTCGCCCCCGGCGTACGCCTCTGGGCGGAGGAACACGGTGCTCCCGACGCCCCCGCCCTGCTGCTGGTCATGGGCGCGCAGGCGTCCGGGCTCGGCTGGCCCGACGAGCTGGTGGAGCTGCTCGCCGCCCGGCACCGTGTGATCCGTTACGACCACCGGGACACCGGCCGGTCCACCTGGGCCTTCGACGAGCGGCCCTACCCGCTCACCACGCTGGCCGAGGACGCCGTCGCCGTGCTCGACGCGTTCGGCGTGGAGCGGGCGCATGTCGTGGGGATGTCTCTGGGCGGCATGCTCACCCAGCTCCTGATCGCCGACCACCCCGAACGGCTCCTGAGCGCGACGGTGTTCGGGACGAGAGCGCTCAGCTCCGTCCCGTACACCGCCCCGGACGGCGTCCGCGTTCCGCCCGAGCAGCTCCCCGGCGTCGCGCCCGCACTGCTGGAGCTGTGGTCCCGGCCGGTCGAGGAGCTGGGTCCTGAGGCCGAGTTGGAGCGGCGCGTGGAGCACTGGCGGGCGCTCGGGGGCGGCCTGATCCCCTTCGACGCCGACCACGCCCGGGCCCTGGAGCGCCGGATCATCGAGCACACCGGGCATCACCGTGCCGGCTCCGCGCACGCCCGCGCCGACTACTCCGGGATGGACCGCACCGAGCAGCTCGCCCGGACCCGCGTGCCCGCCCTGGTCGTCTCGGCCCTCGCCGAACCCGTCTTCCCGCCCCCGCACGCCGAACACCTCGTCCAGGCGATCCGCGGCGCGCGGCTCGTCGAGATCCCGGGCATGGGCCACGCGCTCCCCCGCGAGGTTCTCGCCCCGCTCGCCGCCGCCGTCCTGGAGCACACCGGCCGCGCCTGACGCCACACCGCGTCGCACCGGCCGAGACCCACCTCACGGGGCGAGGGCCGACACCGCACCTCGCCGCACTCGCCGGCCGGAACCGAAGCCGTTCGCCGCACCTCGCCGGCCGGAGGCGGCCACCTGCCGCGTCCCCCACGTCATACCTGAGAGCCACCCCGCAGGTGCCCTCTCCGGCGGGACGCCGACTACCGTCCCCCGTCCATAACTTCTGTACCGGAAGCACACGTCGCCCCTGGTACGGAAGGACCCCGCCCCATGCCCGACCGCCCGCGCAGACCTCGTCGGCTCCGCGCCCTGCTCGCCGCCCTCGTCACCTTCGCGGTGGCCGTGCCGGTGTCCGGAGCGGCCCGGCCCGCCGCCGTGCCCGCCCCCGCGCCGACCGCTCACGGGCCGCTGCGGGACGCGGGGCAGGCGGCGCTCGCCCGGCGGTACGCGGTGAGCCGGCAGGACATCCGGGCGGCCGAGCGGGAGGCCCGGGGGCACGGGGATCTCGGCCGGGCGGCCTCGCTGCGGGAGATGGCCGCGCCGGGGAGGCAGTTCCTCGCGTTCGACGGGCGGGACGGCGGCCGGACCACGGAGGTCGTCGGGGAGTTGTCCGCGGCCCGGCGGATCGCGGTGCTGGTGCCCGGTGCGGGCGTCGGGCTGGACGCGTACTGGCGGCTGCGGCGCGATGCCAGGGCTCTGCACCGGGAGTTGGGCGAGGGCGCGGCCGTCGTCGCCTGGCTCGGCTACCGTACGCCCGCGGCCGTGAGCCCGGCCGCGCTGACCACCGGGCGGGCCGACGGGGCCGCGCCGGGGCTGCGCACACTGGTGGACGGGCTGCGCGCGGTGCGGCCCGCCGCCCGGATCAGCCTGCTGTGCCACTCGTACGGTTCGGTGATCTGCGCCCGGTCCGCGCCGGGGACGGCGGCCGACGCCCTCGTCCTCTACGGCAGCCCCGGGGTCGGAGCCCGGGACGCCGCCGCGCTGCGCACCGGGGCGCGGGTGTGGGCGGGCCGGGGCGGCGGGGACTGGATCGCCCGGGTGCCCCATGTCCGGGTGCGGGTGCCGTTCGTCGCGACGGTCGGCTTCGGGACCGATCCGGTGGCGGACCGCTTCGGGGCCGAGGTGTTCGACGCGGGCGACGGCGGCCACAGCGACTATCTGCTGCCCGGTTCGCGCTCCTTGACCAACCTGGCCCGGATCGCGGCGGGCGCCGAACCGCTGGGAGCCTCCCGATGACCGGTCTGGTCGCACGGATCGAGGCCGCCACCCCGCCCGGCCGCGACCGCGCCGTCGACGCCCTGCGGGCCCTGGCGATCCTCGGCGTGGTGGGCGGGCACTGGCTGGTGACCGCGCTGGTCACCGACAGCGGCACGGTGCGCGGGGCGAGCCCGCTGACGTATCTGCCCGAACTCCACCCGGTCTCCTGGGTGTTCCAGACCCTCGCGGTGTTCTTCCTGGTGGGCGGGCAGGTGGCGGCGGGGAGTTGGGCCTCGGCCCGGCAGCGCGGCGTGCCGTACGGGCGGTGGGTGCGCGGCCGGCTGGGGCGCCTGTTCCGGCCGGTGGCGGCGGTCCTCGTGGTGTGGGCGCTCGCGGCGGCCTCGATGCTGGTGGCCGGGGTGGGTGACGCGACGGTCCGCGCGCTGGTCAAGCTGGTCTGGTCCCCGCTGTGGTTCCTGCTGGTCTTCGCCGCGCTGACCGCGCTGACTCCCCTGGTGGCGCGGCTCCACCCGCTGTGGCCGCTCGTGGTGGTGCTCCACGTCGACCTCGTACGTCTGGGTCTCGGCGGTCCCCGTGAGCTGGAGTGGATCAACGTGGTCGCGGGCTGGCTGGTGCCCTACTGCCTGGGGGCGCTGGTGGCCCGGGGCGGGATGCGCGGCCGGGCGGGCCGCTGGGCGCTGCTGCTCGCCGGCGCGGGGGCGGCCGTCGCGCTCGTGCGGTGGGCCGGGTATCCGGCTGCCATGGTCGGCGTTCCGGGAGGCCGGATGTCCAATCTGGATCCGCCGAGCCTGGCCGCCGTGGCGTTCGGCCTGGCGCAGTGCGGGGCGGCGCTGCTGCTGCTCGGGCCCCTGCGCCGGGCGCTGCGGAGGCCCGCGGTCTGGGCGGTGGTGGCGGTGGTGAACCTGTCGGCGATGACCGTCTTCCTGTGGCACCAGACCGCGATGATCATCGTGACGACGGGTGCGTCGCTGATCGCGGACGCCCCGCTGGCGGGGCTGCACACCGTGCCCGACGGCGCCGGGTGGGTGCTCGCCCGGTTGCTGTGGCTGCCGGTGTTCGCGCTGGCCCTGCTGGTGTGCTGGGCCGCGTTCCGGGGTTACGAGCAGAACGGGCGGCCCCCCGGCGGGGGCTCCCTCGTCGTACGGGAGTCCCTGCGGGAGACCTCCCCCGAGCGGAAGGGACACGCACGTCGTGCCTAGTCTGAGCAGGAGTGGAGCCGAGGGGGCGGTGGGGGCGGTGACGTCATCGAGGGCGGTACGGCTGCGGGCGGCGGTGCGCCGTCTGCCGCGCGCCCTGTACGAGGAGCTGTGGGCCGCGCCGGTCGACCGGGTGCCCCGCATGGGAGAGCCGAGCGCGCCGGTGTGGCGCCCGGTGTTCCTGGTACTGCTGGTGATCACCGCGGTCGGCGTCGCGGTGATCCGTACCGTCGAACTCACCCCGTACGGCGCCTCGGTGAGCGGCCTGGCGGTACTGGTGGCCGTTGCCCAGTCCGCGGCGCTGGTGGCCGGGATGATCCGTCCGGTGGGCGCCTGGTGGGCGGCGACCGCGCTGGCGTTCGTGGCCGTGCTCGTCACCGTGGCCTCCTTCCCCTCGTACCACCCCGTGTACCCGGGCCCCGTGGCCGCGTACCCCGCCCCGTTCGCGGGGGCGGCGCTCCAGGGCGGTGCGTTGTTCCTGCTGGCGCTGCGGGTCCGGCCCCGCCGCGCGTCGGCCGCGCTGGCGATCTCGCTGGCTCTGGCGCTGTTCGTCGCCCTGCGCACGCCGCCGCTGCCGCATGTGAGCCCGGCGGTGGCCGTACTCGTGCTCGTCACCGCCCTGGCCCTCGGCACCGCGCTGCGCAGCCTGCGCCTGGCCCGCAAGGACCTCGTCGTGCAGGCGGAGCTGACCGCCGAGGAGCGGGCCCGGCGCACTCTGCTGGAGGAGCGCAACCGGATCGCCCGCGAGCTGCACGACGTGGTCGCCCACCACATGTCCGTGATCTCCATCCAGGCGCAGGTCGCCCCGCACCTGGTGGAGCACCCCACCGAGGAGCTGCGGGAGAATCTGACCGGCATCCGGGAGAACGCCCTGGAAGCCCTCACCGAGCTGCGCAGGGTGCTGGGCGTCCTGCGCTCGGAGGAGGCCCCGTCGCAGAGTGCGCGGCACGCCCCGCAGCCGGGCCTCGACGGCCTCGACGGCCTGCTCGCCACGGTGCGCTCGGCCGGTCTCGCCGTCACCCGGTCCACGACCGGCGACCCCCGCCCCCTCCCGCCGGGCGTCGAGCTGTCCGCGTACCGCATCGTGCAGGAGGCGCTGAGCAACGTGATGCGCCACGCGCCCAGCGCGAGCGCCGAGGTGGTGATCGGCCACCGGCCCGCCGGGCTGACCGTCCGGGTCGTCAACTCGCCGCCGGACCACCCGGCGGCACCCTCCCCGGGCGTACGCCACGGCCTGCTCGGGATGCGCGAACGCGCGGCGATGCTCGGCGGTGAGCTGGCCACCGGCCCCACGCCCGACGGCGGCTGGGAAGTCACCGCGATCCTGCCCACCCGCACCGAGACGACCGAGGACGCCCCATGACTCCGCCCATCCGCGCCGTGATCGCCGACGACCAGATGATGGTCCGCCAGGGCTTCACGGTCCTGCTGAACGCCGAGCCGGACATCGAGGTCGTCGGTCAGGCCGTCAACGGGCTCGACGCCGTCGGCATGGTCGCCGAACTCGCCCCGGACGTCGTCCTGATGGATATCCGGATGCCGGAGCTGGGCGGTATCGAGGCCACCCGGCGGATCACCTCCGCGGAGGGCTCGGCGGTGAAGGTGCTCGTGCTGACCACCTTCGATCTCGACGAGTACGTCTACGAGGCGCTGCGCGCGGGCGCTTCGGGCTTCCTGCTGAAGGACGCCTCGGCCGACGAACTCGCGCACGCGGTAAGGGTGGTGGCGGCGGGTGACGCCCTGCTCTCCCCGAACATCACCAAGCGGCTCATCGTGGAGTTCTCGCGGACGGCCGGGGCCCCGCGTCCGCCGCTCAAGGCGCGGGTCGGGGATCTGACGGAGCGTGAGACGGAGGTGCTGACGCTGATCGCGGGCGGCCTGTCGAACGCGGAGATCGCCCGGCAGCTCATCGTGGCGGAGCAGACGGTGAAGACCCATGTGGGCCGGATCCTGGTCAAGTTGGGCGTCCGCGACCGGACCCAGGCGGCGGTCTTCGCGTACGAGTCGGGGCTGGTGCGCCCGGCCGGGCTCTGACCCGCGACGAAACCCCGTCCGCGAGGCCCGTCCCCGGGCCCCGGGGCCTCCCCCGGCACACCGCCGGGCCCGTTCCGTAGGATCTCACCGTGACAACGGGGAACGGGGCAGAAACAGAGAGCGGCCGAGCAGTGGCCGCCGCGCGCGGAGGGTACGGGCCGGAGCCGTCGCCGTACGGGCGACCAGCGCCGCACCCACCGGGCCACCCGCCGCCTCCGCCGTCCGCGCCGCCCACGGAGATCGAGCGCGCGCTGTCCGCGGCCGTGGCGGGCGGCAGCGCCGACGCGGTCGTGGAGCTGCTCGCGCGGACCCGGCTGTACGTGCTGGTCGCCCGGCTGCACGCGGACATCCCCGGCTGGACGGCCCCCCTGCCCGCGATCCGGGACGAGGCCTCCGGGCGGACCTGCGTCCCGGTCCTGACCCAGGGGATGCTGCCGCCCTGGCACCCGGAGTGGGTCTTCCGCGAGGTGAGCATCGGCGAGCTGGCCCGGATCTGGCCGTACGACGTGCGCCGCCTCGCGGTGAACCACGGCACCCCGTACGCGGCGATGGTCGACGCCCGGCCCAGGCGCCTGAAGGCCTGGGTGAGGGCCGACGAGCACTCCGGCGGGGCGCAGCGGGGCGTCCTGCTCACCGACGGCGGCGGGCCGCTGCGGGGGCCGCTCGCCCACGGACTCGCGCTCGGCGCCCATCTGGCCGTCGCCAACGGCCTGATCTGGAACCGGCTCGGCGCCGCCTACGAGAACTACGCGGCCGACCGGGCCCGGCTGCGCAGCCCGTGGGGCATCCCGCACCGCGCCGAGTACCGCGACCGCCTCGCGTCGCTGATGAAGAACCAGCTGGTCGGGCGCGCCCAGGAAGCCGTCCTGCGCACCCGGCACACCCTGGCGCACCGGTTGGGGCGCACGCCGACGCGCGAGGAGTGGTCCGACGCGGTGGCCCGGGCGTTCGCCGCGCGCGACGCGGAGGACCGGGCGGCGGCGGACCGGGCGTTGCGTCACGTCACCCTGTACGAGGAGAAGTTCCGGGCCGACGGCGTACTCGCCCCGGACGGCCGTGTCGACACCCTGGCCGCCTTCGACCTCGGCCGGGCGGTCAACGTCGTACGGCTCGCGCTCGGCGCCCGGTACGGCGATCCGCACGAGGCCGGGCAGGACGTCCTGCGGCTCGGCGAACTCGCCCGGGCCGCCTACTCCTCGTGGGCGGACTTCTCCCTCGGCTACCTCATGGCCCGGGTGGTCCACGGGGCGGAGGACGACGGCCCGGAGGCCGCGGAGCCCACGTACCTGCAGTCACTCGCCGAGCACCGCATGCTGACCGAGGACCCCACCAGCCCTTACCGGAACATCCCCTGGTCATGAACCCGCATCCCCCCACCTCGCCCCCGGCCCCCTGGCCGCCCGCCCCCTGGACCCCGCCGTCCGAGACCGAGCAGCTCCTCCACGAGGCGGCGCTGCGCGGCGACGCCCGGGCCCAACTGGCGGCACTCGCCGGGGCCCAGCTGTACATCCCGGCCCCGCGCGCCGAGGCGGACGCGAAGCCGGACACCATCACCTGGCGCGCACACCACGACCCGGCCGGCTTCGTCTGCCGGCCGGTGCTCACCCGGGGCATGCTGCCCGCCTGGCATCCGGACTGGGTCTTCCACGGTGTCTCGCTGCGGTGGGCCGCCGAGTTCGGCTGGTCCGACCCGCGCGTGTTCCTCGGGGTGAACGTGGGGACGCCCGGACAGCTGCTGCTGCCGACGGGCCCGACGGATCTGGCGCTGTGGCAGCGCGCGTACGCGGAGAACGACCGTCTCCCGGAGAACCGGCTGCTCGCGCTGCGCCACGGCGCGCTGCACGGGCCGCTGGCGTACGGGCTGGCCTGCGGGGCGCAGGGGCGGACTCCGGCGCGGTCAAGGGCATCGAGGAGCTGGTGCGCCGGATCATGCGCTACGAGGCCCGGTTCCGCGCGGACGGGCTGCTGCCGCCGGACGGCCGGGTCCGCACGACGGTCGCCTACGACTACGGGCGGGCGGTGAACCTGGCGCGCTGGGGGCTGTCGGCACGCTACTGCGCCCCCGCCGACGCGGAGCAGGCGATCGTCTACGCCGGGGCGCTGAGCAAGTCGGCCCACCGCTCCTGGGAGGAGTTCTCGGCGGGCTACTCGCTGGGGCGGGTGCTGCGGTTCGACGAGGAGCAGTACGGGCCGTTCTACGAGAAGAACGTCCTCGCCCACCGGCTGCTGGCGGAGAGCGGGGGCAGCCCGTGGCGGCACATCCCGTGGCGCTGAACCGGGGCCTCCCGGTCAGCCGCCGGGCAGCAGGTGACGGTAGCTGTCCGGGTTCTCCACCAGGAACCGCGCGAAGCTCTTGGCCGGGTGCCCGGTGAGCGTGGGCACCGCGTCGGAGACGGCGGCCAGCTCTCCGGCGGCGATGGCCTCGTACGAGGTGACCCAGCCGGCCACCTCCCAGTCCTCGGCCCCGTAGCCGGCCCGGGAGGCGTAGGCCTCCTCGCGGGTCTCGGGGACGTAGACGACGGGGCGCCCGGTGACCCGGGTCAGTTCGTCGGCCGCCTCGGCGAGGGTGAACGCCTCGGGGCCGGTGAGGTCGTAGACCCGGTCGTCGTGGTCCGTGCTTTCGTCCAGCAGCACGGCAGCCGCCGCGTCGGCGATGTCCTCGTGGGCGACGGCCGCCACCCGTCCGTCGCCGCCGGGCCCTCGCAGCACCCCGTCGGTCCCGGTCATCGCGGGCAGCCCCGCCAGATACCAGTTGTCCCGCAGGAAGGTGTGGCGGATCTCCGCCGTACGGATGTGGGCCTCGGTGTCCCAGTGGTCGCGGGCGAAGGTGAACGTGGCGTCGGGCGCGGCCCCCTGGAAGGACACGTACACGATCCGCTCGACGCCCACCGCCACGGCGGCGTCGATCGCCGTGGTGTGCTCGCGCACCCGGTGGAGGCTTTCGTGGGCGGAGACCAGGAACAGCGTGTGGGCCCCGTCGAGGGCCCGGCGCATGGCCTCCGCGTCGCCGTAGCGGGCGGCGGGCGCGTGGTCGGCGCCGGGCAGGTCGGGGAGCCGGGCGGGGTCGCGGCCGAGGAGCCGTACGGGCGCACCGGTCCGGGCCAGCCGCCGGGCGACCCGGCCGCCGACCGCTCCGGTCGCTCCGGTCACCGCGATGAGGGGGCCGATCACTGGATTCGTCTTCCTCTCGTCTCGTCGTTCACCGTGCCGGATGTTCTCCGGGCCCGGCCCTGCCGCCGGGCTTCTTCGCCCCGTACCGTACGGGGCGAAGAAGCCCGGCGGGGCGACGGCCGGGACCACGAGGTCCCGGCCGTCGCCCCGGACACGCCCCGGGCGCGTCAACGGTCCGGTCGTCGAACCACGCCGACGGGCGGTGTTCCGTGCCTGCTAGTAGGTGCGGCGACGAGCCCTGCGCGTGGCCACGAGCACCGTGCCGCCCGCGGCGACCAGCGCGGCCGCGATGGACCCGATGATCCACTCGCCGCCCCGCGAGCCGGTGTCGGGCAGCTCACCCGGATGGCTCGGCGAGTGCGTGGGATGCGGCGTGTGGCCGGTGGGGGTGGGAGTGGGAGTGGGGTGTGTCGGGGTCGGCGTGGGGTCGGTGGGGGTCGGCGTCGGGTCCGTCGGCGTCGGCGTCGGGTCCGTCGGCGTCGGCGTCGGGTCCGTCGGCGTCGGCGTCGGGTCGGTGGGGGTCGGCGTGGGGTCCGTGGGAGTCGGCGTGGGATCCGTCGGCGTCGGCGTCGGGTCCGTGGGGGTCGGCGTCGGGTCCGTCGGGGTCGGCGTCGGGTCCGTCGGGGTCGGCGTGGGATCCGTGGGAGTCGGCGTCGGGTCGGTGGGGGTCGGCGTCGGGTCCGTGGGAGTCGGCGTCGGATCCGTCGGCGTCGGCGTCGGGTCCGTGGGAGTCGGCGTCGGGTCCGTGGGAGTCGGCGTCGGGTCCGTGGGAGTCGGCGTCGGGTCCGTGGGAGTCGGCGTCGGGTCCGTCGGCGTCGGCGTCGGGTCGGGCGAGCAGGTCGGCAGGTCGCCGTCGAAGGGGTACGCGTGGATCTCCTGGCCGCCCGACGACCCCGCCGAGGTGTGGGTGAGCGAACCCGCCGTGTAGAAACGGCCGTTGGTGCCGCTCATGCTGAGCACGGTGGTGCTCGTCGGCTGGCCCACCAGCACGCTGCCCTCGAACTGGGCCGGGCCGGTCAAGGAGAGGTCGGTGGCGTCCGGGAAGTTCCACAACAGGTTCTCGCGGAGGCCCTCGTTGGGGAACGAGCCCATGAACGTGGCGACGCTGCGGGTGGAGCCGTAGACGTTGACGAGGACGGTCGCGCCCTCGGGGATACCGTTGAACACGAACCCCGTGTTGCCGCCGGCCTCCGACTCCAGGTCCGCGTCCACGTCGAAGATCTGGATCGCGGACGAGCCGTCACCGGTGAACGTCATGACGTCACCGGTCTTCACCCAGGTGCCCGTCGCCTCCCGGTGCTCGTCGCCCTCATACGCGTAGCAGCGGCTGGCCTCGGTGAGCTGCGGGCGCAGCTCCGTGTACGGGGCGGCCGCGTCCGGGTCGAAACGGGGGGCGGTGGTGGGGTTCACCGTGCCCGTGAGCTCACCCGCGTACGCGACGCGGCCGGAGTGCGTGCCCTCCTCGGCGAGCAGGCGCTCGCCGGCGGCGATGGTCACGTCGCCGCCCGCCGTGAGGTAGTCGGAGCCGTCCGGCGGCGGCACCCGCGAACCCACGCCCGCGATCCCGACGTTGTAGATCTGCGAGACCCCGTCCCGCTTGTCCATGTCGAACTGTCCGAGGGTGACGACCTTCCCCTCCGCCTCGGCCGCCGCCTCCCGGACCAGGAAGTCCCCGCCGACGTAGACGTTGATGTTGCTGTCGAAGTTGGTGACCGGGCCGTTGTTCGGGTCGTTCCAGCTGGACGGGCAGGAGCTGCCGAGGCAGGGTCCCAGTCCGCCCGGCAGCGGATCGGCACCCGCGGCCGGGGCCAGCACGCCCACCATCGCCGCGGCCGTGGCCACTGTCACTGCTGCCCGGATTGCGTTGCCGCGCCTGCGCGCCTTCTGTTCCATGCCGCGCAATATGCATGGTTAACACTTAGTCACTTTGTATGACACGCCGCGCTTGCCCCTTTACGTAGGCCTATAGGAGGTTTCTTCGCCGCGACACGCACACGAAGCGGTACGTCAGAGAGCCAGCAGTTTCGCCTCCAGCCGGGGATCGAGACCGACGGCCGGACGGTCGGGGCGCTGGGGCGCCGTCCCTCCGAGGGCGCGCAGCCAGGCCCAGGTGTCCGCGACGGTCTCCCCGGCCGGGCGGCAGCGCAGCCCCGCGGCGTACGCCCTGGTGGCGTCGCCCCGGTACAGCGTGTCGTACAGCTCGCCCGGCGGCAGCCAGATCGGCAGGTCGCTCCAGGGCTCGGCCCCGGCGGCCAGCAGGACCTCCGGAGCGGTCCAGCGCAGCTCGGCGTCGGAACCGGTGACGCGTACGCAGGCCTCCAGCAGCTCGCCCATGGTCGTGTGGCCGGGGCGGCTGACGGTGTTGTACGCACCGTGCAGCCCGCCCGCCGCCGCGTCCAGGATCCACTCCGCCAGGTCCCGGGCGTCAACGTACTGGAGCTCCGTCTCGGGAGCGCCGGGGGCGATCACCGGTCCGCCCCGGGCGATCCGCGACAGCCACCAGGGCAGCCGGCCGATGTTCTCCCCGGGACCGATGATCAGCCCGGCCCTCGCCAGCAGGGCCCGGTCCCCGAAGGCGTCGAGGGCGGCCAGCTCACCGCCGCGCTTGGCCCGGTCGTACGGCACGTCCCCGCCGTCGTCGGGCGAGGCGCCGGCCACCAGCGGGCCGTCCTCGTCGAGCCCCGGGGCGGCCGGGTACGCGTAGACCGAGCGGCTGGAGACGTAACTGAAGTGCCGCGCCCGGCCGGACAGCAGCCGGGCGGCGTCCCGGACGGCGGCGGGCGCACCGCTCCAGGTGTCGACGACCAGGTCCCATTCCCGCCCGCCCTCCGCCAGCGCCGCGAGTCCGCGCTCGCCCGCGGTCCGGTCGCCGGTCAGCGCGCTCACGCCGGGCGGGGGCGCGTGCCGGCCCCGGTGGAACACCGTGACGTCCCAGCCCCGCTCCAGTGCGGCGTCGGTGACGGCCCGTCCGACGAACTCCGTACCGCCCAGCATCAGAAGCCTCATGGGACGACTCTGCCGCACCGGAAGACGGCGAGGGACACGAGCACGCTGTCAGCAGAACGGGGAACTCACCGTCGCGGGGCCGGTGCGCGGGCCGGGCGGGCTCACCGGCGCGGGCGGACCGGCCGGGATCAGGGTGTGCGGGCCAGCGGGGAGCGGTGGCGCAGCAGCCACTCGTGGTAGCCGCTCGCCCGGCGCGCCGCGTCCCGGTAGGCGGCCTCCAACTGCGCGTACACCACCGCGATGTCCGTCCCCGGCCGGGAGACCAGGAACAGCCGCACCGCGAGCGGGTCACCCAGCAGCGGGCGGATCACCATGTCGTCGCGCGGGCCCGACGTCGGCTGGCAGGGCGCGACGGCCTCGCCGAGCACGACGAGGGAGGCGGCGGTGAGGTAGTCGCCGTGCAGGACCGGCGGGTTCAGGCCGGCGGCGCCGAGCACCCGGCGCACCCCGTCCCACTCGCCGTCCACCGTCGGATCGACCATCCACGGGTCGCCCGCCAGGTCCCCGAGCTCCACCACACGGCGGCGGGCGGCGGGGTGGTCCCGGGAGAGCGAGATGAACTGCGGCTCCCGGTCCACGAGTACGCGCTGCTCCAGGCCCTCCGGGACGGCGAGCGGGGAGCCCTCCACCTCGTGCACGAAGGCGACGTCCAGGCGGCCCGCCTCGACGGAGCGCAGCAGCGCGTGGGCGGAGACGTCGACCCGCAGCGAGATGTCGGTGCCGGGCAGGGCGCCCCGCAGCCCGCGCAGCCAGCCGCCGATCACCCGGCTCGCGGTGGAGCCGATGCGCAGGCGGGATCCGCGCGGCCGGGCGGCCTCGGCCTCCGCCAGCGCCTCGGCGACCAGGTCGCTCATGCCGTCCACGAGGGGCCGGGCCCTGCTCAGGACGGCCCGCCCCAGGGAGGTCGGCCGGCAGCCGGTCCGTTCGCGGCTGAACAGTTCGGCGCCGAGCACGTTCTCGATCCGCCGGAGCTGGGTGGTCAGGGAGGGCTGGCTCACGCCGAGGCGCCGGGCCGCCTGATGCAGGCTGCCCGCTTCGGCGATGGCGCACAGCGCCCTGAGGTGTCTCACCTCCAGCTCCATGCAGCGGAGACTATGACCGCCGCCCGCCACAGCACCAGACGTCGCAACCCGGCCAAACGTCTTCATTTCGCCGGGAGTTGGCCAGCAGGACCCGTGTCGTGCACCCCGGCGGACGGGGATAGGGCGGCCCTATCCCCGTTTGGCATCATCCCCGGCGGGTGCCGGCTCCCTCACACTCTCCCCGTACCACCCCCCACGCCGGCCCCTGCCTCGGGCACCCCCAGGGCGTGGGTTCATCGGACAGGTAGGAGACCCCCCATGAGACACCTCAGGACCACCTTCGCCTCCGCCCTCGCCGGGCTCGGCCTCGTCGCGGCGCTGGGCGCCGCGCCCTCCGCCGCCGCCGCGCCGGTCCCCGCCGCGCCCTCCGCCTCCACCCCCGCCACCATCGCCGCGTACACCGGATCGGGCGAGAACGCCGCGGCCACCCGGGCCTTCCACGCCGCGGTCATGAAGTCGGTCGCCGAGAAGCGGGCCGCCAATCCGGGCACGCTGGCGGTCACGGTCACCTACAACGCGTCCAGCGCTCCGACCTTCCGCAGCCAGATAGCCCGCAGTACCCAGATCTGGAACAGCTCGGTCTCCAACGTCCGCCTCCAGGAAGGCTCCAACGCCGACTTCCGGTACTACGAGGGCAACGACTCCCGGGGCTCCTACGCGAGCACCGACGGGCACGGTCGCGGCTACATCTTCCTGGACTACCGGCAGAACCAGCAGTACAACTCGACCCGCGTCACCACGCACGAGACCGGGCACGTGCTCGGCCTTCCGGACAACTACCGGGGCCCGTGCAGCGAGTTGATGTCCGGCGGTGGCCCCGGCCCGTCGTGCACCAACGCCATCCCGAACGCCACCGAGCGGGCCCGGGTGAACCAGCTGTGGCAGAACGGCCTGGCCGCGCTCGCCCGCTCCGCCTCCTGACACCGGGACGCACGGGACGCACGTGACGCCGACGGTCCGGCAGTTCGGCAGTTCGGCAGTTCGGCAGTTCGGCAGCGCCCACGGAGGAGGGCCGTTCCGCTCGCGGAAGGGCCCTCCTCACGGGGTTCGCCCGTGCGCGCCGGTCAGGCGTCGAGTTCGCTGCGGACGAGGGCCAGCAGTTCGTCCTCGGTCAGGCCGAGGTCCCGGGCGTCCGCGACGGCTTCGCGGACGCGCTCCAGCAGCCGGGCACGTTGCGGCGAGGCGCCGGCGGTGATCGCCGCACCCCGGCCGCGGCGCAGCTCGATGAGCCCCTCCTCGCGCAGCCGCTGGTAGCCGCGCAGCACCGTGTGGACGTTCACGCCGAGGGATTCGGCGAGCACCCGGGCGGCGGGCAGTCGCTCGCCCGGGGCCACCGCGCCCTCGGCGACCGCGCGCCGGACCGAGGCGGCGACCTGGTCGCCGAGAGGGACGGTGGAGGTCGGATCGACCCGGAAGAGCATGGTCAGCGCCCCGTCCGCCGCCGGTCGAGCAGCGTGTTCAGCAGAGCCGCGCCGGTCGCCGAGTCGTCGACGGTGACGGCGAACTCGCGGCCGCTCGTCAGGCTGACGACAATGGCCTCGCCGGAGCGGGTGATGACACCGCTGCGCTCGGGGCGGATGCGGTAGCCCCACCCGCCGTACTCCGCGAGCGCGTTGACGCGGCGGCTGTCCGCCCCCTCCATCCGTTCCAGCGGCACCCGCACCCGGGGCCGGGGCAGCAGGCCGGAGACGGTGAGGCCCCGGCGGTCCACGGTGACGTGAGGGCGGCAGAAGGTGGCCGCTACCAGAGCGAGGGCAAGCAGCGGCGCCCCGATGAACCAGCTCTGCTCCAGGCCGACGGTGGCACCGGCCGCCAGGAACACCAGCACGGCGATCGGCGCCCACCACGCGCCGATCCCGCGCGCCCAGCCGGCCACCTCGCCGTCGGCCAGCGCGATCCGTTCCCTGCTCGCCGGGTCCCCGTCGCGGGGGTCGTCCGGTACGGGGACGAGCCGGGACGCCAGCAGACCGAGCGCCCCGGCGAGGACGGCCACCCCCAGGGCCACGGCGATGTGCCGGAGCGGGAAGCCGTCCGCCGGGCCGTTCTCGGGAGCGTCCACGTTGACGAGCAGGACGGCGATCAGCAGGTATCCGAGGAACGCGGCGACGGCGAAGCCTCCGCCGGTGAACCACCGGTGGGCACGTCCGTGGAGCTTGCCGTTGACCGCGATGAAGGCCCACGCCGCGCCGAGCACGGACAGCGAGGTGAGCGTGTAGAGGAGATGGGCGGTGATGCCCATGTATCCGTCGGCGGAGCCGCCGGCGTCGAAGTGGACGGCCAGCCGGGCGGGCAGACGGTCCTTGACGGTGACGTGGAGGACGAGGTCCACGAGGAGAGCGAGCACAAAGGGCAGGGCCGCGAGCGTTGCGCGGCCAAGGTTCTTACTTGTCATGGAAAACCTCCGTTGTTCGCATGCTAGTAGAACAATGAGGCATGGGCAACAGGGCACGGGACGACGCGCGTCCGCCCCGTACCGGATGGGTACGGGGCGGACGCGTTACGGGATGGATGCGGTACGGGGGGGGATGCGGGCGGCTCAGCGGAGGTGGGCGGCCCCGGCGGTGGCGGGTGACCCCGTGGCGGCGGGGTCCGCGTGGTGGCGGGGGTCCGCGTGGTGACGGGGGGTCTCCGTGGGGGCGGGTGGTTCCGGTCGGGTCAGGCGAGTTCCAGCGGGAAGGCTCCCCGGTGGCCGGTGCCCGCGCCGTCTGCCGGGCGCACCTCGAACTCGCGGCAGCTCCAGACCTCCTGGACGAACCCGGACCGCTGGTCCCACAGATCCAGCACGTCGTCCTCGCCCGCCGAGCCCCGATAGGCGTCCTTGGCCCCCCGGAAGCAGGCGAGACCGCCGGAGAGGCCCCGGCCGGGGGCCGGGAAGTAGTCGGAGAAGGCGCAGGCTATACAGGTCTGGATCCGGACGCCGTCCGGAAGGGTCCGCTGGACGGCGGTCAGGGCGGCGTTGAAGTCGCGCTCGGCGCGCGCCGATTCGTACACCGCGCCGTCCAGATGGAGCGCGAGGTGGAGGTCGGGGTCGGCGCGGCGCAGGGAGAGCAGGCAACTGAGCGTGGCGTGGCGGAGCGCGCCCGCGACGACGACGGGCAGCGGCAGGTCCCACTCCAGCACGCAGTCGGTGAGGACGCCGTCCGCGAGAGCGAACATCCCGCTCTCCGGCGGCATACCGGCGACCGGCCCCAGGTCGTCGAAGCTCTCGCCCTCGAAGTCGACCCCTCTGATGCGGATCCGGAGCTGCCGCCCGTCCGTGGTGAGAACGACGGCGTCGGAACCCTTGGTGTCCCGGTACCAGCCGGCCCACGACTCATCTGTCATGAGCAGGGACTGTAGCCCCTGCCCCGGACGGCTTCCCTACCACCCTCCACCGAGGGTCAACCTGCTTGCGGTTCCCGCCACATGGGGTACATCGGCGGGCCGTCCGGCAGGTCGACGGCACGGCCGAGGAAGCGGAATCCGAGCCGCTCGTACAGTGTCCGGCTCCGGGCGCTGCTCGCCTCCAGATAGGCCGGCAGCCCCTCCCGGTCGCAGCGCTCCAGCTCCGCTCCGATCAGCTCCGCGCCGATGCCCTCCCCCTGGCGGTCGGGGGTGACGCCGATCATCAGCAGATAGGCGTGCGCACGGTCGTGCGGGTGCACGGCCCCGGTGAGCCTGCCCACCAGCTCGCAGCGCTCGTTGTCGGGGTCGGCGGTCCGTCGCATCAGGGCGGGCGTGGGGTCCTCCGCGTCGGGCGCCCCGGCGGGCACCGGGAGCCAGAGCGCCACCGCGGCGCCGTCCTCGGCGATGTCGATACGGCCCTCGGCGAGGGCGACGTCGACGAAGACGCCGAGGAACCTGCCGTGGACCGCACGCCGGTGCCTCTCGTCGGGGAACACCCAGCTGCTGACCGGGTCGTGGTGGAACGCTTCCTCCATGACCGAGACGACCAGCTCCCGGTCGTGCTGCTCCGCCCGCTGAATCCGTATGCCCATGACCGGCCGCCGCCCTTCCGTGCCGCTTTCGCTCAACCAACCACCGGGATCCTAGGGTTGATGAGGCGGCGCCGGTCACGTGAGAGGGATCAGCTGGTCCTGCGGGTGACGAATTCGGCCAGGGCCAGCAGGTCGCCGGCCGCGCTCGGGTCGGGGACCGCGCGGGAGAGGTGGTGGACCGCTCGGGCCATCCGGTCGGCCGCGCAGACCTGGGCCCAGTCCCGGCCGCCGGCCCTGTCCACCGCGTCGGCCGCCCGGTTCACCTCGCCCAAGGTGGTCATGGGCCCCCGGTAGAGCGTGGCGAGCTCGGTGGCGGCCGGGGTGCCCGAGGTGAGGGCGGCGACCACGGGCAGGGACTTCTTGTGGGCCGAGAGGTCGGCCCCGACGGGCTTGCCGGTCCGGTCCGGGTCGCCCCAGATGCCGATCAGGTCGTCGATGAGCTGGAACGAGAGGCCCGCCTCCCGCCCGAAACCGTCCATCGCTCGGACCGCCCGGTCCTCCGCCCCGGCGTAGAGGGCTCCGAGCGCACAGGCGCAGCCGAGCAGCGCGCCGGTCTTGGCGGTGGCCATGGCGAGGCATTCGTCGAGCGTGACCTCGTCGGGGCCGCGCTCCTCGAAGGCGCAGTCCGCCTGCTGGCCCGCGCACAGCTCGATGACGCAGGAGGAGAGGCGGGCGGCGGCGCGGGCGGCGGCCGGGTGTCCGTCCTCGGCCAGCAGCCGCTGGGCGAGGGCGAGCATGGCGTCGCCGGTGATGATGGCGTCCGGGACGCCGAAGACCGCCCAGGCGGTGGGCCGGTGCCTGCGGGTGGTGTCCTCGTCGATGACGTCGTCGTGGAGCAGGGTGAAGTTGTGGGCGAGTTCGACGGCGACGGCGGCCCGGACGGCGCGTTCCGGATCGCCGCCCAGCGCGCTGGCGGCGGCCAGCACGAGGGCCGGTCTGATGGCCTTGCCCGCCTGGCCGGTGGCAGGGGTTCCGTCGGCGTTCTGCCAGCCGAAGTGGTACATCGCGATGCGGCGTATGCCGCCGGGCAGCGACTCCACGGCCGATCGCAGATGCGGGTCGACGACGGCACGGGTGCGCTCCAGGAGCGCCGCGGCCTCGTGCCCTTCCGTCGCTGCGTCCGTACTGGTCATGGTCACGGTGACTCCCTGGGGCGATGGGGTGCGGGGCCGGGGGTCCGGGTGGCGGCCGCCACCCGGACCCCCGGGGTGAACCAGGTCAGTGCCAGCGGCTGACCTCGACGTTCTCCAGCACTCCGAGGGCGTCCGGTACCAGGATCGCGGCGGAGTAGTACGCCGTCACGAGGTAGGAGATGATCGCCTGCTCGTCGATGCCCATGAAGCGGACCGAGAGACTCGGCTCGATCTCGTCGGGGATACCGGTCTGCTGGAGGCCGATGACGCCCTGCTCGGCCTCGCCCGTCCTCATGCAGATGATGGACGTGGTGCGGGCGTCGGAGATGGGGATCTTGTTGGACGGGAAGATCGGCACCCCGCGCCAGGCGGGCACGTGGTGGCCGCCGATGTCGACGCTCTCCGGGACGAGTCCACGCCGGTTGCACTCGCGGCCGAAGGCGGCGATGGCCTTCGGGTGGGCGAGGAAGAGCTTGGATCCGCGGCGCCGCGAGAGCAGTTCGTCCATGTCGTCCGGGCTGGGCGCCCCGTCGTGCGGCTGGAGCCGCTGCCCGTAGTCGCAGTTGTTGAGCAGTCCGAACTCCTTGTTGTTGATCAGCTCGTGCTCCTGGCGCTCACGCAGCGCCTCGACCGTGAGCCGCAACTGCTGCTCGGTCTGGTTCATCGGCTGGTTGTAGAGATCGGCGACCCTGCTGTGCACCTTCAGCACTGTCTGGGCGACGCTCAGTTCGTACTCGCGCGGCGCCGCGTCGTAGTCGACGAAGGTGTGCGGGACGACCGCCTCCCCCACATGGCCGGCGGAGAGGTCGATCGCCGCCTCGCCGTAGCGGTTGGTCCGCTGCTGCGGAATGGAGAGCAGATTCGCGAGATGGTCCTGCAGGGATGCCGCGCGCTCCGCGAGGTTGTACACGTCGGCACGGCTCAGGGTGAGGAGCGTGCAGGGGGTGAGCGCGCGGGCGGTGTACTCCCAGACGGCGTCGCCGTCGATCAGGCTCTGGTCGCCGAAGTACGAGCCGTCCGCGAGGACCCCGAGCTCCGTCTCGTCCCCGTAGGGGCCCGATCCGACCTTCGCCACCTTGCCGTGCGCCAGCAGGAAGACCCGGTCCGCCGCGTCCCCCGAGGCGGCGAGCACCTCCCCCGCGGCCACGTCCCGCTGCTCGCACCTGCGGGCGAGCTCGGCGAGCACCTCCTCGTCGCCGAACTCCCGCAGGGCGGGCAGCTCCCCCAGCTCCGCGGGGATCACGGCCACCCGCTCCCCGGTCTGGACGAAGGTCACCCGGCCGTCGCCGACCGCATAGCTGAGCCGACGGTTCACCCGGTACGTACCGCCCTGTACCTGCACCCACGGCAGCATCTTCAGCAGCCACCGTGAGGTGATCTCCTGCATCTGCGGCGCGGATTTGGTGGTCGTCGCGAGGTTCCGCGCAGCCGCCGTCCCCAGACTCTGCTGCGGCGGCGCCTGCGTGTCGCGAACCTCTTCACCAACGGACATCTGACGTCCTTTCGATCTTGGGCTGACCTGCGTGCAAAAGCCTTTCAGCAGGAGGGCCGGGTCGCCATTACACAAAAGAGTGCGACTAATCCGCCTTCGGTCGGGGCACGTTGCTCCTCGTCGCCCGGCGCCCCGCTTAATTTGCATCCCCGATGCAACTTATCTACGGTGACCCCATGCGGCTGACGAGATTCACCGACGTGGCGCTCCGCGTCCTCATGCGGCTGGCGGTCGCCGAGGGCCAGGAGCCGCCGACCACCCGCGAGGTGGCGGAAACCATGCGGGTCCCGTACACCCACACCGCGAAGGTCGTCGCCCGGCTCCAGCACCTCGGCCTCCTCGACGCCCGTCGAGGCCGCGGCGGCGGACTCACCCTGACCTCGGCCGGCCGCTCCGCGTCGATCGGCTCACTGGTGCGGGAGCTGGAGGGGCCGGAGGAAGTGGTCGAGTGCGAGGGCGACACCCCCTGCCCGCTCCGCTCCGCCTGCCGGCTGCGCGGGGCCCTGCGCGCGGCCCAGGATGCCTTCTACGCCACGCTGGACCCGATCACCGTCACCGACCTCGTCGCCTCCCCCACCGGCCCGCTGCTCCTGGGCATCGGCAGCGGCCCGCCGCCCGACTGAGCCCCGCCCCGCCCTGACCCGATCCCGGCCCGGGCCCAGGCCCAGGCCCCACGCCGGGCCGCCCGCCACCGCACCGCACCGCACCGCACCGCACCGCACCGCACCGACGGAACGCTGCCCGCCCGAAAATGCGCATCGTCCATACCAATTACCTGCCCGACGCCCGTCCGGCAGCACGTCCCACCCCAGAGGAGCCACCCTTCATGCTCTCCGACCGGTCCACCGCCACCGTCCGCGCCACCCTTCCCGCCGTCGGCGCGGCCATCGGGGACATCGCCGACCTCTTCTACGAGAAGCTCTTCGCCGCCCACCCCGAGCTGCTGCGGGACCTGTTCAACCGGGGCAACCAGGCCTCCGGCGACCAGCGCAGGGCCCTGGCCGGGTCCATCGCCGCGTTCGCGACCGCACTGGTCGAGCACCCCGGCACCCGGCCCGACGTGATGCTGGACCGCATCGCCCACAAGCACGCCTCGCTCGGGGTGACCCCGGAGCAGTACGAGGTGGTGCACACCCATCTGTTCGCGGCCATCGCCGACGTCCTGGGCGACGCCGTCACCCCGGAGGTCGCCGCCGCCTGGGATGAGGTCTACTGGCTGATGGCGGGCTCCCTCATCGCCGTCGAGGAGCGCCTCTACGCGCAGCAGGGCGTCCTGGCGGGCGAGGTGTGGCACACCTGGGAGGTGGCCGCCCGGGTCGAGGAGACCGAGGACGTCGCCACCTTCCTGCTGCGCCCCGCCGGGGACACGCCCCCGCCCTCCTTCCGGCCCGGCCAGTACGTCTCCGTACAGGTCGGGCTCCCGGACGGAGCCCGCCAGATACGCCAGTACAGCCTCTCCAGCGCCCCCGGCTCCCGGCTGCGGTCGATCACCGTGAAGCGCGTGCGCGGCGAGGGCTCACCCGACGGCGAGGTCTCCCGGCACCTGCACGAGCAGACCCGCGCGGGCGACCTGCTGCGCGTCTCCGTCCCCTACGGGGACCTGGTGCTCGACCAGCTGGACGCGCCCCTGCTGCTGGCCTCGGCGGGCATCGGCTGCACCCCCATGCTGTCGATGCTGGAGTACCTCGCCCAGGAGGGCCACCGCGGCCCGGTCACCGTCGTGCACGGCGACCGCTCACCGGCCGACCACGCCCTGCGGAACGACCACGTCCGGCTGACGGAGAAGCTGGCCGACGCCGAGGCGCACTTCTGGTACGAGACCCCGGAGGCCGGGCAGCCGGCGAACCGCACCGGCCTCGTCGACCTGGACGGCATCACCGTACGGCCGGGGACGCACGCCTATCTGTGCGGCCCGCTCCCCTTCATGCGGGCCGTCAGGGCCCAGCTGCTGGAGGCGGGCGTCCGGCCCGCCGACATCCACTACGAGGTGTTCGGCCCGGACCTCTGGCTGGCCTCCTCCTGAAGCGACGGAGACGACGGGGAAACGGCGGGGATAACGACGGAGAGGCGACAATGGGCGGGTGAACAGCCCGCCCCGCCTCGACGCCCTCCTGCGGCCCCGGGTGCCCTCCCCGCTGCGGGAGGTCCACGACGAACGCTTCGCGCGCCACGGGGTGCGACTGCTCCTCAAGCGGGACGACCTGATCCACCCCGACCTGCCGGGCAACAAGTGGCGCAAACTCGCCCTCAACCTGGAGAACGCCGCCGGGCGCACCGTGCTCACGTTCGGCGGCGCGTACTCCAACCACCTCCGGGCCACCGCGGCGGCAGGGCGGCTGCTCGGCTTTCCCACCGTCGGCGTCGTCCGCGGCGACGAGCTGGCGCACCGGCCGCTCAACCCGTCGCTCGCCCGGTGCGCGGCCGACGGCATGCGCCTGCACTTCGTGGACCGTACGACGTACCGGGCGAAGGCCTCCTGCGAGGTCCTGAAGGGGCTGCTGAGCCTGTTCGGGGACGCGGAGGTCATCCCGGAGGGCGGCAGCAACGCGCTGGCCGCACAGGGCTGTACGGCGCTGGGGCGCGAGCTGGCCGGGGCGTGCGATGTGGCGGCCGTGGCCTGCGGCACCGGCGGCACCCTCGCCGGACTCGCCGCCGGCCTGGCCCCCGGACAGCGGGCCCTGGGCGTCCCGGTGCTGCGCGGCGGCTTCCTCGGGCCGTCCGTGGAGCGGCTCCAGCGCGAGGCGTTCGGCGGCCCGTCCGGGAACTGGTCGCTGGACGAGCGCTTCGCCTTCGGCGGCTACGCCCGCTCCACCCCGGAGCTGGAGGCCTTCGCCGCGGACTTCGAGGACCGGCACGGGCTGCCCGTGGAACGCGTCTACGTGGCCAAGCTGCTGTTCGCGCTGGCCACGCTGACCGGGGAGGGGGCGTTCCCGCCGGGCACGCGGGTGAGCGCCGTGATCACCGGCACCCCCGACACGCGACCCCTCCAGGAGTCACCCGCCTCCCGGTAGGCGCCCGCCGACGGCCGGTCACTCCCCGACGCGGCGCCTCCGGCGGGCGGGGGGGGCGGCGCCGGTGCTTCGAGGACGGTTCGATCGCCTGACGCCTGGGTACGTCAATGCGGCGCCGGTTCTTCGCAATTGGACACCGCAGACCCCTAGCCACTGTGTGTACGCATAGGCTTACCATGAGTGACGATGGGGGTATGGGGTCCGTACGACACGGCATCATGGATCCGATAACGTCGCCGAGCCGAAGAACCGTCGACGGACCGTATGGCTCCGGGCCACCCTTCCCGGAACCTCGAAAGAGTTTGTGCCACCTTGGAGGTGAGGGTGTCCCAGATCGCAGGCGAGCCCGGGAATCAGGACTTCGTAGAAGTCCGACTGCCCGCTGCGGGTGCCTACCTGTCGGTGCTGCGAACGGCCACGGCCGGTCTCGCAGCGCGTTTGGACTTCACTCTCGACGAGATCGAGGATCTCCGTATCGCGGTCGACGAGGCCTGCGCGATCCTGCTCCAGCAGGCCGTGCCGGGCTCCGTCCTCAGCTGCGTCTTCCGTCTCGTCGACGACTCCCTCGAAGTGACGGTGTCGGCGCCCACCACGGACGGCCGGGCGCCCGAGCGCGACACCTTCGCCTGGACGGTGCTCTCCGCACTGGCCGGAAAGGTCGACTCCACGGTCGCCGACGACCGTACGGTCAGCATCAGCCTCTACAAACAGCGCGGCGCGGGCCCCGGGCCGGCGTGAGCGACGGGAACGGGGACGGTCCTGTGCGGGACGAGACGATCCGATCCGGGGTGGCGCGCCCAGCAGGCATCCCGGAGCAGCCGGCCCGGCCGCATCCGGTGGACGGAGCGGACGGGGCCGAGAGCCTCGACGTCGCGGTGGAGCAGCAGTCGCAGGCAGAGCGGGCGGGCCAGATGAGCGAGCACGGGCACCACGATCCACACGACCGCAGCGGGGCCCGGGCCCTGTTCTTCGAGCTGCGGGAGCTGCCCGACGGTTCGGCGGAGAAGGCCGAGCTGCGCAACAGGCTGGTGCGGATGCACCTGCCGCTGGTGGAGCACCTGGCCCGCCGCTTCCGTAACCGCGGGGAGCCGCTGGACGACCTGACCCAGGTCGCCACGATCGGGCTGATCAAGTCCGTGGACCGGTTCGACCCGGACCGGGGCGTGGAGTTCTCGACGTACGCCACCCCCACCGTGGTCGGCGAGATCAAACGCCACTTCCGGGACAAGGGCTGGGCGGTGCGGGTGCCGCGCCGCCTCCAGGAGCTGCGGCTGTCGCTGACCACGGCCACCGCCGAGCTCTCCCAGCAGCACGGCCGCTCGCCGACGGTGCACGAGCTGGCCGAGCGGCTGGGCATCTCCGAGGAGGAGGTGCTGGAGGGCCTGGAGTCGGCCAACGCGTACAGCACGCTCTCGCTGGACGTGCCGGACACGGACGACGAGTCACCGGCGGTGGCGGACACGCTGGGCTCGGAGGACGAGGCGCTGGAGGGCGTGGAGTACCGGGAGTCGCTCAAGCCGCTCCTGGAGGACCTCCCGCCGCGCGAGAAGCGCATCCTGCTGCTGCGCTTCTTCGGGAACATGACCCAGTCGCAGATCGCCCAGGAGGTCGGCATCTCGCAGATGCACGTCTCACGGCTGCTCGCCCGCACGCTCGCGCAGCTGCGCGAGCGCCTGCTCGTCGAGGAGTAGACGGGAAGGACGGGCCGCCGGCCCGGAGGCTGTCGGGTGACCTCGGGCCGAGGTCACCCGGCGCGCTCAGGCCTCGGGGGTCGCCCTCGCTCCCCGGCGGATGCCCAGGTCCTGGGTGGTCGCCGGCTTGAGGACGAGCACGAGGCCGGTGACGGCGACCACGGCCAGGACGATCCCGGTGGGGATCAGCGCGCCCTGCGAGCGCAGCAGCGTCCAGGCCACCGGCAGCGCCATGATCTGGGTGATCAGCGCGGGCCCCCGGCTCCAGCTGCGCAGCAGCAGCAGCCCACGGGCGGCGATCAGCGGGATCGCGCCGAGCGCGACCAGCGTGATCCCGACCGTCTCCGCCTGCTGCGTGCTCTCCAGCCTCCCGAGCACCCCCATGACCACCATGTAGACCCCGCCGACGGCGAGCGCCAGGCCTTCGAGGGCGTTGACCCCGGCGAGGACGGTGATCCTGGTCGGGCGCTCCGCCGCGGAGGGTGACGGTGTGGAGGGGGTCTCTTGAGTGCTCACGCCTTTCAGGTTGGCATCCCCGGGGCCCGGAAGTGAAGCCGGGGTACGGAGGGGCCTCCCCCGTTCGGGCGCACGGCCGGGGAGGCCGGTCACGTTCCGTCACCGGTCCGGAGCGCAACGAACCGGGACTACAGCCCCGAACCGCCCGGTAGGTAGGCTGGCCGTCATGCGCGCACTCCTCGTGGTCAACCCAGCTGCTACCACCACCAGTGCCCGCACCCGTGACGTGCTCATCCACGCGCTGGCCAGCGAGATGAAGCTGGAGGCGGTGACCACCGAGTACCGGGGGCACGCACGGGACCTGGGACGGCGGGCCGCGGACAGCGACGACATCGACCTGGTGGTCGCCCTCGGCGGCGACGGCACGGTCAACGAGGTGGTGAACGGGCTGCTGCACCGGGGCCCGGACGTGGACGGCCTCCCGAAGCTCGCCGTGGTCCCCGGCGGGTCCACCAATGTCTTCGCGCGCGCCCTGGGGCTGCCGAACGACGCGGTGGAGGCGACCGGCGCGATCCTGGACGCCCTGGAGAACCGGACCGAACGCACGGTCGGGCTCGGCCTGGCGGCCGGCACCCCCGGAACCGAGGACGAGTCCGTTCCCGAACGCTGGTTCACTTTCTGCGCCGGTCTCGGATTCGACGCCGGAGTCGTCGGCAGGGTCGAACAGAAGCGCGAGAGCGGGAAGCGTTCGACGCACGCCCTGTATGTGCGCCAGGTGGTGCGGCAGTTCCTGAACGAGGCCCACCGCAGACACGGGACGATCACGCTCGACGTGCCCGGCCAGGACCCGGTGACCGACCTCGCGCTCTCCATAGTCTGCAACACCGCGCCCTGGACCTACCTGGGCAATCGTCCGGTCTACGCCTCCCCCAAGGCCTCTTTCGACACTGCGCTGGACGTCCTCGGACTGAAGCGTCTGTCGACCCCGGCGGTGGCCCGCTACGGCACCCAGCTGCTCACTTCGAGCCCCGAGAAGGGGCCGCGCGGCAAGCACGCCGTTTCACAGCACGACCTCACGGACTTCACCTTGCATTCAAAGGTCCCGCTGCCCTTCCAGATGGACGGCGACCACCTGGGACTGCGTACGAGCGTGACGTTCACAGGCGTACGCCGTGCACTGCGTGTGATTGTGTGAGTGGAAGGGCCTAAAGTCCTTTAACTCGAACGTTTGGACTGGGTCCCACCCCTAAGAAGTGCGCCTGTGACCTAGTCGACACCGAGGAATCAAAAAAAACTTTCCAGAAGGGGTTGTATCCGCCGCCGAGGTTTGCGAATCTCTACATGGCGATCGAGACGGCCCGCAACACCGGCCTCCACTGAGAGCCAGAACCCCTCCTCACCATCACAGACCACACCCAGTCCTTCTGGGGGTCGGCCCGTCATCTGCGGGGGGATTCGTGAAAGCGTTCACATTCACAAGCAACAGCGTGTAATACCAAGGAGAGGTAGCAGCCATGGACTGGCGTCACAACGCCGTTTGTCGTGAGGAAGACCCCGAGCTGTTCTTCCCCATCGGCAACACCGGTCCTGCGCTGCTGCAGATCGAGGAAGCCAAGGCTGTCTGCCGCCGCTGCCCCGTCATGGAGCAGTGCCTGCAGTGGGCGCTCGAGTCCGGCCAGGACTCCGGCGTCTGGGGTGGCCTCAGCGAGGACGAGCGCCGCGCGATGAAGCGCCGTGCCGCTCGCAACCGGGCGCGCAACGCAAGCGCCTGAGCGAGAACCGCACCAAGCCTCAGCCCGGCGGCGCGTACAGAGCGTACGCACAGCCCCGCCTTCGAGTCGCAGCGCGCAGTACCCCGAAGCGCATCGCATCGTGAGCACCACGGAGCGGGCCCGGACCGTCACCACGGTCCGGGCCCGCTCTGCTGTGTGCTCGCGCTGTTCTACTTCTCGCCGCTGACCGGGAGGTCCAGCACCACCTGGGTGCCGCGTTCGGGCGCCGGGACCATGCCGAACGTCCCGCCCAACTCGCCCTCGACCAGCGTCCGTACGATCTGGAGCCCGAGGTTGCCGGCCCGCTTCGGGTCGAACCCCTCGGGCAGCCCGCGCCCGTCGTCGGTGACGGTGATCAGCAGCCGCCGCCCGGTGGGCGGTCCGCCCCGCACGGCGGACACCTCCACCGTCCCGTGGTCGGCCACGGCGAAGGCGTGCTCCAGGGCGTTCTGCAGAACCTCGGTCAGCACCATGGAGAGGGGGGTGGCGACCTCGGCGTCGAGGATGCCGAAGCGTCCGGTGCGCCGACAGGTCACCTTGCCCGGGGAGATCTCCGAGACCATCGCGATGACCCGGTCGGCGATCTCGTCGAACTCGACCCGCTCGTCCAGATTCTGGGACAGCGTCTCATGGACGATGGCGATCGAACCGACGCGCCGTACCGCCTCGTTGAGCGCCTCGCGGCCCTGCTCGGAGTCCATCCGGCGGGCCTGGAGGCGCAACAGGGCCGCCACTGTCTGGAGGTTGTTCTTCACCCGGTGGTGGATCTCCCGGATGGTCGCGTCCTTGGTGATCAACTCGCGTTCGCGGCGGCGCAGTTCGGTGACGTCCCGGAGCAGGACCAGCGAGCCGATGCGGACGCCCTTGGGCTTGAGCGGGATGGCCCGCAGCTGGATCACCCCGCCCGCGCACTCGACCTCGAACTCGCGGGGCGCGTAACCGCTGGCCACCTTGACCAGAGCCTCGTCCACCGGCCCCCGGGACGGGGCCAGTTCGGCGGTGGTGGTGCCGAGGTGGTGGCCGACCAGGTCGGAGGCGAGGCCGAGGCGGTGGTAGGCGGAGAGGCCGTTGGGGCTGGCGTACTGGACGATTCCGTCGGCGTCGAGGCGGATCAGGCCGTCACCCACGCGCGGGGAGGCGTCCATGTCGACCTGCTGGCCGGGGAAGGGGAACGACCCGGCGGCGATCATCTGCGCCAGGTCGGAGGCGGACTGGAGGTAGGTGAGCTCCAGCCGGGAGGGGGTGCGCACGGTGAGCAGGTTGGTGTTGCGCGCGATGACGCCGAGCACCCGGCCCTCACGGCGTACGGGGATGGACTCGACCCGTACGGGCACCTCCTCGCGCCACTCCGGATCGCCCTCGCGCACGATCCGGCCCTCGTCCAGGGCCGCGTCCAGCAGCGGGCGGCGGCCACGCGGCACCAGGTGGCCGACCATGTCGTCCTGGTAGGAGGTGGGCCCGGTGTTGGGGCGCATCTGGGCGACGGAGACGTACCGCGTGCCGTCGCGGGTGGGGACCCACAGCACGAGGTCGGCGAAGGAGAGGTCGGAGAGCAGTTGCCACTCCGAGACCAGCAGATGGAGCCACTCGAGGTCGGTGTCGCTCAGAGCGGTGTGCTGGCGGACGAGGTCGTTCATGGAGGGCACGGGTGGAGCGTACCTGGGGTTACCGGAGGCGTTCGAACCGATCGGCGTGGTGGGCCGTGCCATGGGTACGACGACGGGCGGGCGCGGACCCCGCCCGAGAACGCGGACCCGCCCGAGAATGTCGTGCACATGGATGGACACGGGCAATTGGTCTAGTCCACAATATTCATCACGACCTCCGCTCTCCCCGCACAGGAGAGCGGACCGAGGCTCCGGCACTCTCTGCCCTGACTGCGCCGGTGCCTCCAGTGGCCGGAGGCACCGCACACCGCCGGCCAGGTAGCTCCGGGCTGCGGTGCCGGATGGGCTGAGGGTCCCATCCCGGCGCCGCGGCCCGCGGGTGTTCCCGGGGCCGTCCGGCCCCGGGACTCAGCGGGTCTCGGTGACCTTGGCCAGGGCGCGGGGCGCGTCCGGGTCCTGACCCCGGGCGATCGTCACCTCGTACGCCAGCAGCTGCAGCGGCAGGATCTCCAGGATCGGCTGCAACTCCTCCGGGACGCCCGCCGTGGGCAGCGAGAAACCGGCCGAGGCCGCCTCCACCTGGGCTTTGGGGCCGACCACGAAGAGGTCCGCGCCGCGTCCGCGCAGCCGGTCCAGCACCGGCTGGAGGGCCTCGCCGCCCCGGCCGTCGGTGACCACGGCGATCACCGGGGAGATGTTGTCGACCATCGCCAGCGGCCCGTGCAGCAGATCCGCGCCGGAGTAGGAGAGGGCGGGGATGTAGCTGGTCTCCATCAGCTTCAGGGCCGCTTCCTTGGCCGTCGGATAGCCGTAGCCGCGGGACGTGATCACCATGCGCTCGGCGAAGCGGTAGCGCGAGGCCAGCGCCTTGACCTCGGCCCGGCGGCCGAGGATCGCGCCCGCGAGGTCGGGCAGGCCCGCGGCGGCCGTCGTGCCGTCGTTGCCGCCCAGCCCCTCCACGAAGAGGTAGAGGGAGAGGAGGGAGGCGGTGTACGTCTTGGTGGCGGGAAGCGCCTTCTCCGGGCCCGCCAGGATGTCGATGTGGTACTCGGAGACCGCCGCCAGCGCGGAGTCCGGGTTGTTGGTGACGGCGAGGGTGACGGCCCCGGCCTCCCGGGCGGCCCGCGTGGAGGCCACCAGGTCCGGCGAGCCGCCCGACTGGCTGACGGTGACCACCAGGACGTCCCGCAGGTCCGGCCGGGCGCCGTAGGCCGTCGTGGTGGACATCGAGGCCAGTCCGCAGGGCAGTCCGAGCCGGATCTCCAGCAGGTACTTGGCGTACAGCGCCGCGTTGTCCGACGTACCCCGGGCGGTGAGCAGCACGAACCGGGGCTTCCGGGCGGCGATCTCGGCGGCGACCTCACGGATGCGGGGCGCGCCCTGTTCGAGGATGCGGCGCAGCATCGCGGGCTGCTCGGCCATCTCGCCGGACATGATGCGGCCGGGCTCGTCGCCCTGACCGCCCGGGTCGGCCGGAGGGGTGGCGGACATGTGGGGGCCTCCTGCGCTGTCGGCGTACGGGACGGCGCGTGCGGGTACGACGATCCGCGCCGTTGCGGACCAGTCGACCAGGCAATGCCGTGCGCCGCCAGCGGGCCGGGGCGTGCGCGCCGGTGGGCGGACCGTTCACCGTACGGCTGCTCGATTCTGCTAAATTGGGAACTTGATTGGTCTATACCACACCCTCCCCTAGTCAGATCGGCAGGCACAGCGTGGAAGTTGTCATCGTCCCGGACGCCACGGCAGGCGGCGAACTGATCGCGGAGGCCATCGCCGCGCTGATCGGCCGCAAGCCCGACGCCCTGCTCGGCGTTGCCACCGGCTCGACCCCGCTGCCCATCTACCGCGCGCTCGCGGCGAAGGTCGCCTCCGGTGCGGTCGACGCGTCGCGCGCCCGGATCTGCCAGCTCGACGAGTACGTCGGGCTGCCCGCGGGCCACCCGGAGTCGTACCGCTCCGTGGTGCTGCGCGAGGTCATCGAGCCGCTCGGGCTCTCCGAGGCGTCCTTCATGGGCCCCGACGGGTCGGCGGAGGACGTCCAGGCGGCCTGCGAGGCGTACGACCGGGCGCTGGCCGAGGCCGGCGGGGTCGACCTCCAGCTCCTGGGCATCGGCACGGACGGGCACATCGGCTTCAACGAGCCGTGCTCCTCGCTCGCCTCCCGTACCCGGATCAAGACGCTGACGCAGCAGACCCGGATCGACAACGCGCGCTTCTTCGACGACGACATCGAGCAGGTGCCGCACCACGTGATCACGCAGGGCATCGGGACGATCCTGGACTCCCGCCACCCGATCCTGCTGGCCACCGGTGAGGGCAAGGCGGAGGCCGTCGCGCAGACGGTGGAGGGGCCCGTCGCCTCGATCGTGCCGGCCTCGGCGCTCCAGCTGCATCCGCACGCCACGGTGGTCGTGGACGAGGCGGCGGCGTCGAAGCTGAAGCTGGCGGACTACTTCCGGGCCACATATGCGGCGAAGCCGGGGTGGCAGGGGCTGTAGGGCCCGCCCCCTCGCACGGCTGAGGGCCGGGACGCCTTGCGGTGTCCCGGCCCTTCGCCGTGCGTGTTCGTTGCCGCCCGTCCGGCGTGAGGTCTTGTCCTCGATCGCCGGACGGGCTCGGCAGGAGTGCGTCAGGCCTTCGTGCCCGTGATCGCTTCCGCCGCCGCCAGGCCGCAGACGCGGGCCGCGCCGTGGGTCGCTATGTGCAGCGAGCCCCGCGGGTCCGACTGGGGCAGGCCCATCTCGACCACGATCGTGTCCGGGCGGGCCGCCAGCAGCGCGTCGAGCGCGGCGCCCATCCAGGCGTGCCGGTGCTCGTCGCGGACGACGGCGACGATGCGCCGCTCCCCCGCCGCCGCCAGGATCGCGTCCGCCGGGGCGGCCGCCTGGTCGGTGTAGGTGTCCGTGCCGGTGCCGGGCAGGATCCTGTCCAGCTCGGCGGCGATGCCCCACGGGGTCTCGTCGCCGACCGCGATGTTCGCCACCGCGCTGAACGAGGCGACGTACGCCGCCCCGGTCAGCCGGTCGCCGGAGCCGGTCACGCGGACCGCGCGGCGGGCGGCGGTCAGACCGATGTCGGAGCTGACTCCGGTGCCGGGCGCGGTCCCCTCCTGCACTGCCGCGCCCGACTCCCGGATGTCCCCCCGGACCCTCTGCGTCCAGGACGCCAGGGCTCGTACACGGGCGGCCGCGTCGGCGAGCCGCTCCTCGGTCAGTTCCCCGGCGCGCACGGCCGCGACGAGGGCGTCGCGCAGCCGCAGCACCGTCTCCTCGTCGGCCAGGCCGCCGCCCACACAGATGGCGTCGGCGCCCGCCGCGAGGGCGAGGACGGACCCGCGCTCGATGCCGTACGTACCGGCGATGGCGTCCATCTCCACCGCGTCGGTGACGATCAGGCCGTCGTAGCCCAGCTCCTGGCGCAGCAGACCGGTGAGGATCTGCGGGCTCAGGGTCGCCGGACGGTCCGGGTCGAGTGCGGGAAGCAGGATATGCGCGCTCATCACCGATTTGGAACCCGCGGCGATGGCCGCCCGGAAGGGCACCAGCTCACGGGCGTGCAGGGTGTCGAGGTCCACATCGATGCGGGGCATCGCCAGGTGGGAGTCGACCGCGGTGTCGCCGTGCCCGGGGAAGTGCTTGGTGCAGGCGGCGACGCCGGCGGCCTGGAGCCCCTCGATGTACGCGGCGGTGTGCCGGGCGGCCAGGCGGGTGTCGGCGCCGAAGGAGCGCACACCGATGACCGGGTTGCCCGGGTTGGAGTTGACGTCGGCGGACGGCGCCCAGTTGAGGTTGACGCCGCACTCGGCGAGCCGGCGGCCGAGCTCCTGGGCGACGGCCCGGGTGAGGTGGACGTCGTCCACCGTACCGAGGGCGAAGTTGCCGGGGAAGGAGGAGCCGTGCGTGACCTCCAGGCGGGTCACGTCGCCGCCCTCCTCGTCGATGGCGACGAGGACGTCCTCCCGCTCGGAGCGCAGCCGCTCGGTGAGGGCGGTGAGCTGTTCGGGCGAGGTGATGTTGCGGCCGAACAGCCCGACGGAGGCCAGGCCCTCACCGACTCGGCGCAGCAGCCAGTCCGGTGCGGTGGTGCCGGTGAACCCGGGCTGGAGCACGGCGAGCGCGTCGCGCGTCACGGTGTCCGTGGTGGAAACGAGGGTGGTCATGGGCCCGCACTATCCCTTCACAGCGCCGGAAGTGAGGCCTGCGGCCATCTTCTTCTGGATGATCATGAAGAACACGACGACGGGGATGGCGATCATGGTCGACGCCGCCATGAGGGCTCCGTAGTCCGTTCCGCGCTCGGTCGTGAACGTCATCAGCCATACGTTCAGCGTGTACTTGGAGTTGTCGTTGATCAGGATGTACGCGAAGAGGTACTCGTTCCACGCGTTCACCAGGGCGAAGATCGAAGCGGCGGCGAGCCCGGGGGCGAGCAGCGGGAAGATCACCCGGCGGAAGGCCTGGAAGCGGGTGCAGCCGTCCACCATCGCGGACTCCTCCAGCTCCACCGGGATGTTCACGACGAAGCCGCGGATCATGATGGTGGCGAAGGGCAGCGTGGAGACCAGGTAGACGACGATCAGGCCCCAGTACTCGTCGATCCCGCCCATGGCGTTGAGCTGGGCGTAGATGGGGATGAGCATCGCCGTCGGCGGCAGCATCTGGACCAGGATCATGATCAGGACCAGGGCCTTGCGGCCGAAGAACCGGAACCGGCCGATGGCCAGCGCCGCCAGGGTCGCGATGATCATGCCGCCGACCACCGCGGTGACCGCGACGATCAGGCTGGACTGGATGGCGGTGACGAAGTTCGGCTGCTCGGTGGCCCGGACGAAGTTGTCGAAGGTGATCGACGTGGGCCAGAGCGTCTGGTCGTAGCTGCGGATCTCCCGGTTGGGCCGCAGGGCGCTGATGACCAGCCAGTAGACCGGGAAGACCATGACCAGGGCGATGCCGAGGCCGATGAGGTCGAGGTGGAGCCGGCTCTTCTTGCGGTCGGGCCGCAGCGCCTGTGTCATCTGGGTCGAGCTGCTCATTCGACCTCTCCCGTCTTCATGAGCTGGCGCAGGTAGTACACGGCCACGCCGGACAGCAGCAGCACCGTGATCAGGGCGATCGCGGTGCCCTGGCTGAAGGAGGTGGACTCGAACGCCTTGGAGTAGGAGTAGAGGCCGAGGGTCTCGTACTCCGGCTCGGGCTTGTTGCCACGCAGCAGCCAGATCTGGCCGAAGACGTTGAAGTCCCAGATCACCGAGAGAGTGGCGACCATGGTGAAGACCGGCTTGATGACCGGCCAGGTGACGAACTTGTAGATGCCGTAGGCGCTGGCCCCGTCGAGGGCGGCGGCCTCCTCCAGCTCCTTGGGGACCTGGGTGAGGGCGGCGTACAGGGTGACGACGACGAACGGGATGGCGCCCCAGACGACCAGCAGGGTGATGATGCCGAAGCCCTGGATGGGGTTGAGGTACCAGTTGTGTCCGAGCCAGTCCTCGCCGACGACCTTGGCGATCAGGGTGTTGATCAGGCCGTAGTCGGAGTCGGCCATGAACCGGAAGATCGAGGCGGCGACCATCAGCGGCATCGACCACGCGGCGATGAGGCAGGCGGTGAGCACCAGCCGGACCCAGGTGGAGAGCTTGCGCATCAGGAGGGCGACCAGCAGCCCGATCCCCATGGTCAGCGTGACGCAGATGACCATGAAGACGACGGTACGGAAGGTGACCCACCAGAACTCGGAGTCTCCGAGGATGTTGGTGAACTGCTCGAAGCCGACCCAGGGGGCCGGCTCTCCGGACCACAGCTCACGGCGGCCCATGTCCTGGAAGGACATGACGACCGTCTTGCCGAGCGGGTAGAGGTAGACGGCGGCGATCGCCACGATCGCCGGGAGGATCAGGAGGTAGGGGAGCAGCTCCCCCTTCTTCCGCTTCCTCTTCTGTACCCGGGGCGCGTCGTCGTGGGAGGACGACTTCCCGGTCACCTGCGGGTCGGGTGGTACGGGGACCGGCGGCCCGGCGGCCTTGGTATCAGCGGCAGACACGTGGCTGACCTTCCATCGCGGGTCCGGGGCGGACCCCGGAATTCACGGCGTTCACTTGCGGGAAAGGAACGGGGGCCCGGCGCTGGCGCCGGGCCCCCGCCTGGCGATCGGAAGGTCAGGATTCCTTGTTGATCAGCGCGTTGATCTTCTCGTCGGCCTTCTTGGTGGCGTCGGCGACGGAGGCGCCCTTGACGATCTCCAGGAGCATGTTCTGGAGGATCTCCTCCTTCTCCACGGAGGCCCAGCCCGGCGCGATCGGCGTGAACCAGGCGTCCGGCACCGCGTTGGCGACAGCGGCGGTCTCCGGCTTGCTCTTCAGCGGCTCAAGCTGCTTCTCGTTGCTGGGGAGGACGTTCTTCGACGCGAGGACCTCCATGGACTTCGCGTTGGTGAAGAGGGAGATCCACTCCTCACCGAGGTCCTGGACCTTGGACTTGGAGATCGTGGCGAGGTCGGAGCCGCCGATGAAGGACGGGAGGGCCTTGCCCTCGGGGCCGGGCATACCGGCCGTGGCGATCTTGCCCTCGAGCTTCGGGTTGCCGTTCTCGCCCGTGGTGACGCTGCCGGCCTCCCAGGCCTGGCCGTAGATGACCGCGGCCTTCTCGTTGGCCATGACGTTGGCGTGGTCCTGCTCGTCCTTCGTCACGTCGGCCTTGTTGTACTTCTTGACCAGGTCGACGAAGTGCTGGATGCCCTTCTGGGCCTCCGGGGTGGACAGAGCGGCCTTCCACTCCTTGCTGCCCTCGTCGTACGTGGCTATCTGGCCACCGTAGGCGGCGACGTAGGACATCGCGGCGTACCAGTAGCGGCCCGGGAAGTAGAGGGAGGAGGCGCGCTTGTCCTTCTTGCCCAGCTCGGCGGAGACCTTGTCCATCGCGGCGAGGAACTCGGTCTCGGTCTGCGGGAGGACGTCGCTGCCGGTGCCGGCCTTCAGCATGTCCTTGTTGTACACGGCCAGACGGGCGCTGGCGTAGTAAGGAACGCAGTACGTCTTGCCCTCGAAGGTGCACGTGTCCTTCAGACCCTTGATCCAGGTGTCCGAGTTCTCGTACTTCTTGGGGTCGATTTCTCCGAGCGCACCATTGAGGATGTACTGCATGGTCTCGGTATTGCCGAGTTCCACGACGTCCGGGAATTTGTCGCCACCGAGGGAGGTGTCCAGCTTCTTGACCTTGTCGGCCCACTGCTGGTACTGAACCTTGACCTTGACGCCCGGGTACTTCTTGTTGAACTCGGCGTTGACGTCCTTGACCAGCTCCGGCCAGGTGGACTGGGCCTCGCCCATGAGCCAGACGGTCAGGGTTTCCTTACGGTCCTTCGGGTCCGCCGACGACTTCTTGTCGTCCGATCCGCACGCCGCGACCGAAACCAACATGCCCGCGACACCGATAGCCGCGATGAGCTTGCGCTTCACGTCAAACCCTCCTCAGGGATGCTGCAACCCCACCCACCGCGAAGACATTCGACGAGTTCTGCTGGGGCTGGACCTGGTCTTTAATGGTTTAGACCAGTACCGGGAGCTTGGCCTAGACCTTTAGGGGTGTCAAGGGTGTATAAGAAGTGCACTCGCGTCCGTTATAGGACCGACACCTAAGGGAGGGCGACGACCCGTGACCGGACCGTGCCACCATGTGAGCCGCGACAGACGGAGGAGCCGGTGACGGCAGCAACGCAGCAGTCGGGAAGGCGGGCCATGGGCGCCGACGGGGGCAGTACGGGGAGCGAGACGGGTGCCGGTACGCGCACAGCGCGCGTACCGAAGTACTACCGGCTCAAGCGGCATCTCCTCGACATGACGGACACCCTGCCGCCCGGCACCCCGGTGCCGCCCGAACGCACCCTGGCGGCCGAATTCGACACCTCGCGCACCACCGTGCGCCAGGCGCTCCAGGAACTGGTCGTCGAGGGCCGGCTGGAACGCATCCAGGGCAAGGGCACCTTCGTGGCCAAGCCGAAGGTGTCCCAGGCCCTCCAGCTCACCTCGTACACCGAGGACATGCGTGCCCAGGGGCTGGAGCCGACGTCCCAGCTGCTGGACATCGGCTATGTGACGGCGGACGACACGCTCGCCGGTCTGCTGGAGATCTCGACGGGCGGCCGGGTGCTGCGCATCGAGCGGCTGCGGCTCGCCAGCGGGGAGCCGATGGCCATCGAGACCACACACCTTTCGGCCAAACGCTTCCCGGCGCTGCGCCGTTCGCTGGTGAAGTACACCTCGCTCTACACCGCGCTCGCCGAGGTGTACGACGTCCGCCTCGCCGAGGCGGAGGAGACCATCGAGACCTCGCTCGCCACCCCGCGCGAGGCGGGGCTGCTGGGCACCGACGTGGGGCTGCCGATGCTCATGCTGTCCCGCCATTCGGTGGACGGCCAGGGCGAACCGGTGGAGTGGGTGCGATCGGTGTACCGGGGCGACCGGTACAAGTTCGTGGCCCGCCTGAAGCGGCCGACGGACTGATCACCACCACGGCACGGCGCGGTACGCACAGGGCGGTGGCCCGGGGACGAACTCCCCGGGCCACCGCCCGTTTTCGGCCACGCGGGGCGCGTCAGCGCAGTTCGGGGTCGGTCTCGATGACGCTGTACGGGTACGGGAGCGTCCGGTCGCTCGCCGCGGTCAGCAGGGCGGCGTCGGCCGGGTCGAGGTCCAGGTCCGCCGCGCCCAGGTTGGTCTCCAGCTGCTCCAGGGTGCGGGCGCCCACGATGGGGGCGGTGACCCCGGGCCGGCCGAGCAGCCAGGCGAGGGCCAGCACCGGCACCGCGAGGCCCGTGCGTCCGGCGGTCTCGTGCAGGGCGTCCAGCACCCGCCAGGTGCGCTCGTCCCCCTCGTACGCGCTCCACGACTCGCCCCAGCCGAGCCGCTCGGCGGTCTCCACCCGGGTGCCCGTCGGCGGCCGCTCCGCACCGCGCCGGATCGCGCCGCTCAGCCAGCCGCCGCGCAGCGGGCTCCACGGGATGACGCCCAGGCCCTCGTTGCGGCTGACCTCCATCAGCTCCCACTCGGCGGACCGGTCCAGCAGGTTGTAGAGCGGCTGGAGGGCCGTGAAGGGCTCCCAGCCGTGTCCCCGGCTCAGGTCGATCGCCTTCTGGAGCTGCCAGCCGGAGAAGTTGCTGGCCCCGATGTAGCGCACCTTCCCGGAGGTGACCAGCGCGTCCAGGGTGGCGAGGGTCTCCTCCAGCGGGGTGCCCGGGTCCCAGGCGTGCACCTGGTAGAGGTCGATGTGGTCGGTGCCCAGCCGGCGCAGACTCGACTCGACCCCGGCGATCAGGTGATTGCGGCCCAGGCCGCGGTCGTTGGGGCCCTCCCCCGTGCCGTACCGCACCTTGGTGGCGATCACCACGTCGTCGCGGCGCTGTCTCTTCAGCCAGCGGCCGAGGATCTCCTCGGAGGCTCCGGCGGAGTAGATGTCGGCGGTGTCCACGAAGGTGCCGCCCGCCTCGGTGAAGCGGTCCAGCAGGGCGTGGCTGGTGGTCTCGTCGGCCTCGCGGCCGAACGTCATGGCGCCGAGGCAGAGTTCACTGACCCGCAGGCCGGTCTTTCCCAGGTAGCGGTAACGCATGGTGAGTTCCTTCGTCGTGGTGATGGACGCGGAGGCCGGCCGGCGGCCGGTGGTCCGGTTCGGCGAGCGACACGGACACCTCCTGGACGCTGTGGTCGGACAGTCCGCGCGGATCGCGGAAGCGGTAGCGGTGGACCCGGGCGCCCGGGGTGGTGAGCACCCAGTCCAGCCGCCACCAGCGCAGGCCCGGACGGACCTGCCACGAGGTGGGGCAGAGGCGTCCGGAGAGGGCGACCGCGTCGGAGCCCAGCCGGGCGATGCGGCGGGCGTCCCCGATCGCGGCGGTGGTGTTGAAGTCCCCGGCGATCAGGGCCGGATGGGGGCAGCCCGCGACGTCCCCGGCCAGGCCCCGGTACTCCCGTGCCCGGTCGGCGGCCCGGGTGCGGACCGCGCGGTAGAAGTCTGCGCGCAACGGGCTGATCAGTCGGAGCTGTACCGGGATGTGGACGTTGAAGGTGGCGAGAATCCGACCGTCGCCCGGCATCTCCAGATCCACCCGCAGGGTCCGGCGGGCGGCCGTCTCGACGGTCGCGGCGACCGGCAGCCGGGACAGCGTGATCAGACCGCGGGCGATGACGGCCCGGTGGCCGGGGAAGGTCTCGCGCAGCCGCCGCTCGTCGTCGATCAGGCGGTACGTGCCGTCGAACTCGTCGTGGTGGTACTCCTGGAGGAGGTAGACATCGGCGTCGAGCCCGCGCAGAAAGGCGTAGAAGGGCTCCGGTTCGGTGGACTGGCACCAGTGCTGGGTGTTCCAGGACACCACGCGCACCGCCCCCTCCGGCGGCGGTGGCGGGCGGCGCCCGCGCCGTACGAGCGCGCCGGGCACGAGGCCGGACTGCCGGGCCCCGAGCAGCAGGGCCGCGCCCGCCACGACGGCGGCCGGGAGGTCCCCCGCCGCCCAGGAGAGCGGCAGGAGCAGGGCGGGCAGGGCGACGAACACGGGCGGCGGGAGCAGCGAGGGCAGCAGCCAGAACCACCAGCGGCCGTTGAGGACGAGGTGCGCGGCCAGGAAGACCGCCCAGGCCCCGGCGGCCCAGAGCACCCATCCGCCGCCCGGCCAGGCGGCGTTGGCCCCGCCGTCCGCCGCCAGGGCTCCGGCCGTTCTCACGCGGGAGCTCCCTGTACGGCCCCGGCCTCCTGGAACAGCGCGTCGTAGGCGTCCAGGCAGCTGTCCGTCCCGTACCGGGCGCGGGCCTCCCGGCCTCCCTCTGCGCGGCGTTCCGGGGCGTAGGCGGCCACCTCCAGGAGGGCCCCGGCCAGGGCGCGGGCGTCGCCGGGCGGGAAGAGACGGCCGAAACCGGTCTCCGAGACCGGCACGCGCATGCCCGGCGCGTCGCTCGCGACGGAGGGGACGCCGAGCATCATCGCCTCGGCCTGGGAGATGCCGAAGGACTCCTCGGCGACGGACGGCAGGGCGAAGGCGTCCAGCGAGGCGTAGAAGGCGGCCACCCGGTCGTCGGCGAGGAAGCCGGTGAACCGGATACGGGTGTCGTCGCCGGCCCGGGCGCGCAGGGCGCCGACGACGCTGCCGCCCGCGACCTTGGAGTAGTCGCCGGCGATCAGCAGCCGGGCCTCGGGGTCGGGGATCGTCCGGAACGCGTCGACGAGGTGGTGCAGCCCCTTCTCGGGGGCGATCCGGCCGAGGAAGCCGAAGTGCGGGCCCGCCGTCTCGCGGAAGGCGGCCGGGGCGGGCTCGCGTTCACGGCAGGGCGGGGCGATGGCCAGCAGCCGGCGTCCGCGCATCAGGGGCCAGTGGCGCGAATGCTCCGCGTGGTCCACGTTGTTGACGACCACCGCGGCCGAGCGGCGCAGCGCCCCGGCCACCGAGGCGTCGACGGCCTTCACCTGGAGCGGGGCGAGCGCGCCCCCGGCGAGCCAGACGTCGTCGTGGTGCGTGGCGACCACCGGGGTGTCCCCGGCGAGGCGGGCGACGAGCCCCGCCTCCAGCATCGGCAGATGGAGGTTGACGGCCCGTGAGGCACGGGCGATCCGCCCGGCGAGAGGGGCGAACCCGGGACTGAGCACCCCGCGTCCGATCCTGGCGGCGACCGGGGCGCGGAACACCTCGACCCCGTTCACGGTCTCCCGTGCGGGACGGTCCGGATCGTGCCGGCAGGCGACGACGGCCACGCGGCGGCCCCGCGCGGCCAGCCCCTCGGCGACCGTGCGGGCCACTTCGGTGAGGCCGCTGGTGTACGGGAGGTAGTAGGTGAGCACGATCGTCGCGTCGAAGCGGGGCGAGCGCGCGGAGCGCCGGGTCATGACCGGTCCTTCTCGGTGGCCGGGGCGGGCGCCCCGGGGGCGGGCAGGGAGAGGCGGAGATCGATCAGCCGGTGGGTGGAGAGCGCGGCGGGCGGGTCCTGGACGGACTGCCGGTGCAGGTCGATCCGGGGCGAGACGAACGCCCAGTCGAGCCGCCAGAGCGCCGGGCCGCTCACCGGGAAGGTCGCCGGGTAGACCTCGTCCCCCGCGTCGGCGGCGTCCCGCAGCCCGTCGAACCACCGCAGGTCCCCGGTGCCGGGCAGCACGTTGAGGTCCCCGGCGAGGACCACCGGGTGGCCGTTGGCGTCGAGGTCCTCGCGCAGCGCCTCGAAGTGGCGGTCGCGGCGCTCGGAGAGTTGTCGTACGGAGCGGTGGTAGGCGGGGGTCAGCGGGTTGCGGTCGACGTTCAGCAGATCGGGCAGGTGGGTGTTGTAGAGGGACAGGGTCTCGCCGTCGACGTCGATGTCGGTGCGCAGGACACGGACGTTCCAGTAGTCGGCCCAGGAGGTGTCGGGCGGGGCGAGCCCGTCGGGGCGCAGGGCCCGCGCCGAGGTGATCGGGAAGCGGGACAGCGTGAGGAACTCGCCCTCGGTGGCGATGTGGAAGCCGGGGAACTCCTTGCGGATCCTGGCCAGGTCGTCGATCGGCGCGGGTTCGTCGCCCCGGGCGTTCTGGTACTCCTGGAGGAGGTAGACGTCGGCGGAGCGGGACTTCAGGTAGGCGTAGAAGGCGTCGGTGTCGCTGTCCTGGTCCCAGAAGAAGGTGTTCCAGCTGACCACCTTCAGCGCTCCGGCGGGCACGGTGGGCTGCCCGCGCAGGAGGGCCCCGGGGTGCAGCCCGGTCTGCCAGGAGCCGAGCAGCAGCGAGAGCAGGACGACGCCCACCGCCGCCCGCCTGCCGTGCCGGATCAGGGCGGCCGGGATCAGCAGGGCGAGCGGGAACAGCAGATGGAGGACGGGCGGGGCGAGGCCGAGGCCGTTCCACGCCCACCACCGGCCGCTGAGGAGGGCGCGGGCGGCGACGAACAGGGCCCACAGGACGGCGACGGTGAGCAGCAGCCGGCCGGGCCAGCGGCGGGACGGCCCTTCCCGCTCGGCCGGCGTGGCCGGGTCCGCCACGGCGCCCGCCGCGAGGGTCCCGGTCATGTGGCGGCCCGCACCGGCGCGAGGTGCTCCCCCGGCTCGTACAGCCGGCGGAAGCGGCGGGAGGTCAGCCACTGGAGGACGCCGACGCCCGCGCCCGCCGCGATGACCGCGTTGACCACGGTGTGCGTGAAGGCGAAGTAGGCGGCGAACAGGGGGCCCCGGCGGCGCAGGACGAAGCGGTGGAGGGCGGTGTCGGCGAGCAGGGTGAACGCCAGCAGGCCGGCGGGGGCGAGCAGCCAGGGCAGGGCGATCAGGCCGAGCGGCAGGGTCAGCAGGGCGAGCAGGGCCGCGACGCTGGCCCCGGCGCGCGGCCCGGTGGCGATGCCGCCGGGGAGGTCGCCGCGGCGGACGTACAGCGGGATGTGCAGCCGGGTGCGGTGGAAGACCTTGCGCAGCACCACGCGCCAGGTGTCGTCGTGGTCGTGCCGGCCGCGCACGGTGGTGGAGCTGTGGACCTCGTAGCTCCGGCAGATCCGGGCGGCGTAGTCGCCGTCCTCGGTGTGCCGCAGCCGGGGGTTGAAGGGGCCGATCTCGGCGAAGACCCGGGCGGGCATGGCGCAGATCGCGGTGTGCAGGGTGCCGATGCGGCCCTCGGTCTCGGCGAGCCAGTAGAACTGGTGGAGGCAGCGGTACTCCTCGATCAGGCTGTCCCGGATGAGGGGTTCGGCGTCGTAGGTGCCGCAGACCGCGCCGATGCGGGGGTCGGAGTCGAGCAGGGCGACGGCGCCTGCGACGGCGTCCGGTTCCATCGCCACGTCGGAGTCGACGAACACGATGATCTCGCCCCGGGCATGGGCCGCGCCGGTGTTGCGGGTGGTGGCCACTCCGCTGTTGACGCCGGTGCTGATCACCCGGACGCCGCAGGCCTCGGCGACGGCGACCGAGTCGTCGGTGGAGCAGTCGTCGATCAGCAGCACCTCCAGCGGTTCGTAGGTCTGGGCGAGCGCGGCGCGCAGGCAGAGCTCCAGTGCGCGGCCGTAGTTGTAGTTGGGGATGACGACGGAGACGAGGGGTTGCTTCCGGTTCATGGGGCGGCGCCTTCGGGCGGTCGGTGGGTCATGCGGACGCTTGCGGGAGGAGGAGGGCGAGGGCGACGAGCACCGCCCACAGCGCCGCGTTGACGAGCGTGGCGCGGTCCCGGAAGAGGACGTGGACGGGGTTGCCGCCGCCCTCCTCGACGAGGAGGAGCTGGAGGTAGCGGGCGAGGCCGAAGACGGCGCAGGGGGCGGAGAGCAGGGTGACGAGGGAGGCCCCGGCGGCGAGGGCCGCGTCGTCGCGCAGGTAGAGCACGTAACTGACGGCCGTCAGCACGGCGACCAGGACGACGAGATGGTCGAGGAAGGCGAGCGTGTAGCCGCGCAGGGCGGGGCGGTGGGCGCGGCCCGCCGCCGTCATCTCGTGCCGGCGTTTGCCGAGCGCCAGCATCAGGCAGAACGAGAAGACGCACAGCGCCAGCCACTCGGACATCCGGGCGCCGATGAGCAGCGACCCCTGGACGAGCCGCAGCACGAAGCCGGTCGCCACGATGAACGCGTCCACCAGCGGTATGTGTTTGAGCCCCTGGGAGTAGGCGAGGCTCAGCGCCAGGTAGAGGGCGGTGGGCCACCACAGCCAGGCGGGCCCGGCCACCGCCCAGCCGGTCAGCGACAGGGCGAGGACGCAGGTCAGCGCCCCGGCGGCGGCGGTGGACACCCGGCCGGAGGCGATCGGGCGGTGGCGTTTGTCCGGGTGCAGCCGGTCCCGCTCCCGGTCGGCGAGGTCGTTGACGACGTAGACGAGCGCGGAGGCGAGGGTGAAGCCGAGGACGGCCCAGCCGGTGCGCAGGAAGGCCTCGGTCCCCCAGGAGGTGTCGAGCAGGGCCAGCGGGACGACGGCCAGGTTCTTCACCCACTGGCCGGGGCGCAGGAGGGCGAGGAGGTCGCGGGGGCGGTTGCGGCGGCGACGCCCCCGTACGTCGGTGGCGGTCGCGGCCACGGTCACGCCGACGCTCGCGCTCGCGGACGCGGTGGCAGTCGCGGTCGGATGAGGCTGAAGCGGCTCTACGGCGGTGGGTTCGGGCGGCGCGGTGAGGTCGGCGGGTTCGGGTTCGGGCGGGACTGCCACCACGCGCACGGGCGCGGGTGAGGACCGGGTGATGTCCACGGCAGGGCTCCAGGGGATCAGAAGAAGACCTTGGCCAGGCCGAGCGCCCCTTGGCGCCACGGGTCCCGGCTGGTCCGGCCGGCTCCGGGAGCGGGTGTGCCGGCCCCCCGCTGGGTCCGCCACCACGCGTACGTGCCGAGGATGGCGTCCTGGTTGGAGAGCGCGGGACGGAAGCCGAGCCGTTCGGTGGCCCGGCCGATGTCCACGTAACTGTCGTCGAGGAGCTTGAAGAGCAGCCGCCCGTAGACCGGGGAGAGCTTGGTGCGCTCCAGCAGGCGCAGGACCGCGAGTGCCGGTGCTGCCGGCAGCGGGACCACGCGTTTGCCGTGTCCGGCCGCGTCCAGCACGGCCTGGAAGTCCTCGCGCAGGGTGCCGAACTCGGCGGCCCCCAGGTTGTAGACGTCGTTGGCGGTCTCGGGCGGCGCTTCGAGGGCGAGCACCACGGCGTCGACGAGGTCGGCCATGCCGAACATCTGGATGCGGACGTCGCCCCGGCCGAGGACCGGGAAGTTGCGGCGCTCCTCGGCCCATTCGAAGAGCATCGAGAACAGGCCCATGCGTCCCGGCCCGAGGAAGGTCTTGGGGCGCAGCACCGGCAGGCACATCCCGCGCGCCCGGAACTCCTCGCAGACCTCCTCGGCCTCCGCCTTCGCCCTGCTGTACGGGTCGACGGGTTCACGGGGGTGCTCCTCCGGGGTGGGGACCCGCTTGGGCAGTCCGTAGACGGCGGTGGAGGAGATGTGCACGACCCGGTCGACCCGGGCGCGGTGCGCGGCGGTCAGGACGGTGCGGGTGCCGTCGACGGTGATGGAGCGGATCTGGTCGACGGGGTAGCTGGGCAGGGCGGCGGCGCAGTGCACCAGCGCGTGGGCCCCGTCGAAGGCGCGGGCGAGCGCCGCCGCGTCGCGGATGTCGGCGACGACGTGCCGGGCGCCGGCGGCCGGGTGGGGTTCGTCGCGCAGGTCGACGCCGACGACGTCGTGGCCGTCGGCGGCGAGCCGGGTCACGAGGTGGGAGCCGAGCATGCCGGCGGCTCCGGTCACGGCGATGGTCAGGCCGCCCATCGGGACACCGCCTTGTCCTTGAGGAAGGCGGTGAGGAGCCGGTTCATGCCCTTGGCCAGGGTCTTCTCGAAGGCGTCGAGGAAGATCTCCACCTCGTCGGCTCCGGCGACCAGACAGGGTGCGGCCACCAGGGGGCTGCGGCCGTTGAGCGTGTAGTACATGTACACGTCGTGGTCGTGGTACATCGCGTTGACGACCGCGCAGGTGATGACCTTGGTGCGCAGCAGCGGGTCGCGGGCCAGTCCGCCGGGGGCGATCTTCGCGGCGAGGTCCAGGAGGCGGGGGCCGCCGTCGAGGAAGATCCCGTACAGCGCCCCGGCTCCCCGGACGTCCGCGATGATGTCGGGGTACTGCTTGCGCAGCCGCTCCAGGCCCGGGGCGAGGACGCGTTCGATGGCGCGGGCACGGGCCGGATAGTCGTCCTCGACCGCGATGTTCACGGCCTCCAGCGCGGTGGCGGTCTCCTCGCCGAAGCCGTAGTAGGTGGTGCTGGTGGACTGGAGCATGGCGTCGCCGAGGCTGTCGTAGGCCTTGCGGAAGACGGGTTCGCGGGCGACGAAGGCGGAGATCGAGGACTTGCCGCCGCCGAAGGACTTCGAGGTGGTCACCACGTCCGGGACGAGCCCGGGGTAGCGCATGAAGTGGAAGAGGCTGCCGGTCTTGCCCCAGCCGGTGTAGATCTCGTCGAAGATCAGCACGATCTTCTCCTCGGTGCACAACTCCCGCAGGCCGCGCAGGAACTCCTCGGAGCACTCCGTCATCGTGGAGGCGGAGAAGGGCTCGATGAGGATCGCGTAGACGTCGCAGCGGCCCTTGGCGTCCCGGGCCCCGGCGACCGCTTCCCGTACGGAGCCGAGGTCGCCGTAGCGGAAGGCGGAGACGCCGGGGATGCCGGGGAAGGCGAACGCGTTCTGGGCGCTGCCGGTGAGGCTGCCGGAGCCCAGCAGCTTGCCGTGGAAGCTGATGTCGGCGTGCAGGATCCGCTGCCGGCGGCCGCCGTGGTACTTGTACGCGAGTTTCACCGCGCCCTCGACGGCCTCGGCCCCCGAGTTGGGGAAGAACGAGAGGTTCAGGTCGCCGGGGAGGAGCTGGGCGAGGTTGTGGCCGAGGGCGGCGATGTAGGGCGAGAAGTAGGTCTTGTGGACCTCCATCCGGCGCTGTTCCTGGAAGCGGCGGCGGGCGGCGAGGATCCGCGGGTGGTTGTGGCCGTGGTTGAGGACGCCGACGCCGCCGGTGAAGTCGAGGACGCGGCGGCCGTCGCGGGTGTAAATCCAGGATCCCTCGGCGTGGTCGACGAGTTCCCGGCCGAAGCCGAAGGAGGTCATCAGGGAGACCTGGCTCTTGTTGACGTGGGCCCGGTACAGCTCGTGCACCTGGCTCGTCGACAGTTGTTCGCAGTCGTCCACGGTGAGCAGGGGGGTTGCGGCGGAGGTCATGCGGCTCCTTCCTGGAGCGCGGGTCGGGGGGTGGGCAGGGGGCCGGCGGCGCGGGCCCAGGCGAGTGCGGCGCCGGTGGCGGCCACCTCGCTGAGCACGCAGACCAGCCGGCTGGCGATGACGGCCGCGGTGGCGGCGGACAGCGGCATGACCGCGCCGAGGGGCGCGAGGAGGACGAGTTCACGGGCGCCCCAGCCGTCGGGCAGGACAAAGGCGAGGCTTCCGGCGACGGTGGCCAGGGCGAAGCCGCCGACGCAGACCGGCAGGGAGAGCAGCGGCGGGGCGCCGAGGAGGACGACGATCGCCCACAGGTGGAGTCCGGAGACGGCCCAGGAGGCGCAGGCCCAGCCGATGGAGAGCCGCAGGGCCCGGGGCGAGCCCTCGGCGGCTCCGTCCGGGCGGCGGGCCAGCCGCATCGTCCACGCGACGAGGCGGCCCACCCAGCCGGGCCGGGCCACGGCGGCGGCGGCGAGCAGGACGAGCGGGGCGAAGACCCAGGCGCCCGTGCCGAACACGGCCGGTGCGACGAGGAGTCCGGCGGCGGCCCCGGTGGTCATCCCGATGACGAGGCCGAGGCCGAAGGCGGCGATCATCCGCTCGGGGGCGATGCCGACGGCCTTGCCGAGCTGGATGTGGGCGAGGACGCCCCAGATGCGGCCGGGGACGAATTTGCTGATGACGCCGATGAAGAAGATCCGGGCGGTGTCGCTGGTACGGGCCGTGGAGCCGCCGTCCACGACGAGGACGCGCCACGACAGCATCGACAGGACGAGCCCGGCCGCGTTGGCGAGGAGGGCGGCGATGAGCAGGAGCACTCCCCCGGGCCGCGCGGCGGCCTCGGCCATCTCCGTACCGGCGCCGCGCAGCGATCCGCCCACGGCGTAGGCGGTCGCCGCGATGAGCACGAGGGCGGCGGCCGTGCGCAGCAGCCGGGCGCGGCGGGAGGGACGGGCGGCGGCCCCGGGCGCCTCGGGCCCGGGCACCCCCGCTCCGGCCTCAGGGCCCACCGCGGCCTCCGCCGCGGGCCCGGCCCCGGGCGCCTCGGGCCCGGCCCCGGGCACCCTCGGCCCCGTTCCTGACCCTGCCTCGGGCGCCCCCGCCCCGGCGGCGGTCCCGCGCCCCTGGCCCACCCCGGCGCTCACGGGGCGGCCACCGGGGCGGGCCGGTCGCGGCGGCCCCGGACGGAGGGGCCGAAGCGGGGGTCGACCAGCCAGCGCACCCCGCCGACCACCGCGCCGAGGACGAGCGCCAGGTGCACCGCGAAGTGCAGCGCGGTGAAGCGGAGCAGGAAGGGCCACCCCTTGCGGCGGACCACGAAGCGCGACAGCCCGGGGTCCGCCAGCGCGAAGGCCACGGCGCAGACCAGCGGTACGGCGAGCAGCCAGGGGGTGAGCAGGGCGAGCGGGAGGGTGAGCGGGACCAGACCGGCGGCCAGGACGCCGCCGGTGCGGTTGGCGCGCAGCCCACCGCCGCGCCGGCGCTCGACGGCGGCGACGGGGACGAGCAGCTGGGAGCGGCGGTACTGCTCGGCGAGCATCGGCAGCAGCCGGTCCACGTCGTCGTGACGGCCGGTCACCCGCTCGCTGAGACGGATGCGGTGGGTGGCGGCGAGGCGGTCGCTGTACTCGACGTCCTCGGAGTCGCGGAGGTTCTCGTCGAAGGGCCCGGTCGCCTCGAACACGCTGCGCTCGATCGCGGCCAGCGCGAAGAAGGCGGTGCCGACGACTCCGGCACTGCGGTGTCGCCAGAAGTGGGCGTGCAGGCAGTGGTAGACCTCCACCGGGCCGTCGTCGAAGAGCGGTTCGGGGTCCAGGACGCCGTGGACGCAGCCGGTCCCCGGGTCGTCCATGAGCAGGTCGACGGCGTTCTCGATCGCGTCGGGGGCCAGCGCGATGTCGGAGTCGAGGAAGAACAGCACCTGCCCGGCGGAGGCGGCGACGCCGAGGTTGCGGGCGGCGGAGACCCCCGCGTTGTCGGGGCGGGCGACGAGCACACAGGGGAACTCGCGGGCGATGTCGCGCGAGCGGTCGGTGCTGGCGTCGTCCACGACGACCACGTCCCGAGGGCGCAGGGTCTGGGCGTAGACGGATTCCAGGCAGGCCCGCAGGGTCTTCTCGTAGTTGTGGTTGGGGATGATCACTGACACGGAGGGGCGCTCCCGTGGCATGGCGGGTCCGGTCCTTTCGGTTCGGGGAGTCGGTGCGGGTCCGGGCCTCCCAGGGCCGCGGGCCGCCAGCCGAGGGAGGCCGGGCGCGCGGCGCTCAGGAGGGCCAGGAGGAAGCCCAGCGCGGCCAGTTCGGCGTGCACGGAGTCGGGGCTCTCCATGTAGAGCGCGGCGCGGACCGAGCCGTCCGGGCTCTCGGAGACGTACACATGGACCGGGCCCCCGGGGTGCGGTCCGGCACCGCGGACGCACGCGCCGACGCGGTGGGCGCGCAGCCGCCCGGCCAGGTCCCGTGCCGTCCACCGCCCGGGGTGCGGGGGTTCGGTGCGCACCAGGAGCGCGGTCACCAGGAACACGGAGGCGTCCCTCTCCCGGGGTCACCCCCAGGAGAAGCCCTCCCGGCCCGTGGCGGCGAGGGCGGCCGGCGAGGGGCGGCGGGTCGGAGAACGGAACGCGCGCATCGGGAACTCCTCGAAGATGTAGCGGTGTGTGAATGGCTTGTGACGGCCTGATCCTGTCCCCATCGCCTCCCCGGAAGCCACGGTCTCCGGGTGGCCGGGAGTTGCGGGGCAGCAGGGTGCCAGCTCCGAGGGCGGCCGGAAGGGCCCCGCTGCCTGGGACGATGCGGTGGTGGCAGGCAACTGCCAGACACCATGCGGCCATTCGCGGCGCAACCGGCACCCGCCCCGGCCGTCGCCCGCCTCGGCCTTTTTGGCCACGTGCGGCCTCTCGGGACCCATCCATCCCGTGGACCTGGTCTATACCTTCACAACACGTCGGCCCTACACTCGCGCCCGGTGCTGAAGTGGCGTCCCGTACGGGAGTGCGGGGACGGCGTGACATCTGCGGGGGAGCCAGAGATGTTAGAGGTACTGGGGCTGGAAGCACGGACGGAGCTGGTGTACCGGCTCGTTCTGGAGGAGCCGGAGCTGCGGCTGGACGAGATCGTGGCGCGGCTCGGGCGGAGCGAGGACGATGTGCGCCGGGCTCTCGACCAACTGGCCGAGCTGTGCCTGCTGGATGACGGCCCCCGCGGTACGGAGCAGGGCCCGCCGGTCTTCCGCGCGCTGGACCCGGCCGCCAGCCTGCCGTTTCTCCTCTCCCGCCGGGAAGCCGAACTGGCCCGGCAGCAACGGGGTCTTGAGATCGCGCGGGACGCAATGTCGGCGCTCACGACGGACCGGGGGCGGCGGGCGGGCGGCGGCTTCGACGTCATCAAACGGCTGGAGGGGCTCGACGCGGTACGGGAGCGGCTGACCGAACTGGCCGAGCTGGCCCGGACGGAGTGCCTCTCGCTGCTGCCCGGCGGCGCGCAGTCCCCGGACACGCTGGAGGCGAGCGGGCCGCTGGACCTGCGGGCGCTGGAGCGCGGCGTGCGGCTCCGCAGCATCTATCAGGACAGCTTCCGCAACGATCCTTCGACCCTGCGCTATGTGAACCGGCTGAGCCTGCTCGGCGCGGAGAGCCGTACGCTGCCCACCCTGCCGCTGGTCATGGTCGTGGTCGACGGGGAGGTGGCCCTGGTGCCGCTGGACCCCGACGACGGCCGGGCGGGCGCGCTGGAGTTGCGGAGCAAGGGGGCCGTGGCGGTGGCCCGGCTCCTGTTCGAGCAGCTGTGGGCCGCCGCCACCCCGCTCGGTTCCGCTCCCCGCCGCGACGGCAACGGGCTGACCCCGCAGGAGGACGAGCTGCTGTCCCTGCTCGCGAAGGGGCACACGGACGCGACGGCCGCCCGCAGGCTGGGGGTGTCCCTGCGCACGGTGCGCCGGATGAACGCGGAGCTGACGGCCCGGATGCAGGCCCGCAGCAGGTTCCAGGCGGGCGCGGAGGCGGCGCGCCGGGGCTGGGTCTGACGGCCGGAGCGCCGGCGTTCCCGGGTGAACCGAATCGCGTCGCCACCCGTGCCCCCGTGCGATACATCACCGTTGCCGGACCGCAATGCGGACAGGGGGTGACGCTGGGCGGACGCGTCCCTTAGATTTCCTGCCCACTGCACCGGTGATCAGCGAGGGGACGGAGTCACCACATGGCGGAATCACCCGCACCAGCACCATCGGCACCGCAGGCGCCGGGGAAACGGAGCCTCTCCCCCCGGTCCATCGTGGTCTGGAGCCTGGTCGCCCTGGTCGGCGCCATCGGCTGGGCCACCCTCGCGCTCTCGCGGGGCGAGGAGGTGTCCGCCGCCTGGATGCTGGCGGCGGCCCTCGGCTCGTACGCCATCGCGTACCGCTTCTACTCCCGGTTCATCGCCAACCGGGTCCTGAAGGCCGACAAGAACCGTGCGACCCCCGCCGAACGGCTGGACAACGGTGTCGACTTCCACCCCACCGACCGCCGGGTCCTGTTCGGCCACCACTTCGCCGCCATCGCCGGGGCGGGGCCCCTGGTCGGCCCGGTGCTCGCCGCGCAGATGGGTTATCTGCCCGGCACCATCTGGCTCGTCGTCGGCGTCATCTTCGCCGGCGCCGTCCAGGACATGGTGACGCTCTTCTTCTCCACCCGTCGCAACGGCCGTTCGCTCGGGCAGATGGCGCGCGACGAGATCGGACCGGTCGGCGGGATCGCCGCCCTGGTCGCGGTCTTCATCATCATGATCATCCTGCTCGCGGTCCTCGCGCTGGTCATCGTGAACGCGCTCGCGCACTCGCCGTGGGGCGTCTTCTCCATCGGCATGACGATCCCGATCGCCCTCTTCATGGGTGTCTACCTGCGCACTCTGCGGCCCGGCAGGGTCAGCGAGGTCTCCTTCATCGGCGTCGCGCTGCTGCTCCTCGCGATCGTCTCGGGCGGCTGGGTCGCCGAGTCGTCGTGGGCGGACTTCTTCACGCTGGAGCCGGGCACGCTGGTCATCTGGATGATCGTGTACGGGTTCTTCGCCTCCGTGCTCCCCGTGTGGCTGCTGCTGGCTCCGCGCGACTACCTCTCCACCTTCATGAAGGTCGGCACGATCGGGCTCCTGGCCCTGGGTGTGGTCGTCGCCCTGCCGACCCTGAAGATGCCCGCGGTCACCGACTTCGCCTCCAGCGGCTCGGGCCCGGTCTTCGCCGGCTCGATGTTCCCGTTCGTCTTCATCACCATCGCCTGCGGCGCGCTCTCCGGCTTCCACTCCCTGGTCTCCTCCGGCACCACGCCGAAGATGGTCCAGAAGGAGACGCAGATCCGGATGATCGGCTACGGCGCCATGCTGGTCGAGTCGTTCGTGGCGATCATGGCGATGATCGCCGCCTGCATCATCGACCCCGGCCTCTACTTCGCCATCAACGCACCCGCCGGCGTGATCGGCGACAGCGTCCAGTCCGCCTCCCAGGCCGTGGCCAACTTCGGCTTCACCATCACCCCGGACGCCCTGGCCCAGGCCGCCAAGGACGTCGAGGAGGCGAGCCTGCTCTCCCGGACCGGGGGCGCGCCCACGTTCGCGCTCGGCATGGCGGAGATCTTCTCCGCGGTGGTCGGCGGGACCGCGATGAAGGCGTTCTGGTACCACTTCGCCATCATGTTCGAGGCGCTCTTCATCCTCACCACCGTGGACGCCGGGACCCGGGTCGGACGCTTCATGCTCCAGGACATGCTGGGCAACGTCCACAAGCCGTTCCGTGAGGTGAGCTGGAAGCCGGGTGTCTGGTTCGCCAGCGCCGTCGTGGTCGGCGGCTGGGGCTACTTCCTCTGGGTCGGCGTGCACGACCCGCTGGGCGGCATCAACCAGCTCTTCCCGCTCTTCGGCATCGCCAACCAGTTGCTGGCCGCCGTCGCCCTGGCCGTCTGCACCACCCTGCTCGTCAAGTCCGGCCGCCTGAAGTGGGCGTGGGTCACCGCGGTCCCGCTCGCCTGGGACGTGGCGGTCACCCTCACCGCGAGCTGGCAGAAGATCTTCTCCGACGACGTCAAGATCGGCTTCTTCGCCCAGCGCGACAAGTACCAGGCGGGCATCGACGCGGGCGAGGTGCTGGCCCCCGCCAAGAGCATGGACGACATGCGGACCGTCGTCACCAACTCCACCGTCGACGGGGTGCTGAGCGCGCTCTTCGCGCTCCTCATCATCGTGGTGCTCGTGGACGCCGGGCGGGTCTGCTACAAGGCCATCCGCGACCCGGAGAGCGTCAAGCTCCACGAGGCGCCGTACGTCGAGTCCAAGCTCGTCGCCCCGGCCTCGCTCTTCGCGACCAAGGAGGAGAAGGCCGAACTCGCCTCCGCCGGCGTCGGCCCCGAGGGCGGCATCCGCAAGGAGGCGGCGGGGACGGGGAGCCGGACATGACGGTCGCGGACGTACGCCGGGTGGCTGCCCGGATCCGTTGGTACGTCCGTGAGCTGACCGGCGAGTCCACGTACGACCGCTATGTGGCGCACGCGAGGGCCCACGATCCGGACGCCCCGGTGATGGACCGTCGCGCCTTCGAACGCAGCCGCACGGACGCCCGCGAGGCGGACCCCCGCGAAGGCTTCCGCTGCTGCTGAACACCGCACCACCGGCGCACCGGGCCGCCGCACCCCTTCCAGAAGGTGCGGCGGCCCCTTTTCGCGCCCACGCGCGGGCCCGGGACCCGCTCGGTCTCCCGATGCGCGGAGACCTCACCGTACGAAAGGATGCGCCCATGACCTCGCACCCCCGGCTCCGGCCCGCGCTCACGGCCCTGGCACTGACACTCACCCTGGCCGCGACGGGCTGCGGCACCGAGGTGGCGTCCGACGCGCGGGCGACGGGGAGCGCCTCGGCGGCCCCGGTGCCCGACCGGGCGGAGCTGGAGGCGCGGGCCCTGGCCGTACAGACCGTCGCTGAGCATGTGTGGGTGACCGAGGTCCCGGGGTACACCCTGGCCCGCCAGTCGGTGGGGGTGATCGGCGACGACGGGTTCGGCAGCGTCTACACCACGCCCGACGGCGGGCAGCTCCACCTGCGGGTGGAACGCCGGGCCCACGCCGGGGCCGACTGCAGGAAGGACCCCGCGCCCGCCGGCGACGAGGGGCCCCTGGTGACGTGCGAGCGGGACGGCGGACAGTGGTACCGGGCCACGGAGTCGGGCCACGCCTACGCCCGGGAGAAGGGCGGACTCGTGGTCACCGTGAGCGGGGCGCGCGAAGAGGTGGACCGGGCGACCCTGCGGTCGGCGGCGCGGGCCGCCCACCGCGCCGACGACCACGAGCTGGACCAGGTCCTGCCGCCGGCCGGGGAGGCTCCCGGTCAACGGCCGGCCGGGGAGGTCCCCGGGGACCGGCCGGCCGGGGAGGCTCCCGGGGAGCAGCCGGTCGAGCGCGGCGACCTGCCGCCGGTGGGCGACGGCGCCCCCAACAACGATGTGGGAGCGAGCGGCTGACGGATCTGCCGGTCAGGGCGGGCGCGGGAGATGCCCTCGTGCGGACGCGCGCGTCGAGTGCGCCCGGTCCGCCGACGGCGTACGGGCGCCGGCGCCGCCGACACGGCCGGCCGTGCCCGGAGCCCATAGGATCTACCGTCGGCCCGGCTTCGCGCAGCCCCTAGGACGGTTCGCACAGCCCCTCGGACCGTTCGCGCGGCCCCTCGAAGGGGTCGGGGAACCGGTGCCGGGACCACGGCCCATGGCCTTCCGGCCGAAGCCGGGGGCGCCCGCCTGAGAGACGCCCTGAATCCCCGCGACACAACATGTGGGGGCCGCTTCATCCGGCGGCCCCCACATGTATGCTCGACCTCGCTGTCGCCGCAGGGGAATCCGGTGCGAATCCGGAACTGTCCCGCAACGGTGTGATCGGTGTGCTTTTGCGCACCCACAAGTCCGAAGACCTGTCGACAGCGCGTCCGGCTCGACCGAACCGGACGCCAGACGTCCGGGTCTCGCGGATAGGCCGGTGGACGCCGTCAGCCGTGCTGCCCTGCCCCGGGTCTCGCGCTGCCCGGCTCCCCTGCCTTCCGCCGGCCCCTGCCGAGCGAGGGAAAGCCCAGTGACCATCGCGCCCGCCGATCCGGTTTCAGCCACCGGATCCGCTGCCTCCACCACGTCCGGCGAAGGCACGAACGACGGACCCGGGACCGCCCTGCTGCGGACCCTGACCGACCTCACCGTCGATCTTCCCGACACCGACCCCGGCCGGGTCGCCGCCGCCGCGCTGCGCGGGCGCAACGCCCGTTCCGACGAGGCCGAGCTGCGCTCGCTGGCCACCGAGGCCGCCGCCGGGCTGATCTCCGAGGACCCGGCGTACTCCCGGCTGGCCGCCCGGCTGCTGACCCGCACGATCGCGGACGAGGCGGCGGGCCAGGGCGCGACGTCCTTCTCCGCCTCGGTCGCCGTGGGCCACCGCGAGGGCCTGATCGCGGAGCGCACCGCCGCGTTCGTCGCGCTCCACTCCGCCGCCCTCGACCGGCTGGTCGAGCAGGCCCTGGCGGACGCCGCCGACGACCGCTTCGGCTACTTCGGCCTGCGGACGCTGCACAGCCGCTACCTGCTGCGCCACCCGATCACCCGCCAGGTCATCGAGACCCCGCAGCACTTCATGCTGCGCGTGGCCGCCGGTCTCGCCGAGGACGACTCGGCGCGGGCGCTGGACGAGGTCGCCGCGCTGTACGGGCTGATGAGCCGGCTGGACTACCTCCCCTCCTCCCCCACGCTCTTCAACTCCGGCACCCGGCACCCGCAGATGTCCTCCTGCTATCTGCTGGACTCGCCGAAGGACGAGCTCGACTCGATCTACGACCGCTACCACCAGGTGGCGCGGCTCTCCAAGCACGCGGGCGGCATCGGTCTGTCGTACTCCCGCATCCGCGCACGGGGTTCGCTGATCCGGGGCACCAACGGGCACTCCAACGGCATCGTGCCGTTCCTCAAGACGCTGGACGCCTCCGTCGCGGCGGTGAACCAGGGCGGCCGGCGCAAGGGCGCGGCGGCGGTCTACTTGGAGACCTGGCACGCGGACATCGAGGAGTTCCTGGAGCTCCGCGACAACACGGGCGAGGACCAGCGGCGTACGCACAACCTCAACCTGGCGCACTGGATCCCGGACGAGTTCATGCGCCGGGTCGACGCGGACACCGAGTGGTCGCTGTTCTCCCCGGCCGACGTGCCCGAGCTGGTCGACCTGTGGGGCGACGCGTTCGACGCGGCCTACCGGGCGGCCGAGGCCAAGGGCCTGGCCCGCAGGACGATCCCCGCGCGTGAGCTGTACGGCCGGATGATGCGGACGCTCGCGCAGACCGGCCAGGGCTGGATGACGTTCAAGGACGCCTCCAACCGGACCGCGAACCAGACCGCCGAGCCGGGCCGGGTCGTCCACTCCTCGAACCTGTGCACCGAGATCCTCGAAGTCACCGACGACGGCGAGACGGCCGTCTGCAACCTGGGCTCGGTCAACCTCGGCGCGTTCGTGGCGGACGGCTCGATCGACTGGGACCGCCTGGACGCCACGGTCCGCACCGCCGTGACCTTCCTGGACCGGGTCGTCGACATCAACTTCTACCCGACCGAGCAGGCCGGGCGCTCCAACTCCCGCTGGCGGCCGGTGGGCCTGGGCGCGATGGGCCTCCAGGACGTCTTCTTCCAGCTGCGGCTGCCGTTCGACTCCCCCGGGGCCCGCGCGCTCTCCACGAAGATCTCCGAGCGGATCATGCTGGCCGCGTACGAGGCGTCCTGCGACCTCGCCGAGCGCTCCGGCCCCCTGCCCGCCTGGTCCGAGACCCGGGCCGCGCGCGGGGTGCTGCACCCCGACCACTACGACACCGAGCTGAACTGGCCGGAGCGCTGGGACGCGCTGCGCGCCCGGGTCGCGAAGACCGGGATGCGCAACTCGCTGCTGCTGGCCATCGCGCCGACCGCCACGATCGCCTCGATCGCCGGGGTGTACGAGTGCATCGAGCCGCAGGTGTCCAACCTGTTCAAGCGTGAGACGCTCAGCGGTGAGTTCCTCCAGGTCAACGCCTACCTGGTGGACGAGCTGAAGCGGCTCGGCGTGTGGGACGCCCGCACCCGCGAGGCGCTGCGCGAGGCGAGCGGCTCCGTGCAGGGCTTCGCCTGGATCCCCGACGACGTGCGGGCGCTGTACCGCACCGCGTGGGAGATCCCGCAGCGCGGCCTGATCGACATGGCGGCGGCCCGTACGCCGTTCCTCGACCAGAGCCAGTCGCTCAACCTGTTCCTGGAGACGCCGACGATCGGCAAACTCTCCTCGATGTACGCGTACGCCTGGAAGCAGGGGCTGAAGACGACGTACTACCTGCGTTCGCGTCCGGCGACCCGGATCGCCCGTGCCGCGTCCGGCCGGGCGTCGGCCGCCGCCCCCGTTCCCGTACAGCAGGCGTCGGCTCCCGACGCGGACGCCATCGCCTGCTCCCTGGAAAACCCCGAGTCCTGCGAGGCCTGCCAGTAATGAGCACCAACGACGACAAGAACCTGCTCGACCCGGGCTTCGAGCTGACCCTGCGTCCCATGCGCTACCCGGACTTCTACGAGCGCTACCGGGACGCGATCAAGAACACCTGGACCGTGGAGGAGGTCGACCTCCACTCGGACGTCTCCGACCTCGCCAAGCTGTCGCCGGGTGAGCAGCACATGATCGGCCGGCTGGTGGCGTTCTTCGCGACCGGTGACTCGATCGTCTCCAACAACCTCGTGCTGACGCTGTACAAGCACATCAACTCCCCCGAGGCGCGGCTGTACCTGTCGCGGCAGCTCTTCGAGGAGGCCGTGCACGTCCAGTTCTATCTGACGCTGCTGGACACCTACCTGCCCGACCCGGACGACCGGGCGGCGGCGTTCGACGCGGTCGAGGAGATCCCCTCGATCCGGGAGAAGGCGCAGTTCTGCTTCAGGTGGATGGACTCGGTCGAGAAGATCGAGCGGCTGGAGACGAAGGCGGACCGCCGCCGCTTCCTGCTGAACCTGATCTGCTTCGCGGCGTGCATCGAGGGGCTGTTCTTCTACGGCGCCTTCGCGTACGTGTACTGGTTCCGTTCGCGGGGCCTGCTGCACGGTCTCGCCACGGGCACCAACTGGGTGTTCCGTGACGAGACGATGCACATGAACTTCGCGTTCGAGGTCGTGGACACCGTCCGCAAGGAGGAGCCGGACCTCTTCGACGACGCGCTCCAGCAGCAGGTCACCGACATGCTGAGGGAAGCGGTGGAGGCGGAGCTGCAGTTCGGCCGCGACCTGTGCGGCGAGGGCCTGCCGGGCATGAACACCGAGTCGATGCGCCAGTACCTGGAGTGCGTCGCCGACCAGCGGCTCGCCCGCCTCGGCTTCCCGACGGTGTACGGCTCGGAGAACCCGTTCTCCTTCATGGAGCTCCAGGGCGTCCAGGAGCTGACGAACTTCTTCGAGCGCCGCCCGTCCGCCTATCAGGTGGCCGTGGAGGGCTCGGTCGGCTTCGACGACGACTTCTAGGGCGTGTTTCGAAAGTATCGTCGTCCGCCCGGAGGGCGGGCTCGGCGGCGTCTGGTGCGTGCGATCGCAAGGCGGAGGGTCACCCCGATACTGGATGTATCGGGGCGATCCCGACAACGCGGCGAGCGTGCGTGCCAGGCGTCGCCGAGCAGGCGAGACTTTCGAAACACGCCCTAGGACGCGGGGCCCTCAGACCCTCGCCCCGTTCCCGAGGCAGGGGCGCCGCGTGGCCGTCACCGGTCGCGCGGCGCTCCGCGTCTCCGGGGGTCCGGCTTCCCGCCGCCCTCGTTCCGCCTCCCGCAGCTGGCGGTCGATACGGCGATCGCGGGCGACGCCGAGGGCCACAGGTGCGAGGACGAAGGCGAAAAGTGCCGCTACGACCAGGTAGTTCAGGAATGTGTTCATGCCTCTACTCTGGCCCGCCGGGACGAGAAACATCAGTGGCAGGACTGCCATGCGGCATCAAATAGCTGCCACACTCGCTCCATGCTGACCAATGTCGCCGCCCTCCTCCTCGACGAGGTCCACCCCTTCGAACTCGGTGTCCTGTGCGAGGTCTTCGGCCTGGACCGCAGCGACGAGAGCCTGCCGGCGCACGATTTCGCGGTCGTGTCCGCCGAGGGCCCCGTCCTGAACACGCACGCGGGATTCACCATCACCACGCCGCACGGCCTGGAGCGGCTGGAGGAGGCCGACCTCATCGCCGTGCCGGCGGGGAGCGACTTCATGCGGCGGGAGTATCCCGAGGAGGTCCTCGACGCACTGCGCCGGGCCGTGGAGCGCGGCTCGCGGGTGCTGAGCGTCTGCTCGGGGGCGTACGTCCTCGGCGCGGCCGGGCTGCTGGACGGCCGCCGCTGCACCACCCACTGGCGGCACGCGGCGGAGCTGTCGCGGCGCTTCCCGAAGGCGATCGTCGAGCCGGACGTGCTGTACGTGGACGAGGGCCAGGTGATCAGTTCGGCGGGCACCGCCGCCGGGATCGACGCGTGTCTGCACCTGATCCGGCAGGAGTACGGCCAGGAGGCGGCCAACACCCTCGCCCGGCGCATGGTGGTGCCGCCGCACCGGGACGGCGGGCAGGCGCAGTACATCAGCCGCCCGCTGCCCCGGAGCGCCTGCGACACGGTCGGCTCGACCCTGGCCTGGATGGAGGCGCACCTCGACCAGGAGATGACCGTGGAGCAGCTGGCGGCGCTGGCGCACATGTCGCCGCGCACCTTCGCCCGGCGGTTCCAGCAGGAGACCGGGACCACGCCCTACCGCTGGCTGCTGCGGCAGCGGGTGCTGGTGGCCCAGCATCTGCTGGAGACGTCCGACCTGACGATCGACACGATCGCGGGGCGGACGGGCTTCGGTACGGCGGCGACCCTGCGACACCAGTTCGTGCGGTCACTGGGCACCACGCCGAACGCCTACCGCCGCACCTTCCGGGGCCCGTCGGCCACCACCGTGCCCGACGTCGCCTGAGCGCCGCCGGGCACGGAGGGGGGTCCTACGGTGGTGGTACGGGGAGGTCAGATACCGCAGCTGGGCGCCGACCAGAAGCGGTTGGGGCCCGCGTTGACGTGCACGTGGTCGTTGTGGCCGCTGTAGCCCGGGCCGAGGATTCCCCGAAAGCCGTGGTAGCGGGCCTGCTTGGCCAGCGTGCACAGCGAGTGCGGGGAGGCGCCGAGGTCGACCGCGTCGCCGTACATATGACGGCTGTTGGAGGCTCCGCCCACGGCCGCGTTGCAGGAGACGGAGCGGAAGCCGCTGGTGACCCGGATGGACTGGTCACCCAGCGCGTGGCGCAGCGCCTCCAGCTTCCACATGCTGCTCAGCGCGTTGGCCTTGGCCGTGCCCGCCGAGACCTTCCCGCCGGCCCAGGTGCTGTTGCACTTGTTCAGCTCGGGGTACGTGAAGTGGATCGGCGTGCAGTCGTTGTCCTGGAGCGCGTAGAGCTTGGACTGGGTGGCCGGCCCGGCGATCCCGTCGGCGGCCAGGCCGTAGGCCGCCTGGAACCGCTTGACGGCGGCGGTGGTGGCGGGGCCGTAGGAGCCGTCGATGGCGAGCACCGTGTTGTAGCCCGGGTAGCCGGCCACCCTGATCTGGAGCTGGGTGACATCGTTGCCGGTGGCGCCGGCCTTCAGGGTGCGGGTCCAGGTGTAGCAGCCGTCGGCCTGCGCGGTGCCGGCGGTCAGCACCGCACCGCCCAAAGCGAAGGTAATGGTCATGACAAGTCCGAGCAGAACGCGTGCGGTGCGTCTCAGCACAGGGGCCTCCCTCTGAACGTCCGGTCGATGTGCACGCGAGCCTGGCCCAGTTAGCTACGCGCGTCAACTCCCCCTGGGGAAACTGCAGTTATCTGCCAGGGATACATCGAGAACAGGCAGGGACCCGGCACCGGCGAACCGGTACCGGGTCCCTGCGGGGGCCTCCCGGCGGGCGGGCGGCCTCAGTCGTTCGGGACGACCTCGTAGCGCGGAGTGCCCTCGTCCATCTGCCGCAGCGCGTCCTTGCGCTCCCGCTTGGAGAGCCGGTCGATGTACAGATAGCCGTACAGGTGGTCCGTCTCGTGCTGGAGGCACCGCGCGAAGTAGCCGCTGCCCCGCACCTTGACCGGGTTGCCCTGCGCGTCCTGACCGCGCACCACCGCGTAGTCGGGGCGGGCGAGCGAGGCGTACGCGGTCGGGACCGAGAGACAGCCCTCGTTGGAGTCGTCCAGCACCCGCGCCTCGGGCGCCAGCTCCTCCAGGACCGGGTTGCAGATGACGCCGGTGTGGCGCACCCCGTCGTCGTCGGGGCAGTCGTAGACGAAGACCTTCAGGTCCACGCCGATCTGGTTGGCGGCCAGACCGACGCCCTCGGCCGTCTTCTGGCTGGCGAACATGTCGTCGATCAGCCGCGCCAGCTCGTCGTCGAAGGCGGTGACGTCCTTGCACTCCTTGTGCAGCACCGGGTTGCCCACGACCGTGATCGGACGAGAGGTGCCGCGCGCGCGGTAGGCCGCCTCGCGCTCCTCGCAGTCCTCCGTGTCGACGAGGAACCCCTCGTCGTCCACGCCGATCCGCCCGTCCGTCTCCTGCTGCGACATGTCCGCCGTACGCCTTCCTGCGAAACCTGAACTCGGTGACCCCGCCGCATCCCGTCAGAGCACGGGAACCGCGAGTGGAACAGCACCGCGATCGGTGCGCGTACAGCCTACGGGCACCGATCAGCAGACTTCTTCGAGATCCCGCCACTCACGGCTGTCCGGGCTGTCGGCGACCCAGCCGTCCAGCAGCCCGCGCACCAGCCCGGCCGGCGCCGCGAGACCGCATTCGCGCTCCGGGACCCACAGGTCTCCGGCGCCCGCCGTGCGGTGGCCCAGCGGCCCGGGGTGGCCCGGCTCACTGTGATCGTGCGGGTCCAGGTGCTCCCCGTCGCCCTCGTCGCTCTCCATCCGGCTCTCCGAGCAGGCCCGGCACAGCAGCCGGACGGAGGAGGACCAGTCCTCGGCGGCGAACCCGGCGTCCGAGGCCAGCTTCTCCAGCGCGTCCCGGTCGTCCTCGGTCGCCGCCTCCAGCAGCACCACCCAGGTCGGCACCGGCGAGGGGGCCCACAGCTCGATCTCGTCGAACACCGGATACGAGGGACCGGCCGCGGTGACCCGCTCGCCGTTGGGCACCCCGTCGTGCAGGACGACCTCGCCCCAGCGCCGTCCCGAGGACGGCAGCGGGATCGAGAGCACCTCGATCCGGGCCGGGTCGAGCCGGCGGCCCCAGACCACCTCGGCCTCACCCTCCGGCGAGAGCCGCACGGCGGCGCTGCCCAGCTCCATACCGGTCGGCTCGGTGGTGGCCGCGCTGTGCTGACCGCCGCCGGGGACCTTCAGTCCGTACGCCTGCCAGGCCCGCCGCGCCAGCGGCCAGTCCTGGAGGGCGGTGGCCGCGATCCCGACGTTCCACCAGTCCGGGGCGCCCGACTCCCGGTCGAGCAGCGCGACGGCCCGCAGCCCCGCCGCCCTCGCCTGCTCCCAGTCGTGCCGGAACTTGTGCAGCAGCGCCAGATTGAACCAGGACTCCGAGAGCCAGGGCTCCAGATCCACCGCGCGCGTCAGCAGCGCCCCCGCGTCCTCGTACCGGCCGTCGCCGATCAGCGTGAACGCGCGGTCCGTGGCCTGCCGCCAAGAGGCGGACGGCCGATGCCGTACCTTCCCGAAGATCCTCACGATTCCCGCCTGTCCCGACTGGACGCCCTCGTCTTCCGCTCTGCTTTCGCATCCAACCATGCCCGGCCGGACGCCCGCTCATTACCCATCGGTTACCCAGCGGCGGCCGGTGTCAGACCGCCCGCGCCAGGACTCGTCCCGGCGCTTCCCCCACCGGCGGCCGGTGCCCGGGCCGGGCGCCGGGCCCGAGCGGCTCCAGCGCGGCCCCGGACATGCGTGGGCCGCCGTGCCCCGGTCGATCGGGTCACAGCGGCCGTCCCGCGGACCTCGGGGATCCGGCGGAGCATCTGCGGGTGACTACTCGGCGGCGGTCGTCGGCCGGCCGGTGTCCTGCGCGGTCAGATCCCGCTCGGGCACGGTCTCGCCGGCCCGGATCAGGTCGATCCGGCCCATCACCTTGGAGCGCAGGTCGGTCGGGACGTCGTCCTGCCCGCAGCAGCGCTTGACCAGCTTCTTCACGGCCTGTTCGAGGCCGTACTTCTCCAGGCACGGGGAGCACTCCTCGAAGTGCACCTCGAACTTGGTGCAGTCGCCCTCGGGCATCTCCCGGTCGAGAAACTCGTAGAGATGGTCGAGGACCTCCGAGCAATCCGTCTCGTGCGGCTCTCCGCAGCTCATGAGGCCGAGCCCTTCCGATCGTCCGAGCCACCGGCGCCGGCCGCGACGAGCCCGCGCTCACGGGCGTAGTCCTCCAGCATGCCGCGCAGCTGGCGGCGGCCGCGGTGCAGCCGGGACATCACCGTACCGATGGGAGTCCCCATGATGTCCGCGATCTCCTTGTAGGCAAAGCCCTCGACATCGGCGAGATACACGGCGATGCGGAACTCCTCGGGGATCGCCTGGAGCGCCGACTTCACGTCGGAGTCCGGGAGATGGTCGAGCGCCTGGGACTCCGCCGAGCGCAGGCCGGTCGACATGTGCGACTCGGCCCGTGCCAGCTGCCAGTCCTCGATCTCCTCGGCGGCGCTGCGCTGGGGCTCCCGCTGCTTCTTGCGGTACGAGTTGATGAAGGTGTTGGTCAGAATGCGGTACATCCACGCCTTGAGGTTCGTCCCCTCACGGAACTGGTGGAAGGAGCCGTACGCCTTCGCGTAGGTCTCCTGGACCAGGTCCTCGGCATCGGCCGGGTTACGCGTCATGCGCAGCGCGGCCGAGTACATCTGGTCGAGAAAACCGAGGGCGTCCCGCTCGAAGCGCGCGTTGCGCTCGGCGGACGTCTCCGGTGCACGGCCGTCGTCGGTCCCTGTGTCGGTCCCAGTGACCGGACCCACCTCCTCCAACGATCTGGCGGAGCCGAAACCGGACCCGCTCGCATCGGAGAATAGTCGACCTTGCTTCGGGACGGGCTGTCGATCAGCGCCCCCCTGCGGCCGCTCGTGGCTGGTCCTCGCCGCGGGCAGCACGGTCCACTCCAGGTCAGCGGCGTTCGAGCGGCTGGGGCAGATGGTCGAACCCATGCGACGGACTCCCTCTCCACGTTGTTCGGGGTACCACGTATGTCTGTACCGACGTCCCGAACAACAGCGCCCCCGGGCGGCGCATTCCCGGGGCCCGCGCCACGCGCGTGAGGCCCGGGTCACCCCGGGGCGGACCCGGTCAGCCGAGTGACGCGATCCACCCGGCCACCGCGTCGGTGAGGACGCGCATCGTCTGCTCCTCGGTCACCCCGGACCTCTTCGGCACCGCGAACCCGTGGTCGCCGTGGGGCACTTCGGCCAGCTCGTAGGAGCCGGGCGGGAACTCGCCGGGACGGCCGAACGGATCGTTGCCGCCCTGCACCACCAGGGTGGGCACTCCGGCGCCGAGCAGTTCGGCGGCGCGGGACTTCTCGGGCCTGCCCGGGGGATGCAGCGGGAAGCCGAGCGCGAGGACGGCGGCCGCGCCCAGCTCCGTCGCCGTACGGCAGGCGACCCGGGCCCCGGCGCTGCGGCCCCCGGAGACGACGGGAAGTCCGGGAGCCGTCAGGGCGGGCCACAGGCCGCGCCAGCCGGTGTCCAGGGTCTTCGGGGCGGGGGCCACCTTCTTGCCGGCCACCCGCCAGGGCTGCTCCACCAGGGCGACGGTGACACCGTGCCCGGGCAGCGTCGCGGCCAGGGCCCGCAGATCGCGGGCCTCGATGCCGCCGCCCGCCCCGTGGCTCACGGCCAGGACGAGGCGGGGCGCGGGCGAGGGCACCCAGGTGATCCGGGCCTCACCGGCGTCGGTGGCGACGTTCTGCGTACGTGGTTGACGGCTCACCGCCCCATCCTCTCCCGCGCGCCGTCCGGATCCCGGCCACGCCGCTCAGAACAGGGTCGACTCCTCCGGCGCGGCCAGCTCCTCCAGCAGTCCGGGCCCGTTGTTGCGGACGTTGCTGACGGTGGTGGCGACCGGATAGGCGCGCATCAGCCCGCCGGGCGGCGGATCGAGCAGCGCGCGCAGCTCCTCGACGTCCGTGTGCGTGGGGTCCAGCCAGGTGTCCCAGCGGTCGGGGGTGAGCATCAGCGGCATCCGGGGGTGGATGTCGGCGAGCGCGCCCGGCCCCTCGGCCGGGGCGACGGCCAGCGGTGTGGTCTCCGCCTCGGTGGTGATCACCGAGCAGGTCACCCACCAGGCGTTCTCGTGGTCGCCGGGCAGGGTCGCGTCGCGCCAGAACTCGTACAGCCCGGCCATCGCGAAGACCGACCCGTCGGCCGGGGTCACGAAGTACGGCTGCTTGCGGGCCCGCTTCTTGCCCTTCTTCTCCTCCAGCCGCCGTTCCTCCGGGCCGGTGACCCACTCGTAGTAGCCGTCGGCGGGGAGGACGCAGCGGCGCTGGGCGAAGGCGCGGCGGAAGGAGGGCTTCTCGTGCACGGTCTCCGCGCGGGCGTTGATCATCCGGGCGGCGCCCTCGGGCGTCTTCGACCAGGACGGTACGAGTCCCCATTTCAGGGCACGCAGCTGGCGAACCGGACGCTGGTCGTCGGCGTCCTTAACAGGACGCTCCAGAACCGCGTAGACCTCCTTGGTCGGCGCCACGTTCCAGTCCGGCTCCAGGGCCTCGGTGGGTTCCCACTTCTCGACGTCGAAGAGTCCGGTCAGGTCCTCGGGCTTCCGACTCGCTGCAAACCGTCCGCACATAAGTGCCAGACTGCCACGACCGCCCGCCCCGACCGCAAGGAGCCGCCCGGCCGATGAACAGCACCGAATTGGGCGATCTGTGGGATCGCGTCACCGGAACCCAGTCCGCTCCCGAGCAGTGGCTGGTGGTGGTGACGGCCACCCTGGCGCTCGTCGCCGTCGTGCCCGACCCGATATGGCGGCTCGCGCGCAACACCATCACCATCGCGCACGAGGGCGGCCACGGCCTGGTCGCCCTGCTCACCGGGCGGCAGCTCTCGGGTATCCGGCTGCACTCGGACACCAGCGGACTGACCGTGAGCCGCGGGAAGCCGACGGGCATCGGCATGATCCTCACGGCGGCGGCGGGCTACACGGCCCCCTCACTGCTGGGCCTGGGCGGCGCCTGGCTGCTGAGTGACGGCAGGATCACCCTGCTGTTGTGGGTGGCGACGGCGCTGCTCGCGGTGATGCTGGTGATGATCCGCAACGTGTACGGGGCCCTCACCGTCATCCTGACCGGCACCGCCTTCCTGCTGGTGTCCTGGCTGGCCTCGTCGGACGTCCAGTCGGCGTTCGCGTACGCGGTGGTGTGGTTCCTGCTGCTGGGCGGCGTGCGGCCGCCGTTCGAGCTCCAGTCCAAGCGGCGCCACGGAGGCGCCCCGGACTCCGACGCGGACCAGCTGGCCCGGCTGACCCACGCCCCGGCCGTGCTGTGGCTGTTCCTCTTCCACGCGGTGTCGCTGTGCTCGCTGATCGGCGGCGGGCGATGGCTGCTGGGGCGGTAGAGGCCGGGACGGCCCGCACCGGTCCGTAGCACTCCTTCCTTACGGGCCGGTTTCCGCCCTTTTGGTCAGGATCCAGGTCGGCGCGGAGCCACTAAAGTAATGGCCATGACCGAGAGTTCCGTGCACCCCGCCCTCTGGCCCGCCCCCCACGCGAGTGGAGCCGTCGACGCGACCGTCACCGTGCCCGGATCCAAATCGGTCACCAACCGCGCGCTCGTGCTGGCCTCGCTGGCCGCCGAGCCGGGCTGGCTGCGCCGCCCGCTGCGCTCCCGCGACACCCTGCTCATGGCCGACGCGCTGCGCGCCATGGGTGTCGGGATCGAGGAGACCGTCTCCTCCTCGTCCGCCTCCAGCCCGTCCGCCGCGGCCTCCCCGGACAGTTCGGGCGAGGCCTGGCGGGTCATCCCGGCGGGGCTGCACGGCCCGGCGACGGTCGACGTGGGCAACGCCGGCACGGTCATGCGCTTCCTGCCGCCCGTCGCCACGCTCGCCGACGGCCCGGTCCGCTTCGACGGCGACCCCCGGTCCTACGAGCGCCCGCTGACCGGCGTGATCGAGGGGCTGCGGGCGCTCGGCGCGCGGATCGACGACGAGGGGCGCGGGGCGCTGCCGCTGACCGTGCACGGCGGCGGGGCGCTGGAGGGGGGCCCGGTGGCGATCGACGCCTCGTCCTCCTCACAGTTCGTCTCGGCGCTGCTGCTGTCGGGACCGCGCTTCAACCAGGGCGTGGAGGTCCGGCACACCGGCTCGACCCTTCCCTCGATGCCGCACATCCGGATGACCGTCGACATGCTGCGCGCCGTCGGGGCACAGGTCGACGAGCCGGAGACCGGCGGCGAGCCCAACGTGTGGCGGGTCTCCCCCTCCGCGCTGCTCGGCCGGGACCTCACGATCGAGCCGGACCTGTCCAACGCCCAGCCGTTCCTGGCCGCCGCACTGGTGACCGGCGGCCGGGTCACGATCCCCGACTGGCCCGAGCGCACCACCCAGCCGGGTGACGCGCTGCGCGAGATCTTCACCGCGATGGGCGGCAGCTGCGAGCTGACCGAGCACGGGCTGACCTTCACCGGCACGGGCCGTATCCACGGCATCGACGTGGACCTCGGCGAGGTCGGTGAGCTGACCCCGGGCATCGCGGCGGTCGCCGCGCTGGCCGACTCCCCCTCCACGCTGAGCGGCGTCGCCCATCTGCGGCTGCACGAGACGGACCGGCTGGCCGCGCTGACCAAGGAGATCAACGAACTGGGCGGCGACGTCACCGAGACGGCCGACGGGCTGCACATCCGCCCGCGCCCGCTGCGCGGCGGCGTCTTCCACACGTACGACGACCACCGCATGGCCACCGCCGGGGCGATCATCGGCCTGGCGGTGAAGGGCGTGGAGATCGAGAACGTGGGCACGACCGCCAAGACCCTGCCCGACTTCCCGGACATGTGGACCGGAATGCTCGGGGCTTAGGAATCATGCGCCGCTACGGGAAGAACCCCGACGAGGACGACATCCGCGTCCGCCCCAACCGCAAGGGCAACCGCCCGCGTACGCACATCCGGCCCAAGCACGAGGACGCCGAGGACGGCATGGTCCTCACCGTCGACCGGGGCAGGCTCACCTGCCTCGTCGAGGGCCGGACCGTGGTGGCGATGAAGGCCCGCGAGCTGGGCCGCAAGGCCGCCGTGGTGGGCGACACCGTCTCCATCGTCGGTGACCTCTCCGGCGAGAAGGACACCCTGGCCCGGATCGTGCGCATCGCCCCGCGCCGCACGGTGCTGCGCCGCACGGCGGACGACGACGACCCGTACGAGCGCGTCGTCGTCGCCAACGCGGACCAGCTGGCGATCGTCACCGCGCTGGCCGACCCCGAACCCCGCCCGCGCATGATCGACCGCTGTCTGGTGGCGGCGTACGACGGCGGGCTCACCCCGTTCCTGGTGCTGACCAAGTCCGACCTCGCGTCCCCGGACAAGCTGCTGGAGGCGTACACGCCGCTCGGCGTCCCGTACATCGTGACCAGCCGTGATGAGCTGGAGAACGGGGACGCGGCGGACCGGGTGCGCGCGTTCCTGAACGACCGCGTCACCGCGTTCGTCGGGCACTCCGGGGTCGGCAAGACGACGCTGGTCAACGCCCTGGTGCCGGCGGACCGGCGGCGGACCACGGGCATCGTCAACGCGGTCACCGGCCGAGGGCGGCACACCACCACCTCCGCCCTCGCGCTGCCGCTGCCCGGCGACCGGGGCTGGGTGGTCGACACCCCGGGCGTGCGCTCCTTCGGGCTGCACCACGTCGACCCGTCGCGGGTCATCCACGCCTTCCCGGACCTGGAGCCGGGCACCGAGAACTGCCCGCGCGGCTGCACCCACGACGCGAACCAGCCGGAGTGCGCGCTGGGGGCCTGGGTCGCGGAGGGTCACGCCGACCCGGCCCGGCTGGACTCCCTGCACCGGCTGCTCGCGACCCGGGAACGGCGCGAGGGCGACTGACGGAGCGTCCGGCCGGAACCGGCCGGGACGGCACGGCCATGTCCGCGGGCATGTTTGCGGGCTTCAACGACTGGTAAAGGCATAATCGCACCGAGCGGGACGAGCCGTCACCTACGTGGGAGGCAACTGACGATGCCCTGGCTGCTGGTCGTGGTCGCAGGACTGCTGGAGACCGGCTTCGCCGTGTGTCTGAAGCTCTCCCACGGATTCACCCGGCTCTGGCCGACGATCGCGTTCGCCGCCTTCGCGCTCGGCAGCTTCGGCCTGCTGACCCTGGCGCTGAAGAAGCTCGACGTCGGCCCCGCGTACGCGGTGTGGACCGGCATCGGGGCGGCCGGGACGGCGATCTACGGCATGGTCTTCCTCGGCGACGTGGTCTCCACGCTGAAGCTGGTGTCGATCTCGCTGGTGATCATCGGGGTGATCGGCCTCCAGCTGTCCGGCTCGGCCCACTGAGGCGCGCCGGAACCGCCGCCCGCGTCCCTTCCCGTACGAGCCCGAGCGCGCGGCTGTCCGCGGCGTCGTCGCCCGGCACCGGCACGGTCACACAGGACAGCGCGAGGCGCAACGCGATCTCGCAGCGCCCGGCGGTGGCCTCGGGCGACACGGCCACCATCCGGTCCCGTACCAGGGCGAGCAGCTCTGCGGGGGCAGGCGGCGGCGTCCCTCCCGTACGCCCCCGGGCGCCGGGCCCGCGGTCGGGGCGGGGCAGTGCGTCCGGCCAGTGGCCCGTGAGCAGCGCCCTGACCAGCACGTCCTGGCGGGCGGCCCGCATGGTCCAGAGCGCGACGGCGACGGGACGGTCGGGCGCGGAGGCGGTCAGGGCGCGGTCCACCCCGGCGAGATAGCCGTCGGCGGCCCGTCGCAGCAGAGCCCCGGCCAGTCCGCCCTTGGTCCCGAACTCGTTGTAGAGGGTCTGCCGCGAGACGCCGGCCCGGGCCGCGACGTCGACCATGCGCACCGTGCGCCAGGGCCCGTCGTCCAGTGCCCTGTGAGCGGCGTCCAGCAGTGCCTGCCGCGCTGTCGGCATCGTCGCCTCCCCCGCCCCGGGACCCTGCGGTTCAGAGTTGACGCGCTCCCGGGGGGTGTCAAGGGCCCCGGCAGGCGGCGGGGGCGCTGTAGCCCGCGCCCGGCGGCGCTGGATACTGTGACGGCATGCCCGACTACCACGATGATCTGCGCCTGGCCCACGTACTGGCGGACGCCGCCGACGCGGCGACGATGGACCGGTTCAAGGCTCTCGACCTGAAGGTGGAGACCAAGCCGGACATGACGCCGGTGAGCGAGGCCGACAAGGCCGCCGAGGAGCTGATCCGGGGCCATCTGCATCGGGCGCGCCCGAGGGACGCGATCCTGGGCGAGGAGTACGGGGTCGAGGGCAGCGGACCGCGACGGTGGGTGATCGACCCGATCGACGGCACCAAGAACTACGTGCGCGGCGTGCCGGTGTGGGCGACGCTGATCTCGCTGATGGAGGCCGGGGAGAACGGTTTCCAGCCGGTGATGGGCGTGGTCTCCGCGCCGGCGCTGAACCGGCGCTGGTGGGCGGCGAAGGGCGCGGGCGCGTTCACCGGCCGCAGCCTCACCTCCGCGACCCGGATGCACGTGTCGAAGGTGGAGCGGATCGCCGACGCCTCGTTCGCGTTCTCCTCGTTGTCCGGCTGGGAGCAGCAGGGCCGCCTCGACGGCCTCCTGGACCTCACCCGGGCCTGCTGGCGGACGCGGGGGTACGGGGATTTCTGGCCGTACATGATGGTCGCCGAGGGTTCCGTGGACATCTGCGCCGAGCCGGAGCTGTCGCTGTGGGACATGGCGGCGACCGCGATCATCGTGCAGGAGGCCGGCGGCCGGTTCACCTCGCTGGACGGGGTGGACGGTCCGGGCGGCGGAAACGCGGCGGCCTCCAACGGGCCGCTCCACGACGAGCTGCTGGGCTATCTCAACCAGCGCTACTGACCGCCCCCCCTTCCGGGCCTGTCCGAAACCGTACGGTCCGCGAGGCGCCCAGGGGGCGTGCGGTGTGTTTAACGCACGCCCTCCGGTGCGCTTCGCCCACCCCTTGTCGGCCCGCCCCAAGGGTGCGACTCTGAGAGTCCCCCCGCTTGTGCATTTGTGAATCGACTCACGGAGTCGGCTCGCCGAGGAGGTGGCTCGTTTCATGCTCGTACGTGACGCCATGAGCACGGTGGTCCTCACCATCGGCCCCACCCATACGCTCCGCCAGGCGGCGCGGCTGATGTCGGCCCGCCGCATCGGAGCCGCTGTCGTCCACGATCCGGACACCTGCGGGCTCGGCATCATCACCGAGCGCGACATCCTCGACGCGGTCGGATCGGGGCTGGACCCCGACCGGGAGGCCGCGTCCGCCCACACCACCACCGACGTGGTGTTCGCCGCCCCGGCCTGGACCCTGGAGGAGGCCGCGGAAGCCATGACGCACGGCGGGTTCCGGCATCTGATCGTGCTGGACGGCAACGGCCCGGTGGGCATCGTGTCGGTGCGCGACATCATTCGTTGCTGGACGCCCGCCCGGCGTGCGGTCGCGGCCGCCGGCTGACGCCCGCCCGGCACACGGGCCGGCGCCGGAACGACCGGTGGGCCGGACCCCGCGAGGGATCCGGCCCACCGTCGACGACAAGCGTCCGGTCAGCCGCGAAGGGCCTGGACCGCGGCTTCCAGCCGCTTGCCGAAGTCTCCGTCCGCCTGGCGGAAGTTGTTGATCGCGCGCTCGGCGATGTCGTCGCGCGAGACCTTGGCGATGAACCCGGCGAGGTTCTCGATCAGCCGGGTCTTCTCGTCCTCCGAGTAGAGCCGGTAGAGGTTGCCCGCCTGCACGAAGTCGTTGTCCTCGGCGTGGACGGGGGCCTCGGTGTTGCCGGTGGTGCCGGTGACCGGGACCGGCTGCCACAGCGGGCGGTCCGTCTGGAACGGGCCGCCGAAGCTGTTCGGCTCGTAGTTCTTGGCGCCCTTGTGACGGCCGTCGTAGAGGAAGCCGTCCCGGCTGTTGGTCCGCGCCTCGGTGGCGTGCGGGCGGTTCACCGGCAGGTGGTCGGCGTTGATGCCGACGCGGTAGCGGTGGGCGTCGCCGTACGCGAAGAGGCGGCCCTGGAGCATCTTGTCCGGGGACGGCCCGATGCCCGGCACGAAGTGCGCGGGGCTGAAGATCGACTGCTCGACCTCGGCGAAGATGTTCTCCGGGTTGCGGTTGAGCTCCAGCTTGCCGATCTCGATCGGCGGGTAGTCCGCGTGCGGCCACACCTTGGTGAGGTCGAACGGGTTGAAGCGGTAGCCGGCCGCCTCCGCCGCGGGCATGATCTGGACCTGCACCGTCCAGGACGGGAAGTCACCGCGCTCGATCGACTCGCGCAGATCGCGCTGGTGGCTGTCGGGGTCCTCACCGGCGAGCTTGTTGGCCTCGTCCTGAGTGAGGTTCTTGATGCCCTGGTCGGTCTTGAAGTGGTACTTGACCCAGAAGACCTCGCCGGCCTCGTTGTTCCACTGGTAGGTGTGCGAGCCGTACCCGTTCATGTGGCGCAGCGTGGCCGGGATGCCGCGGTCGCCGAAGAGCCAGGTCACCTGGTGCGTCGACTCGGGCGACAGCCCCCAGAAGTCCCAGACGTTGTCCGCCTCCTGCGAGCCGGTGTACGGGTCGCGCTTCTGGGTGTGGATGAAGTCGGGGAACTTGATGGCGTCCTTGATGAAGAACACCGGGGTGTTGTTGCCGACGAGGTCGTAGTTGCCCTCTTCGGTGTAGAACTTCAGCGCGAAGCCGCGCGGGTCGCGCACGGCGTCGGCGGAGCCGAGGTTGCCCGCGACGGTGGAGAAGCGCAGGAAGGTCTCGGTCTGCTTGCCGACCTCGGAGAGGAACTTCGCCCGGGTCCACTGCGAGACATCGCGGGTCAGCGTGAAGGTGCCGTACGCACCGGCGCCGCGGGCGTGCACGATCCGCTCCGGAATGCGCTCGCGGTTGAAGTGGGCGAGCTTCTCCAGCAGCGCCTGGTCCTGGACAAGAACCGGACCGCCGGCGCCGGCGGTCTCGCTGTTCTGGTTGTCGGCGACCGGCGCGCCGGCCTCCGTGGTGAGCGGTCCCTGCGTCACGTGCGCCTCCTGCGTCATGTCCTGCACTTCCGTGATCGGCCGGCCGCGGTCGCCGGTCCGATGTTCCGCACAGCCTGTCCCTTGGCGTATGCCGTTCTCGATCCTACAATGGACAATGTCTAAGTCAAGCAAACATCCAAAGTCACACCCGATCGGGACTCAATCCCTCCACTGTTAGGCTGGGCTGCATGAGCGACCTGCTGGAACGACTTCGTGGACGCGGCTGGCGTATGACGGCGCAGCGGCGTGTCGTGGCCGAGGTCCTCGACGGGGACCACGTACACCTGACGGCGGACGAGGTCCACGCGAGGGCCGTTTCCCGGCTGCCCGAGATCTCGCGCGCCACCGTCTACAACACCCTCGGCGAGATGGTGTCCCTCGGTGAGGTGCTGGAGGTCTCCACCGACCGCCGGGCCAAGCGCTACGACCCGAACGCGCACCAGCCGCACCACCACCTGGTGTGCGCCCGGTGCGGCGCCATCAGGGACGTGCACCCCGCGGGCAACCCGCTGGCGGACCTGCCGACGGACGAGCGCTACGGCTTCATGGTCTCCGGCGTCGAGGTGACGTACCGCGGCATCTGCCCGAACTGCGCCGCCACCGCCTGACCCGGCCGAATCGGGCCCGTCTCCGGGCGGGCCCGCAGTCGCCGTGTCTCCGGACATGACGAAGGCCCGGATCCTGGGGATCCGGGCCTTCGTCTCTTCAGTAGCGGGGACAGGATTTGAACCTGCGACCTCTGGGTTATGAGCCCAGCGAGCTACCGAGCTGCTCCACCCCGCGTCGGTGAATGCAACATTACGTCAGCGGGTCGGGCGGCGCAAATCCATTCACGCCGGCCTGGGGTGCCCGACAGGGTCTACGCGGTCAGCTCCTGGTGCAGCGCCTCGCGGAGCCGCGCAGCGCGCTCGGCCACCTCGGCCGGGCCCAGCTCCACCGCTCGCGCGCACCAGCGCTGCCCCTCGGTGAGCTCGCCCCGGCGGGCGGCGAGGAGCGCCAGGCGCAGCGCGGCTCGGCCGTGTCCGGCGGCGGCGGCGCGGCTCCACCACAGGGCGGCCTCGCGCTCACTGCCCTCCCGGGCCAGCAGCAGCCCGAGGTTGAAGGCGCCGTTGCGGCTGCCCGCCTCGGCGGCCTCCCGGTACCAGTGGGCGGCGCTCTCCACGTCGCCGCGGGCGGCGGCGAGCATGCCGACCCGGACCTGGGCACGGCGGTGGCCCTGCTGGGCGGCTCGCTCGTACCACTCCTCGCACTCGGTCTTCTCCGGCATCGGCTCGCCCAGCGCGGGCGCTCCCGGCGGTGGCTGGCGGGCGTCCAGCACCCCGGCCAGCCGGAACGCCGCCTCGGCACTGCCGCCGCCCGCGGCGCAGCGCAGGTGCCGCTCGGCCTCCCGGTCCTCGCCGTCGCGCAGCAGGGCCATGCCGACCTGGAGCGCGGCGTCGGTGTGCCCGGCCGCCGCGGCGCGCTCGTACCAGCCCAGCGCCGTACGGTCCTCGTCGCGCCCGGCGTGCAGGATGCCGAGGTTGAAGGCCGCGTCGACGCTGCCCGCCTCGGCGGCCTTGGAGAACCAGGGCTCGGCCCCGGTGTGGTCGCCCGCCTGGAGCAGCAGCACCGCGAGCGCGTTGGCCGCCTCGCGGTGTCCGGCGTACGCGGCGCGGCGGTACCACTGCTCGGCCTGCGGGGTGCGGTCCTGGGCGGCGCAGAGCAGCCCGAGGTTGTACGCCCCGTTGACGTCGCCCGCGTCCATGGCGGCCCGGTACCAGCGCTCGGCGGTCTGCTGCTCACCGCGCGCGGCGTGCAGCGCGCCGAGCGCGTTGGCGGCGTTGCCGTCACCTTCCTGGGCGGCGCGCAGCCACCACACGGCGGCGCTCTCCTCGTCGCCCGCGTCGCGCAGCAGGAAGCCCAGCGCGCAGGCGGCACGCGGCTCGCCGTCCTTGGCGGAGGTGAGATACCAGCGCCCGGCCTCCTTGAGCTCGCCGCGCTGCTCCAGGATCGCGCCGAGGTGCAGGGCGGCACGCCGGTGCCCCCGGGCGGCGGCCTGGCGGTACCACTGCTCGGCCTCGCCGACCCGGCCGGCGGCAGGTCCCGCCACGGGGCTGTCGCCGTCGGCCGCGCTCGCGGCACGCGCGGACCCCGTCGCCCGTACGTCATGGCCGGGTGCGGGCGGGTCGCCGGGGAGGCCGAGGCCCGTTCCGGTTCGCCCGGAAGCGACGCCCCGGCCCAGGCCGAAGGCGTCATGCGGGTCCTCGACGGTCTTCCGCTCCAGGGCGCGGGCCAGCCGGTAGGCGGCCTCACGGTGCCCCTGCTCGGCGGCGGCGCGCAGCCAGCGCTCGGCGCCGACGTCGCTGCGGTGCTCCAGCAGGTCGGCCAGCGCATACGCGCCCAGCGCGTGGCCCTGCTCGGCGGACTGGCGCAGCCAGTACTCCGCGCCGGGCTCGTCGCCGCGCTCGCGGAAATGCCGGCCGAGCGCGTGCGCGGCGGCGGCGGAGCCGGCCACGGCGGCGATGCGCCACCAGCCGGCGGCCTCGTCCGGGTAGCCGCGCTGGTGCAGCAGGACGCCCAGGTTGTTGGCGGCGGCCCGGTCCCCGTCGGCGGTGGCGGCGCGCAGATACCGCTCGGCGCCGTCCAGCTCCCCCCGGCGCAGCAGCAGCGCGCCCAGGACGCTCATGGACGCGGTGTCCCCCGCCTCGGCGGCGCGCCGGTGGCGTGCCTCGCTCTCGGCGCTGTCCGCGGCGTCGACCGCGTCCGTGGTGTCCTCGTCGGCCGTGCTCGCGGCGGTGCTCGCGTCGACGGCGCCGGTCCGCTGGACCGGTGCGCCCGTCCCGACGATGGCAGCGGCGAAAGCCGCGTCTACCGCGCTTTCAACATCTTGGCCGCGCTGCTGCACAAACCGCCCTGTCTCCAACAGAGTTGCCCTGTCCCCCATAAATACCATCGTCGCACCACCTGTAACCCGCGTACACCTGGTATATCGCGGACAGTGAGGTCACTACAGCGTTTTGTCGACTTGCCCACAGAGAGACAAGTCAAACACGTCTGGAAGCAACTGCTGCCCAGCGAACCGCACTTCACGCCCACAGCTTGGGACCGACACGGCCTGCGCGCACAACAGGCACGACGAAGGCCCGGATCCCTTGGGATCCGGGCCTTCGTCTTTTCGTAGCGGGGACAGGATTTGAACCTGCGACCTCTGGGTTATGAGCCCAGCGAGCTACCGAGCTGCTCCACCCCGCGTCGTTGTGTTCAAACCGTACCACGACGCGGGGTGGACTTTTCTCAGCTGCCCTGGTCGGAGCCCTTCTCGGCTCCTTCGGCGGCATCCGGCTTCCTCGCCGGATCCGCCTTGTCCGCGTCCGCCGGTTTCCCGGCGCTCGCGGGCTCCGCCGAGCTGTCCGGCTTGGCGTCGCCCGCCGGCTTGTCGGCGCTGTCGGCCTTGTCCCCCTCGCCGCCCGTCTTGGGCTGCGCGGCGGCGGCTCGCTCCAGAGCGTCCTGAAGAGCCTCCTGGGCCTTGCCGTAGGCCGGCCAGTCCTGCTCCTGCAGCGCCTTCTCGCCGTCGGAGTACGCCTTCTGGGCGTCCGCGATGGCCTTCTTGAGCGCCGCGCTGCCGGTGGCCGGGGGCTCCTCGGTCTCGCCCGGCGGCTCACTGGTGTCGGGCGGTGTCGTGGCCCCGTCGTCCTCGACCCCGAAGACGGCGTTGAGCGCCTCCCCGAGGCTGTTCTCGAAGACGATCTTCGAACCGTACGAGGCGGCCACCTTGCGCAGCAGCGGGTAGTTCTGGTTGCCACCGCGCGTGTAGACCGGCTCGATGTAGAGGAACCCGCCCTCCAGCGGAACCGTCAGCAGGTTGCCGTACTCGATGTCCGAGTCGGTGCCCTTGAGGTTCCTCACGAACTCGGCGACGTCGTCGTTGCCGTTGAGCTCACTCTGTACCTGGCCCGGGCCCTTCACCGTGGAGGTGACCCGCAGCAGCCGCTTCTCGCCGTAGTCCTTGCTGGCCGCGTCCGCGTTCACCGCCATGAAGGCTCCCAGGTTGGGGCGCCCTCGGGGGGTGAACGTCGTGGTCAGCGAGAACTGCTGCTCGGTCTGGCCCGGCATCTTCATGCTCAGGTAGTACGGCGGAACGGAGCCCGGCTCCTTGTTGGTCGGGTCGTCCGGCACCTGCCAGGCGTCACTGCCGCTGTAGAACTGCGCGGGGTCCTCGACGTGATAGCGGGTCAGCAGCTCGCGCTGGACCTTGAAGAGGTCCTGCGGATACCGCAGGTGCTCCATGAGCTCCTGCGGGATCTCGCCGCGGGCCTCGACCGTCCCCGGGAACGCCTTGCGCCAGGTCTTGAGGACCGGGTCCTTGGTGTCCCACTCGTAGAGCTTGACCTTGCCGTCATAGGCGTCGACGGTGGCCTTCACCGAGTTGCGGATGTAGTTGACCTGGTTCTGCTGGGCGACGACCGCGCGCTGGTTGGTGGTCAGCGAGTCGGCCGTGGTGTCGCCGAGCGTGGTCCGGGACGCGTACGGATAGCCGTTGCTCGTGGTGTAGGCGTCGACGATCCACTGGATCCGGCCGTCGACCACCGCCGGGTAGGCGTCGCCGTCGATGGTCAGCCAGGGGGCGACCGCCTCGACGCGCTCCTTGGGCGTGCGGTTGTACAGGATCCGCGAGCCCTCACCGATGGCTCCCGAGTACATGATCTGCGGCTCGCTGAAGGAGACCGCGTACGCGGCACGGTTGAAGGTGTTGGAGAGACTGACCCCGCTGTCGCCCTTGTAGCTGGTGGTCTTCTCGCCGTCCTCCTCGTAGTCGAGCTCCTTCTGGGGCCCGCCGACGATGGAGTACTGCTGGGTGTTCTCGCCGTAGTAGATCCGCTGCTCGTACTTGCCGAACTCACCGGTGGTGGGCAGCCCCGACTCGCTGAAGTCCGGAGACCCCGTCGGGTTCGTCCCGGTGGTGGTGCCCTTGGCCGCGATGGCGCCGTAGCCGTGGGTGTACGTGAAGTGGTCGTTGATCCAGTTCCGCTTGGGCAGACCCTGGATGTTCAGCTCACGCAGACCGATGACGGTGTCCTGCTCCTTGCCGTCCTTGTCCTTGTAGCGGTCGACGTCCAGCGTCTTGGGGAACTGGTAGTAGTTCCTCCGCTGCTGAAGCTGCTGGAAGGCCGGGGAGACGACGTTGGGGTCCATCACCCGGTAGCTGGCGGCCGTGCTGGCCGCCGCCCGCAGCTTGGTGTCGTCCTCCGTCGTCGCCTGGCCCTCGTAGTCGTCCACCGTGGCGTCATCGATGTCGTACGCGTCGCGTGTGGCATCGATGTTCTTCCGGATGAACTCCGCTTCCTTGGCCTGCTCGTTCGGCTGGACCTGGAACTTCTGCACGATCGCCGGGTAGAGCCCGCCGATCAGGATCGCCGAGAGCACCATCAGGCCGAAGCCGATGACCGGGAGCTGCCAGGTACGGCGCCACAGCGTCGCGAAGAACAGCACGGCGCAGATGGCCGCGATGCAGAACAGGATGGTCTTCGCCGGGAGGTAGGCGTTGGCGTCGACGTAGCGCAGGCCCGTCCAGTTGTCCGCGGCCTTGAAGTCACTGGACTTCACCGCCAGCCCGTACCGGTCGAGCCAGTAGGCCACGGCCTTCAGGGAGACGAAGATGCCGAGCAGCACCGAGAGGTGGCCGGTGGCCGCCCCGGTGGCGCGGGCGCCGGGGCTCGTGATGCGCAGCCCGCCGTACAGGTAGTGGGTCAGCGCGGCGGCGATCAGCGAGAGCACGGTCGCCGCGAAGCCGAAGCCCAGCAGGAAGCGGTAGAACGGCAGGTCGAAGGCGAAGAAGGCGACGTCCAGTCCGAACTGGGGGTCCTTCTGGCCGAACGGCACGCCGTTGACGTACAGCAGCCACGTGCGCCACTGGCCGGAGGCGGAAGCTCCGCCGATCAGCGCGACGAGCGCCGTGACGGCGAGCAGCACCCACTTCTTGTAGGGGGCGATACTCATCCGGTAGCGGTCCAGGCTCTGCTGCTCCAGCGACATCGCGCTCAGCGGCGGCCTGAGCCGGTGCGCGAGCCAGATGTTCACACCGATGGCGATCGCCATCAGCAGTCCGAAGACGAGGAACAGCCCGATCTTGGTCCACAGGGTGGTGGTGAAGACGGATGAATACGCGACCGACCTGTACCAGAGCCAGTCCGTCCAGAACCCGGCGAACATGACGAAGACCATGGCGAGAACCGCCAGGACACCCAAAGTCATGAGCAGGGTACGGGCGCGCCGGGACGGGCGGCCGACTCTGATCCGTGGCCCGGTCGGGCCTCCGCCGCGGTCCGGCATCTGGAAAGCCAACGTGCGCACCTCGTAGTTCGCGGTCGTGTGAACAGGCCCAGCGATCCTAGAGCCCACCTATGCAACTTACTGAGGCTTTACCTAGTTCCCGTTCCCGGGGTGGAAGGAGGCAGGATATTGCCCATGCCCAACGTTTCCCCCGCAGGACCCCCGATGGCCGCGAGTCCGCTCACCGTCGCCGTCCTCGAAATCGACGCCTATGCCTCCAACCTCGGCTGGGACCAGCCCGCCCGGCTGTTCGCCCTGGTCGACACCGCGCAGCTGCGGGTCCAGGAGCCCTCTCTCGCCGCTCAGCTGGGCCTTGAGGACCCCAGCTCCTCCGTCGCCGCGCTCACCCCGATCGAGCAGGACGAACTTCCCCCGGGCACCGCGCTCGACGACTTCCTCGGCACGATCGCCTGGCCCGACGCCGTGGTCGGCTGCGCCATGACGGTGGAGCGGCTGATGCTGCCGCCGTCCGCCGAGGCCTCCGTGCCGGACGGTCTGAACGACAAGCAGCTGGCCCAGTGGGTCGCCAAGCACGCCGACCGGCAGGAGGTGCGGATGACCGTGGCCGTCCTGCGGGACGGGGCCCGCGAGTCCGCCGTACGGCTGCGCGAGAAGGACTCCCCCACCGAGGTGCTGACCGGAGCCGGTCTGGTGCCCGGCCTCGCCGAGGCGCTCGCGGCGACGTTCGAGTCCTGATCCGGCCGCTGCCCGGGGCCCTCGTACGGTTCCCGGGCGGCGCGGCCGTCAGCCGGTCGAGCAGCTCGGCAGGCCGGCGGTCTTCCCCGCGCGGATCCGCTCCAGCGACTTCGTGGCGTCCTCGATGGTCTTGACCCGCACCAGGGTGAGGCCGCTGGGGGTGTCCGCCGCGGCCGACGCGCAGTTCTCGTCGGGTGTGAGGAAATAGCGGGCGCCGGCGTTCCGGGCGCCGACCAGCTTCATGTTGATGCCGCCGATCGGGCCGACCTTGCCCGCCTCGTCGATGGTGCCGGTGCCCGCCACGAACCTGCCGCCGGTCAGGTCTCCCGGGGTGAGCTTGTCGATGATGCCGAGGGAGAACATCAGCCCGGCGCTCGGCCCGCCGACGTCCGCGAGCTTGATGTCGATATCGAACGGGAACGTGTGGTCCGTCCCGGCCCTGATCCCGACGATCGCCCGGTCCTTCGCGCCCTCCTCGCCGTCGCCCTCGGCGGCGGGAGCCTTCGCGGTCGTGATGGTGATCTTCTCGTCGCCCTCGGGGGCGCGCCCGGCCTTCTCGGCCGCGGCGGCGGCCTTCGCCGGGACGATGGTGAAGGTGACGTCCTCGCCGGGGCGGTGCTCGGTGACGAGCTTCGCCACGTCTCCGGGCTCCTTGACGACGGTGCCGTCGACGGCCTTGATCACGTCGCCCGCGTGCAGCTTGTCCTCGGACGGGCTGCCCTTGACCACCGTGGAGACCACGACCTGTGTGGCGACCGGGATGTCCAGCTCCTTCAGGGCGGCCACCTTGGCGCTCTCCTGGGACTGGCTGAACTCCTCGGCGTTCTCCTGGGTGGACTGCTCCTCGGTCTTGCCGTTCGGGTAGAGCGTCTCGTGCGGCACCACGACGCTGTCGTGGGCCAGCCAGCCGTAGACGGCTCCGAAGACGTTCATCCGGTAGTCCGCCCCGGTGACGCGGACCGTCGTCATGTTGAGATGCCCGGAGGCCGGGTACGTCTTGCGACCGGAGATCTGCAGGACGGGCTCGCCGCGCGCCTCGCCCAGCGTGTTCACCGTCGGTCCGGGGGACATCTCCGCATACGGCACTTTGATCAGCACGCCTGCGCAGAGCAGCGCGATGAGGACGAAGGCGGAGGCGAGCATCGTCGCGGTGCGGCGTGGCATGGAACGACAGTACGGGAAGGGCCTGTCAGTGCACCGCCGGGGCCGGTCCGTACGAGGAGACCGGAACGCGGCGGAAGGTGGTCACGCGGCGTGCGTCGGTCGTCAGAGAGCCCCGGAACCGGAGTGCGACTTCTCCATCGCGTCACGGAACCTGGCGTAGCCGGCGAGTTCGGTGACATCGCCGGTCGTGCGATTGCGGGCAGCCCAACCCGCCCATATCGCACCACCGACAGCAGCGAAAAGTGGAATCAACAGCCAAGCGAGTGCCGCCATCACGACCTCCCTACCCCATGAGCGACCGGATGCCCGATCAGCAGATTAACGATCCGGAAGACCAACGCTCATGGCGGGGGTGCGGTTACGCAAATCGGGGCCGATGCGCCCCGGTCCGGTTTGCGCTCAGCAGGCTCCGACCCACTCCTCCGTGCCGTCCGAGAAACGCTGGTGCTTCCAGATCGGCACCTCGTGCTTGAGGTCGTCGATGAGCTTGCGGCAGGCCTCGAAGGCCTCGGCGCGGTGCGGGCAGGCGACGGCGACGACCACGGCCAGGTCGCCCACCTCCAGTTCACCCACTCGGTGGACGGCCGCCAGTGCGCGGACCGGGAAGTCGGCGACGACCTTCTCCGCCACTCGGCGCAGCTCGTCCTCGGCCGAGGGGTGACAGGAATAGCCGAGCGCGCCGACGTCCTGTCCCGCGTCGTGGTTGCGCACGGTGCCGACGAAGAGCGCGATACCGCCCGCCGCGTCGTCGCCGACGGCGCGGAAGACCTCGTCGACGGAGAGCGGGGAGTCCCGGATCGCCAGCAGCCGGATGGGGTCGGCCGCCGCGTGCTCGCCGGGATGGTCGTGGGTGGGTGCCATGCTCCCATCGTGCCGTACGGCTCCGACATCCCGGAATTGCCTGATCTTCCGGCGGCCGGCCGGCCGGTTTGGAGCCTCCTACAGGGCCTCGGGCGCCGGTGGGCGGTCAGATGCGGCGGCGGGCCTTGCGTGCCCGGCGCACCACGGCGGCGGCGCCGAGCAGGGCGACGGTCGCTCCGGCGGCTCCGGCGGCGGTGGCGTCCTTGCGGCCGAGACGGCGTCCGGCGAGCGTGTGGCGGCCCTCGACCTCTTCGAGGAGGGCTCCGAGCACCTCCTCGTTCGTCCATTTCGGCCGCCAGCCCGCGTCGTGCAGCCTGCTGACGCTGACCACCCAGGGGTGCATCGTGTACGCCAGGTCACCGGCCGGGGACGGGGTGAGGCCGATCCGGTGCAGCCGGGCGGCGGCCCCGAGCGCGACGGCGGAGGGCAGCTCCATCCGGCGTACGCCGCTGAGCTCCTCGACCTCCTCCTGCTCCAGCCAGCCGTCGCAGCCGACCGCGAACTCCCCGTCGATCTTCTCCAGGGCGGCGTACTCCAGCGCCGTCACCAGGTCCTCCACGTGACAGAACTGCCAGGTGGGGCGCGATCCGGCGACGACCAGGAGGCGCGGGGACTCGAAGTAGCGGGTCAGGGCGGTGTCGGTGCCGCCGACCAGGACGGTGGGGCGCACGACGGTGACGTTGAGCCCGGGGTGGGCGCGCGGGGCCCGGCGGCCGAGCCGCTCGATCTCCAGGAGGTCGCCGACGCCGGTGGCCTCGGCGGTGGCACGCAGCTCGGCGTCCTCGGAGAGCGGCACATCGTTGTCGGCGAGCGCCCCGTAGACCATCGCCGAGGTGCAGAGCACGACCCGGTGGACCCCGACGGCCGCCGCGGCGGTGAGCACGGTCTGGGTGCCACGTACGTTGTACGCAGTACGGGCGGCGGGGTCGGTCTCCAGGTCGAGATCGAGGGCCAGGTGGACGACGACGTCCGCGCCGCGCAGCTTCTCGGCGATCGCCGGATCCCGTACGTCCAGGATGTGCCAGGTCGCCTCGGAGACCTCTCCCCGGCGTTCGTCGATCGCGATGACCTGCTTGATCGCGTCGGATGCGGCGAGGTGGGCGGTCAGCAGTTCGCCGATGCCGGTGGCGGCGCCGGTGACCGCGACGACGGGACCCCGGTTTCTGGGGGCCCTGGGGCGTTTCGTTTCGGGTGTGCTCGCGGGCGAGGGGTCGGTCAGGTTTCGCGCTGCGCGAACCTGCGGATCTGGGGAACTCACCGGGCGTCTCCAGCGGTTGTCTTCAGTACGTACCCGAATGACGCGTACGTACCAGGTGGCGTCCATCCTGCCGCAGGCCGGGAGTCGGCGGAGCACTGAGGCCCGAAGCGGGCGTGGTGTCTACGCTGGATGGTGATGTCGGGCAGTCGCCGTCGGTTCGAGCCGGCGGCCCTAGGAGCCGAGGAAACCCGTGAGTGACACCCCATTCGGATTCGGCCTTCCGCCGGAGGAGCCGGAGAACGGCGACGAGGGCAAGAAGAAGGACCCCACCGATGGTGGGCAGAGCGCGGGCGGGCCCGGGGGCCCGTTCGGATTCGGGCCGGGAGCGGGCGGGGACAACCCGTTCGCCGCGATGTTCGGCTCGATGAATCCGAACGATCTCGGCGCCGCCTTCCAGCAGCTCGGTCAGATGCTGAGCTACGAGGGCGGTCCCGTGAACTGGGACATGGCCAAGCAGATCGCCCGCCAGACGGTCTCGCAGGGCGCCCCGGACGGCTCCAAGGACGCCAGTGTCGGCCCGTCCGAGCGCACGGCGGTCGACGAGGCGCTGCGGCTGGCGGACCTGTGGCTGGACGGCGTGACGTCGCTGCCGTCCGGTTCGGTCTCCACCGTGGCGTGGAGCCGCGCGGAGTGGGTCGAGGCCTCGCTGCCGGCGTGGCAGCAGCTGGTCGACCCGGTGGCCGAGCGGGTGGGCCTGGCGATGGGCGATGTGCTGCCCGAGGAGATGCAGGCCATGGCGGGCCCGCTGATCGGCATGATGCGGTCGATGGGCGGCGCCATGTTCGGCCAGCAGATCGGGCAGGCCGTGGGCGTGCTGGCCGGTGAGGTGGTCGGTTCCACCGACATCGGGCTGCCGCTGGGACCGGCGGGCAAGGCCGCGCTGCTTCCGCTGAACGTGGAGAAGTTCGGCAAGGACCTCAGCGTCCCGCAGGACGAGGTGCGGCTGTATCTGGCCCTGCGCGAGGCCGCTCACCAGCGGCTCTTCGCCCACGTGCCGTGGCTGCGTTCGCATCTGTTCGGCGCCGTCGAGGCGTACGCCCGCGGCATCAAGGTCGACACCAGCAAGCTGGAGGACGTCGTCGGCCAGTTCGACCCCTCGCAGCCGGAGCAGCTGCAGGACGCCCTTCAGCAGGGCATGTTCCAGCCGGAGGACACGCCCGAGCAGAAGGCGTCCCTGGCCCGTCTGGAGACGGCTCTCGCCCTGGTGGAGGGCTGGGTGGACGCGGTGGTCCACGAGGCCGCGAAGTCCCGGCTGACCTCGTCCGACGCGCTGCGCGAGACGATGCGCAGGCGCCGTGCCTCCGGTGGACCGGCCGAGCAGACGTTCGCCACGCTCATCGGTCTCCAGCTGCGCCCGCGCCGGCTCCGGGACGCCTCGCGCCTGTGGGCATCGCTCACGGACGCCCGGGGTCTGGAGGGCCGGGACGCGCTCTGGTCCCACCCGGACATGCTGCCGACCGCCCACGACCTGGACGACCCGGACGGCTTCGTCCATCACGAGCAGGCCGACTTCTCCGAGCTGGACAAGATGCTCGGCGAGGCGGCGAAGGACTCGCGGAAGCCCGCGGAGGACGAGCCGAAGCCGAAGTCCGTCGAGGGCAAGGACGACGGCGGGGACGAGGGCGACGGCAAGGACGAGGGCAAGGGTGGCCACGACCAGTGACCCTGCACGACGACGCCGTTCTCGTACTGAAGGGGTATGCCCCCGGGGACGAGCACGGTGACCAGGCGGAGCTGCGTCAGGCCTATCTGGACCACCTGGCCCAACACGACGACGGCATGTGGAAGGCGTGCGGTGCCGGGCATCTGACCGCCAGCGCCCTGGTGATCGATCCGGTGCGGGGGAAGGTTCTGCTGACCCTGCACCGCAAGCTCCGGATGTGGCTCCAGATGGGCGGTCACTGCGAACCGCAGGACGGCGGCCTGGAGGCGGCGGCGCTCCGTGAGGCGACGGAGGAGTCCGGCATCACGGGGCTCACCCTGCTGCCCGGTGGACCGGTCCGGCTGGACCGGCACCCGATTCCGGCTCCCTGCAACTGGCACCTCGACGTGCAGTACGCGGCGCTGGCCCCGGCCGGAGCGGCGGAGCGGATCAGCGAGGAGTCCCTGGAGCTGCGCTGGTTCGACTACGAGGACGTGCCCGGTGTGGCCGACGCCTCCGTCGAACGCCTGCTGAAGGCGGCGCGGTCCCGGCTGTAGCGGCAGGGATCGCAGGATAGTTGCGTAAGGGGCGGCCTCCGGGAGGCCGCCCCTTACCGCTGTGCTCCATGGGCGCTGGTCAGTTCCAGGCGTTGTTCTGGTTCTGGCCGTGGGAGCCCTGCTGGCCCATGCCGAACTGGGCTCGGGCGCCCTGACCGATCTGGGCGCTCTGCGGAGGCATGACCTCGCTCGGCTGGACCAGGGCGAAGCCCTGGCCGAGGAAGCTCAGCTCCCAGCCCTCCCCGGTGTTGCCGCGACGCCGGAAGACACCGGCGGAGTGCGTCTGGGCCTGCATCTGCACACGCAGGGAGCTGGACCAGGCGACGATCGCGTCGGCATCGGCGTTGACGTACTTCTCGGGCGTGACCTGCATCATCAGGGGCCGGCCCGAGGTCATGAGGGCGACCTTGCCCGAGCCGGAGATGTTGAGCTGGTACTTGCCGCTGCCGGAGATCCCGTACTGGCTGTCCACCGCGATGACCTCGGTGTGCAGCGAGGAGTCGAGCGCGAGGACGTAGGAGCTGTCCACGGTCATCCCCTCGCGGTCGACGTCCACGACGTGGATGTACTGGGCGAGGTTGGCGAGGTAGACGGTGCCCTGGCCGGACACGCGCATCAGGTCGAGGCCCTCGCCGGTGTTCGCGCGGGCGCGGCGCTGGCCCTGGGACTGGTATTCCCCGTCGAAGTCCATCAGGCCCTGGTAGGCGACCATCGCGCCCTTGCGGGCGAGGACGTCGTCGTGGCCGGTCAGCGAGACCCGCAGGAGCTGCGGGTTCTGGATCGCGTAGCGGTCCTGGGTCTGCTGCTCGGTGTGGCTGAAAAGCGGACTCTGCATGATGTGTTCTCCCTCCCCGTCAGTTCCGGATCCGCAGACGGTCCGTGCTGTCCTCGCTCGGCTGGACGACGACGATGCCCTGGCCGGAGAAGCCCATCTGGTACGCCTCGCCGCTGCCGCGGCCGATCAGCGAGCCGGCCTTGAAGCTCCGCTTGCCCTTCACCTTGAGGTTCGGGGACCAGGCGACGAGCGCGTCCGGGTCGACGTACGTCTCGTCCTCGCCGCGTCCGCAGTCGACGACGATCGGGGTGCCGCGCGAGGTGATGGCGACCCACCCGGTGCCCTGGACGACGACGTTCCACAGGCCCTGTCCGGCGAACTTGGCGAGCCCCTTGACCTTCTCGACGCCCCAGGTGAGGTGGGCGTCGAAGGCGAGGAGGTTGGTGCCGTTGACGGAGATCGAGTCGTTGTTGAGGTTGACGACGACCACGTCGGCGCCGTAGTCGGCGAGGTAGAGCAGTCCGTCGCCGGAGCACTTCATGACGGGTGCGCCCTCGCCGGTGATCCACTGGGAGGCGATCTGACGGGCGGCGGGCGGGTTGGGCTCGTACTGGATGAAGCCCTCGTACGCCACCATCGAGCCGGTGCGCGCGAAGAGGTCCTGCCCGGAGGCCATGGCGACCTTGAGCATGGTCTTGCCGTGGTTCTCCATACGGGCCGTGACCGGGGTCGGGGCGAAGCCCGCGAGTTGCTGATTCATGACGGGCTCCCTCAGACCTCGTAGGGCTGGACGACGATGAAGTTGCCGGGGGCTCCCCGGAACTGGAGGTTCACGGTCTCCCCGCTGTGTCCGGGGTACGCGTTGCGGCGCAGCCGGACCTGGCTGGAGACGATCACCTGGGAGGCGGCCGACCAGGCGACCACCGCGTTGCAGTCGGCGAACGTGGTGGGCGTGACCGGCAGGACGACCGGGGTGCCGTGCGTCTTCACGATCACGGTGCCGGTGCCCTGGAACTGCATGGTGAACAGGGCGCCGCCGGGGATGCCGTGCCCTTCGACCCTGCGGACCTCGTACTGGAGCGACTCGTCGAAGGCGAGGACGTTCTCGGCGGAGACGCAGATGGCATCACCCTGCAGCTCGATCGGATGCAGGTACGAACCCTCCTCGGCGAGGAAGACCTGGCCGCGTCCGGTACAGCGCATCAGCTGCATTTCCTGGCCGGTGGCGTTGCCCACAGCACGGCCGACGAACCCGGCACTCTTGTACCCGAAGTCCACCTTGCCCTGGTACATCACCATGCTGCCCTGACGGGCCAGGACCCCGCCTCCCCCCATGGTCAGGTCGACCCGCATGAGCTGCTGGTTCTGCGGGGTCCAGCGCTGTCCGGTGGCGGTCTCCTTGTACGGCTGCAGGGCCGCCTGGAGGCCCGCGCCCGTGGCCGGCGCTCCCTGGGGCACGCCCTGCGGGACACCCGGCGGCATGCCGACGGGGGGCTGCTGACCGTACGGGGCCGGCGCGGGCTGCCCGTAGGGAGCGGGGGCCTGCTGGCCGAAGGGAGCGGCGGGCGGGGCGCCCTGACCCGGGACCTGGCCGAACGGGGACGGGTGCGGCTGCGGCTGCGGCGGCTGGCCGTACGGGGAAGGGGCCTGGGGTGCCTGGGGTGCCTGCGGAGCCACCGGGGCCTGGGGAGCCACGGGGGCCTGGGGCATCTGGGGAGCAAGGGGGGACGCGATCGTCGGCGCCGCGTGCACCGGCTGCTGCGGTGCGGGCGGCGGCGTGGGCGCGGGCGGGGCTCCGAAGGACGGAGCGGGCTGCGGGGCCTGGGGCGCGGGCGGCGCACCGAAGGCCGGGGGCGCGGCGGCCTGGGCCGGCGGGGCGAAGCCCGGCACGGCGGCCGGTGCGGCGGCGGCCGGCGCCTCTTCCTCGGCGACCTCGCCGCCGAAGTTCTTCAGGAGCGCGTCGAGACCACCGTCGAAGCCCTGGCCGACGGCGGCGAAGCGCCAGACGTCCTTCAGGTAGAAGTCGCCGAGCATCACGGCGCGCTCGGTGGTGAACTCCGACCCGGTGAAGGAGTACCTCACCACTTCCTCGCCGCCCGCGACGATGCGGATGTATCCCGGGCCGATCTGGGACATCTGGCCGGGACCGTCGAGCGTCGCGGTGAAGGAGAGCTTCTGGATGGCTGCCGGAACGCGGTCGAGCGTGACGCGGAAGGACTCGGTGTCACCGGACTGGGCGCCGAGGAGCTGGATGGACTCCTCGGGCGATTTCGGCTGGTTGAAGAAGATGAAGTACCGGTCGTCGGAGAGCTGCTCATGGGCGTCGAGGCCGAAGCAGCTGATGTCGAAAGTCAGCCCCGGGGCCGCGATCTGCACACCTACGTACAGATCCGTCCCTGGCGTGAGATCACTGATCTTGGCCTTGTGGCCGCGTTGGAATTCCCTGGCCATGCGTAACGACCGTCCCCCATCCCGAAGGTAAATGCGTCGCGTCAGGCTAACCGCAAACGACGACATCGGGCCAAGCCGGTACACACCCGGTACAGAATCGGCGCACGCGCCCGGCCCCGGTCACTCCTCGCGGGCGGCGGGCAGGTGGGGCAGCCGGTCGGCAGCCACGACACCCTCCAGATACCCACGGGCGCGCTCGGTGCGCGGGTACGCCTCCAGCAGCCGCCAGAACCGCGGACCGTGTCCGGGAACGAGCAGATGTGCCAGCTCGTGGAGGAGTACGTAGTCGACCACGTACTCCGGCATGCCCTGCAGCCGGTGCGAGAGCCTGATGCTGCCCTCGGCAGGCGTGCAGGAGCCCCAGCGGGTGTTCTGGTTGGTCACCCAGCGCACCGAGACGGGCCGGGCGCGACCGTCGAAATACTGGGCGGACAAGCGCCCGGCACGCTCCGCGAGTTCAGTGTCGCCCAGGACGCGCTTGCTCTCCTGGGCGGCGAGCCTGTCCAGCATCACCCCCACCCAGCGCCGCTCCTCCGCCTCCGACATCCGGGCCGGGATGAGCACGATCGTGCGGTCGCCCTCCCGGTACGCGGAGACCGACTTCCTGCGTCGGGTGCTCCGGCGGACCTCGACCGCGCTCGTCGCCGAAGCGCGGGCCGGATGGGCTGCCGCGCTGCGCTGATGGCTTCCGGCGCTGGGCGCGGGGGGCTCCCCGGCGAAGCCGGGCGACGGGTCGGCGGGCACGCCACGACGTTACCCGCTGTCGGTGGGGGAAGTCCCGCCCGGGAACGCTCCCGCGGCGATTCACACACGGCATGCAGCATATGAACGACCACAGGATTGAACGATCAAGGGCTTGAATGATCGATGGCCGGTACCTGTGGACAACTCCGGGCACGGTTCGGCGCGGCCCCGCATTCTGGCGGAGGTCCTGCGGAAAGACCCGTGGATCAACCGGTCTGCGAGCACACCTGTGCCCGCCACACCGCTCGGGGGAGAAATCATGTATCCGATGCTGAAGCCCGCACTGCGTCGCGCCTGGCGCGGACGGAACACCGTGCAATTCGGTGTGACACCCGCACATGCTGTGGCGCTCGGACCGGTGGACCTCGCCACGGGGAGCTTTCTGGAACTGCTCGACGGCACGCGCGGGCTGCGGCTCCTGCACGAGGAGGCCCGCGCTCTGGACCTGTCGGAACATCAGGTGGACACCCTGCTGACCCGGTTGGCGGAGGCTGGGCTCCTGGACGACCCGAGGTCGGCCGGTCCGGGTTCCGATGTCCTGTGTCGTCGCGCCGAGGTGATGGACCGCCAGCGCCCCGATGTGGCCTCCCTGTCGGTCGTCCGCCCCGAGCCGGGGGGCGGCACGCGCCGGATGGCGGCCCGGCGGGCGATGCGGGTCCAGGTACGGGGAGCCGGCCGGGTCGGGGCGTCCATCGCCTCGGTGCTCTCGGGTGCGGGGGTGGGGCATGTGGAAGTGCTCGACGGGGGCCGGGCCGAGCCCTGGGACGTGGCGCCCGCGGGGCTCCCCCCGGCAGCCGTGGGGGAACGGCGCGACGTGGCGGCCCGCCGACTCGTCCGCCGGTCCGCACCGGGACCGGCTCCCCGGCGAGCGACGGCGGACGGAGCGGAGGCCGGCCTGCCGGGGAGCGCCGGACAGCCCGTCCTGTCCCTGATCGTCGTCGCGCCCCGGGACGGCCTCGCGGTGTACGCACCCGTCGCGGACACGGCCGGCCCCTGGATCGCGTCGGGCACTCCTCACCTCTACGCCGGAGTGATCGAGGCCACCGGGGTGGTCGGGCCTCTCGTCCTGCCCGGGGGCACGGGCTGCGCGGGGTGCCTGGAGCTGCACCGTGCGGACCGGGATCCGCAGTGGCCCCGGATGCTGGCGCAGTGGCGATCCGGGCGGCGGGGAGCGGTGCCCGCCTGCGATCTGGGGCTCGCGACGGCGGTCGCCGGTCTCGCCGCGGCACATGCCCTCGCGTTTCTGGACGGGGACCTCCCTGCCAGTACCGGAGCTCGCTGGGAGGCCGCTCTCCCGTTGCTGGACTGGCGTTCCGAGCCGATCGGCCCGCACCCGGACTGCTCCTGCGGGGCGGCCGGGAGCACTATGAGGGAACGGCCCTCCGGTGCTCTTCCGGCGCAGGACACAATGGCGGGGTGACCGCCGTACGCCGGAGAAATCCCGGAGGCACGAGCGGCACGGCAGTCTGGGAACTGGAGGGGCACATGTCTGATCTTCCCCGGAAGGCGGTTACGCGTACGGCCAAGCTGGCCGCGCTTCCGCTCGGCTTCGCCGGCCGTGCCACATGGGGGCTGGGCAAGCGGATCGGCGGCAAGTCGGCCGAGCTGGTCGCCCGCGAGGTGCAGCAGCGCACGGCGGACCAGCTGTTCAAGACCCTGGGCGAGCTGAAGGGCGGGGCCATGAAGCTGGGCCAGGCCCTCTCCGTCTTCGAGTCGGCTCTGCCCGAGGAGGTCGCCGGACCCTACCGGGCCGCGCTGACCAAGCTCCAGGAGGCCGCGCCGCCGCTGCCCGCGCGCACGGTCCACGGGGTTCTCGCAACACGGATCGGGGAGGACTGGCGGGACTTCTTCCTGGAGTTCGAGGACACGCCGGCGGCTGCCGCCTCGATCGGGCAGGTGCACCGGGCGGTGTGGCACGACGGCCGCGAGGTCGCCGTGAAGGTGCAGTACCCCGGCGCGGGCGAGGCATTGCTCTCCGACCTCGCCCAACTCAGCCGTTTCGCCCGGCTGCTCGGCCCGCTGGTCCCGGGGATGGACGTCAAACCGCTGATCAAGGAGTTGCGGGACCGGGTAGCGGAGGAGTTGGACTACGAGCTGGAGGCGCGGGCCCAACAGGAGCACGCGGCGGAGTTCGAGGACGACCCGGATGTGGTGATCCCTCAGGTGGTGCACCAGTCCGACCAGGTGCTGGTGACGGAGTGGATCGACGGGATCCCGCTGTCCGAGGTCATCGCGGAGGGGACGACGGAACAGCGGGACCGCGCGGGGCAGTTGCTGGCCCGCTTCCTCTTCTCCGGCCCGGCACGCACCGGGCTGCTGCACGCCGACCCGCATCCGGGCAACTTCCGGCTGCTGCCCCCGGCGGCGCAGGACGCGGGGCATACGGAGGGGGACGGCGGTCCGGTCGGGTCGTGGCGGCTGGGAGTGCTGGACTTCGGCACGGTCGACCGGCTGCCGGGCGGCCTGCCGCGGAACATCGGCGACTGCCTGCGGCTGACGCTGGAGGGCGACGCGGCGAGGGTGTACGGGCTGCTGCGCGAAGAGGGCTTCGTGAAGGAGTCGATCGAACTGGACCCGGACGCGGTGCTCGACTACCTGCTCCCGATCATCGAGCCCACGCGGGTGGAGGAGTTCACCTTCAGCCGGGGCTGGATCCGTGAACAGGCGGCCCGGATAGCCGATCCGCGCTCCCCCGCCCATCAGCTCGGCAAGCAGCTGAATCTCCCCCCGTCCTATGTCCTCATACACCGGGTCACGCTCAGCACGATCGGGGTACTGAGCCAGCTCGGCGCGACGGTCCGGCTGCGCGACGAGCTCGAAGCGTGGCTGCCGGGGTTCCTCTCGGAAGGCACGGAGACGGAAGACACGGAGACGGTGGACACGGGGGCCGCGGGCTCGGGGGCGGCGGACTCGGAGTACACCGAGGAGGAGGGCGAGCCGGAAGGGGAGCCCGTCCAGGCGTAAGGGAGGCCGGGCCGGGAGGCCTCGGTCACCACCAGAGCGAATCGAGTCGGCTCTCGATCGCGCGGATGTGGAGGCGGGCGCAGCCCTCGCAGAAGAGGAGACGGCGTCCGTCCTCCACGGAGCAGAGCCAGGTCGGAGGGGCTGTGTCGCCTTCGGCGGCGGTGCCGCAGCGGGCGCACACCACGCTGTGCTCAGCGGGTTGTCCGGGGGGATGGGTCTCCTCGTCCACCTCCTGACGATATCCCCGTGACCGGACGGGCGTCCGCACAACGCACCGCGGGGCCGCCCTTGTCCGGACGGCCCCGCGGTGAGGTGATGGGTGCTCGGTCAGTGCATGACCGCCATGGCCAGCGCGCGGCGGGCGCGCAGCGAGGCGCGCTCCGCTCGGCGCTGCATCCGGCGGGCGGCGATCAGGCGGGCCGACTGGCGGTCCACCTGGGCCTCCCGCAGGCGGTCGTGCATATGCGCACGAGCCATGGCTTCTGGGATGAGTTGCATTTCGCGGGTCCTGTTCTGGCGCGAGTCGTTCGCGCCGATGATGGTGACGTCGGGGGTTGCGGAGCCGACGGGCTCCTTCGTGGGGGTGATCATCGGTGCCTGATTCCGGGGGTCATGGGTCTGGGGACGGTCGATCGTTCCGAGGCGGAGCCTGCGTGTGGGGGCGGGGACCCCACAGGTCGCGGTCACGCTGCGACCGGGTTCTTGCGCGGACGGCCACGCGGACGCTTGCGGGCCACGACGACGCCCTGGACGAAGAGCTCGCCGCCCCAGACACCCCACGGCTCGCGGCGGTCCTTCGCCCCGGCGAGGCAGGCCTCGACGAGCGGGCAGGTGCGGCAGAGGGACTTGGCGTACTCGACATCGGCGGGCGACTCGGCGAAGAAGACCTCCGGGTCGTAGGAACGGCAGGGAACGGGCACGCCGAGGTTCTCGATGGCGTCGTCGAGCGCGGTGAGCGTGGTGAGCGGGGTCAAGGCGGAGTCCTCCGTGGAGCCGGGCGGCGAGATCGGGGTGGAAAGCGGTACTGACGGGGCGTGCGTTTCGATGTGCACGGTGGGTGGTGTCCTCGTCTGGTCGTGCCGGCCTGTTGGCCGGTTGGCGGCTGCTGGTACCAAGTCCTGCTTGTCCCGAGGCTCCTTCGTTCCGTCTCGTCCGTTCGGACAAAACAAAAGGGCCGCGGATCCCGAGTGGGGTTCCGCGGCCCTGAAGGCGCCGGCCTGATACTGGATCAGGCTGGATCACTCCAGGGTTCAGGCCCACGGAAGGCCCACATCGTGTGGTGCTGCTGCGTCTGCTTCTTGGCTCCGGCACCGGCTGCCGCAAAGGCATAGGCCTGAGCCTGCGCTGCCTTCGCTACTGCTGCCGCCGGTGCCTCGATCGGTCGCTCATTGCGCTCCCGCGTCACGGGGAGGCTCGCCAGGGACAGCGGACGGACGGCGGAGACGCCGGACAGACCGGTGGCGCGAAGCGAGGCAGCCGAGGAGCGGGTGAGGCCGAGCGAGCAGGTGGAGACGACCGAGAGATCGGTCATTTTCTGGGTTTCGATGATGCTGATCACTTCAATCGCCTCCTCTCGGCGTCTCAGGGGGACCGGCCAGGGCCGATCCTGCGTATTCGGATAAGTACAGCACGGAATCAGGGCTTCAGAGAAGTCGCTGTTCCCGTGGTTAAGAACCTATGGTGACGACTGGGGCGGGCGCAAACTATTTTCTGCACGAGTTTTCCTCAGCTCTCGTCGACACCCTCCTCGGGCTCACCGTCAACCGTCTCACCTGCACAGATAGCCAGAACGTCGGCGCCGAAGCGGTTCAACTTCCGATTGCCGACGCCGGCGATGACGACCAGCTCGCCCTCGGTGGACGGAACGGCCTCGGCGATCGCCATGAGGGTCTTCTCGGTGAACACGCAGAAGTCGGGCTGGCCCAGCAGGGCCGCCTGGGCGGAGCGCCAGTCGTACAGCCGCCCGTACAGCCCCTCGTCCATGTCCGAGGGGCACTCCTCGCAACGCATCAGCTTCATCTCGCCCGCGTCGGTGAGCGTGCGTCCGCAGACCCGGCACCGCACCGGGCCCCGGTGCTTCCGCTCGACCGCCGGAGCCCGGCTCGCCCCCGCGGCCCGGCCGGTGCCCCGGTCGATGCCCCCGCCGCCCCCGGCCCCGCTCCGCGCGCCCGGGGCCGCCGAGCCCGGGCGCAGCCCGTTCAGGAAGCGGGTCGGCCGACGGCTCGCCCGGCCGCCAGGCGACCGGGACAGCGCCCAGGAGAGCGAGAGATGGACGCGGGCGCGGGTGATCCCGACGTACATCAGGCGCCGCTCCTCCTCCACCTGCTCGTCGGTCCTGGCGTAGGCGATCGGCATCATGCCCTCGGTCAGGCCGACCAGGAACACGGCGTCCCATTCCAGGCCCTTCGCCGAGTGCAGCGATGCCAGGGTCACTCCCTGGACCGTCGGGGCGTGCTGGGCGGCCGCCCGTTCGTCCAGCTCACGGACCAGGTCGGTGAGGGTCGCCCCGGGCTTCGCCGTCTCGAAGTCCTCCGCGAGGCGCACCAGCGCGGCCAGCGACTCCCAGCGGTCGCGCACGGCCCCCGATCCGGCGGGCGGCCGGCTGGTCCAGCCCTTGGTGGAGAGCACCGCCCGCACCTGGGACGGCAGCCCCTCCGCGTCGTCGAGCAGGGAGTCGTTGCGCCCGGCGCGGGCCGCGCCGCGCAGGGCGGTGCCCGCCTCGCGGACCTCGGCCCGCTCGAAGAAGCGCTCGGCGCCGCGCAGCTGGTAGGGCACCCCGGCGTCCGCGAGGGCCTGCTCGTAGACCTCGGACTGGGAGTTGACGCGGTAGAGCACGGCGATCTCACCGGCCGGCACGCCCGCGGCGACGAGATCGCGGATGCGCCGGGCGGTGCCCTCGGCCTCGGTGGGCTCGTCGGAATACTCGGTGTAGACGGGCTCGGGCCCCTTGTCGCGCTGCGAGACCAGCTCCAGCCGGTGCTCGGCGGCCCTGCCGTGGGCCTGGCTCAGCAGGCCGTTGGCGAGGTGGACGACCTGGGGGGTGGAGCGGTAGTCCCGCACCAGCTTGACCACGGTCGCCCCCGGGTGGCGGGTGCGGAAGTTCAGCAGGTGGTCGGGGGTGGCCCCGGTGAAGGAGTAGATCGTCTGGCTGGCGTCGCCGACGACGCAGAGATCGTCCCGGTCGCCGACCCAGAGGTCGAGCAGCCGCTGCTGGAGCGGGCTCACGTCCTGGTACTCGTCGACGACGAAGTGCTGGTACTGGCCGCGCACGTGCTCGGCGATGTCGCCGCGGTCCTGGAGGATGCCGACGGTGAGCAGCAGCACGTCCTCGAAGTCGATCACCGACCGGTCGCGCTTGAGCTGCTCGTACATCGAGTAGACCTGGGAGAGCTCCGCCGGGTCGCGGGGGGCGTCCCGCCGGTTCTTCTCGACCGCCGCCGGATAGTCGGCGGGGACGGTCTGGGTGACCTTGGCCCACTCGATCTCGCTGGTGACGTCCCGGAGCTCGTTGCGGTCGAGCCGGAGCTGACAGCGGGCGGCGGCCTCGGCTACCAGCTGCACCTTCCGCTCCAGCAGCCGGGGCAGCTCACCACCGACTGCTTTCGGCCAGAAGTACTGAAGCTGCCGGAGGGCGGCGGAGTGGAACGTCCGTGCCTGGACGCCGGTCGCGCCGAGCTGTCGCAGGCGGCCGCGCATCTCTCCGGCGGCCCGGTTGGTGAAGGTGACGGCGAGCACGGTGGCCGGCTGGAGGATGCCCGCCCGCACCCCGTAGGCGATGCGGTGGGTGATCGCGCGGGTCTTGCCCGTGCCGGCCCCGGCCAGCACGCACACCGGTCCGTGCAGGGCCAGGGCCACCTCGCGCTGCTCGGGGTCGAGCCCGTCGAGCACGGCGTCCGGGGTCTCGGGGACCTGTGGGAAGAGGGTGGAGTGCGTTGCTGCTGTCACACCGCCATGCTGCCAGGTCCCACGGGGCGGGCGCGGCGGTTGTCCACAGGGGTGAGGTATTCGTCGTACCGGCCCCTGCGGCCCGGGGGGCCGGTACGGAGACCGGTGCGAGGACGGAGCAAGACCGGTGCGAGGGCGGCGCGGGGTCGGTGCGAGGGCAGTGTGACGACGGCGCGGGGGCGTGATGGGAATGGTGGCCGAGTCCCGTACGTTCCTCAAGGTTGGGGAAGGCCGCGGACAGCGGCCGGACCACGAGTGACGCTGCGGGCCGCGCAGCGTACGGACGAGACGAAGGAGCGCCAGCGACATGGCGGGCACTGTGACGATGTACAGCACCACCTGGTGCGGCTACTGCCGCCGGCTGAAGAGCCAGATGGACCGCGAGGGCATCGCCTACACCGAGGTCAACATCGAGCACGACCCGGAGTCGGCCGTGTTCGTCGAGAAGGCGAATGGCGGAAACCAGACGGTCCCCACGCTGCTGATCGTGGCCCCCTCGGGCACCGAGTCGGTCATGACGAACCCGTCTCTCGCCCAGGTGAAGCAGGCGCTCGCCGCCTGATCCGGCCGAGGGAAGCACCGCCCGTCACGCGCACGACTGCCCCCGGCGGCGCCGGGGGCAGGGCTGTGTCCGGGGTCGCTCAGCCGTTCCGCTGCACGCTGCCGGGCCTCGGGAGCAGCTTGCCGTACCAGAGCTCGATCAGGCGCGCCGCGATCGAGATACCGAACGGCGGCATGACCTCGCCGGACTCGAAGGCGGCGGTGAGGTCCTCGCGGGAGAACCAGCGGGCCTCCTCGATCTCCTCGCCGTCGACGGTGATGTCGAAGGACGTCGCCCGCGCCATGAAGCCGAGCATCAGGCTGGAGGGGAACGGCCACGGCTGGCTGGCGATGTACTCGACCTCGCCGACGGTGATCCCGGCCTCCTCGTACACCTCACGGGCCACGGACTGCTCGATCGACTCCCCCGGCTCGACGAACCCGGCGAGCGTGGAGAAGCGGCCCTCCGGCCAGTGCACCTGGCGGCCCAGCAGGGCCCGGTCCTGGTCGTCGGTGACCAGCATGATGACCGCCGGGTCGGTACGCGGGTAGTGCTCGGCGCCGCAGGCCTGGCAGCGGCGGATGTGGCCGGCCGCCGCGATGACGGTGCGCTCGCCGCAGCGGGAGCAGAAGCGGTGCAGCCGCTGCCAGTTCTCCAGGGCGACCGCGTGCGCCATCAGGCCCGCGTCACGGGGGCCGAGGAGAAGACCCGCCTCGCGGAGTCCCGCGGGCCGGGCCGACTGGTCCATGCGGCCGGGCAGCGCGTCCTTCTGGAGCGCGAAGTAGCTGACGCCACCCTCGTCGGTGCCGAGGAAATACCGGTGGGTCTCGGTGACCGGGGCCTCGAAGGCCTGGGTCATGACGATCTCCGTGCCCCCGTCGGGGGTGTCGTCGATCAGCACCTGGCCGCCGGAGACGACGAAGACGCGGGTCGTCGGGTGGCTCCACGCCACGGCCAGCCACGCCTCGTCGAGGCGGTGGTGTGCCGCGCGGTCGATGCCGCTCGGGGCGGTGAGGCCGATCGGGCGGTCTGCGGTGGCGTTGTCGAAGGTGCTCACAGGTGCTTCCTACTCCCCCTGGGTGGATCGGGTGTGCACAGGTACGTGGAGGGTGTGCAGAGGATTCAGCGGAGTTCCGGTTCCGGGCGTTCAGCAGTCCCGGGCGTTCAGCGCAGTGCCGTGGCCAGCTCGCCCCACAGGTGGGCGGTCGTCTCCACACCCTTGAACAGCAGGTCGAGCTCGACCTTCTCGTCGGGGGCGTGCCAGCCGTCGGAGGGCACGGAGATACCGAGGAAGAGGACGGGTGCGCCGAGCACGTCCCTGAGATCGGCGGCGGGGCCGGAGCCTCCTTCGCGGGTGAAGAGGATCTTCTTCCCGAAGGCCCGGCCCATCGCGCGGGCCACCGCCTTCAGGGCGGGGTGGTCCAGCGGGGTCAGGCAGGGGCGGGTGGCCGGCTGGAAGGCGATCCGGTGGCGGACGCCCGCCGGGATCCGGGCCTCGGCCCACGCCCGGACGGCCTGCTGGACGTGGTCGGGGTCCTGGCCGTCGACCAGCCGGAAGCTGATCTTCACCAGGGCCGACGAGGGGATGATCGTCTTGCTGCCGGCGCCCTGGTAGCCGCCGCCGATGCCGTTGACCTCGGCGGTGGGGCGGGCCCAGACGCGCTCCAGCGTGGAGTATCCGGCCTCGCCGGCCGCGGCCCCCGACTTCGCGGTGCGCAGCCAGGTGGCCTCGTCGAAGGGCAGCTCCGCGAAGAGGGCCCGCTCGGTGTCGGTGAGGTCGGTGACCCCGTCGTAGAAGCCGGGGACGGCGACCTTGCCGTCCTCGTCGTGGAGGGCGGCGACGAGGCGGGCGATCTCGGTGGCCGGGTTGGGGACGGCTCCGCCGAACGATCCGGAGTGGATGTCCTGGGCGGGGCCGTACAGCTCGATCTCGCACTCGGCGAGGCCGCGCATGCCGGTGCAGACGGTCGGGGTGTCCTCGTCCCACATGCCGGTGTCCGAGACGATCACCGCGTCGGCGGCGAGCCTGGCCGCCCGCTGCTCGGCCAGGGCGCGGAAGTGCGGGGAGCCCGACTCCTCCTCGCCCTCGACCAGCAGCTTGAGGTTCACGGCGGGGGTGGTGCGGCCGGTCGCGGCAAGGTGCGCGCGGACGCCCAGGGTGTGGAAGAACACCTGGCCCTTGTCGTCGGCCGCGCCGCGTCCGTACATCCGGCCGTCCCGGATCACCGGCTCGAACGGGTCGGTGGCCCAGCCGTCCTCGCGGGCGGCGGGCTGTACGTCGTGGTGGCCGTAGACCAGGACGGTCGGGGCGTCCGGGTCCTCGCTGGGCCACTCGGCGAAGACCGCCGGGGCTCCGGGGGTCTCCCAGATCTCGGTGACCGGGAAGCCGGTCTCCTTGAGCTTGGCGCTCAGCCACTCCGCGCTGCGCCGTACGTCCCCGTCGCGCTCCGGCTGCGCGGACACGGACGGGATACGCAGCCACTCCGCGAGGTCGTCGAGGAAGGCTGCGCGGTGCTGTTCGGTGTACGTACGGACGGCGCTGTCCGGGGTCTCGCTCATGCTCTTGAGCCTATCCGTCCTCGGGGGCCGGCTCGTCCAGCAGGATCCGCTCCAGTTCGGCCCGGCCCGGCAGGTCCTGCGGATGAACGGTCTCCCCGCTGCGTACGTAGAGGAAGGTCGCGGTGACCGCTTCGAGCGGCAGATCGTGCAGCTCGGCCCAGGCCAGCCGGTAGACGGCGAGCTGGAGCGGGTCGGCGGTGCGGTGGCGGGTGGTCTTCCAGTCGACGATCTCGTACCGGTCGCCCGTGCGGTAGACGGCGTCGATCCGGCCCCGGATCACGCGACCCGCCAGGGTGATCTGGAACGGGGTCTCCACGCGGTACGGCGTACGCCGGGCGTAGGCGGTGCGCTCGAACGCCTCCTTCAGTTCGGCGAGGTCCCGCTCGTCGGCGATCTCCGCGTCGCTCTCGTCGCCCCCGGGCAGTTCGTCGGGGCCGAGCATGGGCAGCGGCAGTTCCTCGTACCGCGATTCCACCCAGGCGTGGAACCGGGTGCCCCGGCGGGCGGCGGGCTGGGGCGGGCGGGGCATGGGCCGGGCCAGCTCCTTGGCGAAGGCGTCGGGGTCCTCGGCCAGGCGCAGCAGCTGGGTGGCGGAGAGCGCGGCGGGCACGAGAACCTCGCGCACGGTGGCGCGGGCGCGGCGCAGCTCCCCGGCCAGGGAGTCCAGGTCCCGGTCCCAGGAGGCGAGGGTGCGGGCCTCCTCGGGCGTGAGCCGCTGCGGGGTACCCGCCTCCTGGGGGTGGCGGGCGGCCGGGATGTGCGGGGGCGGGGGCGGTGCGCTGACCTGTCCCGTGTCAGGTGCGGTCTCCGGTGGGGTGTCCTGCGCGGTCCGCGGTGCGGTGGCCGGTGCCGCGCCCGGTGCGCCCGGTGAGCCCGGGGGCCGTTCGGTGGGGAGTGCGTCCCAGTCCCAGTCCCAGTCCTCGTCGACCGGACCCTCCTCGACCGGACCCTCCTCGACCGGTCCCTCCTCGAACAGCGCCTCGTCGACCGGTACGTCATCGGGCTCGTCCGAAGGCTCGCCTGTGGCCAGCCGTTCCAGGTGGGCCAGCACGGTGTCCCGGGCGGCGCGGCGGCGGGCGAGCGCGTCGACGTCGAGCGGGAGCGGCCAGGCCAGGTCGGCGTCCCGCTCCACGAGGGCCGGGTTCTCCTCGTCGTCGGCGGGCTCGTCCGCCCAGGCCTCGATCTCGCCGTGGCCCGCGGCGCAGTGCTCGTACAGCGCGTCGAGGAAGGCGGACGGGCCGCGGGTCTTCTTCTGCGACGGACCCCACCAGTGGCCGGAGCCGAGGAGAAGGGAGCGGGGGCGGGTGAAGGTGACGTAGCCGAGGCGCAGTTCCTCCGTGTGCTGGTGCTCCTTCATCTCCGCCTTGAACGCCTTGATCCCCTTGGCGTCGAGGCCGTCGCGCGTGTCGAGGGCCGGGAGGGTCTCCGCGTCTCCGCGCAAGGCGTGCGGGAGCACCTGGGGCTGGGCGGTCCACGCCTCCCGGGCACGGTCGCTCGGGAACTGGCCCGTGACCAGTCCGGGCACGGCGACGACGTCCCACTCCAGGCCCTTGGACTTGTGGGCGGTGAGCACCTTGACGGTGTTCTCGCCGCCGGGCAGCGCGTTGTCGAGGCCCTTCTCGTACTGCGCGGCGGTCCGCAGGAAGCCGAGGAAGGCGAGCAGAGTCGCCTCGCCGTCCAGGGAGGCGAACCGGGCCGCGATGTCCAGGAAGTTGGCGAGGGTCTCGCGGCGGCGGGCGGCCAGCGCCTGCGGGGACGCGGACAGCTCGACCTCCAGTCCTGTGGTGGCCAGGACGCGGTGCAGGACGTCCATCAGGGGGTCCGCGAGGGAGCGGCGCAGGTCGCGCAGCTCCCGGGCGAGGCGGGCGAAGCGGACGCGGGCCTCGGCGGAGAACGGCAGCCCGTCGTCGGCCGCGTCCCCCACGACCAGGAAGGTGTCCAGCGCGTCCGCGAGCGATATCACCTCGGCCGGGTCCGTGCCCTCGACCGCCTCCGCGAGCCGCTGGTCCGCGTCGGCGTCGTCCGCGTGGCCCGCCCGGTGCACGAGGAGGCGGGCGCGGCGGCCCAGGAGCGCGAGGTCACGGGGGCCGATGCGCCAGCGCGGTCCGGTGAGGAGGCGGACCAGGGAGGCGTTGGCCCCCGGGTCCTGGAGGACCTCGCAGACGGCGACCAGGTCCGCCACCTCCGGCAGGTGCAGCAGCCCGGCGAGGCCGACGACCTCGACCGGGACGTCCCGGGCGACCAGCGCCGCCTGGATCGCGGGGAAGTCCCCGGCCGTGCGGCACAGGACGGCGATCTCGCCCGGCGGGGTGCCGGTGCGCACGAGGTGGGCGAGGGAGTCGGCGAGCCAGTCGATCTCCTCGGTGTGCGTGGTCAGCAGGGCGCAGCGGACCATGCCGTCCCGCTCGGCCCCCGGGGCGGGGCGCAGCGCCTCGACGCCCTCGTGCATCGCCCGCAGGGGTTCGGCGAGGCCGTTGGCGAGCTGGAGGAGACGGCCGCCGCTGCGCCGGTTCTCACTGAGGCTGTAGCGGGTGGCGGGGGCGCCGTCGGCGTGGGGGAAGTGCTCGGGGAAGTCGTCGAGGTTGGCGACGGACGCGCCGCGCCAGCCGTAGATCGCCTGACAGGGGTCGCCCACGGCGGTCACCGCGTGGCCGGTGGCGGCGGCGTCCGTACCGGCTCCGAACAGGGCGGAGAGCAGCAGCCGCTGGGCCACCGACGTGTCCTGGTACTCGTCGAGGAGGACCACCCGGAACTCCTCACGCAGGATCCTCCCGACCTCGGGCCGGGTCAGGGCCAGCTCGGCGGAGAGGGCGATCTGGTCGCCGAAGTCCACCAGGTCCCGGCTGCGCTTGGCGGCCCGGTAGCGCTCGGTGAGGGCGAGGAGGGAGCGGCGGGCCTCGGCGGCCTCGGGGATCTTCCGCAGGTCGGCGTTGCTGAGTTTCGTGTGCTCCAGGGCGCTCAGCAGCCCGGTGTCGTACGTGTGCAGAGCGCCCGGGCGTACGAGGTGTTCGGACAGCTCCCCGTCGAGCGCCAGGAGATCGCTGACCAGGGTGGGGAAGGACCGGGTGAGCGCCGGGTACGGTCCCGGGGCCTCGCGCAGCACCTTCGCGGCGAGCTGGTAGCGGGTGGCGTCGGCGAGGAGGCGGGTGGAGGGCTCCAGGCCGATGCGCAGGCCGTGCTCGGTGAGGAGGCGGCCGGCGAAGGCGTGGTACGTGGAGATGGTGGGCTCGCCCGGGGGGTTGTCCGGGTCGATGACGTCGGGGTCGGTGACCCCGGCGGCGATCAGTGCCCTGCGGACGCGCTCGGCCAGCTCGCCCGCCGCCTTGTTGGTGAAGGTGAGGCCGAGGACCTGCTCCGGCGCGACCTGTCCGGTGCCCACCAGCCAGACGACACGGGCGGCCATCACGGTGGTCTTGCCCGACCCGGCTCCGGCCACGATCACCTGCGGGGCGGGCGGCGCGGTGACGCAGGCCATCTGCTCCGGGGTGAACGGGATCCCGAGGAGCTCCTTGAGCTGCTCGGGATCGGTGATGCGTGAGGACACCCGAGCAACGGTAACCGGCCCCACCGACAACCCGGCACGAACCGGATGCCCGGCCGACCGCTCGGCCACCGACGGCCTCTGGCCACCCGGCGGCCTCTGACCGGTCGAGGGCCCCTGACCGGTCAACGGCCTTTGATCGGCCGACGGCCTCTGATCGGTCAAGGGCCTGTGATCGGCTAATCGACCACCTGACGGCCCTCCGGCTGCGCGCTGCACGAGGCGCGGAAGGTGCAGTGGGCGCAGTGGGCGCCGGTGGTGGGTGTGAAGCGTTCGTCCAGGACCTTTCCGGCGGCGGTGGCGAGCAGGCCGGAGACCCACTCCCCCGCCAGGGGTTCCTGGGCCTGGACCTTGGGGAAGGCGTCGCCGCCCTCCTTCTTGGGGGCGGGCTGGCGGAGCTGGACCAGTTCGGCGCCGCCCGGTTCGGGGCGGCGGCCGTCGAAGAGGTCGTCGACCGCGCCCTCACGGACGGCGAGCTGGTACACGGCGAGCTGGGGGTGGGCGGCGACCTCGTCCTTGGTGGGCGCGCCCTTGCCGGTCTTGAAGTCGACGACGTACGCCCGGCCCTCGGCGTCCTGTTCGACCCGGTCCATGGAGCCCCGGACGCGGACGGCGTACTCGCCCGCCTCCAGCGTCACGTCGAAGTCGTGCTCGCTCGCGGTGGGGGTGCGGCCGCCCCGGTCCAGGACGTGCCAGTGCAGGAAGCGCTCCAGGGCGGCGCGGGCGTGCTCCTTCTCCTGCTCGGACTTCCAGGGGGCGTCGAAGGCGAGGCCGTTCCACACGGAGTCCAGGCGTTCCATGAGGACGTCCAGGTCGGCGGGGGTGCGGCTGGAGGCGACCTCGTCGGCGAGTACGTGGACGACGTTGCCGAACCCCTGGGCGGCGGTGGCCGGGGCGTCGGCCTTCACCTCGCGGCCCAGGAACCACTGGAGGGCGCAGGTGTTGGCGAGCTGGTCCAGCGCGCTGCCGGAGAGGGTGACGGGCCGGTCGCGGTCGCGCAGCGGGACGGCGGAGCGGGTCGGCTCCTCCAGGCCCCACCAGCGGTAGGGGTGGGCCGCGGGCACCAGCGGCTGCCCCTCGTCGTCGGTGAGCGCGGCGAGCCGGGCGAGGCGGTGGGCGGCGGCCTCGCGCAGCGCTTCGGAGGCGGCCGGGTCGACCGTGGTGGCGCGCAGCTCGGCGACGAGCGCGGCGACGGCGAGGGGTCGGCGGGGGCGGCCGGTGACGTCGCGGGGTTCGACGCCCAGCTCGCTCAGGAAGCGGGAGGGCTGGTCGCCGTCGTCGGCGGGGGCCTTCACGGCGGTGACGACGAGGCGGTCGCGGGCGCGGGTGGCGGCGACGTAGAAGAGCCGGCGCTCCTCGGCGAGGAGGGCCCCGGGTGTGAGCGGTTCGGCGAGTCCGTCGCGGCCGATCCGGTCGGCCTCCAGGAGGGAACCCCGGCGGCGCAGGTCGGGCCAGACGCCTTCCTGGACCCCGGCGACGACGACGAGCCGCCACTCCAGGCCCTTGGAGCGGTGGGCGGTCATCAGGCGTACGGCGTCGGGGCGGGCGGTCCGCCGCGAGAGGGTGTCCGCGGCGATGTCCTGGGCGTCGACCTCTTCGAGGAAGTTGAGGGCCCCGCGCCCGCCGGTGCGCTCCTCGGCGCGGGCGGCCGTGTCGAACAGGGCGCACACCGCGTCGAGATCGCGGTCGGCGTTGCGCCCGCCCGCCCCGCCGCGCAGCGCGGCCCGCTCCAGCCGGCCGGGCCAGGGGGTGCCGTTCCACAGGGCCCACAGGGCCTCCTCAGCGGTGCCGCCGCCTTCGAGGAGCTCGCGGGCCTTGCGCAGGAGCGCACCGAGGCGCTGCGCTCCGCGGGCGTACGCCGGGTCGTGCGTGACGAGCCGTTCGGGCTCGGCGAGGGCGCGGGCCAGCAGGGCGTCGGAGGGGGCGGGGACCCGGATCCCGGCGGCGCGCTCCTCGTCGCGCAGGGCCCGGCCGAGGCGGCGCAGGTCGGCGGCGTCCATGGAGCCGAGCGGCGAGGCGAGGAGGGTGAGGGCGGTCTCGGTGTCGATCCAGGGAACGGAACCCTCCTCCGCGCCCTCCTCGGCTGCCGCCCCCGGTCCCTCCTCGGCCCCCTTCTCGGCTCCCTCTCCCGCTCCCTGCTCGGCCCTCTTCTCGGCTCCCTCTCCCGCTGCCTCCTCGGCCCGCCTCCCGGCTGCCTCCTCAGCTCCCTCATCGGCCCTCTGGTCTGCTGCCTCATCGGCCCGCTCAGCGGCGGCTCCCTCCTCGGCCTGATCCTCCGCTTCCGCTTCCGCTTCGGCGGGGCCGTGGCGCAGCGCCGCCGCGGCCACCGTCCGCAGCGCCGTCAGCAGGGGGGCGACGGCCGGTTCGTGGCGCAGCGGCAGATCGTCTCCGTCGACCTCCAGGGGGACGCCGGCGGAGGTGAGGGCGCGGCGGACGGCGGGCAGCGAGCGGCCTCCGGCCCGTACCAGCACGGCCATCTCCTGCCACGGCACCCCGTCCTCCAGATGGGCGCGTCGCAGCAGGTCCGCGATGTTCTCCAGCTCCGTGGACGCGGTCGGGTAGGTGTACGTCTCGACCTGGCCGCCGTCCCGGACGGCAGCCGGGTCGCGGTGGGCGCGGACCGTTTCTGCGGGCAGCCGGGTCAGGGGCATCCGGCGGGTGAGCAGCCGGGTCGCCGCGAGCAGTCCGGCCCCGGAGCGGCGGGAGGTGGTGAGGACGCCCACGGGCGCGGGGCCCCCGTCCGCCCGGCGGAAGGTGTCCGGGAAGTCGAGGATGCCGTTCACATCGGCGCCCCGGAACGTGTAGATCGACTGGTCGGGGTCGCCGAAGGCGATCAGGGTCCGCCCGCCGCGCGCATCCGCACCGCGCCCCCGGTCGTACGGCGCGCGCCCCCGGTTGCCCGCCAGCGCGTGGAGCAGGCGCACCTGGGCCGGGTCGGTGTCCTGGTACTCGTCGACGTACACCGCGTCGTAGCTCCCGGCCAGCCGCTCCGCGACCTCGGGGCGCTCGGCGAGGAGGACCGCGCGGTGCACCAGCTCCGCGTAGTCCAGGACTCCCTGGGCGTCGAGGATGTCGAGGTACTCGGCGAGGAACTGGGCCGCCGCCGTCCAGTCCGGGCGGCCGGTGCGGCGGGCGAAGGCGGCCAGCGCGTCCGGGCCGAGACCCAGTTCACGGCTGCGGGCCAGCACGGCGCGCACCTCGTCGGCGAAGCCGCGGGTGGTCAGGCAGGACCGCAGCTCGTCCGGCCAGCGGACGTGGGCCAGGCCCTCCTTCTCCAGGTCGAGCTGGCCCGCGAGCAGCTCGCGGACGGTGACGTCCTGCTCGGGTCCGGACAGCAGACGCAGTGGATCGGCGAACAGATCGGCGTCCTGGTGGGCCCGGACCAGGGCGTAGCAGTACGAGTGGAACGTGGTGGCCTGCGGGCCCCGGGCCGCCCCGAGGCGGGCGGCCATCCGGTCGCGCAGCTCGACGGCGGCCTTGCGGCTGAAGGTGAGGACGAGGATGCGGGCCGGGTCGGCGCCGCGGTTCACCCGTGCGGCGACGGATTCGACGAGGGTGGTGGTCTTGCCGGTGCCGGGCCCGGCGAGGACCAGCAGCGGGCCGCCGGGGTGGTCAACCACCGCGCGCTGGCCTGCGTCCAGGAGGGGGGGATCCACGGAGCCCGGCGGAGTGCGCACCAGACGGTACGCACCCGTGGTCCGCGGCCGTGACTCACGGTGCGGACTGTGCCGGGTGGTGGAGGAACTCACGTGGATCGCCGGTCCTGGTGGGTGTACGCGGGGTGTGCGCGGGTGTACGGGTGATGGAGGGCGGGGTCGGTGCAGCCGGGGAAGAGGGAGGGGCGGAGCGTGCCGCGTGATGACGACGCTACGCCAGCGACGGCGCGGGAGGCAGCGGCTGTGCCGCGTCCCTCGTCACGTGCTCTGCCGCGCCGGGCCGTACCCGCCGGAGGCCGATGGCGGAAGCTGTCAGATGTGAGCTATCTCGCCCGCGCCGCCCGGACCACCCGCGCCACCCCGGTCGCCCGGACCACCCGCGCCACCCCGACCGCCCGGACCACCCCGGTCGCCCGAACCACCCTGGCCACGCACACCACCCCGGCCGCCCGGACTGCCCGAGCCACCCCGACCGACCGCGCCCCCCGGACCGTGCCCGTCATCGGGCGCGGCATCCGCCCGCCCGCCGTCTGCGCCGCCGTCCCAGCGGGCGCGCCGCATGTCGATACGCGGAATGTGCCCCTCCGTCTGGCGCGACGCCTCGCGCAGCGGGGTGCCCTCGGCGCGGTAGTGGTCCAGCGCCCGCAGCTCGTGGGCGGGGAGCAGCGTCCCGTCGGAGCGGACGACGCGCCACCACGGCACGGCCGATCCGTACAGCGCCATGACCCGGCCGACCTGGCGGGGTCCTCCCTCGCCCAGCCACTCCGCGATGTCGCCGTACGTCATCACCCGGCCGGGCGGGATGAGATCGGTCACGTCGAGGACGCGCTCCGCGTACTCCGGCAGTTCGGCGCCGGCCGGGGCGGTGCCGGACCCGCCCCTGCCCGTCTGGTCCTGGCTCATCCGTCCCATCCTGCCGTACGCCACCGACAGCCCGGCCGCGCCGGTGACCGTCCGGGCACCCGACGTGCACACGGGTGGAAAGGAGCGTATGTTGCGCTTCCCGCGCCCGCGCAATGCACCCTGATGCCCTCCTCTGTCTACCGGCCGTGCCACCATCATGCGAGCGGTGACCGGTGATACCAGAACACGAAGACGAACCAGAGGCGACGAAGGAGCAGGGCGTGCAGCCACCGAAGGCGGCGGACGCCTCCGATGCCGGGGAGCGCCCGCAGGGCGATTCCGAGTCCTCCGGAGCGGCCCGCTCCGCCACCGGGGCCCCCCGTGCCGACGGCCCCACGACATCCACCACCGGACATCTGGCCGGCTCGACCCTGGCCTCCGCCGAGGCCGCTTCGACCGACCACGTCTCCGGCGACGAGCCGCTGCTCCCCGCCCGGGTGCACCGCCCCTCCGACCTGGTGCGGCTGCTCATCGGGGTGCTGGCGATCGCGGTCCTGTTCTCGATCTCGGCGTTCGCCCAGGGCACCACCACCGGTCTTGAGGACGACATCTCCAAGGGCACCGAGCAGGCGCCCGACCTGTTGATCAAGATCGCCGGTCTGGTGTCCAGCATCGCCGTACTGCTGGTGCCGGTCGCCTTCGCCATCGAGCGCCTCATCAAACGCGACGGGCTCCGCATCGCGGACGGCGTGCTCGCCGCCGTGCTCGCCCACGGGGTGACGCTCGCCACCGACCTCTGGGTCTCGCGGTCCGCTCCGGGCACCATCCAGGACGCGCTGACCCAGCCCCAGACGGCCGGCGGGCTGACCGACCCGGTACACGGCTATCTCGCCCCGGTCATCGCGTACATGACGGCGGTCGGGATGGCACGGCGGCCGCGCTGGCGCGTGGTGCTCTGGGTGGTGCTGCTGCTCGACGCGTTCGCGATGCTCGTCGGCGGGTACACCACCCCGTTCTCGATCATCCTCACCGTGCTGATCGGCTGGACCGTGGCGTACGGGACGCTGTACGCGGTCGGCTCGCCGAACGTCCGCCCCACCGGCCAGCACCTGATGGCGGGTCTGCGTCACGTGGGCTTCCGCCCGGTCGCGGCGATGCGCACCGAGGACGCCCCGGACCACGCCGACCAGAACGACCGGGGGCGGCGCTATCTGGTCACCCTGGAGGACGGCCCGCCGCTGGACGTCACCGTCGTCGACCGGGAACAGCAGGCCCAGGGATTCTTCTACCGGGCCTGGCGGCGGCTCACGCTGCGCGGGATCACCCAGCGGCGCTCGATCCAGTCGTTGCGCCAGGCGCTGGAGCAGGAGGCGCTGCTCGCGTACGCGGCCATCGCCGCCGGGGCGAACGCGCCGAAGCTGATCGCCACCTCGGAGCTGGGCCCCGACGCGGTGATGCTCGTCTACGAGCACATCGGCGGCCGGACGCTGGACTCGATGGAGGACGAGGAGATCACCGACGAGCTGGTGCGCGGCACCTGGCGTCAGGTGAAGGCCCTCCAGTCACGGCGGATCGCACACCGCAGGCTGACCGGTGACGCGCTGCTCGTGGATCGTTCCGGCAGGGCGTTCGTAACGGATCTGCGCGGCGGCGAGATCGCCGCGGGCGATCTGGTGCTGCGGATGGACGTGGCCCAGCTGCTGACCACGCTGGGGCTGCGGGTGGGCGCCGAGCGGTCCGTCGCCGGGGCGCTGGCCGTACTCGGCCCGGACGCGGTGGCGGACTGTCTGCCGCTGCTCCAGCCGATCGCGCTGAGCCGCTCCACCCGGGCGACGCTGCGCCGGATCGCCCGCGAACGTTCGCAGCGCGAGCGGGAGGCGGTGGTGGAGGCCTCGCAGGCGGCCAAGCAGGCGAAGGCGCGGGACGCGGCGGAGTCCGCCGGGGAGGCCCTCCCGGAGCACGGCGCGGACCGGAAGGGCGAACGGCGGACGGGCCCCAGGACGGTGCCCAAGGCGGACCAGAAGGCGGAGCGCAAGTCGCTGCGCACCGAGAAGCAGGCCGAGAAGCGCGCCATCGACGACGCGCTGGAGGAGGCCCGCGAGGAGGATCTGCTCGCCCAGATCCGCCGTCAGGTGCTGCTGATCCGCCCGCAGGCCCCGGTCGAACCGGTCCGTCTGGAGCGCATCAAGCCCCGCACCCTGTTCAGCTTCATCGCCGGGGCCATCGCCGCGTACTACCTGATCTCCCAGGTCACCCAGGCCGACTTCGGGACGGTCGTGGAGCAGGCGGAGTGGGGCTGGGTGGCGGCCGCCCTCGGCTTCTCGGCGCTGAGCTACGTGGCGGCGGCGATGAGCCTGCTGGGCTTCGTACCGGAGCGGGTGCCGTTCCGCAAGACCGTGAAGGCGCAGGTGGCCGGCTCGTTCGTGAAGATCGTCGCGCCCGCGGCGGTCGGGGGCGTGGCGCTGAACACCCGCTTCCTCCAGCGGGCCGGGGTGCGCCCTGGTCTCGCGGTGGCGAGCGTCGGGGCCTCGCAGCTGTTCGGGCTCGGCGCGCACATCCTGCTGCTGGCGCTGTTCGGCTATCTCACCGGCACGGAGCGGACCCCGGACTCGCTGACCCCGTCCCGGACGGTGATCGCCGGCCTGCTCACGGTCGCGGTGCTGGTGCTGGTGGTGACGGCGGTCCCCTTCCTGCGCAAGTTCGTGGTGACGCGGGTGCGCTCGCTGTTCGCCGGAGTGGTGCCGCGCATGCTGGACGTGGTGCAGCGGCCGCAGAAGCTGCTCACCGGCATCGGCGGCATGCTGCTGCTGACCGGCCTGTTCGTGCTCTGCCTGGACGCCTCGATCCGGGCGTTCAGCGGCCCGGACGTGCCCCAGCTGAGCTACGCGAGCATCGCGGTGGTCTTCCTCGCCGGAAACGCGCTCGGCTCGGCGGCCCCGACGCCGGGCGGGGTGGGCGCGGTCGAGGGCGCCCTGACGCTGGGCCTGATCGCGGTCGGGCTGCCGAAGGAGGTCGCGGCGCCCGCGGTGGTCCTGTACCGCGTGATGACGCTGTGGCTGCCGGTGCTGCCGGGGTGGATCTGCTTCAACCAGCTCACCCGCAAGGGCGAGCTGTAGCCGAGCGGGGCCCGGCGGCTGCAGCGGCTCCGCCACCCGCATGGACCGCGCCCGGCCGCGCTCCCCGGTGCCCCGCCGCACGATGGGGACATGAGGACTTCCCCCGCTCTGCGCGCCGCCGCCCTCGCCGCCACCGCCACCGTGCTGCTGCCGCTGACCGCCTGTTCGGACGACGGCGACGGGGAGGGGTCCTCGACGCCCACCGGGGCGTCGACCGCCTCGCCGTCCTCCACCGCCGACGACCTGGCGTCGCAGAAGCTCAGCTGGTCCCCGTGCCCGCCTCCGAACGAGGCCCAGGGCGGCGGCGAGTCGCCGTCCCCGCTGCCGGGCGGCGTGGTGTGGGAGTGCTCCTTCATGGACGTCCCCCTCGACTACGCGGAGCCGGACGGCCGCACGATCGAGCTGGCGCTGGTACGGGCGAAGGCCAAGGAGCAGAAGCGGCGGATCGGCTCGCTGGTGTTCAACTTCGGCGGGCCCGGCGCGTCCGGCGTCGCGACGCTGCCCGCGTTCGGAACCGAGTACGACACGCTCCGCACCCGGTACGACCTGGTGAGCTTCGACCCCCGCGGGGTCGGCCGCAGCGAGGGCGTCCAGTGCTCGGACGACGCCGAGCTCGACGCGTTCTACCAGGAGGACTCCACCCCGGACGACGCGGCCGAGGAGAAGCAGTTCGTCCAGGGTCAGAAGGACTTCATCGCGGACTGCGAGGAGAACTCCGGCCCCGAACTCCCCTTCGTGGGCACGACGAACGCGGCCCGCGACATGGACCTGATGCGCACGGTACTGGGCGACGACAAGCTGCACTACTTCGGCATCTCGTACGGCACGGAGCTGGGCGGCGTCTACGCCCACCTCTTCCCGGACAAGGTCGGCCGGGCGGTCTTCGACGCGGTGGTCGACCCCACGAAGGACGCCGAGCAGTCCTCCATCGGCCAGGCCCAGGGCTTCCAGCTCGCCCTGGACAACTTCACGAAGGACTGCGCGGAACGCGACGACTGCGCGCTGCCGGGGGCCACCCAGCGGGAGGTCGAGCAGGCCATCGCCGATCTGCTGGCCGAGCTGGAGAAGGAGCCCGTCGACGGGCTCGGCGACCGGGCGCTGACGCAGACGCTGGCCACCACCGGCATCGCCTCCGCGCTCTACTCCAAGGAGACCTGGCCGCTGCTGGAACAGGGCCTGGACGAGGCGGGCGGCGGGAACGGCGGGCTGCTCCTCGCCCTGGCCGATTCGCTCAACGGCCGCTCGGAGGACGGCCGGTACGACAACTCCAACGCCGCCAACATCTCCATCAACTGCGCCGACAGCAAGCAGCGGTTCTCCCTGGAACAGACGAAGGCGGCACTCCCCGCGTTCCGCAAGGCGTCCCCGCTGTTCGGGGACTATCTGGGCTGGGGGCTGATGAGCTGCACCGGCTGGCCGGTGGCGGGCGCCTGGAAGACCCCGGACGTCAGCGCCCCGGGCTCCGCCCCGATCCTGGTCATCGGCAACACCGGCGACCCGGCGACCCCGTACGCGGGCGCGAAGGCGATGGCGGAGAAGCTCGGGGAGGGCGTCGGCGTCGAGCTCACCTACAAGGGCGAGGGACACGGGGCGTACAACAGCAAGGACGCCTGTGTGCAACGGGCGGTGGACGGCTATCTGTTGAACGGTACGGTGCCGAAGTCCGGCACCGTGTGCGGGTGACACCGACCCCCGAACGCGGGTGACACGGGCCCCCGACTCCCCTGCCGCGCACGGCGGTTAGCATGACCGGCATGACACCCCCTGGGGAGGGAATCCGGATCATGCGTGCGCATCGTCGCGTCCGTCGGGCCGTCGCCTCGACAGGATCGGCCCTCCTCGCGGCGGGACTGCTCGCCGGCTGCGGCCTGTTGAGCACGGAGCCGGACGTGAGCGAGCCGGCCCACGGCCGCCCCGGCGACGCCTCCGCCGCCCCCGCGCCGACGGGGCTCAAGGACTCCCCCAAGACGCCGGAGCTGCCCTCCGCCCTCACCTCGCAGCGCCTCGACTGGCAGCGCTGCCAGGCCCCGCGGGGCGGCGAGGCGCCCGGCTCCGTGTGGCGTTGCGCGAGCGTGGACGTACCACTGGACTACGCGAAGCCGGCGGGGGAGACGCTCTCCGTGGCGCTGGTCCGCAAGCAGGCCCGTGACCAGGAGCGGCGGCTCGGCTCGCTGCTGTTCAACTTCGGCGGGCCGGGCGGATCCGGCGTCGGGACGCTGCCGCGCTCGGCCGACGCGTACGCGAAGCTCAACTCCCGCTACGACCTGGTGAGTTTCGATCCGCGCGGGGTCGCGGCCAGCTCCGGGGTGCGCTGCCGTACCGACAAGGAGCAGGAGCAGGCCCACCGGAGCGTCGACCTGACTCCGGACACCCCGGCCGAGGAGACCGCGTTCATCGAGGACGCCGCGGACTTCGGCGCCGGCTGCGAGCGCCGCTCGGGCGCGGTCCTGCCGCATGTCGGGACGGTCAACGCCGCCCGCGACCTGGACCTGATCCGCGAGGTCCTGGGCGACGAGAAGCTGTCCTACTTCGGCTTCTCCTACGGTACGCAGCTGGGCGGAACGTACGCGCACATCTTCCCGCACAGGGTGGGACGCACCGTGCTGGACGCGGTCGTCGACCCGACGGCCGACGGGACCGGGCACGCCCGGAACCAGACCCTGGGCTTCCAGCGCGCCCTGGACAACTACCTCAAGGACCGCGGCCAGGACCCGAAGGCGGGCTCCGAACGCATCGCCCGGCTGCTGGCCCGTATAGACCGCAGTCCGCTGCCGACCGACTCGGGCCGGGAGCTGAGCGAGTCGCTCGCCATCACCGGCATCGTCACCCCGCTGTACTCCGAGTCGAGCTGGCCCGCCCTGACGGCCGCGCTCGACGAGGCGGAGAACAACGGCACGGGCAATGGTCTGCTCCGGCTCGCCGACTCGTACAACGGGCGGGACGAGAAGGGGCGTTACGACACCCAGAGCCACTCCCAGCGGGCGATCTCCTGCGCCGACTCGATCTCCCGTCCCACCGTGGACGAGGCCCGTGCGCTGCTGCCCGAGTTCCGGAAGCTGTCACCGGTCTTCGGCCCGTTCCTGGCCTGGGACACCGCCGGCTGGTGCGCCCAGTGGCCGGTCGAGGGGGAGCACGAGACGCCGGAGACCAGCGCGCCGGGCGCGGGCCCGATCCTGGTCGTCGGGACGACCGGCGACCCCGCGACCCCGTACGAGGGAGCGCGGCGGATGGCGGACGAGCTGGGCAAGGACGTCGGCATCCTGCTGACCAACAAGGGCGAGGGACACGGGGCCTACGGCGGCAACGACTGTGTGACCTCGACGATCGACGCCTACTTCCTGGACGGGAAGGTCCCGGAGGACGGCAGGACCTGCTCGTAGCGGGACGCCCCCGGGAGGCCGGTCCTACGGGAAAGGGGCCCGGTCCGCAGCGCGCGGACCGGGCCCCTTTCCCGTACAGAGCTTCTCGTACGGTCTCGTACGGAGGTTCTCGTACAGAGCCCCGTGCGGGGTGCTTCTAGTACACCGGCTTATCGGGCTCGATCTGGTGGACCCAGCCGATCACACCGCCGCCCACGTGCACCGCGTCGGCGAAGCCCGCGGACTTGAGGACCGCGAGGACCTCGGCGCTGCGGACGCCCGTCTTGCAGTGGAGGACGATGCGCTTGTCCTGCGGGAGGTCCTGGAGGGCGGTGCCCATGAGGAACTCGTTCTTCGGGATCAGCCTCGCGCCGGGGATCGAGACGATCTCGTACTCGTTCTTCTCGCGGACGTCGATGATCTCGATCTTCTCGTCGCCGTCGATCCACTCCTTGAGCTGCTTGGGAGTGATCGTCGCGCCGAGCGCCGCCTCCTGCGCCTCTTCGGACACGACACCGCAGAAGGCCTCGTAGTCGATGAGTTCGGTGACGGTGGGGTTCTCGCCGCAGACCGCGCAGTCGGGGTCCTTGCGGACCTTGACCTGGCGGTACTGCATCTCCAGGGCGTCGTAGATCATCAGGCGGCCGACCAGCGGGTCGCCGACGCCGGCGAGCAGCTTGATGGCCTCGGTGACCTGGATGGAGCCGACGGACGCGCAGAGCACGCCCAGCACGCCGCCCTCGGCGCAGGAGGGGACCATGCCCGGCGGCGGGGGCTCCGGGTAGAGGCAGCGGTAGCAGGGCCCGTGCTCGGACCAGAACACGGAGGCCTGGCCGTCGAAGCGGTAGATCGAGCCCCAGACGTACGGCTTGTTCAGCAGCACCGCGGCGTCGTTGACGAGATAGCGGGTGGCGAAGTTGTCCGTGCCGTCCACGATCAGGTCGTACTGCGCGAAGATCTCCATCACGTTCTCGGCTTCGAGCCGCTCTTCGTGAAGGACCACGTTGACGTACGGGTTGATGCCCAGCACCGAGTCCTTGGCGGACTCCGCCTTGGACCGGCCGATGTCGGCCTGGCTGTGGATGATCTGGCGCTGCAGGTTCGACTCGTCGACCTCGTCGAACTCCACGATGCCGAGCGTGCCGACACCGGCCGCGGCCAGATACATCAGGGCCGGCGAGCCGAGGCCGCCGGCGCCGACACACAGCACCTTGGCGTTCTTCAGACGCTTCTGTCCGTCCATCCCGACATCCGGGATGATCAGGTGGCGGGAGTACCTGCGGACCTCGTCGACGGTGAGCTCAGCAGCTGGCTCGACCAGGGGTGGCAGCGACACAGGAACCTCAACAATGCAGGTGGTCGGATTCTACGTAGACCGGCTTCTTACGGTCGACTACGTACGGTTGTTCTCCCCGTAACACTGCCACGCCCCTTCTCATTCCGAGATACCCGGTCCGACCCGCGAGACGATTTCGTCCCAGTACCTGGGCAGCGCGGCGAATGGGTCACTTTGTCCGCTCCGGCCGTCCCGGTCGGTGAAGAAGATCGTCCCGGCGCCCTGCCAGCGGGCGATCCGCATGGCCTCCTCCAGATGGGTGCGCGGGACACCGTGGACGAAGTGGGCGAACCGCTCCGGTGGGTAGTCGGCCGTCCACTCGGCCACCTGTGACCAGCGGTAATCGGTCCAGGGGCCCTGGAAGGTGACCAGCTGGTCGGCGGCCTCCGCGTACCCGGGATACGGGTGCGTGCCGTGGCCCAGCACCAGGCGGCCCCCCGCGTCGGCGCTGTCGCTCTCCGCCAGCAGGGCGTGGAGCGTGCCGGTGAGACGACGGACGGCGGGCAGTCCGGCCCGCTCGGCGGGGCACCGGGCGAGATAGAAGCCGCCGGTCCGGTACCAGTCGATGAAGGACCGGGCGTCCGCGATCAGCTCCTCGAACGGCCGCTCGCCCCAGGCCAGGTCGAGGTGGCCGAGCAGCCTGCCGCCGGAGGCCCGGACCGTGTCGTCCGGAGAGCCGCCGTGCAGGGCGCGCTCGCGGGCGTTGCGCAGCCTGCCCGCCGCCTCCAGGCAGTGCGGGTCGGGCCGGGAGCCGGGGCCGTCCGCGATGTTGAGGACGGCCCAGTGGAGCGGGGTGCCGGGGCGGGCCAGCTCGGCCCATTCGGCGGGGGCCAGCAGCGGATGGGCGTAGCCGGGGACGCCGAAGCCGAGCGGCTCGCCACCGGCGGTGCGGCGGGCGTCGGTGGGCGCGGTCAGATACGGCACGCCGCCTCCATCCAGATGTCCGCCAGGGACTCCTCCAGATTGATCCGGGGCCGCCAGCCCAGCCGGTCCCGCGCGGTGCGGACGTCCGCCTGCTGCCAGGCGCCGCAGCCGTCGGGATACGGGGACGGGGTGGCGGAGAGGTGTTCCATGACGGACTCGGCGGAGGTGCGCGGGGCCCCGATGGGCAGGCGCGCGGGGGGCGTGTCCAGCTCGTGGAGCGCGCCCGCGTACCCGGCGACCCTCGCCAGGACGGCGGCGGCGTCGCGCAGGCGGACGGCCCGCCCGGTGCCGATGTTGACGACGCCCTGGGCGGCGGAGAGCGAGGCGGCGTGGACGGCACGCGCGACGTCCCGTACGTCGACGAAGTCCCGCTGTACGCCGAGGCCGCTGAGCTTCAGCTCGCCGTCGCCGGACTGCATGGCCCGGCGCATCGCCTCGGCGAGCCGGCCGAGCGGGGAACCGGCGGGGGTGCCGGGGCCGACGGGCGAGAAGACCCGGAGGACGACGGCGTCGAGGCCGGAGCCGAGGACCAGTTCGGTGGCGGCGAGCTTGCTCACGCCGTACGGGCCGCCGGGCCGCGGGACCGCGTCCTCCGCGGTGGAGGACCCGGGCTGCGAGGGCCCGTACTCCGAGGCGCAGCCGACCTGGACGAGCCGCGCCCCGCAGCCGCTGCGGCGCAGCGCCTCGCAGACGGTGGCGACGGCGACGGTGTTGTGCCGGGTCAGGTCGCGGGCCCCACCCCGCGTGGCGCCCGCGCAGTTGACGACGACTCCGGGGTGGACGGCGTCCAGGAAGCGGGTGAGCGCCCCGGGACTGCCGCCCGCGAGGTCGAAGCGGACGTCGGCGTCGTCGCCGCGGCCGAGGGCCGTGAGATGGACGGCCGGATCCGCGAGCAGACGGTCGGCGACGAAGCGGCCGAGGAATCCGTTGGCTCCGAGCAGCAGCACCCTCATCGCGCACCGCCTCGGTGCCGACGGCTCACTGCCGGTGCGGGGGACTGGGGGGTCATGGCGGGTTTCTCCTAGGTCGTCGGGTCGGTCGTGCGGTGCTGGACGAGTCCGCGGCGTCGGCTCCGCGGAAGTGGGTCGGTGAAGCGGTGGAACGTGGGTGGGTCGTGCGGTGGCAGGTCGGTGAGGCGGCGGTTGTACGTCGGTGGGGCCGGCTCAGGTCCGGGTGGGGGCGGCGGCTCGGGAGAGCGCGAAGGCCGCGTGCAGCAGCAGGCCGACGGCGGCCCCGCCACAGGCGAGGGCGGGCACGGCACCGGTCCCGCCTGCCGAGACGAGGGCGTCCACAGGCTGGGCCAGGGGTTCGAGTCCGGGGAGCCGGGCCGAGAGGACAAGTGCCATGGCCCCGGCCTCGACGGCGCAGGCCGCGGCAAGTGCGACGGCGCCCGGCTCGGGCAGTCCGTGTGCGGCGAGCAGCCTTGCCACGAAGAACAGGACTCCGAGGGAGGCGGCCGCCACGGACACGCCGCCCCCTCCGAGGCCGAGGCCGGCCAGGTACAGCAGGGGCAGCAGCGCGCCGAGGAAGAGGATGACGGCCGCCAGGAACAGGGGCCGCACGCCCGCGCCGGACTCCTCCGGGGCGCGGCTGCCGGCCGGTCCGCGGTGGGCGTGGACGGCGAAGAGGTGGGCGCACCAGGCGGCCGGGGCGACGGCGACGGCGAACCCGAGGAGCGGGGCGGGGGTGCCGCCCCACGGACCGTCCGGGCCACCGGTCATGACCTGGGCGAGCAGTTCCTCGCCGTACACCGCGTAACCCAGCAGCCAGCAGCTGTACAGCCCGGCCCGGCCCCCTGTGGGCGCCCGCAGGGGGCCTCGGCCCAGGCACGCCCGGAGCGCCAGACAGGCCAGGACGGCGCCGACGACGGTGACGAGGGTCCGTGTCCCGTCGCCGAGGGCTCCCTCGGTGACCCGGAGCACTCCGGCGGTCGCCAGGCAGGCGGCTCCGGGGAGCAGGGCGAGGAGGGTCCACGTGGCCCGTGCGTCGGCGTCGGGAACGGGGCCGGGGGGCCCGCCGCCGACGGGCCCCCGGGTGCGGGGTGACATGCGGGCGTACAGCTCCTCGGCGGGGGCGCAGACGTCCCGGTGGCGATAGCGCGCGGCGCTGCGGCCGGTGAGGCCGTGCGCTTCCGGTCCGGCGGCGGCCTCCCGGGGGTCCACGGCCCGTTCGCACAGGTCGCGGCGGGGGTGGAGGGACTTCGCCGGGTCGTCCGGACGGGTCATCGGGGGGTCTCCGTGGTCGTGGAGGCTCGGTTCGGGGCGGGCCGGTGCGTGGAGAACTGGTTCATGGAGAGCCGGTTCGTGGCGGACCGGTACGTGGAGGCTCGGTTCGTGGCGGGCCGGGTGGTCACGCATCGGTGTCCCCCGCCGGTACGGCCGCGACCGCGCCGTGTCGGCCTCCCGGCGCGGTCGCGGCCGTACCGGGGTGTGCGAGATCAGCTCCAGGCAAATGCCGCGAAATGCCGCGAGGTTCTGTTCGACGGGGAGGAGTTCGAGCGCACGGACCCTTGCGGCGACCCCGACGCCGTGCTCGGTGACCAGCAGCGGCACCCCGAAGAAGCGTTTGGCCAGGAGCCCCGGGAGGGCGGCCGCTCCCCGGGAGGCCGCGCGGCAGAGGCCGATCGCACCGAGGCCCTCCTGGCCGCACCGGCCGCCGGACTCACCGGTCGCATACGGGCGAGCACTGTCGGTGAACAGTCCGATCCGCACGAATACACCCCCGATCTCCCTTGTGGGCGGCCGCCGTTGAAACGGCGACTCACAGCGGGACGACCGTAAGCGGATACGCCGGTGGTGCGACGGACGGTTGTCCGTCGCACCACCGAAAGGGGTGAACCGTCGTAACTTTCCCGCCCCGGTCGCGTTCCGTCGCGATACAGCGGTCGGTTGTCACGGAGGGTCAGGCCCGGGCCAGCTCCTTGCGGATCGCCCGGCGGGCCAACGCAAGCCCGGGATCGAGGGCGGGGGCGAACACGGCCGTCGGCCTGTGGCGCCTGTACGGGGCCGGCGCTTCCACGTACTCCGCCTCGCCGCCCTGCTCGACGCTCGCACCCCGCCGGCCTGCGGCGGGCCGACGATCCGCGTACGGATGTGCGGGGGTCAGCCCTCGGGGTGCGCCCAGGGGTTGGCCTTGCACTTGATGCCTTCGAGTTCGAGGGTCTTGGTCTGCTGCTGCATGACCGGGGCCAGCGCGCCGGGAGTGCGGCAGTTCACGTGGTTGTGGCCCAGCCGGTGGCCGACCTCGTGGTTGATGAGCATCTGACGGTAGGGCAGCAATTTGTCCGGGCCGAAGGTGGCGGCGCCCTGCGCCCACCGATAGGCGTTGATCATGATGCGGTTGGTCGCGGCGGAATCGCAGGAGACATTGTCGATCGTGGTGTCCAGACCGGATTTGGCACACCAGTCGCCGGTGGTCCCGGGGCTGGCGAGCGTGATCACGAAGTCCGGGGTGCCCGACGAGATGCGCTCGAAGGTCATCGCGCCGTTGTGCGCCCAGCTCCGGTCGTCGTTGAGCGTCTTCTGCACGGCTTCGGCGAAGAGGCCGGCGTCGAGGCCGAGGCCCTTCTCCACGTCGATCCGGTAGCGGTGCTTCTGCCCCTTTCCGGGGGCTTTCGCGAGACCGGGCACCGCCTCGAACGTGCCGCTCGCCCGCAGGTCCGCGGCGAGCGGAAACGGCTGCGCCATCTTGTCCGCGTACGAGAGGGGCTTGACCTCGGGCTTGGCCGAGGGCTGCTTCGGGGTCGGGCGGACGTCGGAGCGGGAGGCCTCATCGCCCGGGCCCTGCCGCTCCACCTCTGCGGCGCGCGCGGACGCACGGTCGCCGGAGTCCTCGGCGACCTGCCCGGCCACCACGACCGCGAGCACGGTGGTCACCGCCGCGGCGGCGATCCCGGTGAACGTCCGCCCCTTGCCGCCCCGGGCCGCGGGGCGTTCGTCCGGTTCCCCGGCCTCGGCGTCGTCCACACCCTCCGGGGTGCCACCCGGCGGCCCGGCGGGCGCGCTTGCCGGAGCGTCGGCGTCGAAGGCGTCCACGAACTCCCGGCGCGGGCCCGGCACCGGGCCACCGGGAGACGTCGGCCGCTGTGCCGCCCGGCCGTCCGCGGCCCGCTGTGCCGCGCGCTGGGCCGTCACCTGGCGGGCCACGGCCTGCTGCCGGGCGGCGGCATCCTGGGGCCCTGCGGGCCCGGCGGGCCCGGCGGGATGCGGCCGGGCGTCGGCGTCGGCGGGGCGGTTGTCGGGGCCGGGGTGCCGGCCGGGGTACGGGTGGGGCGGCTGCGGATGGGGAGCGCCGCGGGGCGCGGGGGCGTCGGGCGGCTGCCCGTAGCGGGGCACCGGTCCGGTGCCCCAGCCGCCGCCCTGCTCACGCTGTTCGGGGTGGCCGCCACGGACCTGCGGGGCGTCGGGGGAGAAGAAGGGGCCCCGCCCGTCACCGGTCGGCGCGGGGGCGGTCCGTCTGCGCCGGCCGCCGCCGGACGCGGGCCTCGCCGCGGCGCGCTCGCCGCCCGGTTCCGTTGCCCCGGCGTCCGGACGGATCGCCCCGGAGCCCTTTCGACTGTGTCGTCCCACGCCCCGGATCAGCTCCCGCCGCAATCGTCCAGCAGTTCCCGGAACGCCTGGGCGACCGCCTCCGGGTACTCCATCATCGCCACGTGCCCCGCGTCGGGCAGCGTCAGCAGCCGGGCGTCGCGGAAGGCCGCGGACGCCCTGCGTGCCATCCGGTACGAGACGAGCTGGTCCCGTCCGCCGTACACGAGCTGGGTCGGTGCGAGCACCCGCTCGGCCTGGCGCCACAGTCCGTGCTGGCCGCCCAGGGTGTACGCATCGACGATGCCCCGGGCCGAACGCGTCATCGCGTCCCAGAAGTACGGCAGCGCCAGCCGACGCTCCATCTCGGCCACCGCCTCGCGGAAGCCTTCGTCGGAGATCCGTGCCGGATCGCCGTAACAGAGTGCCATGACTCCGCGCGTTCGCTGCTCCGCCGTCCAGTCCTTCGTGAGCCGGGCGAACAGGGATGCGACTCCCGGCACCGCCAGGAGGCCGGTCGGGACGGCGGGCCGCTGCACCCGCCATTCCGGCAGGGCGGGCGAGATGAGGGTGAGGGTCCGCACCAGGTCGGGGCGGACGGCGGCGACCCGGGTGGCGACGGCTCCGCCCAACGAGTTGCCGAACAGGTGAACAGGCCCCCGCTGCTCCGCGTCCAGCAGCCGGATCACCGCACGGGCATGTCCGGTCACCGAGTAATTGCCGTCGTCCGGCGGCGGCGAGTCCCCGAATCCGGGCAGGTCGACCGCCTCGCCGTCGACCACGTCGGACAGCAGCGGCATCAGGGCCGACCAGTTCTGCGACGAGCCGCCGAGCCCGTGCACGTACAGCGCGGGGGGCAGCCCGGCCCGGTCACCCGGCCGGCAGCGGACGTTCAGGCCGATCCCGGGCAGCGACACGGAGCGCAGCCGTTCGCCGTCGGCGACCCGGACGGCACTGACCGTGGGGGCCACCGCGGCGGCGGCAGCCTGAACACCCGGCAGCTCGGTCGAAGACATGCGGCAATGTTACGAGACGATCACGCCCTCATTCATGTGTTCGCCATCACAGGCCGCATCGCGGGGCGGACGGGTGACCGGGGGGTGTCCGGTCCGTTCCGCCGCTCACGCGGAATGGCCGGACACCACCTACGCTTCAGAGGAAGGAAGGGAGCTGCACATGACGGTCGACCCGAGCGACCCGGACACCTTCGAGGACGCCGAACCGGAGCAGCCGGGGCCCGAGGCCCCGGAGGCGGACGCTGCCGAGCAGCGGGCGGACGTCCGGCCCGAGGACGACGAACGGGCCGGGACCGTCGATCCGGACACCGCCAATGAGGCCGACGTGGCGGAACAGCGCAGGGTGATTCCCTTGGATGAGGACGATTACCGGTAATACGCCCCGGTTTGCTCGCGACCAGGGATAACTGTGGCTTCCGCAGCTGTCCGGTCCATGAAATTCTGCGTCCGCGCCGCGCACACCCGGGTTACCCAAAAGTACGATGGCTGTACGGCGCAGCGTGCACGGACCGGCTGTGCTGGAACACTTATTTGGGAGGCGGCGTGACAGCCATCGAGCAGACAGAGGCGGCGCGCCCGCGGGGTACACGCCTTCCCCGCCGCGCCCGACGCAATCAGCTGCTGGGCGCCGCACAGGAAGTCTTCGTCGCACAGGGCTACCACTCCGCCGCGATGGACGACATCGCCGAGCGGGCCGGGGTCAGCAAGCCGGTGCTCTACCAGCACTTCCCCGGAAAGCTGGAGCTCTACCTGGCACTGCTCGACCAGCACTGCGAGTCGCTGCTCCAGGCCGTGCGCACGGCGCTGGCCTCGACGACGGACAACAAGCTCCGCGTCGAGGCGACGATGGACGCCTACTTCGCGTACGTGGAGGACGAGGGCGGCGCGTTCCGGCTGGTCTTCGAGTCCGACCTGACCAACGAGCCCGCCGTGCGCGAGCGGGTCGACCGCGTGTCCCTCCAGTGCGCCGAGGCCATCTCCGATGTGATCGCCGGGGACACCGGCCTGTCCAAGGAGGAGTCGATGCTGCTGGCCGTGGGCCTCGGCGGCGTCTCCCAGGTGGTGGCGCGCTACTGGCTCTCCAGCCGGTCCGCCATCCCCCGCGACACGGCCGTCCAGCTCCTCACCTCGCTGGCCTGGCGGGGTATCGCGGGCTTCCCGCTGCACGGCGTCGAGCAGAGCTGAGCCCTCCGGCGGGGGACGCCTGACGCCGTGTTCGCTGCGGGCGTTGCCGGGCGGGCCCTGAGCCCCGCTCCCGCCGGGCTAATGTGGCTGCGTACGGCGCGGTTCGCCGCGCAAGGACTGACCGTCGGAGGGACATAGCCGTGGAGGTCAAGATCGGGGTGCAGCACACGCCCCGCGAGATCGTTCTGGAGAGCGGGCTTTCCGCCGAGGACGTCGAGAGCGCGGTCGCCGCGGCACTGGGCGGCAAGGCGGAGCTGCTCAGCCTCACGGACGACAAGGGCCGCAGGGTCCTGGTGCCGGCCGACCGGATCGCGTATGTGGAGATCGGCGAGCCGACCACCCGGCGGGTGGGGTTCGGGGCGCTGTAGTCCACCGGACGCGTTGAACACAGGAGCGGCCCGGCGGGGATTTCCCCCGCCGGGCCGCTCCTCTGTTCTGGGCCGGCCTCTCCCGCCGGCGCGCCACCGGGTCTCCCCTACGGGGTCGGCGCCGGCTCCGTACGGGGAGGGCGTCGGGTCCCGTACGGGTAGGAACGGGCGCTGGAGGGTTGCCCTCCACGGGCCGGGGGTAGTACCGCCTACGACCGATTTGCCCGCCCCGCACACCCCCGCGAGGTGATCCTCTGTGATCTGGGAATCCTTCGGCGCCGCCGTTCTCGGACTCGCCCTGTCCTGGGCGGCGCTCCGATCACTGGCCGACCGACTGCCGTCCGACCGTGCGGTTTATCTCACCGGCACGCTGGGCTCCCTGTTCGGCGCGTATCTGACGCATGCCGCGCTGGATACCGGCCATGTCCTGGCGACGCTGATCGGAGCCGTGTCCGTCGGGGCGGTGACCCTCTCGCTTCTGATCCGGCCACGGGGCCGCCGCCGCCTCGCCCGGTCGGCGGCGGCCCAGTAGGGGGTGTTACGCGGCCAGTCCCAGCGCCGCCATCCGCTTGGTGTGGGCCTCGGTGATGCGGGAGAACATCCGGCCCACCTCGGCCAGGTCGAAGCCGTCCGCCACGCCGCCCACCAGCATCGTCGACAGGGCGTCGCGGTCGGCGACCACCCGCTGGGCCTGGGACAGCGCCTCGCCCATCAGCCGGCGCGCCCACAGCGCGAGCCGTCCGCCGAGCCGCGGGTCGGCCTCGATCGCGGCGCGCACCTTCTCCACGGCAAAGTTCCCGTGACCCGTGTCGTCGAGCACGGACAGCACCAGGGACCGGGTGTCGGTGTCGAGCCGGGCCGCGACCTCGCGGTAGAAGTCGCTCGCGATCGAGTCGCCGACGTACGCCTTGACCAGGCCCTCCAGCCAGTCGGACGGCGCTGTCTGGCGGTGGAAGTCGTCCAGCGCCTTGGCGAACGGCTCCATCGCGGCGGTGGGGTCCTCGTCCACGGCGGTGAGCCGCTGGTTGAGCTGCTCGAAGTGGTGGAACTCGGCGGCGGCCATCTTCGCCAGCTCCGCCTTGTCGCCGAGTGTCGGCGCGAGCTTCGCGTCCTCGGCCAGCCGCTCGAAGGCCGCCAGCTCTCCGTAGGCGAGGGCGCCGAGCAGATCCACGACCGCGGCGCGGTACTGCGGGTCGGCGGCCGCGGTGGCCCAGTCCTGGGCGGCGATCCCGGTGGCCGCGGAAGCTTCGGCGGGGGTCTCAGTGGCGTGGTCAGGCGTCTCCATGAACGGAACGATAGCCCGCTCCGCGCAGGGCGGAAGGGCCTGGTCAGCCGGGGGCCTCATACCGTTCCGATGAATTCGTCCAACACACATGCGCGAATCCGGGGTACAGTGGTATTGCGCTTACTGAGCACTGTGCTGTGCCAGAGGCGCGCCCTTGAATGAGGATGCCCGGTCGGTGGCCCGATCGGCTCCGACCCGACAGCCCTCCACGCGGTGCGTACGACACGTATGACCGCAGCTGAGGGGCCCCCTCAGCGGCACGAGCGCTCGAGCGACGGCAGTGGTCCCGCGCCACCCGGCCCATCCACGGCCGGATGACCAACCCCGGCACGGTACGACCCCCAGCGTTCGCCTCGGACCGCGTCTCACAGAAGAGGCAGCACCCTGACTACGTTCCGCGACCTCGGCATTCTTTCCGAGACGGCCGAAGCCCTTGAGGCTGTCGGCATCACGTCCCCCTTTCCCATCCAGGAGCTGACGCTCCCCGTAGCCCTCTCCGGCTCCGACGTCATCGGCCAGGCCAAGACCGGCACCGGCAAGACGCTCGGCTTCGGTCTCCCGCTCCTGGAGCGCGTGACCGTCCCCGCCGACGTGGAGGCGGGCCGCGCCACGCCCGAGCAGCTGACCGACGCGCCGCAGGCGCTCGTCGTCGTCCCCACCCGCGAGCTGTGCCAGCAGGTCACCAACGACCTGCTCACGGCCGGCAAGGTCCGTAACGTCCGCGTTCTCGCGATCTACGGCGGCCGGGCGTACGAGCCCCAGGTCGAGGCCCTCAAGAAGGGCGTCGACGTGATCGTCGGCACCCCGGGCCGTCTCCTGGACCTGGCGGGCCAGCGCAAGCTCGACCTCTCCCACATCCGCGGGCTCGTCCTCGACGAGGCCGACGAGATGCTGGACCTGGGCTTCCTGCCCGACGTCGAGCGCATCATCACCATGCTGCCGCCCAAGCGCCAGACGATGCTGTTCTCGGCCACCATGCCCGGCGCCGTCATCAGCCTCGCGCGCCGCTACATGTCGCAGCCGACGCACATCAACGCCACGTCGCCCGACGACGAGGGCACGACCGTCAAGAACACGGTCCAGCACGTCTACCGCGCCCACAACATGGACAAGCCGGAGATGCTCGCCCGCATCCTCCAGGCCGACGGCCGCGGCCTGGCGATGATCTTCTGCCGTACGAAGCGCACGGCGGCCGACATCGCCGAGCAGCTGGAGAAGCGCGGCTTCGCCTCCGGCGCGGTCCACGGCGACCTCGGCCAGGGCGCCCGCGAGCAGGCGCTGCGCGCCTTCCGCAACGGCAAGGTCGACGTCCTGGTCTGCACGGACGTCGCCGCGCGCGGTATCGACGTCGAGGGTGTGACCCACGTCGTCAACTACCAGTCGCCGGAGGACGAGAAGACCTACCTCCACCGCATCGGCCGCACCGGCCGCGCGGGCGCCAAGGGCATCGCGATCACGCTGGTCGACTGGGACGACATCCCGCGCTGGCAGCTGATCAACAAGGCCCTGGACCTGAAGTTCCCGGACCCGCCGGAGACGTACTCCACCTCGCCGCACCTCTTCGAGGAGCTGGGCATCCCGGCGGGCACCAAGGGTGTGCTGCCCCGCGCCGACCGGACCCGTGCCGGTCTGCGCGCGGAGGAGGTCGAGGACCTCGGTGAGACCGGCGGTCGCGGCCGCAAGGCCGCCGCTCCGGCCCCCGCCCGTGAGGAGCGCGAGCCCCGCACCCGTACGCCGCGCCAGCGCCGCCGCACCCGTGGCGGTTCCGCGGCGGAGGAGGGCGCCGCGACGGTGCCCGCACCCGCCAAGGAGACCGCCCCGGCAGCGCCGGCCGGTGACGAGGCGCCGCGTACGCCGCGCCGTCGCCGCCGTACCCGCGTCAGCGCTCCCGAGGCCGTCGCCGAGGCCGCCGTGGCGGTCGCCGAGGCTCCGGTGGTTCCCGCTCCCGAGGCCGCGCCCGTGGCCGAGCCGGTCGCGGAGGCCGTGCCGGAGACCAAGCCGCGACGCCGTCGCAGCCGTGCCGCCGCGAAGCCGGTGGCCGAGGAGACGGCTTCGCCCGTCGCCGCGGCTCCGGCCGCGCCGGCCCCGGCCGAGTTCCAGACCGTGGCCGTCGCCGCGGGCGTCGCGGAGCCGGCCGCCGAGCCGAAGGCCGTCAGGCCGCGCCGTCGCACCCGGATCGTGAAGCCGGCCGACGAGGTCGACTTCCAGATCGCACCGGCCGCCGAGCCGGAGCCCGAGGCGAAGACGCGTCGTCGTCCGGCCCGAGCCACGGCGAAGACCACGTCGGCCGAGCCGAAGGCCCGAGCCACGACGAAGTCCCGGGCGAAGGCGGAGACCACGGCGACCACGGACAAGGTCACCGGGAAGGCCGCCTCCAAGGCCACCGCGAAGGCGGCCGCCGCCGAGCAGCCCGCCGTCGAGGCCCCGGCCGCCGAGGCGGACGCCAAGCCGCGCCGCCGCCGTGCCACCCGCAGCGTCACCTCGACCGCGACCCAGGAGGCCGCCGTGGTCTCCGAGGCCGAGGCCGTGGTGAGCGAGGCCGCCGCCGAGACGAAGCCGCGCCGCCGTCGCGCCACCCGCCCGGCGGGCAAGGCATCGACGACGACCGAGAGCTGACGCTCCCGGCGCACCGCACCACCTGTGGCCCCGGCCCCCGCACGAGCGGGGGCCGGGGCCGTTGCGCTGCCCGGGGGCGCGGAGCAGACGCCCGCCGCTGTCGCCGGATGGGCCGCCCGGTGAGGCGGGGACGGGTGCGGCGGGGATAGCCTCGCCGTATGAGCCGCCCGCCCACCTTCACCCCGCCGCCCTGCGCCCGTGCCCGTGTCCTGGAGACCGGGCGCGGCGACTTCGCCGTCCTGGACGCCGCACCGCCCGCCCCCGCACGGTCCACCGCCCTGCTGCTGCCGGGATACACCGGCAGCAAGGAGGACTTCATCGCGCTGCTGGAGCCGCTGTGCGCGGCGGGCTACCGGGTGGTCGCCGTGGATGGCCGGGGGCAGTACGAATCCCAGGGGACGGACCGTCAGGAGAGTTACTCCCAGGGCGAGTTGGCGCGTGATGTGCTGGCCCAGGCGGCAGCCCTGGGTGCCGGGGACGGCGGGCTGCATCTGCTCGGGCACTCGCTCGGCGGTCAGATCGCCCGCGCGGCCGTCCTGCTGGACGCCGCCCCGTTCCGCTCGCTGACACTGATGTCCTCGGGCCCGGCGGAGGTCGTCGCGGCCCAGCGGGACAAGGTGAAGATGCTGAGCGACGCGCTGGCCGTGCTGTCCATGGACGAGGTGTGGCAGGCGATGCGGGCGCTGGATCCCCCGCAGGACGCGGACACCGGCGACGGTGCGGACATGCGCCACCGCTGGCTCGCCCACCACCCGGCCCAGCTGATCGCCACCGGGGCCCAGCTGGCCGCCGAACCGGACCGGGTGGACGAGCTGGCCGCCGTCGGGCTGCCCGTCCACGTCCTGTCCGGGGAGCGCGACGACGTCTGGCCGGTGGAGCTGTTCGACTCCATGGCGCGGCGTCTCGGCGCCCGCCGCACCACGATCGCCGGCGCCGAGCACTCCCCCAACACCGCCCGCCCGCAGGAGACCGCGAAAGCCCTGGCCGCGTTCTGGGACAGCCTGACGGCCGCCTGACCCGCCGCTCGCGCCCGCGGCACGCCCCACCGGCAGTCCGGCGCGCCGCCCCCGGCCCCGCTTCCGTCAGTACTGCGACTGCAGGTGCTGCCAGAACCCGTCGCGGAGCGCGCGTCGCAGGTGCGCGTGGCCGCGCAGCGAGTGCTGGAGCAGGCGTTCCGCCTCCACCAGCAGGTCCTGGTCGACGGAGCCCGGCAGATAGGGGTGGCCGGGGAGCAGGTCGGCGAGGGACTCCCGGCCCCGGGCGGCGAGCCAGGCGGCCGCGATCTGTGCGCCGACGAAGCGGACGTCCTCCCGGGAGGGGGCCGGGCTGTCGTCCTCGTACGTGGTGACGGGCCGCCGTGTGACGTAGGGGCGGCAGAAGTCCAGCTCGAAGGTGCGCTGACTGTCGACCTCCCACAGCAGCGGTTCGGCCTGGTTGCGCCCTTCGGCGGCCTCGATGCCCCAGAGGTGCACGCGCGCGCCGTAGCCTTGGGCCGCTTCGACCGCCGAAACCAGGTCCTCGTCGCCGCCGACGAGCGCCGCGTCGCTGATGGCGCGGTGCCGGGCGAGGGATTCGAGGTCGGTGCGGATGAGCGAGTCGACGCCTTTCTGCTGGTTGTTGGCGTTGAGGTTGCCGAGCCGCACCTTGACGTCGGGGAGTTCGGCGATGGCCTGCTGCTCGGTGGTGTGGATGCGGCGGCGAGCCCCGTCGTACCAGTAGACGCGCAGCAGCCGGCTGTCCGCGAAGATGGTGCGGGCCTTGTCGATGAAGGCCTCGATCAGCCCTTCGGCGTCGAGGTCGAAGGAGCGCCGGTCCTCGGTGCCGGTGACGAGCAGCCCGGCCGCGGCGTACACATAGCCGGCGTCCACGAAGATGGCGTGCGTCGACGGGGTCTTGGAGACCTCGATGAGCATGCGCTGGAGCAGCTCGTTGGTGCGGTCCAGGCGGGCGCCGAGGTCGGCTCCCGCGAGGGACTGCGCGTCCGCCTCGTTCATGCGAACCTCGTGGTCTGTGGTGGCGTGACTACCGACGGGTACTTAGACATCCAAAAAATTTCCTTAGCGTAGGGAATGTTTGCAGCGGACAAGCCGTTGTCACCCACGTGGAACGCGAGGGAAGCCTCGCGTTCCCGGTCTTGCCGGTGGGACGCCCCACCGGCGCCAGTAGTTCTCCAGCAGGAGGATCGGACGAAGGGAAGCCCCATGCGCTTCGAGATCATGCGACTCGACGACGTCGACGGTACCGCCGTGGACAGCACCGTCGTGGACGCCGCCTCCGTCAACCGGATCGTGCAGCAGGCCGCGGCGACGGGCCAGCGCCTCTACATCCGGCCGGCCGACAGCTCGGCTTCGTAACGCATCTGGGCTCATGACGCCCGACGAGGCCCCGCGCCTCATCGCATTGCGCCGCTAAAGACGAAGCGCCCCCGCACGGAACGTCCGTGCGGGGGCGCTGTGGTGCGCGGGGGAGGGTCAGGAGTTCTGGATGACCTGGGTGACGCCGTTGATGATCTGCTGGACGGCGATGGCGGAGAGCATCATGCCGGCGAGCCGGGTCACCAGCACCACACCGCCGTCCTTGATCACGCGGATGATGACCAGCGAGTAGCGCATGGCCAGCCAGAGCACCACGTGCATGGCGACGATCGCGGACCACACCGAGAGCTGGCCGCCCACGCCGTCGGCGTGCTGCACCGCGAGGATGACCGAGACGATCGCGCCGGGTCCGGCCAGCAGCGGCATCCCCAGGGGTACGAGCGCCACGTTGACGTCCTTGGTCTGCGTCGGCTCGTCCGTCTTGCCGGTCAGCAGGTCGAGCGCGATGAGCAGCAGCAGGAGCCCGCCCGCGATCATCAGCGCGGGCACGGAGACATGCAGATAGTCGAGGATCTGCTGTCCGAGCAGACCGAAGACGGCGATCACGCCGAACGCGACCATGACCGCCTGGAGCGCCATCTTGCGCTGGACCTTGGCGGGGCGGCCCGCGGTGAGGGCGAGGAAGATCGGCGTGATCCCGGGTGGGTCCATGATCACAAATAGGGTGAGAAAAAGGGATCCGAAGACAGCGACGTCGAACACAGTGAGCCTTGCGAGAGAAGAGCGGGCGGTACGGAGGGGGCGCGGGGTCCGGGCGGCGGCCGTCGCCGTGCCGGGCACGCGGCGGTACGCACAGGGGCGCGCGGGGAGTGGAGCGGTGGTGCGGTGCGGGAGGACGGGGCCCGGGAGCTGTCCGGCCGTGATCCGCCGGACGCGGCGAGCCCGACCTGATCCGGACGACGCGCCCGCCGGTCAGTGCGGGGCAGCCTCAGCGGTGGCCGGCTCCGCCGGCGCCCGGCACCGGGAAGGCTCCCGTGGCGCGCCGGGTGATCTCGCCGTAGATCTCGGGGTCGGTGGTGAACGCGCCGAGCTCGACGGGCTTCCGGCTGCCGTGGTAGTCGCTGGAGCCGGTCGTGAGCAGTCCCAGTTCGCGGGCGAGGCCGCGGAGCCGGGCCCGGGTGGGCGCGTCGTGGTCCATGTGGTCGACCTCGACACCGTCGAGACCGGCCTCGGCGAGTGCGGCGATCGTGGACTCGGGGACCACCTCGCCGCGTTTCACGGCGGCCGGGTGGGCGAAGACGGTGACCCCGCCCGCCGCCTTCACGAGGCGGACCGCTTCGAAGGGGTCGAACTCGTGCTTCTCGGCGTACGCCCGGCCGCCGGTACCCAGCCAGTCGGGCGTGAACGCGTCGGAGACGGTGGGCACGACGCCGAGTTCGACCAGGGCGGCGGCGACGTGCGGGCGGCCGACCGAACCGTCCCCGGCGATCCGGGCGACCTGCTCCCAGGTGATGGGGACGTCGAGGGCGCGCAGCTTGCGGACCATCTCCTGGGCGCGCGGCACCCGGTCGTCGCGCACCAGCTCCCGGGCACGCTCCAGCTCGGCGTCGGCCGGGTCGAAGAGGTAGGCCAGCATGTGCATGCCCACGCCGTCGACGCGGCAGGAGAGTTCGGCGCCGGTGACGAGGGTGAGCCCCTCGGGCAGCGCGTCGATGGCCTGCTTGTGGCCGCCGACGGTGTCGTGGTCGGTGAGCGCGACGACGTCCAGGCCCGCGGCGGCGGCGTTCGCGACCAGCTCGGCGGGGGTGTCCGTGCCGTCCGACGCGGTGGAGTGGGTGTGCAGGTCGATGCGCACGACGCTTGACTCCGGGGCTCGCGGGCGGACGGGGGACCGCTCAAGGATAACCGCCGCGCGCCGGACGTCCGGCCGGGCGTCTTTCGGTCGCGGGCCGGGCGTCTTTCGGTCGCGGGGCGGATCTCTTTCGGTCGCGGGGCGGGGCGCGTACGCCGCTACCGCTCGCCCGTCGCCTGCCGCGGCGGCGCCTCGGGAGGGGCGAGAAGGCGGGGGGTGAGCGCGCCGCAGGGGAGGAGGTCCACCTCTCCCCCGGCGTCCCGCAGGTCGGTGAGCACCAGCTCGTCGTACATCAGCAGCCCCGACTGCTCGGGCCACAGGATCGCCCAGAGCCACAGCCCCCGCGCCTCGCCCGCGAAGACGGCGCGGTCCTCCGGGGCGTTCTTGACGTGCCAGAGAGGGGTGGGGCGGCCGGCGGCGTGGACCTTGGCGTCGGGAGCGGAGTCCACGTCCAGGTGGTGGCCGGGGTCCGGGCCCTCGATCCCGGCGTACCGGGCGCCGAGCCCCACGCCGAGCTCCTCGGCGACCAGCAGCAGCTCGCCCATGCCGCCCAGCGGACCGGGCCCGGAGCAGGCCACGGCGCTCGCGCGTCCGCCGCTGCGGTCGTCGCCCGCGCTGGCGACCCCGGTGAACAGCCACCCCACGGGGAGCGGCCAGGGCATCCAGACGGGGACCTGGGCGCGGTGCACCACGACGCCGAGGCCTTCGACGCTCGGCGGGATGACCGGCTGCATCGGGTGGACCTGGCCGTGCACGGAGCACTGCCAGGCGTCGGCGAAGAGACCGGGCGCCCTGACCCGGCCACCGCACTTCGGGCAACTGGGTTCGCCCCTCATAAGCACCAACCGTCCTCCCTGCCGGTCCTCGCGTCAAGGACGATCACCCGTCCGGCGCGCGGCCCCGGATGTTCACTGGTCCAGGACGACGGACGTGCGCAGCGGGTCGCGCAGGTCCGTACCGTGCGTCAGCCACCGTTCCTGGAGTTCCTGCGCGCCGCGCACCCGCTTCCAGGCGGCCTCGTTGGGCGTCATCGGCAGCAGCGGCAGGAAGCGCACCGGGTCCATCGGCTCGGCCAGTTCCAGGTCCTCCACCAGACCGCCGGACTCCGCGACCAGCACCGAGGTGAACGGCGCCCCGGTCCACAGCGGCTCGCCCAGGTCCAGGGAGGCGCCGGCCGCCACGATCACCCCCTCCACCTGCGGGGAGGCGGCCAGCACGGCGAGTGGACGCAGCACCTGGTCGGTGTCGGCGAGTCCGCCCCGTACGGACAGGATCAGCTCGGCGCGGGGGCCCTTCACCGGGTCGGCGAGCGGGGCGGTGGGGTCGGCCATCGGCTGCGCGGACATGCCGAGCGTCGCGTAGCGCACCACGTCGCCGTCGAGGAAGCGCAGCACCTCGATGCGGTCGGTGCCCAGGAACGTCACATCGGCGCGGGCGTCCGGATCTCCGAGGGCGGAACGGAGCCGGGCCTCGACCAGAGCGAGAATTTCTGCCATCCAGCGAGCATAGATCGCGTAGGGAACGGGCAAAGTACGGAATTGGGCCTGGGGCGGCTGATAGCCTGGCCGCCGGTCGGGACAGCACGCAGAAGCGTTGCTCTTCTTCGTCCCGACGACACGTCGTCCCCCACGGGGGACCGGCCGGAGGAGGTGGGGACTGCCATGGATCCAAGTCGACCGTGCAGTACCAACCGCTCTTCCGCGCCTCGCGTTTCCCGTTGATCCGACGCCTCGTCGGTCGCCCGGAGCCGGCATCGCCGTCGTATCCGGACGACCCCTCGGCAGTGGTTCGCGCAACGGAAGAGCCCTTCGTTTTTGCCTGTCTGTAGCGAACGCCGTCATCGCGCCCGCGCGGTGCCGCCCGCTTTGCGGACGTGAGCGCACGTCCCCATTCCGGGCTGTTCCACGCCCTCGCCGACGGCCCTCCGTGAAGGAGCCAGCCATGTCGATGATCCGTGACCTGCGCGCCGCCGTGCGCCCGTCCCTGCGCCCGTCCCTCCGTAAGAACAGCGCCCCCTACAACGCGTACGACGCCACCCGCGACCCGTCCGCCTCCAGCGCCGTCGTCGACTGCGCCGTCTACCGCGACGGCCGCCGGCTGGCGACGCCCGCGAACCCGACACCCCACGGGGCGATGCTCCAGGTGCGGGAGGAGGGCGGCTTCGCGTGGATCGGTCTGCACGAGCCGACCGAGGCCGAATTCGCGGGCATCGCCCGGGAGTTCGGGCTGCACCCGCTGGCCGTCGAGGACGCCGTCCACGCCCACCAGCGGCCCAAGCTGGAGCGCTACGACGACACGCTGTTCACCGTCTTCAAGACGATCCACTACGTGGACCACGCCGAACTGACCGCGACCAGCGAGGTCGTGGAGACCGGCGAGGTGATGTGCTTCACCGGCCGGGACTTCGTCATCACCGTCCGGCACGGCGGCCAGGGCTCGCTGCGCGCGCTGCGCCACCGCCTCCAGGACGATCCGGAGCTGCTCGCCAAGGGCCCTTCCGCCGTGCTGCACGCCATCGCCGACCATGTGGTCGACGGGTACATCGCGGTGGCCGAGGCGGTGCAGGACGACATCGACGAGGTGGAGATCGATGTCTTCTCCACTCCGGCCAAGGGCAGCCCGCGCGGTTCGGACGCGGGCCGGATCTACCAGCTCAAGCGCGAGGTGCTGGAGTTCAAGCGGGCCGTCTCGCCGCTGCTCCGTCCGATGCAGCTGCTGAGTGAGCGCCCGATGCGGCTGATCGACCCGGACATCCAGAAGTACTTCCGCGACGTCGCCGACCACCTCGCCCGGGTCCAGGAGGAGGTCCTCGGCTTCGACGAACTGCTGAACTCGATCCTCCAGGCGAATCTGGCGCAGGCGACCGTCACGCAGAACGAGGACATGCGCAAGATCACCTCCTGGGCGGCGATCATCGCCGTGCCGACGATGATCTGCGGTGTCTACGGCATGAACTTCGACCACATGCCCGAGCTGGAGTGGAAGTACGGCTATCCGCTGGTGCTGGGCGTCATCGGGGTGGTCTGTTTCTCCATCCACCGCATCCTCAAGCGCAACGGCTGGCTCTGAACACCGCGGGGCGGGCCCTGAGTAAGCTCGCGCCCATGACTGACGCCGTCGCGCCCGATGCCGCCGCCGACCTGCTGGAGAGGGCCCTCGTCGAGGAGGCCACGAAGAAGTCCGGTCTCGTCTGGGTGCGGGGCGACGGGCCGGCCCGCGCCGTCTGGCACGTCTGGCACGACGGCGCGGCGCACCTGGTCGGCGGCGGGCCCGGTGAGCAGCCGCTGCCCGAGGGCCTGGCCGACGGCGGCCGCGCCGAGGTGACCGTACGCAGCAAGGACAAGGGCGGCCGGATCGTCGCCTGGGGTGCGGCGGTGCGTTTCCTGCCGCCGCGCTCCGAGGAGTGGGAGGCGGCGGTCGCCGAGCTGAAGGGCAAGCGGCTGAACGCGCCGGACGCCGAGTCGATGACGGAACGGTGGGCGCGCGAGTGCACCGTGGTGCGGCTGACGCCCCGCACCGTCAGCACCTCGCTGCCGGAGACCTCGCTGGCGGCCGTTCCCCTGCCGACCGGGGCCACCACCCGGCAGCCGGCTCCGGCGGCGCTCCCCCGGCTGCTGCTGAAGCGTCGCGGGAAGCGCTGAGCCAGGCCCCGCAAAAGGTGAGCGGCCCCGGTCGGCTCAGCCGGAGGACTTGGGGAGCTGGCCGCCGTAGTCGACGGTGTCGTCCTCCTGGGGCGCCTCCAGGGGGAAGGCCTGCCCCCAGTCGGCCAGCGTGACCGTACCCCCGCCGCCGCCCCGGGCCACCCGGACCGGATACGGCTGGTCCTCCAGCGAGACGTCGAACGCCCCGCCCTCGCCCTTGCCGCCCAGGATCTGGATGGTGCGCTGCCCGGCGACCGTGTCCCGGCCGCCCTTGCTGACCTTTCCGTTCAGCGCGAGCAGCCCGTCGAGCAGGACCTTCTTGTCGGTGAAGCCGCGCAGCTGGCGGTAGCTGGGGTCGCCCTCGGGGACCTTCACGTACTTGCCGCCCAGCTTGTCGGCGGCCGCCACGTCGGAGGACCCGCCCTCGCCGCCGCCGCTCTCCTCGTGGGTCCAGAACTCGGCGGGCGCCTTCAGATAGAGCTCGTCGTCGACCCGCAGCAGGGCGAAGCTCTGCTTCTTGGAGGTCACCGAGCCCATGCCGCCCTCCGCGTTGAGCTTCATCTCCAGCCGGTAGGTGCCGCCCTTGCTGACGAGCGTGCCCGTCAGGCGTACGGCACTCGCCGCTTCGGCCGCCGCTCTGGCCTTCTCGTCGATCTCGGCGGCGGAGAGTCTGGCGACGCCGTTGGTCCCCTTGTCCGGGTCCTCCTCCGTGCCGCAGGCGGCCAGGGCCGCGGTGAGCCCTCCGCACAGCACGAGAGCGAGGGCGGTCCGGCGATGGTTCCGCACGGCCGGGGCGAAAGAGGTCACGGGCGCACTGCCTCTCGACGGCGATCAGGGGTGGCAGACGGCAGCGTACCCGGGTGGCGCGCACCGTCCGGCAGCCAGCCGTACGGACGGGTCCTCCGGGGCGCGGTGCGGCGGTACGGGCTAGCCTGATCCCGGCGAACCGGCGAGATCCGCTGGTCGGCGGCGTCGGCGTCGGGCCGGGACCGTCGGGCGTGGGCGGCCGCGAAGAACGTGACGACACGGCGGACACGGACGGACGAGGGAGGCCCAGGATGGCGGCAGTCACCCCCAGGGTCTTCGTCTCGCACCTGTCCGGCGTACCCGTCTTCGACCCGAACGGGGACCAGGTCGGCCGGGTCCGTGATCTGGTGGCGATGCTGCGGGTCGGCGGACGCCCGCCGCGCATCCTGGGCCTGGTGGTCGAGGTGATCAGCCGTCGGCGGATCTTCCTGCCGATGACCCGGGTGACGGGCGTCGAGTCCGGCCAGGTCATCACCACGGGCGTCGTCAACATGCGGCGCTTCGAACAGCGGCCCACCGAACGTCTCGTCCTCGGCGAGTTCCTGGACCGGCGGGTGCGGCTGCTGGACGGCCAGGACCAGGACGGCGAGGAGGTCACCGTCCTGGACGTGGCCATCCAGCAGCTGCCGGCCCGCCGCGACTGGGAGATCGACAAGTACTTCGTCCGCAAGGGGCGCGGCGGGGCGCTGCGCCGCAAGGGCGAGACCCTGACGGTGGAATGGTCGGCGGTCAGCGGTTTCTCGCTGGAGGAGCACGGCCAGGGTGCGGAGAGTCTGGTCGCCACGTTCGAGCGGCTGCGGCCCACCGATGTGGCGAACGCCCTGCACCACCTCTCGCCGAAACGCCGGGCGGAGGTCGCCGCCGCCCTGGACGACGACCGGCTCGCCGACGTCCTGGAGGAGCTGCCCGAGGACGACCAGGTGGAGATCATCGGCAAGCTCGCCGAGGAGCGGGCCGCCGACGTCCTGGAGGCGATGGACCCCGACGACGCGGCCGACCTGCTCTCCGAGCTGCCGGAGGAGGACAAGGAGCGGCTGCTGGCGCTGATGCGGCCGGACGACGCCGCCGATGTCCGCCGTCTGCTGTCGTACGAGGAGCGGACTGCGGGCGGCCTGATGACGACCGAGCCGATCGTGCTGCTGCCCGACGCCACGGTGGCCGACGCGCTGGCCCGGGTGCGGCAGGCGGACCTGTCCCCGGCGCTCGCCGCGCAGGTGTACGTGTGCCGCTCGCCCGACGACACCCCGACGGGGAAGTACCTGGGCACGGTGCACTTCCAGCGGCTGCTGCGCGATCCGCCGTTCACCCTGGTCAGCTCGATCGTCGACAGCGACCTGGTGCCGCTGTCGCCGGACACCCCGCTGCCGACGGTCACCAGCTATCTCGCCGCGTACAACATGGTCTCGGTGCCCGTCGTCGACGAGACCGGTTCGCTGCTGGGCGCGGTGACCGTGGACGACGTCCTGGACCACCTGCTGCCGGACGACTGGCGCGAGACGGATCTGCACGGGGAGGAGGGGATCGGTCATGGCGGGTGACGAGCGGGCGAAGGCGGCGTCGACCGGCGCCTCGGGCCTGGTGAGGCCCCCGCGCACCCGGCTGGACCAGCCGAAGGACCCGCGTCGGCGGCTGCTGCCGGAGTACGACCCGGAGGCGTTCGGCCGGTTCTCGGAACGGATCGCGCGGTTCCTGGGGACCGGGCGGTTCATCGTCTGGATGACGCTGATCATCATCGTCTGGGTGCTGTGGAACATCTTCGCGCCCAGGGAGCTGCGCTTCGACCAGTACCCGTTCATCTTCCTGACGCTGATGCTGTCGCTCCAGGCCTCGTACGCCGCGCCGCTGATCCTCCTCGCGCAGAACCGGCAGGACGACCGCGACCGGGTCACGCACGAGCAGGACCGCAAGCAGAACGAGCGCTCCATCGCCGACACCGAATACCTGACGCGGGAGATCGCGGCCCTGCGCATGGGCCTGGGCGAGGTCGCCACCCGGGACTGGATCCGCTCGGAACTCCAGGACATGGTGAGGGACATGGAGGACCGCCAGGTGCTGTCCCCGGCCGAGAGTGACGAAGGCGACCGCTGAAGAGCTACCCGCCCGTAGCACTCCGCGCCGTAACATCGTCCGTATGGCTACGGAAGACGCGGTGCTTGAGGCACTGTCGACAGTGAACGACCCGGAGATCCACCGCCCGATCACCGAGCTGGGCATGGTGAAATCGGTCGAGATCGATCCTGACGGTGTAGTGGCTGTCACGGTGTATCTCACGGTTTCCGGCTGTCCGATGCGCGAAACGATCACCCGGAACGTGACCGAGGCGGTCGCCCGGGTCGAGGGCGTCTCGCGGGTCGAGGTGACCCTCGACGTCATGAGCGACGAGCAGCGCAAGGAGCTGGCGAGCTCGCTGCGCGGCTCCACCGCCGAGCGGGAGGTGCCCTTCGCCCAGCCCGGATCGCTGACCCGGGTGTACGCGGTCGCCTCCGGCAAGGGCGGTGTCGGCAAGTCGTCGGTGACGGTGAACCTCGCCGCGGCGATGGCGGCCGACGGGCTGAAGGTCGGCGTCGTGGACGCGGACATCTACGGGCACAGCGTGCCCCGGATGCTCGGTGCGGACGGCAAGCCCACCCAGGTCGAGAACATGATCATGCCGCCGTCCGCGCACGGCGTGAAGGTCATCTCCATCGGCATGTTCACCCCGGGCAACACGCCCGTGGTCTGGCGCGGTCCGATGCTGCACCGGGCGCTCCAGCAGTTCCTCGCCGATGTGTACTGGGGCGACCTGGACGTCCTGCTGCTGGACCTGCCGCCGGGCACCGGCGACATCGCGATCTCGGTGGCGCAGCTCGTGCCGAACGCGGAGATCCTGGTGGTCACGACCCCGCAGCAGGCGGCGGCCGAGGTGGCCGAGCGGGCCGGTTCGATCGCCGTGCAGACCCATCAGAAGATCGTCGGCGTGGTGGAGAACATGTCGGGCATGCCGTGCCCGCACTGCGACGAGATGGTCGACGTGTTCGGCTCGGGCGGCGGCGCACGGGTCGCCGAGGGGCTGACCCGCACGGTCGGCGCCGAGGTGCCGGTGCTCGGCTCGATCCCGATCGACGTACGGCTGCGCGAGGGCGGCGACGAGGGCAAGCCGGTCGTCCTGTCCGACCCCGACTCCCCGGCCGGCAGCGCGCTGCGGTCGATCGCACAGAAGCTGGGCGGCCGTCAGCGCGGCCTGTCGGGCATGTCGCTGGGGATCACCCCGCGCAACAAGTTCTGACGCCTGTCGGGACGGTACAGGGCGGGCCGGTGGTCATCCGGCCCGCCCTGTCGCGTCGCTACGTCGTACGTCCTGCCCCGTCGCGTCGCCGCGTGTACGTCCCGCCCTGCCGCGTCGCTGCGCGTACGTCCCCGCCCTGCCGCGTCGCTACGCGTACGTCTCGATGTCCTTGATGGCCGCGAAGCCGAGACCGTACGCGCTCATCCCCCGCCCGTACGCCCCGATGTGCACGCCCTCGTGGGCGGACCCGGCGAGGATCCAGCCGAACTCGGACTCGCGGTAGTGGAACTCCACCGGCACGCCGTCCACCGGGAGGGAGAGCGTCGACCAGGGCGCGCTGCCGAGGTCGTCGGCGAGGGTGAACGCCGTCTCGGTCTGCTGGTCCAGCCAGTCGTCGCGCAGGGTGTGGTCCATCTGCGGCGGCCACGTGTACGCCAGCAGGCCGGAGCCCGCGAGCCAGGCCGCCGAGGACACCGTGGTGGCGTCCAGCACGCCCGTACCGTCACCGCTGCGTCTCACCGGACTCGCGGCCACAGTGATCACCGCCGCGAACCGCTCCTTGTCGGAGGAGCCGTCCGACTTCACCGAGGGCTCGTCACCGTGCCCCGTCGCGCCGTGCTGCACCGTGCCGTCCGCCGCGGTGCCGACCTGCATCAGCCAGCGCGGGCCGGTGAAGGCCTCGTCCAGCCCGTACCAGGGGAAGGTCGCTTCCCGGTAACCGTCGACGGTACGCCGCTTCGCCGGTACCTCCTCCGCCGTGGCCGTGCCCGGGACACCGTCCGTATCAATCCGACTCGTCGTCTCCATCTGCGCGGCCGCCTCCTCGATCAGTCATGATCCGGAGCGGCCCGCCCCCCGCGGGCTTGGGCATCCTCGCAACCGGACAGATGGAGAATAGCCATACCGTCCGGGCGAGTCGGGATTGACCGGGGTCAGGTGGCGTCCGCGTCGAACGGCGGGCGCTCGGGACGGTCCTGCTGCGGGGCCTTCTTGAGCAGGTCAGGAGCGGTGTCGCCGGTCTTGGTGAGGCTGGTCGTCGCGCCGTCCGCCGCCGCGCCCGCCGAGCCGTTCGCCGCACTGTTGGCGGTATCGGACGCGGCCGGGGCGCGCCCGTTGACCGCGTCGGTGACGTCGGCCAGGTCCTTGCGCAGGTCGAAGCTCTCGCGGATCTCCTTCAGCCCCAGGTCGTCGTTGCCGTCCATCAGCTGCTTGCGGACGAACGTCTTGGGGTTGAGGTCCTCGAACTCGAAGTCCTTGAACTGCGGGCCCAGCTCCGAGCGGATGTCTTCCTTGGCGCTGTCCGAGAACTCGCGGATCTTACGGATGGTGCGCGTGACGTCCTGGATCAGCTTGGGCAGCTTGTCGGGGCCGAAGACCAGCACGGCCAGCACCCCGAGCGTCAACAGCTCCAGTGCGCCTATGTCATTGAACACCTTGTTGCTCCTCGTGTTCTCCGCGTCTTCTCCGTGCGATCGCGGCCCGGGTCTCCCAGCTGCCCGGACCGCTCAAAGGTACCTGTCGAAGGTGTCCGGGCGGTACCTCGCGGTGGCCGTCACGTGCCGCTCGCCGAGCCGAGCGTGAGGGTCACCGTCCGCTCCTCGCCGCCGCGGGTCAGCTTGAGGTCGAGCTCGTCGCCGGGGCGGTGGGCCCGGATCTTCACGATCAGCTCCTCACCGCTGTGCACCCGCTGGCCCTGGACCTGGGTGATGATGTCGCCGGACTCGATGCCCGCCTCGGCCGCGGGTCCGTCCTTGGCGACGGCGGGCGCGCCGTCGGCGCCCTTCGTGCCGACCTTGGCCCCGTCGCCGGTGTACTTCATGTCCAGCGTGACGCCGATGACCGGGTGGGTGGCCTTGCCGGTGCTGATCAGCTCCTCGGCGACGCGCTTGCCCTGGTTGATGGGTATCGCGAAGCCGAGCCCGATGGAGCCGGACTGGCCGCCCGCCTCGGGGCCCCGGGCGCTGTCGGCCGCGCGGATGGCGCTGTTGATGCCGATGACGTGGGCCTGGGTGTCGACCAGCGGTCCGCCGGAGTTGCCCGGGTTGATCGGGGCGTCGGTCTGGAGGGCGTCGACGTAGCTGATGTCGCTGCCGTCGCCCTTCTCGCCGCCCGCGGTGATCGGCCGCTGCTTGGCGCTGATGATGCCCGAGGTCACCGTGTTGGACAGGTCGAACGGGGCGCCGATGGCCACCACCGGGTCGCCGACCTGGACGTTGTCGGAGTTGCCCAGGGGCAGGGGCTTGAGCCCGGACACCCCGCGGACCTTGACGACCGCGAGGTCGTAGCCGCTGTCCTTGCCGACGAGCTCAGCGGACGCCGTCTCGCCGCTGCTGAATGTCACGGTGATGTCCCCGCCGGCCCCGGCCGGGGCGACGACGTGGTTGTTGGTGAGGATGTGGCCCCGGCCGTCGAGGACGAAGCCGGTGCCCGTGCCGGACTCGGCGGTGCCGCTGACGTGCAGGGTGACCACGCTGGGCAGGGCGCTGGCGGCGATGCCCGCGACGCTGTCGGGGGCCCGGCCGCCGGTGTCGCGGCCCGCCTGTGGCAGCTCGACGGTGGTCAGGCCGCCGTTGCGCTCGATGTACGCGCCGACGCCGCCGCCGATGCCGCCGGCGACCAGGGTGAGCAGGAGAACTCCCATGAACGCCCCGCCCCGGCCCTTCTTCCGGCGGCCGGGCTCTGCGCCGTCGGGGGGTCCCGGCCGGGTCAGCGGCTGTCCCGGAGCACCCCACGGGTCGTACTGGAGCCACTGCGTGTGCTGCTGTGCGTGCGGTTGCGGCGCGGGCTGCGGTGCGGGGTGCCGCGTCTGATGCTCGGGGGCTCCCTGCGGCGGCAGCGGTACGTGGGCCTGATGGGCCCCGGGGGCCGTCGTGTGCGGGTCAGGCGCGTGGGGCCCCGGGGGCGTGAAGCCGTCGGCGGGCGCGGGGGCCTGGATGGGGGCGCCGTTCGTCCCCGCGTACGGCGGGGGCGGGGCTCCGGCTCCCGGCGGTACGACGGTGCCGTGGGCCGGGGTGGGCCGCTGTACGGGCGGGGCGGGCGCCCAGGGGCCGGGGCCGCCGTAGGGCGGGGTGCTGTACTCGTCGGGCTCGTGGAGCGGGGGCCCGGACGGGCGCGGGCTCGGGATCTCCTGGCCACCGTGCCCCTCGGGCCGGCCCGAGGGGTCGGAGGGCTCCGGGGCCGGAGCCGGAACCGAGGCCGGAGCCGGAGCCGGAACCGAGGTCGGAGCCGGAACCGAGGTCGTGCCGGGGGGCACGTCCGCGACCCGGGTCACGTCCTGGGCCTGGGCCACCTGGGCCTGGGCCACGTCCGCGGCCGGGGCTGCCGGCTCGCGGTCCTGGTCCTCCGCCGACGGAGCGTCCGCCGGGGCCGGCCCGCTGTCCGGCTCCGTACGGTCGGCGCGCCCCGCCCTGGGGCGGCTCCACCACTTCGCCTGCGGCCCGGTGGGCTTCCCGTCGTCCATGCTCTCCCCACAACTGGCCTCTGTACGCCCCACCGAGGCGTCCCTCACCGGAATTCAACCAGGTTTGCGAATCCCCGCGCAGGGTCCGGTCAGGGCCGGGGGGAAAGCGGGCTCGCCAGGTCGTTGGCGGGCGAGCCCGGAGGCGGCCCCGGAGAGACCGGGGAAGGGACCGTCTTCGGCCCGGCGCCACTGCCGAGCGCCGCCGCCAGCAGCGGGGTGCCGGACATCGTCGGGCGTATCAGTGGCGACACGGACACGTTCAGCACGGGGAGCGTGAAGGGGTGCCCGCTCGACGCCTGGCCGCCGAACAGCGGCGGGGCGGTCGGCAGCCCCTGCCGGTTCACCGGAGGGGTGGCGACCGGAACCACCGGTGTCGCGGCACTGAGCGACGGCGCCCGGTTCGTCCCGGCGGGGGCCGTGCCGGACACGGGCCGCTCGGGCGCCCGGCCGTCGCCGGTCACCGCGAGGGCGCCACCGCCCCGGCGGCTGACCGCCTTCGCGCCGTTCTCGGCGCGGGTCGCGGCGTCGAGGGGGGTTGCGTTGTTCCCGGCGCCCTCGGCCCGCAGGGAGGGCTCGGGGCCGGAGTCCATCGGCAGGGTGCCGCCCAGCGCGATGGCGGCGAGGGAGACGGCGCTGGCCGCGGCGAACGCGAAGCGCCGCCCGCGCCAGGGCGAGCGGTCCGCGTCGCGGGCCACCTCGTGTATGCGGAAGAGCGAACCGGAACCGGAGCCGCCGGGGAGCACGGCGGTGGAGCCGTGGGTGGCGGGGAGGTAGCCGAAGCCGTCCAGGGGGGAGGGCACGGTGTCGGCGCGGGTACTGCCCCCGGGGGGCCGGAGCCCGGGGAAGAACTCGTCGGCGAAGGGCTTCCGGCCGCCGAACGGTCCGCCGGAGCCTGTGTCGTCGCCGCCGGGACCGCCGGGAAGGCCCTGCAGGCGGGCCAGGAACCCCTCGGAGGGCGAGGGCGAGGCGGACATGGCGAAAGCGCTCTTGAGGCGGCGCTGGGCATCGGCCTCGGCCTTGCACTTGGCGCAGGTCGCCAGGTGGGCCAGGACCCGCTCGCGGGCGTCGTGTTTCAGCTCGCCGTCGACCAGCGCGGCGAGGCGGTCCCCCAGATGCGCTTCCGCGGGGGTGGGTCCTGTGCCGCTCACGCCGTTCCGCCCTCCCCTGCCAGGACCGCGTCCGCCAGGGAGCGCTGCTCGGCGCGCGCCTCGGGCGAACGGTGCTTGAGCGCCTTGCGCAGGTGCGAGCGACCGCGGTGGATCCGGCTGCGGACGGTGCCGAGCTTCACGCCGAGGGTCGCGGCGATCTCCTCGTAGCTGAGGCCCTCGATGTCGCAGAGGACCACGGCCGCCCGGAATTCGGGCGCGAGGGTGTCCAGCGCCTGCTGCACGTCGGCGTCGAAGTGGGTGTCGTTGAAGACCTGCTGCGGGGACGGCTCACGGCTCGGCAGGCGCTCGGCCGCGTCGTCGCCGAGCGAGTCGAAGCGGATGCGCTGCTTGCGCCGGACCATGTCCAGGAAGAGATTGGTCGTGATGCGGTGCAGCCAGCCCTCGAAGGTGCCGGGCGTGTAGGTCGACAGCGAGCGGAACACCCGGACGAAGACCTCCTGGGTCAGGTCCTCGGCGTCGTGCTGGTTTCCCGTCAGCCGGTAGGCGAGGCGGTACACACGGCCGCTGTGCGTGCTGACGATCTCTTCCCATGAGGGCGGGGTCCACGCCTGAGAATCCGCATCAGAGGCGAAGGTCGCGGTCGGTGCGGAGTCTTCGGAAGAACGGTCAGCAATGTTGGTCACGGATTTCGGCTCACCGGCCGACCTGAGGAGACGCCGCAGCATCCCTCCCCGGTCCACAGGCGCAGCCGCACCTCCCCTATCGGCTCTGGTGGTGTCCAGTGGAGCCCCTACCATAGCCACCTCGCCCGTTAGCTCCGGATAAGCCTTTTTCCCTGATGGGGCCGGGCCTCGCCCGGGACTTTCCCGCAGTTCGCCGGTCCGATCCGCGGACCTGGTCACTGCGCTTTCCCCACAGCTTGCACAACGCCCGGTCCCATCTGCGGGTTCCCGGGTCCAGCGGATACAGTCACCGTTGCGCCAACTACGGGGACAGGAGAGGGTCATTACCGCCAACCGGCAGACGAGCTGGGCGTTCGCCGACGCCTTTGTCGCCGAGGACGAAGCACTGCACGGGGCCCGGGAGCGGGCCTGCGAGCTGGGGCTTCGCTCGGTGTCACCGGGCACCGGCGCTGCGCTGCGCCTGCTGGCAGCCGCAGCGGACGCCAAAGCGGTGGCGGAGATCGGCACGGGCACCGGCGTGTCCGGCATCTATCTCCTGCACGGAATGCGGCCGGACGGGGTCCTGACCACGGTGGACCCCGAGCCCGAGCGTCAGCAGTTCGCCCGGGCGGCGTTCCGCGAGGCGGGCTTCGCCACCAACCGGGCCCGGTTCATCCCCGGCCGCGCCCTGGACGTCCTGCCCCGGCTCGCGGACGGCGGTTACGACCTCGTCTTCTGCGACGGCGACCGGCTGGAGAGCCTCGATGTGCTCGCTGAATCGTTGCGCCTGCTGCGGCCCGGCGGGCTGGTCTGCTTCGAGGGCGTCTTCGCGGACGGCCGCACGGTCGACTCCGCGGCCCAGCCGCCCGAGGTGCTGCGGCTGCGGGATCTGCTGCGGGCGGTGCGCGAGAGCCAGGAGCTGATGTCGACCCTGCTGCCGGTGGGGGACGGCCTGCTCTGCGCGGTCCGGCGCGGCTGAGCACACGGAACCCCGGGCTGAGCACACGGAACCCCGGGCCGAGCACCTGGATCCTCGTGATGCATCCGTGGGCCCTTGCCAGGACGCACCACTGCCCGGCACGGAATCCGTACCGGGCAGTGATGAAGGTGATGGGCGTTCCGCGTCAGCCGACGACCTTCTTCAGCGCGTCGCCGAGGGCATCGGCCTCGTCCGGAGTCAGCTCGACAACAAGCCGACCGCCGCCTTCGAGCGGAACGCGCATGACGATGCCCCGCCCCTCCTTTGTCACCTCGAGCGGGCCGTCGCCCGTCCGCGGCTTCATGGCCGCCATGCTCGTTCCCCTTCCTGAAACCAGCTCATCGCAACCGGCGGCCCCATGACAGGCGCTGCCTCACCGGCATCGAACACATTGCTTCTTCGCCATTATCCCGCATCAACGACCCCGATGACCAACATCGGTCTGCATCGCTTGCGCAACGCGCTCTCGCAAAACCACCCAATTCGGCGATCCGGCTGCGATACTGCGCCGCCCCGGGCCCCCAGGTCGGTGCCAATCGTTAGACGCAGGTCACATCTCTGCCCAGCCCCGCATCGGCCATGCTTGCCTCCAGTGGCAACGATGCCCGAGCAGCGAGGGGATACCGGAATGGCCGACGAGCCGGCGAACACCGTCCTGTACGACGTGAGCGAAGGTCTCGCGACGATCACGATCAACCGACCCGACGCGATGAACGCGATGAACACCGCGGCGAAGGTCGCGCTCCGGGACGCGCTGCTGGCGGCGGCCTCGGACGCGGAGGTCCGGGCGGTGCTGCTCACGGCCACCGGGCGCGCCTTCTGCGTCGGCCAGGATCTCAAGGAGCACGTCGCCACGCTCGCGGCGACCCGCGAGGCGGGCGACGGGAACGCGCTGAGCACGGTGCGGGAGCACTACAACCCGATCGTGCGGGCCATCACCGGGATGGCGAAGCCGGTCGTCGCCGGGGTGAACGGCGTCGCGGCGGGGGCCGGGTTCGGATTCGCGCTCGCGGCCGACTACCGGGTGGTCGCCGACACCGCCTCCTTCAACACCTCGTTCGCGGGCGTCGCACTCACCGCCGACTCGGGCGTGTCCTGGACCCTGCCCCGGCTGATCGGGCAGAGTCGCGCCGCCGATCTGCTGTTCTTCCCCCGGTCGATCTCCGCGCAGGACGCGCTGGAGCTGGGGATCGTCAACCGGGTCGTACCCGCGGACGGACTGGCCGAGGAGGCGGCGACGGTGGCCCGCGCCCTGGCGGACGGCCCCACGGTGGCGTACGCGGCGCTGAAGGAGTCGATGGCGTACGGCGCCGGGCACACGCTCGCGGAGGCGCTGGAGAAGGAGGACGAACTCCAGACCCGGGCGGGCGCCTCGCAGGACCACACCATCGCGGTGGAGGCGTTCCTGGCCAAGGAGAAGCCGGTCTACCTCGGGAAGTAGCCGCCGCTCAGCGCGGCACTCCCCCGCCGCCGCGCGCCACGCAGTCCGCGAGGTGGTCGTCGACCAGCCCGCAGGCCTGCATCAGCGCGTAGGCGGTGGTGGGGCCCACGAAGCGGATCGAGCGCTTCTTCAGCGCCTTGGCGAGCGCGGTGGACTCCGGCGTGACGGCCGGAACGTCCGCGAGGCTGCGCGGGGCGGGCCGGCCGGCCGGGTCGGGGGCGTAGGACCAGATCAGCTCGTCCAGCTCCCCCGCCCGCCAGCCGGCGAGCACCTTCGCGTTGGCGAGGGTCGCGTCGACCTTGGCCTTGTTGCGGATGATCCCCGGGTCCGCCAGGAGCCGTTCCCGGTCGGCGTCGGTGAACTTCGCCACCGCTTCGATCCGGAATCCCTCGAACGCGGTACGGAAGGTCTCGCGGCGGCGCAGGATCGTGATCCAGGAGAGCCCGGACTGGAAGGCCTCCAGGCAGAGCCGTTCGAACAGGGCGTCGTCCCCGTGGACGGCCCGGCCCCACTCGGTGTCGTGGTAGTCGAGGTAGTCCTCGGCGGACAGGCCCCACGGGCAGCGCAGCCGGCCGTCGGGGGCGGCCAGGGCCGCGCCGCTCATCGCCCGTCCTCCTCGGCGCGGTCCGAGCTGTTCGGGCGGTCGCCGGGCTCCGCGGGCCGGTCCCCGGGCTGCTTGAACAGGTCGGTGCCCGTCGTCACCGCGGCCGCCTGCACCCCGGCCAGGGCGGATTCCAGCTCGGCGATCCGGGCGTCGCGCTCGGCCAGTTCGGCGCCCAGCCGGGACAGCGCCTCGTCGACGTCCACCATCCGGTAGCCGCGCAGCGCCATCGGCAGGCGCAGCGCCTCGACGTCCGCCCGGCCGACCGGGCGGGTCGCGGGCAGCGGATCGGTGAACCGCTCGGGCGGGACGTCCTGGAGCACCGCGCTCCCACCGCCTCCGACCACCGCGAGGGTGACCGCGGTGACGACCACGACCATCGTGAGCAGCAAGAACCAGAACACACGCATCTCCCCGGGGGCGGAAACCTCGTCCGGCTCCGATCGTGCCATGCGACACGGACAAGTCGGGGCCGACCCGATGAGGCCTTAGGGTCGCAGGCGGGCTATCTGAGGAGGAGAGACGGGATGCGAAGCGGTGCACTCAGGCTGGGGCGGCGGGAATTCGGTCCGCACGAGCCGGTGATCATGGCGATCGTGAACCGGACCCCGGACTCCTTCTACGACCAGGGCGCCACGTTCGGGGACGAGCCGGCGCTGGCCCGGGTCGAGCAGGCGGTGGCCGAGGGCGCGGCGATCATCGACATCGGCGGGGTGAAGGCAGGTCCCGGCGAGGAGGTGAGCGCCGAGGAGGAGGCCCGCCGCACGGTCGGGTTCGTCGCCGAGGTCCGCCGCCGCCATCCGGACGTGGTGATCAGCGTGGACACCTGGCGGCACGACGTGGGCGAGGCGGTCTGCGAGGCCGGCGCGGACCTGCTGAACGACGCGTGGGGCGGGGTCGACCCGAAGCTGGCGGAGGTCGCCGCGCGGTACGGGGCGGGTCTGGTGTGCACGCACGCGGGCGGCGCGGAGCCGCGGACCCGGCCGCACCGGATCGCGTACGAGGATGTGATGGCGGACATCCTGCGGGTGACGGTGGGGCTGGCCGAGCGGGCGGTGGAGCTCGGCGTGCGGGCGGACGGGATCATGATCGATCCGGGTCACGACTTCGGGAAGAACACCCGGCACTCGCTGGAGGCGACGCGGCGGCTCGGGGAGATGGCGGAGACGGGGTGGCCGGTGCTGGTGTCCCTGTCCAACAAGGACTTCGTGGGCGAGACGCTGGACCGGCCGGTGAAGCAGCGCGTCATCGGCACGCTGGCGACGACGGCGGTCTCGGCGTGGCTGGGGGCGCGGGTGTACCGGGTGCATGAGGTGGCGGAGACGCGGCAGGTCCTGGACATGGTGGCGTCCATCGCCGGGCATCGTGCGCCGGCCGTGGCGCGGAGGGGGCTGGCGTAGTTCTGCCGCCTGCCCGGCGAGCGGGGTCCGGGGCGCTGCCCCCGGACCCCGCTCCTCAAGCGCCGGAGGGGCTTGAATTTCGCGGGCCCGTCCGGGAGGTGCCGGTGAAAAGATGCCCTCAATCGCCGGGCAGGCTTGAGCGGGTTACCGCCCGACCTCCTTCGTGACCAGTGTCACCGCCTCCTCCACGTCGTCCGTCACGTGGAAGAGCAGCAGGTCCTTCTCCGATGCCTTGCCCTGGGCCACCACCGTGTCGCGGAGCCAGTCGACCAGGCCGCCCCAGTAGGCCGTGCCGAACAGGACGATCGGGAAGCGGGTGACCTTGCCGGTCTGGACGAGGGTCAGTGCCTCGAAGAGCTCGTCCAGGGTGCCGAGGCCGCCGGGCAGGACCACGAAGCCCTGGGCGTACTTCACGAACATCGTCTTGCGGACGAAGAAGTAGCGGAAGTTGACGCCGATGTCGACGTGCGGGTTGAGGCCCGACTCGAAGGGCAGCTCGATGCCGAGGCCGACCGAGACGCCCTTGGCCTCCCGGGCGCCCTTGTTGGCGGCCTCCATCGCGCCCGGACCGCCGCCGGTGATCACCGCGAAGCCCGCTTCGACCAGGGCCTTGCCGAGCTGGACGCCGGCCTCGTACTCCGGCGATCCGGCCGGGGTGCGGGCCGAGCCGAAGACGCTGATCGCGCTCGGCAGTTCGGCGAGCGCTCCGAAGCCCTCGACGAACTCCGACTGGATGCGCATCACCCGCCAGGGGTCGGTGTGCACCCACTCGGAGTCGCCCTCGGAGTCCAGCAGCCGCTGGTCGGTCGTGCCGGGCTGGACCTGCTCCCTGCGGCGCAGGACCGGGCCCAGCCACTGTTCCTCGGGGCTGACCGCTCCCTCGGGAACCTCCGCACCCTCGGGAATCCGCGCGTCCTCGGCGTTGCCCATGTTCCGCTCCCTCCACCGACCCGCGTCGCGCTGGGTCGTGTCGTACTGCGTACGGCCAGCGTAGATCGGCGGAGGTTACGTGCGGGGGAATGCCGTGCGTCAGCCGGTCAGCCAGGAGCGGAGCCGGTCCTCGCAGTGGGTGATCTTCGCGACCGCCACGTGCTCGTCGCGCTTGTGGGCGTACATCGGGTCGCCGGGGCCGTAGTTCACCGCGGGGACGCCGAGCGCGCCGAAGCGGGAGACGTCGGTCCAGCCGAACTTGGGCCGGGCGGTGCCGCCGACGGCGGCCATGAACGCCTGGGCGGCGGGGTGGGAGAGACCGGGCATGGCGGCGCCGGAGTGGTCGTCGATGACGATCTCGGCCACACCGCAGTCGGCGAAGACCTCGCGGACGTGGGCGATGGCCTCCTCCTCGGTGCGGTCGGGGGCGTAGCGGTAGTTGACGACGACGGTGCAGGCGTCCGGGATGACGTTGGTGGCGACGCCGCCCTCGATGCCGACCGCGTTGAGGCCCTCGTGGTATTCGAGACCGTCGATGACCGGGCGGCGGGGCTCGTACGCGGCGAGCCTCGCCAGGATCGGGGCGGCGGCGTGGACGGCGTTGGCCCCCATCCAGCTCCGCGCGGAGTGGGCCCGCTCCCCGGCCGTCCGCAGGTGGACCCGGAGCGTGCCCTGGCAGCCGCCCTCGACCTCGCCGTCGGAGGGCTCCAGCAGGACGGCGAAGTCCCCGGCGAGCCACCCGGGGTGGGCGTCGGCGATGTGGCCGAGGCCGTTGAGGTGCGCGGCGACCTCTTCGTTGTCGTAGAAGATGAAGGTCAGGTCGCGGTTGGGCTCGGGGACCGTCGCGGCGATCCGGAGCTGGACGGCGACGCCGGACTTCATGTCGGAGGTCCCGCAGCCCCAGAGGATCCCGTCGCCGTCGAGGCGGGAGGGGACGTTGTCGGCGATCGGCACGGTGTCGATGTGCCCGGCGAGGACGACGCGCTCGGCGCGGCCCAGGTCCGTGCGGGCGACGACGTTGTTGCCGTGCCGGTCGACGGTGAGGTGGGGCAGAGCGCGCAGTGCCGATTCGATCGCGTCGGCGAGGACCTTCTCCTCCCCGCTGACCGAAGGGAAGTCGACGAGCCGGGCGGTGAGCGCCGGTCCGTCCAGGGTGAGGTCAAGGGTGCTGTCGGCCATGGACCCGACCCTAAGGGACTTGGGTATCGGCCCTGGCCGGGCCCTCCAGTACGGTGGGCCCGTGCCCAGGACAGCCAGCCCCCGCCGACGACGCCTCCTCCGCTACGGGGCCGCCCTCGCCGTGCTCGCGGCCCTGGGCGGCTACCTGGCCGTGCAGTACGACTCGTCCGGGTCGAGGAATCCGCCGCGCTGTGTGGTGGAGGCGAAGGACGGGGGCGGGACGCAGCGTTACGAGATGAGCCTCGCCCAGACCGTCAACGCGGCGACGATCTCCGCGGTCGGCACCACCCGGGGCATGCCCGAGCGGGCGGTGACCATCGCGCTGGCGACCGCGCTGCAGGAGTCCACGCTCCGCAACATCGACTACGGGGACCGGGACTCGGTGGGCCTGTTCCAGCAGCGGCCCTCGCAGGGCTGGGGCACGGTGGAGCAGATCATGGACCCGGTGTACTCGTCGGAGAAGTTCTACGAGGGCCTGGCCGAGGTGCCGGGCTATTCGCGCCTCCCGCTGACCGTGGCCGCGCAGCGCGTGCAGCGCAGTGGATTCCCGCAGGCGTACGCGAAGCACGAGCCGGACGCCGCGCTGCTGGCCGCCGCGCTGACCGGGCGCAGGCCGGCCTCGCTGAACTGCACGCCGTCGACGGCCACGGCGGACGGCCCGGGGGACGCCGCGCGGGTGCGGACCGAGCTGGTGCGCGCCTTCGGCAAGGACGTGCTGCCCGGCGCGGTGGCCGCGGGGGCCTCCGCGGCGTCGACCGTCTCGGTGCCGGTCCCGGCGGCCGCGGCGCGGTCCGAGGGCAAGGGCGCTCCGCGGCGCGGCTGGGAGCTGGCGCACTGGGCCGTGGCGCAGTCCGAGGCCCTGCGGATCGAGCGCGTGAGCTACGCGGACCGGGTCTGGGACGCCGGTTCGGGCTGGCGGACGGAACGCGCGAAGGGTAAGGAAACGGGCACGGCGGCGGTCAGGATCCAGGTCGTCCAGTAGTACGGCCCGTCCCCCGTTCGGACCTCGGAGGCCATGGCTCCGGGCCTTCTCGCGCGATGCCTCTCACCTTCGGGAACCTGCCCCGATTCCCTTGCCGCCCAAGGGAAGTGACGGTTCGCCGGGCCGCGGCGGTATGGATTGTTTGCCCGGGTTCTTCCGCTGCGGATAATCGGACCCATTACCCAGTCTTTACCTTGGCCCACCGCAACCTCCCCCTCCCCCGCAGCGGTTGTCAGTGCGTCCGATCACCGGACAGACAGATTCGTGCACAACCCGCTGAAGGAGCATCATGTCCCTCCCCCTGACCCGTCGGATCGCTCGTGCCGCGCTGCTGATCGCCGCAGGCGCGGCCCCCGTGGTCGGTGCGGCCGGCGCCGCGAGCGCCGCAGATCTCCCGGCGACCCCTGACCTGGGCGGCCTGACCGCGCTGGACGGCGCCGGTCTCGGCGACACCGTGGACAGCACCGTGCGGCAGGGCACCCAGGCGGCCGGTGACACCGGCGGCCGGCTCGTCGGCACGGCCGTCCCGGCCGCGGGCAAGACCGTCGGCCAGTCCGCGAAGGTGGCCATTCCGGCCGCCCAGGAGACCGCCGGCCAGACCGCGGGCAACGCCGGCCAGGCCGTGGGCGGTGTGGCCGAGGCCGCCGGCGGCGGCCTTCCGACCGACGCGCTCGGCGGCGGTCTGCCCACCGACTCGCTCACCAAGGGCGGCCTGCCCACGGACGCGCTCGGCGGCGGTCTGCCCACCGACTCGCTGACCAAGGGCGGCCTCCCGCTGGGCGGCTGATCCGACACGGCACCGCAGCACCGCAGCACCGCAGCACCGCAGCACCGCAGCACCAGAAACGCGCCGAGGGCCTCGGGAGTGCGCACTCCCGAGGCCCTCGGCGCTTCGCGTCGCCGCGCGGCGACGGTTCCGGTCAGGACAGCCGCTTGACCGCCGCCGCCACCCGCTCGTCGGTCGCGGTGAACGCCACCCGCACGAAGCTCGCGCCCGCCGGGCCGTAGAAGTCGCCGGGCGCCACCAGGATGCCCAACTCCGCGAGGTACGCCACGGTCTCCCAGCACGGCTCGTCGCGGGTCGCCCACAGGTAGAGGCTCGCCTCGCTGTGCTCGATCCGGAAGCCGTGCGACTCCAGGGCCGCGCGCAGGGCGAGGCGCCGGTCCGCGTACCGGGCGCGCTGCTCGGACACGTGCACGTCGTCGCCGAGCGCGGCGACGGTGGCGGCCTGCACGGGGGCGGGCGTCATCATCCCGCCGTGCTTGCGGAGGAGCAGCAGCTCGCCCAGGACGGCCGCGTCGCCCGCGATGAACGCGGCCCGGTATCCGGCCAGGTTGGAGCGCTTGGAGAGCGAGTGGACGGCGACGATGCCGTCGTAGTGGCCGCCGCAGACGTCCGGGTGGAGCACCGATACCGGCTCGGCGTCCCAGCCCAGCTCCAGATAGCACTCGTCGCTGAAGACCAGGACGCCGTGCTCGCGCGCCCAGGCGACGATCCGGGTCAGCTCGTCCTGGGGCAGGACCTTCCCGGTCGGGTTGGAGGGCGAGTTGAGCCAGAGCAGCTTCAGCCCCGCCGGGTCCAGCTCGGTCGGGTCGTCGTAGGCGACGGGCTCCGCGCCGCAGAGCCGGGCGCCGACCTCGTACGTCGGGTAGGCGAGCCGGGGGTAGGCCACCTTGTCGCCCGCGCCGAGCCCGAGCTGCGTCGGCAGCCAGGCCACCAGCTCCTTGGAACCGACGACCGGCAGCACGTTGGCATGGGTCACGCCGACCGCGCCGAGCCGCCGCTCCACCCAGCCGGTGAGCGCGTCCCGCAGGGCTTCGGTCCCCCACACCGTCGGATAGCCGGGGCTGTCCGCGGCGGCGACCAGCGCACGCCGGATCAGCTCGGGGACCGGGTCGACCGGGGTGCCGACGGACAGGTCCACGATGCCGTCCGGGTGGGCCTGTGCCGTCGACTTGTAGGGCGTGAGCCTGTCCCAGGGGAAGGCCGGGAGGCGGGAGGAGACTGCGGACACGAGGCTCTGCTTTCTCGGGTGTTCTCGTACGGGCGGCGGAACGGGCGGCGGAACGGACGCGCGGTGACGGCTCCGGAACCGCCGGAACCCGGTGTCGGCTCCGGAACCGCCGGAACCCGGTCACGGCCCCGGCTTCACCGGGGCTCGGTCACGGAGTCACCGGGGCCCGGTGGCTGCCCCGGCGGCACGGGGAAATGCCTCGGCCCCGCACGGTGACAAGCCGTACGGGACCGGGGCCGCGCGCGTGGTGCCGCCGCTTACTGGTTCTGCGGCGGCAGTGCGGCGATGAACGCGTGGTCGCGCTCGATGAGACCGAGCTTCGAAGCACCGCCCGGCGAGCCGAGGTCGTCGAAGAACTCGACGTTCGCCTTGTAGTAGTCCTTCCACTCCTCCGGAGTGTCGTCCTCGTAGAAGATCGCCTCGACCGGGCAGACCGGCTCACAGGCTCCGCAGTCGACGCATTCGTCCGGGTGGATGTACAAGGACCGCTGGCCCTCGTAGATACAGTCGACGGGGCACTCTTCGATGCAGGCCTTGTCCTTCACGTCGACACAAGGCTGCGCGATGACGTAGGTCACGCTGTCGTTCCTCCTCGGTAGGGCGTTGGCTCTCGCGCGGGAGCGCGGCGTCGTCGATGCCCACCTCTAGTATCTCCGTTCTCGGGCACGATCCGAACAGGAGGGGCGGACAGAGCTGTGGAATTCACCATCGGCGGACGGCTGGAAGTCCGCATCACCCCCGCTGACGTGGGCAAACGCGTGTCCGTCCGGCGTCGGACGGACAGCGGGGGTGCGGGCGCGGAGTTCACCGACGTCGTCGGGGTGCTCACATCATGGGACAGCGGTGTGCTCTCCATCACACCGAAGAGCGCGGAATCCGTCCACATCGTGGAATCCGCCGTGGTGGCGGGCAAGGTCGTTCCCGCCGCCCCGGCCCGCCGCCGCGGACCCACCGCCTCCTTCCGCGAACTGGCCTCCGTCACCGCGCGCGCCTGGCAGCCCGTGGAGAGCGAAGCGCTGGGCGACTGGCGGCTGCGCGCCGCCGGGGGCTTCACCCGGCGCGCCAACTCCGCGCTCCCGCTCGGCGATCCGGGCCTGCCGCTCGGCGAGGCGCTCGGACGGGTCCGGGACTGGTACGAGGAGCGGGGCCTGCCCGCGTACGTCCAGACGGCGACCGGGGCCGAGGGCACGCAGGAGCTGCTGTGCGCGGAGCTGGAGCGGCACGGCTGGCGGCGCGACGTCTCGGCGGAGGTGCGGATCGCCGCGCTGGCGCCGGTCGGTGACCTGGAGGCGGATGTGCGGGCGGTCCGCCTGACCCGCGAACCGGACGCGGCCTGGCTCTCCCGCTACCAGCGCTTCTCCACTCCCGGCCCCCATGTGCTGCGGGTGCTGGGCAGCGGCCCTTCGGTCTGGTTCGCCACGGTGCCGGGGGGCACCGGAGCCCCGCACGAGGGACCGGACGCGGGTACGGACGCGGGTACGGCTGCCGCGCCGGCCGCGATCGGGCGGTGTGTCGTGGACGGGCGGTGGGCCGGGTTCATGGCCGTCGAGGTCGATCCGGAGCAACGGCGGCGCGGTCTCGCCACCACCGTGATGGCCGCGCTGGCGCGCCGGGCGCTGGACGAGGGCGCTTCGGCCGCCTGGCTCCAGGTCGAGGAGGACAATGAGGGGGCGCGGGCGCTGTACGACGGCATGGGCTTCGCGGCCCACCACCGTTACCACCACTACCGCTCGGCATGACGGGCCCCGGCGGTCCCCGCGCCGGGCTCGCCGGCGGACCGACGCACAGGAGCGGGGACAGGGACATGGATCGCATATGAGCGCGCTGGATGCCGGAACGGCCGAACGGCGGCGGCGGTTCGCCGAGGAGGCCCGGTCCGAGCGGCCGGACCTCGCCCTCCTGTGCCTGCTGCTGGGAGCGGAGGCCGGGCCGGTGGGCCCGGCCGAAGTCCGCCCGGTGACTCCGGGGGAGGCCGTCCCCGACCCGTACGGCATCGACGCCGCGCAGATCGAGCTGGACCGGCTGGCGGGCCTGCTGCCGTACGGCTCCCGCCCCCCAGCCGCCTGGGCGACGGCGCTGGCCGAACTGCTCGGCGAACGCTGCGGGTTCGGCGGCTCCTCCGTCGACTACCAGCGGCTGGACTCCTCGCTCCTCCAGCAGGTGCTGCGCCGCCGCCGGGGTCTGCCGATCCTGTTGTCGGTCGTCTGGATCGAGGTCGCCAGGAGGGCGGGCGCACCGGTGTACGGGGTGGCGCTGCCCGGCCACTTCGTGGTCGGTTTCGGCGATCGGGACCACCCGGTGCTGGCCGATCCGTTCGCCGGGGGCGCGCCGTTGACCGGTCAGGACGCGGAGCTTCTGGTCACGGGGGCCACCGGGGCGGCCCTTGAGCCGTCGATGATGACGCCCGCGCGGCCGCTGGAGATCGTCCTGCGGGTCCTGAACAACGTCCGGGCGTGGGCGGCGGCCCGGCCCGAGCGCACGGACGTGGCCCTGTGGGCGGTGGAGCTGTCGCTGCTCCTGCCCTCGCATCCGGCCAGGCTCCGCTTCGAGCGCGCCCAGCTCCTGGTCCAGCGCGGTGAGTTCCTGCGCGGGGCACAGGAGATGGAGGAGTATGCGGAGATCCTGGAGGGCATCGAGCCGACGACGGCCGAGAACATCCGGCGCAAGGCCCACGCCGCGCGCGCCCTGCTGAACTGAACCGGCCGTCCGACGGGGAACGCGAGGAACCCGCCCCTGCCACCGGCCCTCCGGTCGCCCCGCGGTGGCGAGACGGATGGGTCCGTGGGCGATGTGCGCTCCCGCTTTACATCCGAACGCCCCCTCCCGCGCCCAACGGGCGCGGTATTCGGCCTGTTTGTCAGCGTACGCGCATGCCCATGCGCTCAACTGGATACCCGTCGCCGGATGCGCACAGCCCGTCGCACTCCGCTTCGGGCGGGCCGGAAGAGAAAAGCTGGGGGCAGAATGATGACAACCGTGCTGCTGGTCCACACCGTGCCGTTGTGGCGCGCGTCGCTGGCCTCGCTCCTCGGCACGGGGCGGGGGATAGACGTCCGCACCGCCGAACACGGGGCGATACGCGCCGCGTTGAACGGGCCGTGTCCGGACGTGCTCCTCACCGACCTCGACTGTCCGGGTGCGCTGGACGTCCTCGACGAGCTGAGGACGATGACCGCGCCGCACGGTGAGCAGGTTCCCCTCGCCGTGCTCACCTGCGGCGACCGGCCGCGCGGTCTGCGACGGGCGTACGAGGCGGGAGCGCTCGGCTACATCGACAAGTACCGCCCGGTGGACGACCTGTCCGAGGTGATGCACAAACTGGCGGACGGCGGACGGCACATCGACGAGTCGCTGGCCTTCACCCTCCTCCAGGTTGCCGATATGCCTTTATCGCCAAGGGAGTTGAGTGTGCTCTCGATGGCCGAAGGGGGTGACACCGTGGCCGGGATAGCCGCCCGACTTCACCTGACGCCGGGGACGGTGCGCAATTACCTGGCCGCCGCCATTCGCAAGTCCGGGGCGCGCAATCGGCTGGACGCGATCAGGCGGGCGAAGGAGGCGGGATGGATCTGATGCCGCGCTCCTCTTCCCGCCGCCCGTAGCCGACGGCCCTTCCCGGCCCCTCCGGCCCATTCGGCCCTTCCGGATCGCCCGTCTCCCCCGACTCCTTCTCCGGCTCTCCCGGCTCCCACGGCCCTTCCCGCTCCTCCGGCTCCCAGAGGCCGGCCAGGTCCCGGTAGAGGGTGCAGGAGCGCAGGAGTTCGCCGTGGGTGCCGCACTGGGTGCGCGGGCCGTCCATCACCAGGGTCCGCCCGGCGCGGCGGGCCGAGCTGAGCCGGTGGGCGACGACGACGAGGGCGCCCGGCAGGGCCTTGAGCGCCAGCTCGGCGCGGGTCTCCGCGGCCGGGTCGAGCCGGCTGGTGGCCTCGTCGAGGATCAGCAGCGGCGGCGCGGCGAGGTAGGCCCGGCCCAGGGCGACCAGCTGCCGTTCGCCCTGGGAGAGCCGGTCCGGTTCGACGGCCGCGTCGAGCGAGCCGAGCCGGGAAAGCAGCACGTCCAGGCCGAGCGCGTCCGCCATGGCCGCGATCTCGCGGTCGCGGGCGTCGGGGCGCAGATAGCGGAGGTTGTCCCGCAGCGAGCCGCTGAACACGTAGGCGTGCTGGGGCAGCAGAACGCGTACGGCGGGGGCGTCGGCCGGGCGTACCGGGCGCCCCCGCCACCGCACCGCTCCCCCGGTGGGCCGCTCGGTCCCGGCGAGGACGGCGGCCAGGGTCGACTTGCCGCTGCCGCTCGGGCCGACGACCGCGAGGTGCTCCCCCGCCCCGATCGTCAGGGAGAGCCGGTCCAGGACGGGCCGGGCGCCGGGCCCGTACGCGAAGCTGACCTCGTGGAGTTCGGCGACCGGGGTTCCGCGCGGCGGCGCGGCGTCCCGGGCGGGCGGGGGCGGGTCGTCGGCGGGCGGCGGCGGCGCGTCCGTGAACCGGTCCAGGACCACGACGAGCCGGCCCCCGACGGTGCCCAGCATGGTCATCAGCGCCTGGACGGCGGGGGCCAGCGCCTGGGTGAGGTAGGTCAGGGCGCCGACCAGCGCGCCCGGCGTGAGCCCGTTCCGCAGCAGCCAGGGCGCCCCCAGGAGCAGCAGGAGCGGCGGGAACCGGCCGCAGAGCGCGAGTGCCACCACCCGTACGCCGGACCAGCGGGCCAAGGAACGGGAGGCGGCGAGCTGCGCCTCGGCGAGGGCCCGGGACTCGGCCACCGTCCGCTCGGCGGCCCCGGCGGCGGCGATGTCGCGTACGGAGGCGGCGAGCAGGCCCGCGTGGGCGGCGTACGCCTCGTCGGCGGCGAGGTAGTCGCGCTGGCGGGCGGCCATGGGCGGCAGGGTGCCGAGGAACAGGGCGGCTCCCCCGAGCAGCGGGGGCAGCACGATCAGGAGGAGGGCGGGCGAGAGGGCCAGCAGGCCGGTGAAGGCCCCGGCCGCCGTGAACACGAACGAGCGCAGCGTCAGGACGAGTCCGGCCCAGCCGTCCCGGGCGATCTCACTCTGATGGGTGACCTGTGACAGGGACCGGGTGCTGACATCGCCGGAGCGGTCGAGCACGCCGGACAGCGCCCGGGACACCGCGCGCCGGACCAGTCCGTCGCGCAGCGGCTCCACCAGGTCCGCGAGCCGGCCGAACACCCCGCGGGCCGCGGGCACGGAGGGCAGTACGGCGACCGCGGCGACCGCCAGCCAGAGGAGGCCGGTCGGGGGGTGTCCGGCGAGGAAGCCGTCGTCGAGCGCGCGGGCGACCCCGAACCCGCCGAGGAACGTCTGGGCGAACTCCAGCAGGGACCAGCCGGCCAGCCGCAGGACCGCGCCGGTCCGCGCCCGCAGGAAGGGCCGGGCCTCACGGCCGACCCGACGCAGCGGCGTGTCGCGCGGGGCGTGGGGGTGTGCGCCGTGACTCTGCTTCTCGCGCGGGGCGTGGGGGGCCGCGCCGGGATCCTGGGCGTCGCGCCGGGGGTGTGCGCCGGGCTCCTGCTCCGCGCGCGGGGCGTGGGGGGCCGCGCCGGGATCCTGGGCGTCGCGCCGGGGGTGTGCGCCGCCGGCCTTCACCGGGTCCCCGATCCGGCGGCCGGAGTCACGGGCGTACGGCTCGCGGGAACGGAGCCCTCGGCGGGTGTGTCGGTGCGGAAGACCGCCCGGTAGTCCGGATCCGCCCAGAGTTCGTGGTGGCGGCCCGTCGCACGGATCCGGCCGTCCTCCAGCCAGGCGACCCGGTCCGCCCGCGCGGCCGAGGACAGCCGGTGGGCGACGATGACCCGGGTGCAGTGCCCGGCCCGCGCGTCGAGCGCGCGGCGGACGTGGTGCTCGGTCACGGTGTCGAGGCTGGACAGCGCGTCGTCGAGGATCATCAGGCGGCCTGGGTGGGCGAACGCGCGGGCCAGTCCCAGGCGTTGGCGCTCGCCGCCGGAGAGCGGGGCGTCGGCGACCGGGGTCGCGTAACCGTACGGGAGCAGGGCGAGGAACCCGTCGGCGCGGGCCGCGCGGGCGGCGTCGCGTACGGCCTCGGGCGACGCGGTCCAGGGCCCGTAGGCGATCGTGTCCTCGACGGTGACGCCGGGGAGGGCCGGGCGGGCGAAGGCGTACGCCACCTCGCGGCGCAGCCGGGCCGGTTCCATGCCGTCCATCGGGACGCCGTCCAGCAGCACGCTGCCGGTGTCCGGGTCGAGCAGCCGCCCGGCGACCGCGGCGAGCACCGACTTGCCGGAGCCGGAGCGGCCGACGACCGCCAGGGAGGTGCCGCCGGGGACGGTCAGGTGGACGCCGGTCAGCAGCGGGCCGCCGCCGTCCTGTTCGACGCCGACATCCCTGAGTTCGAGGTGCCCGGGGGCGTCCGGCGCCGGGCCCAGGCCGCGGTGCGGCAGCGGTGCCAGGGTGAGGAGCGGCTGCAGGCTCTGCGCGGCCACGCGGCTGCGGGCGAGGGAGCCCAGGGCGCCGGTCAGGGCGCCGATACCGACGGCGAGACCCGCGTAGCGGGAGGCGGCGACCAGGTCGCCGACGCCGATCGCGCCCGCGTGGAGCCGTAGTCCGGCGACCGCGACGACCAGCAGCATGAGCAGCGGCAGCAGGAGGCCGCTGCGGCCGACGGCCCGCCCGTACACCGCCCAGGTGCGCCTGCCGTGTTCGGCGAGGGCGGTCAGGGGCTCCAGGACGCGGCGGTGCTCGCGTGCGCCGGTGCGGGCGGCGCGGATGGTGTCGGCGCCGTCGAGGGCCTCGGTGAGCCGGTGGGCGATGAGCGACTGGGCGCGCTGGTAGTCGGCCCCGGCGTCGGCGGTCCGGCGGGTGAAGGCGCGCAGCAGGGCGACGAGGAGGGGCGCGCCGAGCAGGAGGGCGGCGGCCGTCCAGATGTCGATGAGGACGAGTCCGACGAGCGCGCCGAGCGGGAGGAGGACGCCCGCGACGGCTCCGGCGGCGGTGACGGGTGCGGAGGCGGCGTCGGCGGTGCGGGCCGTGAGCCGGGCGGTGAGGTCGCCGGTGGGCAGGGCGAGGGCGCGGCGGGGTTCGGCCGCCAGGACCCGGGCGGCGGTGCGGGTGCGCAGGGAGGCGGTGAGCCGGGCGGTGGTGCTCGTGCCGGTCACGGCGGCCGCCGCGTCGAACCCGGTCTCGGCGAGGGTCAGGGCGGCGCAGAGCAGCAGCCCGGACCAGGGTACGGGGCCGCCGTCGACGAGCCGGTCGACGGTGTGGCCGAGGGCCGCGGGAAGGGCGAGCGCGGCGAGTGCCCCGCCGGTGGAGCAGAGGAGGAGCCCGAGCAGGGCCGCCGGGTGCTGCCGGGCGAGCCGCCGGGTGCCGGACTCCGTGCCCGGGCGTGGGTGCAGCCGCACGGCGTGGCCTTTCTGGGGGCACGTGGGCCGGCCGGCCCACCGGTGAGGTTCACCGGTGGGCCGGCCGGTGCGGGTCACGGGGTGCAGAGGACCACGCTGAGGGAGCTGTACTCACAGACCAGCAGCGAGACCTGGCTGCCCGTGGCGAGCTCGCCGAAGGAGTCCTCGGCCGGGGTGTCCATCGCCTGAAGGTCGAGAAGCGCCATGATGATGTCCTTTCGGGGACGTAGTGGTGCTGAACGGTGTGTTGCTACGACCCCTGGTGGGGCCGGTCCATGGGGCCGCTCGCGCGGCCGGGGGGCGCCGCCGGGGCGGCGGGCAGGAAGGGAAGTCCGGTGGAGCCGCCGAGCGCGGCGCCCAGGGCGAGGAGGACGCCGGCGGTCCCGGTGGCCAGGTCCATCGACAGGCGCATCAACTGCTCGCCGGGGAACGCGATTCCGTCTCCGTACGTCAGGGCGTGGCTGCCCAGCAGCTCGGTGTGGCGGGCGATGGCGCGCCGCCGGTCGGCCTCGTCGCACAGGGGGGTGGCCGCGAGGTGCGTCAGGAGTCCGGCCGAGCCCCGGAGCAGTCCGGGCTGGACGTAGAAGGCGGAGAGCGCGGCCGGCAGGAGGGCGCGGCCCGCCGCTTCGAGCGCGGGGTCGGGGCGGTGGGCGAGGTAGGCGTCGATGACGGCCGCGATGCCGGCGCTGCCGGAACCGAGGTACGGCATGAGCCGCTTGCCCTCGACGACGAGGAGTTCGCCGTCGTCGCCGGTCCGGCAGCGTTCCAGGTCGCGGCGCAGGGCGGTGGCCGCCAGATCGAGCAGGGCGGGGTCCCCGGTGGTCGCGTAGCGGCGTACCAGCAGCAGGGCGATGCCGCTCGCGCCGTGCAGCAGTCCGGTGCGGGGGGACGGCGGTCCGTCGACGAGCGCGCGGACGGCGAGGGCGGTGCAGCGGGCGGCCGCGTCCGACAGTGCGGGGGCGTCGGTGGCGGAGGCGGTGCGGGCCAGGTCGTCGAGGGCGAGGCCGATGCCCGCGTACCCGTGGTGGAGGCCGGGCGCGAGGCCCTCCAGCGGCTGGTCGAGGATGATCCGGAGGAGGTCGGCGGCCTCGGCGGTGCGGCCGATCCGGTGCAGGGTCCAGGCGATGCCGGTGAGCCCGTCGTAGAAGCCGAGGGGGCTGCCGGACGCCGGGTCCTTGGCGTGCCGCAGGAGCCAGTCCTCGGCCTCCTCGCACGGCGGGGCGCCCGTCTCGTGGAGGGCGTAGAGCACTCCGGCCGTCCCGTACGCGAAGGACTGGCCGCCGGTGGCCGTGGCGAACTGGGCGATGTCCCCGGGGAAGCAGCGGTCCTCGCGCTCCGGTGTGCGGGAGGCGGTGATGGCCCGGGCCATCGCGTCACGGCTGCGCGGCCAGTCGCCGGGGTCGGTGCCGGAGACGGGAACGGGAACGGCCACAGGAGCAGCGGCGGCAGCGGCGACGGGAGCGGGAGCGGCCACGGGAGCAGCGGCGGGAGCGGGCCGGGGGGCGGGCTCCCCCGCAGGGCGCAGGATCTCCGCGACCGCGGGCCGCAGCGTCTCCTCGGTGACCGGGAAGACGCGGGCGATGTCCCGGGCGAGGCCGGCGGCCTTGGTGCGGTCGATGCCGAACAGGGTGGTGAGCGGCAGGTACAGGGCGAGCCGCAGACAGGCGAGCGCATAGCGGTCGATGTCGGTGCCGCGCCGGTCGGGCGGGGCGACGAAGGCCGGGTTGGCGACGATCTGACGGCGGCGCTCGGCGGCCGGGGAGGCCGCCTCGAAGTCGAGCAGGACGATCCGCCCGGCCTCCTCGTCGACCATCACGTTGCTCATGTGCAGATCGCTGATGACGATGCCCCGGGCGTGCACCGCCCCGACGGCGCGCTCGACCTGCCCGTACAACTCTTCGGCCCAGGAGGCGTGTTCGGCGAGCAGTTCGGGTGACGGGTGCTGTCGGGCGAGCGGGAAGCGACGGGCGAAGACGGTGTTGAGGGTGGTGCCGGGTATGTGCTGGAGAACCAGGAAGTGGTGGTCGCCGACCTCGAACACGTCCCGGACGGCCGGTACGCAGTCCAGCCCGGCCAGTTGCTCCAGGGCGGTCCGTTCGCGCTCCAGCCGGGCCACGGCGTCCGCCCCGTCGGCGGCGAGACCGGCGTACGGCCGTGCCTCCTTGAGGACGACCTGCTCGCCGGAGCGGGTGTCGCGGCCGAGGTAGACCCCGCCGCCGTTGGAGAAGTGCAGCGCCTTCTCCACGGTGTACGGGAGGTCGGCGAGGCCCACGGCGGCGCGGGCCTCCAGGTACGGCGTCAGGAAGCCGGGCGGGGTCACCCAGGAGGGGACGCGGAAGGACGGGCCCCGGTCGTCGGGGACGAGCCGGCCCCGCGGATCGGCGACGGCGGGCACGGGCCGCCCGTCCGGGCCGGAGCAGAAGCGGGCGGCGAACGCCCCGTACCGGGTGTGCACGGGCCCGTTCCCGCACCGCAGGTCGCTCAGGATGTACGGGCCGTGCTCACCCTCCAGCAGCCGCATGAGGGCGGTGCACACCTCGGGGAACGCCTCGTCGGACGGTGGGTAGACGGTGATGAACTTCCCGCTGCCCGCCCGGTCCGCGTACTTGGCGTTCCGCAGGGCCAGCAGCCCGGCGTTGGGTACGCACTTGAAGGCCAGCCGGTGTTCCAGGCAGTGGGCGACGACCCGCTCCAGCACGGAGGCGGCGTTGTCGAGGGCGGCCGAGACGTGGATCTTCCAGCCCTGGGGCGGCAGTCGCAGCCCGTCGGGGCTGTACGCGAGCCAGTCGCCGCGCCGGGAGCGTGTCCACCCGTCGGGTACGGCGCCGCGGAGCGGCGCGTAGAACGAGCGCTCCTCGTCGGCGGCTCCGCCCGGTCCGGGGGAACGGTGGGGCGCGTCGTAGAAGCGGCGGTCCGCCTGGCAGTACGCGGCGTACTCCGGATTCACGCACGGTCCCCTCGCTCGGTTCTTTCGTGGCGAGAGAGAAATTGCCACAACGACGGGCGGCGCCCCTAGTCACTGATGTCACGACTCGCACATGCGCTCCACCCATGCGAAGCACACCGTGTACCGATGGGTATCCGATGGCCGCCCAGCCCCGCGCGGGTGCGACCCGGGGGCGTGCGGGGGCGCGCACGGGGCGCTTTCACCGCCGCCTCGGCCCGCGCCGCACCCCAGGACGTCGTCCCGCCTCAGCCCGCGCCGCACACCAGGACGTCGCTCCGCCTCAGCCCGCGCCCCGCACCAGGGCGTCCCCCGCCTCCGTACGGAAATAGAGCACGGAGCGGCCCGCGCGGCGACGGCGGACCAGTCCGGCGTCCAGCAGGATCCGCAGATGGCGGCCCACCGAGCCCAGCCCCTGGCCGGTCAGCGCGACGAGCTGCGTCGTGCTGAGCGGGGAGGCGAGCAGCAGCAGGACACTCGCCCGCGCCGGGCCGATCAGCGCGCCCAGGGCGACGGGCACGGGAACGCTCCCGGCCCCGGCGAGCGCGCCGGAACACGGGTACACCAGCCCGTACCGGCGGGGAATGTCCCAGCAGACCCAGGACTGGTACGGGGTCACGGGGACGAACAGCAGGTGGGCGCGGCCCAGTTCGCGGGGCGGGTTGTCGTGGGTGTTGATCTGGAGCCGGCTGCCGCCCAGCCAGCGGATGCCGGGGCGCATGCCGTTCACCGCTTCGACCCAGCCACCGCGCCCCAACTGGGCGGAACGGGCGACCACATCGGCCTCCAGGATCCGCCGCCGCCTCGGCCAGTCGGGCAGCACGGTGTGCGTCCAGACCCACTCCACCGCGTCGGCGGCGCGCTCGGCCAGGTCGTCCCGGTCCAGCGCGGCGGGCAACGGCCCGCGCACCGCCTCGGCCAGGTCGGCGCGGGCCCGGTCGGGCGGGGTGGCCCGCACGGTCGCCAGCTCGTCGGCGAAGGAGGCCGGGGCCCGGCCCGGCGGGGCGGGGGCCGGCACGGGGATGAGGAAGTCGGCGATCCACCGGGGCGCGAGGGCGGCGCCGGTCACCAGCGCGGAGACCGGGTGGCCGGCCTTCCACCGCCGGTACGCGGGCAGGTGGGCCTCCAGCCAGGCACGCTCACCCGGATGCGCGGCGCCGGCCCGCTCCAGGACCAGCAGGCTCGCGACGGCCTCCGCGAGGGGCGAGACGGCGAACCGGCTGTTCGCGAGCGTGTCCGCCCCGACCTGCCACCAGCCCACGCGCCCCCACCGCCCACTCTCCGCCGGCCCTCCGACCCCACCGCCGCCCGCCCGCCCGTCCGTCCGGGCTTTCGCGTCAGCGCGAAACAGTAACCCTCCCGGCGCCGGCGTCCGGAGACTCCACCCCATGCGCACCTACCGCGAGCTGTTCCGCACCCCGGAGTTCACTCCCTTCTTCGCCGCCGTCTCCGTGCAGACGGCCGCCCGGACCGCGACCGGTCTGGCGCTGGGCACCCTCGTGTACACGCGGACGGGCTCGCCCCTGCTGTCGGCCCTGGCGATGTTCGGCCCGTCGCTGGCCCAGGTGGCCGGGGCGCTCACCCTGCTGTCGGCGGCGGACCGCCTGCCGCCGCGCGCCGCGCTGACCGCCCTGGCGCTGCTCTCCGCCGGGGCCGCCTGCGTCCAGGCCGTTCCCGGGCTGCCGCTGTGGGGGGCGTTCGCCGTCCTGCTGGTGGTGGGCGTGGCCTCGTCACCGGGCGGGGGCGTACGGTACGGGCTGCTCAACGAGATCGTTCCGCGCGAGGGATTCCTGCTCGGCCGCTCCGTGCTCAACATGACGGGTGGCGCGACGCAGATCTGCGGGTTCGCGGTGGGCGGGCTGCTGGTGGCGGTGTTCTCGGCGCGCGGCACGCTGCTGGTCGGGGCGGGACTGTACGTCGTCGCGGCGGCCGTGACCCGGTTCGGGCTGACCGCCCGGCCACCCCGGGCGACCGGACGCCCCTCGGTCCGGGAGACACGGCGGACGAACGCGCTCCTCTGGTCGTCGACGCCGCGCCGGTACGTGTTCCTGGCGCTGTGGGTGCCCAACGGGCTCGTCGTCGGGGCCGAGTCGCTGTACGTCGCGTACGCGCCGGGGCACGCCGGGCTCCTCTTCGCCGGCGGGGCCCTGGGCATGCTGGCCGGGGACACGCTGGTCGGGCGGTTCGTCACGGCACGGTGGCGGCCCCGGCTGGGGGCCCCGCTCCGGCTCCTGCTGGCCGCGCCCTATCTCCTCTTCGCGCTGCGCCCGGGGCTGCCCCTCGCCCTGGCGGCGGTCGTCCTGGCGAGCGTGGGCTTCGCCGCGAGTCTGCTGCTCCAGGAACGGCTGATGGCCCTCACCCCGCAGGAGCTGAGCGGCCAGGCGCTCGGGCTCAGCTCCTCGGGGATGCTCGCCATGCAGGGCGTGGGGGCGGCCGTGGCGGGCGGCATCGCCCAGCTGACCTCCGCCGCCACGGGCATGGCGGCCGTCGCGGGGATCTCCGTGGCGGTGACGCTGGCGCTGGCCCCGGGGCTGCGTGACCGGTCCGAGGATGCCGGGGGCAGACTGCCGGTAGCGGACGGATCACCACGAGCGTCCCGTACACCCCTCGGGAAAGAGACCACATGAGCGACGAGGCCAGGCCCAGCCAGAAGGAAGCCATGCTCTCCGGCGAGCTCTACATCGCCGACGACCCCGAACTGGCGGCGGAGGCGCGGCACGCGGCCGTGCTCAGCGAGCGCTACAACGCCATCTCGGCCGCCGACCCCGAGGCCCGGCGCGCGGTCCTGGCCGAGCTGCTCGGCGAGGTGGGCGAGGGCGTGGAGGTCCGGCCGCCGCTGCGGGTCGACTACGGCTATCAGACGACCATCGGCCCCCGGACGTTCATCAACTTCGGCGCGGTCCTCCTGGACGTCGCCCGCATCACCATCGGCGCGGACGTCCAGATGGGCCCGAACGTCCAGCTGCTCACCCCGACCCACCCGATCGACCCCGAGCCGCGCCGCGCCAAGTGGGAGGCCGCGCAGCCGATCACCATCGGCGACAACGTCTGGCTGGGCGGCGGGGTGATCGTCTGTCCCGGGGTGACCATCGGCGAGAACACGGTGGTGGGGGCGGGGGCCGTCGTCACGAAGGACCTGCCGGGAGACGTGGTGGCGGTCGGCAACCCGGCCCGGGTGATCAGGAAGATCGGCGAGGAGGAGGCGTGACGGCCCTGGCCCCCGCAGCCCGCCGGCCGCGGCACTCCGGGCGCGGCCGCTCCTGTGCTACGCGGCCCGCCAGGCGGCGGTGACGCACGAGACCTCGAAGTGCCACCAGCCCTCGTCCCGGCCACGGGCGAGCAGTGCCTTGACCCCGCGCAGATCCGCGCCGCCCGGCACGGTCAGGGCGACCAGCGGGAACTCGGCGCTGAAGACCTCCCCGGTGAGCCCGAAGGCGGCGAGCCGCTCGTGCACGGCCCGGGCGTCGCGCCCGAGCGGCCCGTCCGGCAACGGCAGCACCCGTACGGTGCAGTTGCCCGAGTCGGCCACGCGGCCGACGGCCCAGTGGACCCCGTCGCCGTCCGTGCGGAACCGTACGGTCTCGCCCTCGGCGACCCCGTCCTGGAGGAAGGGCACGTTGTCCACCCGGGCGGTGTCCGGGCCGAGGCGCGTCGCCCACAACCCCTCGGTGTCGCAGGGCGGCCGGCCCTCGCGCGGGACGAGGCGGAACCAGACCTTGATCTGATCGGCTTCGCGGGACGGGCGTTCCGGTCCGGCGGAGGAACTCATGGCCCCATGGTCCCCCGCGCACGGCGCGCCCGCCTGTCCACACCGACGACCGGGCATGACGTCGGCGTCCGAAGGCAGAGGCCGCCCCCGGCCGGATACGTTCCCGGGCGGGGGCGGAGGGGGCGGAGCGGCGGTGCCGTCCGGTGGGTCAGCCCTCGCCGGTCAGGTCGATGGTGGCCGTACGCTCGGCAGGGGTCTTCCCCATCAGGGCGGTCTTCATGGCCTGGGCCACGTCGTCCGCGCTGACCTGATGCTTCTTGCCGTCGCCCTTGACCGCCATGATGCCGTCGAAGACGCCGTCCAGCAGCGTGTCGATCGCCTGCTTGTCGTAGACGTCGACCAGCCGGCCGTCCACCGGCTTCATGGAGAGGATCTGCGGCAGCGACCGGGCCGGGCCGAACTGGATCTGCTTGGGACCGGCCTTGATGGTGATCAGGCCGGACATCGCGGGCTCGGCGAACTCCTTCATCGCCCGGTCCAGTTCGGCCTTGGTGATGGTGGGCTGGGTGGTCTTGACGGGGAGCTCGACCAGCCGGGCCTTCCCGGTCTGCACCTGGGCGCGGTAGGCGTCCCGGACCGAGATCAGGGACTGGCCGGCGTCCAGCGCCTTGCCCGGCTTGCCCGGCACCGCCACGGCCTTGTTCGGCTCGAAGCGGATCGTGCCGTCGCTGGAGGAGCCCGAAGCGCCGGCCAGGTCGGTCAGCGCCACGCCGAGCTTCTCCTCGTCGACCGGGATCACCGGGTCGGCGGGACGTTCCCCGCCGAACAGCGAACCGATCACCGAGACGGGGTTGTAGTCGCTGCCCGCCGCGCCGCGCACGGTCTCCTGGCTGTCCAGGGTGAGACCGGCCTTCTCGGGGTCGAGCTTCTCCTCCTTGCCGTCCACCGACAGCGTCAGGGGAGTCTTGGCCCGCTTCCCGAGGGCGGCTTCGAGCTTGGTGACCGCCTCCTCCTTCGTACCGCCGCCGATGTCGACGCCGAGCACCGTGGTGCCCTTGGGGACCTCGGAGTGGTTCAGCAGGAGCCCGGCCCCGTACGCGATGCCGAGCAGCACGATCGCGGCCACCCCGAGGAGGACCAGCTTGGAGCGGCCCTTCTTCGCGGGGGCGGGGGCGGCGGACGGGGACGCGGGGCGCGGGGCGGCCGGACCGGGTGTGGGGACACCGGGTCCGCCCGGACCGCCGGCACCGCCCCGAGGCCCGCCGGTCACCGGGCCGCCGGGGGTCCCCGGGCCGCCCGGGAACGTGACGCGGGGCTCGCTGGGCACCACGGGGATGCCGCTGGTCAGCGTGTCACCCGAGACATGACCCGGCTCGGGCGCCGGGGCCTGCGGCGTGAGGATCGCGGTGTCGTCGGACATCCGGGGCGGTACGCCGCCGGGGCCGCCCGGAACCATCGGGCCGGGGCCGCCGGGGCCGCCCGGGCCCGGGACACCGCCGCGGCCCGGGGCGCCGTCGAGATTCGGGACGCCGTCGAGGTTCGGGGTCAGCGAGGAGCTGCCGGTGACCGGTCCCGTGGTGGGGCCGGAAGGCCCGGGCGGGCGCACCCCGAGGCCGGGAGTGGAACGGGGGCCTCCGCCGGGGGGCTCGGTGCCGTAGCCGTCGAGCGCGCTGCGGACGGGGCCGGGGCCGGGCACGCCCGGTCCGCCGCCGGTCTGCGGGGCGTCCGAGAAGTACGGCAGGTCGGGACGGGAGGGGCTCGCGTCGCCGTCGGCCGCGCCACCGGGTCCGCCGGGCCCGCCCGCGCCGGGGCCGGACGGGGCGCCGGGTCCGCCCGCACCGGAAGGGGCGCCGGGCGCACCGGTGCCCTGAGCTGCTGCTCCCTGCCCGGTGGCCGGAGTCCTGCGCGGGGCGAACCAGTCGCTGCCGCTCTTCTCCCGGCCCGTCTTCTCCCCGGGCGTCGGGTCGGCGGCCGGGCCGCCCTCCCCGGAGCGGTCGCCCGACGCTGTGCCGTTCGGGCCCGTGGCCCGGTCCGGGGGCGCGGGTGCGGGCGGCGGTGTGCCGGGGCGCGGGGTTCCGCCGGTGCGCTCCGCGTCGGAACGGCCCTCGGCGGTGTCGCTCTCCGCCATCGGCGTACGCATCACCACCGGCGGGATGGGGCGCGACCCGGGGATGTTGATCCGGATGCGCGTCGTCAGCGTCGTCTCGGTCTTCGGCTCCTCGGGCCGGGGCGGAGCCACGGATTCCGGGTTCTCCTCGGAGCCGTCCCGCGACGGGTACTGGCGGGATCCGTACGGCGGCGTACCCGAGGGGTACGCGGCTCCGCCGCGACCCTGGGGCCCGGACGACGAACTGTCAGTTTCACGACTCAAAGCAGGTTCTCCCGATTGGCTCCGCCGCCCGTACTTCCCCCATGCCGCAGGCCAGGGGACGGCTCGGCGCGCGCACCACCATACTGGCCGCCGCCGTCGGACACTCCGCGACGGGGTGAAACCTCCACCGGCGCATCACACCTGTGAGGGCCTTCCCGGCCCCGGATGTGGCACGTCACGTACCGGACCGGCCGCTGCGGATGGCTGATTGCGGCACTTTGGAGGTGGTGGCGCACATCACAGCGGCAGCCGTCCCGCCGAGCATGAACAGCACCAGGCCGAGTTCGTCGCCGAAGACGTAGTCGCCCTCCGGCCGCCCGCTCAGCAGAAGGAACACCGTGACGAACCATCCGGCCGCCGGGGCGAGCGCGCCGATCTGGGTGCGGGTCAGAATCCGGCCACCGTAGAAGAGACCCGCGGAGGCCGCCAGCGCGATGATCAACCCGCCCGGGAACCAGGCGGCTTGGACGAGTGATCCGGCGATCGCCACCAGTGCGCCGAGGACGGCGAAGCCCGAGTACGCGGCGATCCGGGCCGGGTTCGGCCGGGCCGCGAAACCGGTGGGACCGGGGTCCCTGGGCGGCGCGTTCCGCCGCGGCGCGCTGGAGGAACCCGCGCGGACGCGGCCCTTCCCGGGGTTCCCGCTCATGCCGCGCTCCCCGTGGCACCTGCGGCACCCGTGCCGCCCGTGGCACCCGTGGCACCCGTGCCGCCCGTGGCACCTGTGACATCCGTGGCGCCCGTACCGCCCGTGCCCGTACCGCCCGTGCCCGTACCGTCCGGGGTGCCCGGCAGGCCCGCGAAGAGATCACTCTCGCGCGCGCCCTCGGCCACGCCCGGTGCGCCTCGCACCAGTTGGTAGTGCTCGGTCGTCAACAGGGGCTGGCCGAGGTCGTTGGAGAGGGCGAAGAAGGGGCCGTCGACCGCGATCTGGGTGGCATGGGCGCGCATCGCCGCCGATTTGGCACCGGCGTACGCCGATCCGTCGATCTCCGCGGTGATCCGCTCCCCGTCGGTCACGCCCGGGACGTCGTCCACGGAGGCGATGCCGGGGAAGGCCCCGGGGGCGGTGGTGCGCAGCCGCTCGAAGCCGGCCTCGGCCACGGCCCGCTCCACCCGGTTCCAGTAGACCTTCGCGACGGTGTGCGGTGCGCCGGGGCCGTACGCCGGGTCGGCGGCCAGGTCGACGGCGCGCATCGCGACGCGGTGGGCCTGGATGTGATCGGGGTGGCCGTAGCCGCCGTCCGGGTCGTAGGTGACCAGGACCTGGGGGCGGACCTCGCGGATCACCTCGACGAGGTGGGCCGCCGCCTCGTCCACCGGGGTGGACCAGAAGGAGCCGGGGCGGCCGTTCTGCTCGGCGCCCATCATTCCGGAGTCCCGGTAGCGGCCGGCCCCGCCGAGGAAGCGGTGGTCGTCGACGCCGAGCTCCTTCATCGCCGCGGCCAGCTCGCCGACGCGGTGGGGGCCCAGCGCGTCGTCCCGGTCGGCGGTGAGGCGGGCGAGCGAGGGCGGGATGACCTCCCCCTCCTCGCCGAGCGTGCACGTCACCAGGGTGACGTGGGCGCCCTCGGCCGCATACCTGGCCATGGTGGCGCCGTTGTTGATCGACTCGTCGTCGGGGTGCGCGTGCACGAGCAGCAGACGGCGGGCGGGGAGGTCCTTCATGGGGACCACCCTACGAGCCCGGTGGCCCCCCGCGCCCCCGCGCCCCGCGCCTCCTCGGCTCCCGGGTGCGGGGTCAGAACTTGATGCTGCTGATCATCCCCGCCACATTGGTCGTCAGATCGGAGATGGTCGGTGCGACCGACGAGCTCGCGATGTAGAACCCGAGCAGCATGCAGACCACCGCGTGCCCTCCCTTCAGTCCAGATTTCCGGATCAGCAGGAAGACGATGATCGCCAGCAGCACTACCGCCGAAATCGAGAGCGCCACGGCGGTTCACCTCCATCGGTACGTTCGGACGGTCGGAACGGGGGTACGCGAAGTCAGCGGGTTCCTACCCACCTAGCGCTACGGATCATAACTATCCGTGCCAACGCATTGGTCGGGGCACAGCAGCACGAGGGGCGCACGAACCGTGCCACACAGCTAAGTTCGGAGTCATGACCTCGCAGAAGCTGTCTTTTCCCCGCCAGCAAGCACGGACCCAGCGCTTCACTCTCGGCGCACCTCGCGCCTTCACCGTCTCACCGGATGAGACGCGCGTGATCTTTCTCCGGTCGACGCCCGGAACGGACCGCACCACCCGGCTCTGGGTCCTCGACCCGGCGACCGGCGAGGAGCGGATCGCCGCCGATCCCGAAGTGCTGCTGGGCGGCGCGGCGGAGAAGCTGTCGGCCCAGGAGCGGGCCCGGCGCGAGCGGACCCGGGAGGGTTCGTCGGGCATCGTCTCCTACGCGGTGGACGCGGCGGCGGAGCTGGCCGCGTTCGCCCTGTCCGGAAAGGTGTACGTGGCCGAGTTGCGGGCCGGGACCGCGCGGGCGCTCCCGGTGCCGGGCCCGGTGATCGACCCCCGCCCGTCCCCCGACGGCCGGCACATCGCGTACGTGGCCAAGGGCGCGCTGCGGGTCGTGGGCGCGGGGGGCGAGGGCGACCGGGCGCTGGCCGAGCCGGAGAACTCCCATGTCACCTACGGCCTGGCCGAGTTCATCGCGGCCGAGGAGATGCACCGCTTCCGGGGCTTCTGGTGGTCGCCGGAGTCGGACCGGCTGCTGGTCGCGCGGGCCGACGACAGCCCCGTACAGCGGTGGTACATCGCCGATCCCGCGCACCCCGAGCGCCGGCCCGCCGAGATCGCCTACCCGGCGGCGGGCACGCCCAACGCCGAGGTGGGACTCTTCGTCATGGACCTGGAGGGGGCCCGTACCGAAGTGGTCTGGGACCGGGCCGCGTTCCCGTACCTGGCCCAGGTGCACTGGTCGTCCGCGGGTGCTCCGCTGCTACTGGTGCAGGCCCGGGACCAGCGCAGCCAGCGGTATCTGGCGGTGGACCCGGAGACCGGGGCGACCCGGACCGTGCATGTCGACGAGGACCCGGTGTGGCTGGATCTCTTCCCCGGGGTGCCCGCGTGGGCGCCGGACGGGCGGCTGGTGCGGATCGTCGACGAGGGCGGCGCGCGGGTGCTGGCGGTCGGCGACCGGCCGCTCACCGGGTCGCAGCTGCACGTCCAGTCGGTGCTGGACATCGGGGAGTCCGACATCCTGGTCTCGGCCGTGGCCGGTGAGGACGCGGTCGAGCCCGAGATCGGACAGATCCATGTGTACCGGGTGAACGAGCTGGGAATCGAGCGGATTTCCGAAGGGGTGGGGGTGCACTCCGCGGTCCGCTCGGGCGATCTCGCCGTCGTGGTCTCTGCCGTCCCCGAGGAGCCCGGAGCCGCCGCGTGGGTGGTGCGGGACGGCAAGCGGCTGACCCGGATCCGGAGCTTCGCCCAGGAGCCGGTGCTGTCCGCCCGTGTGACGCTCACCGAGGGGGGCGCACGGCGGATTCCGTGCGCCGTGCTGCTCCCCTCGGACTACCGGGAGGCGGATGGTCCCCTTCCGGTCCTGATGGACCCGTACGGCGGTCCGCACGGCCGCCGGGTGGTCGCCGCCCACAACGCGCACCTGACCTCGCAGTGGTTCGCGGACCAGGGCTTCGCGGTGGTGGTGGCGGACGGGCGGGGCGCTCCGGGCCGTTCGCCGGGCTGGGAGAAGGCGGTGCGGGACAACCTCGTGATGACGATGGAGGACCAGGTCGAGGCGTTGCACGGGCTCGCCGGGCGGTTCCCGCTCGATCTGTCCCGGGTGGCGATCCGCGGCTGGTCCTTCGGCGGCTATCTGGCGGGGCTCGCGGTGCTGCGGCGGCCCGACGTCTTCCACGCGGCGGTGGTCGGCGCTCCGGTGACGGACCAGCGGCTGTACGACACCCACTACACCGAGCGCTATCTCGGTGATCCGGCGGCGCAGCCCGAGGTGTACGCGTACAACTCGCTGCTCACCGACGACGGGCTCTCCGAGCCCGCCGCCGAGGTCCGGCCCATGATGATCGTGCACGGTCTGGCCGACGACAACGTGGTGGTCGCCCACGCCCTGCGGCTGTCCTCGGCTCTGCTGGCCGCCGGGCGTCCGCACGAGGTGCTGCCGCTGAGCGGGGTGACGCACATGACGCCGCAGGAGCAGGTCGCGGAGAACCTGCTCCTGCTCCAGGTGGACTTCCTCAAGCGGTCGTTGGGCCTGACCGGCGCCTGAGCGTCCCGCGGCCGGCCCGTCCCGCCCTTCCCGTCACCCGCTCACCAGCGGGGCGGCGGGGAGGCGGGCGGGGGTCCGAAGCCGCCGCCCTGCGGGGGCCCGAAGCCGGGGGCGGGGGGCTGGTGCGGCGCGTGGGCCGGGGGCTGGACGCCCCAGGGGCCGACGCCGCCCCAGGGGCCCGGGGCGCCACCGACGGGGGCCCGCCCGACGCCCTTGCGGGCGAGGACGATCAGCACGACGGGCCCGACGAGGAGCGAGGAGACGGAGGTCATCATGTCCAGCTGCGCCTCGGTGGCCAGGGTGGTGAACTGCTCGTACATCTCGTAATGGATGACGCGCGCCATGCCCAGCACGCCCGAGGAGAGCACGAACCCGCCCGCGATCAGGCCGAGCGGTCGCGCGTGGGCCGCACCGGCGACCGCGCCGACGGCCGCCACCAGGAGCATCAGGATGTGCGTCACGGCGACCCAGCCGGGCGGCCCCTCGGTCAGCGGGGTGGTCAGGGGTTCCCCGCCGATGAACCACGCGGGATAGAGCTCGGACGGATAGACGAACGGCTGCCGGATCTCCCAGGCGGCGAAGATCAACCCCTGGAAGCCGAGGAGCAGGAAGGCGGCCACCCCGGCTCCGCGCCCCGGTCCGGCGGGTCGCTCCGCGCCCTCCGGCGCCGGGCGACGGCCCGCCGCCCCCGCGACGATCATGCCGAGCCCGGCCGCCAGGGCGACGTACGTGGTCAGCAGCGCCCGGTCCCGGAGGTCTTCCGGCCCCGGGGCGTCGGCGACGGTCCAGACGCCGGGCAGCCGCAGGGCGAAGGTGACCACGCCGGTGACGATCAGGACCGGGGCGGCGGAGGCGGAGCGGAGCGCCGCCACCACGGCGGCGGCGTAGGCCGACAGCAGGACGAGGCTGGTGGCCGAGGTGGTGGTCCGCGGCGCGTCCCGGAGGTCCGCGGTGCCCGACCAGTACTCCCAGACCGCGACCGGCCCGTCGGCGGCCCGGATGTCCCGCACCAGCCAGGCGATGATGAGTAGTGCCGGCACCGCGCACAGAACGGCGCCGGTGATTCTTGCTCCCCGTGTCAGTGTCACCCGGTGATACTCCATTGCCCCGAACGGATGAACAAGTCCGCACAGGGGGGCGGGAAGGGTCCGTACGGGACGGACCGGTGGCGGCGGGGGGCGACCGGCCGGAGCGTCAGGACGACGCCCCGGCCGGACCACGGCACCCGCACGGCCGTACGCTGGCCAGTATGGGGCGTCCGTATATCGGTGCGACGACGGTGAAGTTGCCTGCGTGTTAACGAACCTGACGCCGCCTCACGATGTCCCGTCCTCCGTGTTCCCCGGCTCATCCGTGGGGCCGGGGGCCTCCGTCGGCCCCGGGGCCTCCGGTTCGTCCTCGGTCGGCACCACGCGCTTCTCCTCCGCGAAGTGGCACGCCGAGTCGTGTCGCGCCGGGGTGTCGACGAGCCGGAACTCCGCGGGGACCGCCAGCAGCGGGACCTCCTGTTCGCACCGCTCCCGCGCCTTCCAGCAGCGGGTGCGGAAGCGGCAGCCCGAGGGGATGTTGGCGGGCGAGGGGACGTCGCCGTGCAGGATGATCCGTTCGCGGTGGGCGCGGGCCGTCGGGTCCGGTACGGGGACGGCGGAGAGCAGCGCCTGGGTGTACGGGTGCGTGGGGTGGTCGTAGATCTCCGCGTCGGAGCCGATCTCCACGATCCGGCCGAGGTACATCACGCCGACCCGGTCGGAGATGTGCCGGACGATCGAGAGGTCGTGGGCGATGAAGACGAAGCTGAGACGGAACTCCGCCTGGAGCCGGTCCAGCAGGTTGACGACCTGCGCCTGGACGGAGACGTCGAGCGCGGAGACCGGTTCGTCGGCGACGATGATCTCCGGGTTGAGGGCGAGGCCGCGCGCGATGCCGATGCGCTGGCGCTGGCCGCCGGAGAACTGGTGCGGATAGCGGTTGATGTACTCCGGGTTGAGCCCGACGACGTCCAGCAGGTCCTGCACCTTCTGCCGGCGGCTGCCCTTCGGGGCGACCTCGGGGTGGATCTCGTACGGCTCCCCGATGATGTCGCCGACCGTCATCCGCGGGTTCAGCGAGGTGTACGGGTCCTGGAACACCATCTGGATGTTGCGGCGCACGGCCTTCAGCGCCCGGCCCGACAGCTTCGCGATGTCCTCGCCCTTGTAGCGGATCGCGCCGGCCGTGGGGCGTTCCAGGTGGACGAGCATCTTGGCGACGGTCGACTTGCCGCAGCCCGACTCGCCCACGATGCCCAGGGTCTCGCCCGCGTACAGGTCGAAGTCGACGCCGTCGACGGCCCGGACGGCGCCGATCTGCCGCTTGAAGAGGATGCCCTGGGTCAGCGGGTAGTGCTTGGCGAGGCCGCGTACCTGGAGGATCGGGTCGCCCTCCGTGTACGGGGTGACGGCGTCCTCCCGGGCCGTGGACAGCAGGGTGGAGCCGGCCGAGCCACCGCCGGTCCCCGCACTCTCGTCGCGGTCAGCGTGCATCGAGCGTCTCCTTCCAGAAGTGGCAGGCGCTCCGGCGCCGCTCGTCCACCTCGTAGAGCGGCGGCACATCGGTACGGCACACGTCCCTGGCCTGCGGGCAGCGGGGGTTGAAGGCGCAGCCGGGCGGGATGCGGGTGAGGTTGGGCGGCAGGCCCTTGATCGCGTAGAGCTCCCGGCCCTTCTGGTCCAGGCGCGGGATCGACCGGAGGAGGCCCTTGGTGTACGGGTGGGCGGGGGCCCGGTAGATGTCGTGCACGGGGGCGGTCTCGACGATGCGGCCCGCGTACATGACGGCGATCTTGTCGGCGACGTCGGCGACGACGCCGAGGTCGTGGGTGATCAGGATGAGGCCCATGTTCAGCTCGCGCTGGAGTTCGGCGAGGAGCTCCATGACCTGGGCCTGGACGGTGACGTCGAGGGCGGTGGTCGGCTCGTCGGCGATGATCAGGGACGGTTCCAGGGACATCGCCATGGCGATCATGATGCGCTGGCGCATCCCGCCGGAGAACTGGTGCGGGTAGTTGCCGACCCGTTCCTTGGCGGCCGGGATGCGGACCCGGTCCATCAGCTCGACCGACTTGGCCCTGGCGTCCTTGCGGGACATGCCGCGGTGCACGACGAACATCTCGCCGAGCTGCTGGCCGACGGTGAGGACCGGGTTGAGCGAGGACAGGGCGTCCTGGAAGATCATGGCCATCTCCTGGCCGCGGACCCTGCGCCGCTCCTCCGGCTTGAGCTTCAGCAGGTCCCGGTCCTTGAAGAGGATCTCCCCGCCGGCGATCTTTCCCGGCGGCATGTCGAGGATGCCCATGATCGCCTGGGCGGTGACGGACTTGCCGGAGCCGGACTCGCCGAGGACGGCGAGCGTCTCGCCCTCGGCCACCGAGTAGTTGACCCCGTTGACGGCCTTGGCGACGCCCTCGCGGGTGTGGAACTCCACGTGCAGATCGCGCACTTCGAGCAACATGGCAACCGGCTCCTCAGCGCAGCTTGGGGTCGAGGGCGTCGCGCACCGCGTCGCCGAGCATGATGAACGCGAGCACGGTGACCGCCAGCGCTCCGGCGGGCCAGAGCAGCATGTGCGGGGCGTTGCGGATGTAGTTGGCGGCCGCGGAGATGTCGATGCCCCACGAGACGGCCGGGTCCTTCAGGCCGACCCCGAGGAAGGAGAGCGTCGCCTCCAGCGAGATGTAGGTGCCGAGCGCGATGGTCGCCACGACGATGACCGGGGCGATGGCGTTCGGGGTGATGTGGCGCAGCATCATGCGGGAGTTGGAGGCGCCGAGCGCGCGGGCCGCCTGGACGTAGTCGTTCTGTTTGGCGGTGATGACCGAGCCGCGGGCGATGCGGGCGATCTGGGGCCAGCCGAGCAGGACGATGAAGCCGACGACGGGCCAGACGGTGGAGCTGGTGACGACGGAGAGGAAGACGAGGCCGCCGAGGACGACGGGGATGCCGAAGAAGACGTCGGTGAGGCGGGAGAGGACCGAGTCCCACCAGCCGCCGAAGAAGCCCGCGAGTCCGCCCAGCACGCTGCCGAGGATCGCGACGCCGAGGGTGGAGCAGATGCCGACGGTCACCGAGGTGCGGGTGCCGTACACGACCCGGGTGTAGACGTCACGGCCCTGCGGGTCGAAGCCGAAGGGGTGGCCGGGTTCGGAGCCCTTCTGGGCGTCGTCCAGGTTGGCCTGGAGGGGGTCGCCGCCCGCGATGAGCGAGGGCCAGATCGAGATGGTCACCAGGAAGAGGATGACCAGCGCGGAGATGATGAAGACCGGGTTGTGCCGCAGGTCGCGCCAGGCGTCCGACCAGAGGCTGCGCGGTTTGCCGGACGGGCCCGTGCCGTCGGGTCCGGCCGGGTTCTTCTCCAGGCTGGCGCCCTCCGCCATGGCGAGGTCCATGGGGCCGCCGGCCCCCGCCGGGGAGATCGCTCCGTGCGATGACTGCGGCTCAGGCATAGCGGATCCTCGGGTCGAGTACGGCGTACAGGAGGTCGACGATCAGGTTGGCGGCCAGGAAGACGAGGACGAGGATCGTGACGAACCCGACGACGGTCTGGGAGTTCTGGCGCAGGATCCCCTGGTAGAGCTGGTAGCCGACGCCGTGGATGTTGAAGATCCGTTCGGTGACGATGGCCCCGCCCATCAGGGCTCCCACGTCGGTGCCGATGAAGGTGACGACGGGGATCAGCGAATTGCGCAGCAGGTGCCGTACGACGACCCGGCGGCGGGGCAGCCCCTTGGCGACGGCGGTGCGTACGTAGTCGGCGCGGGCGTTCTCGGCGATCGAGGTCCGGGTGAGCCGGGTGACGTAGGCGAGCGAGACCGAGGCGAGGACCAGGCCGGGGACGAGCAGTTCGTCGAAGGTGGGGTCCGCGGAGACCGAGGGCTTGATGATGCCCCACTTGACGCCCAGGAGGAGCTGGAGCAGCAGGCCGGTGACGAAGGTCGGGACGGCGATGACGACCAGGGTCAGGATGAGGACGGTGGTGTCGATGGGGCGGCCGCGCCGCAGTCCGGTGACGACGCCGAGACTGATGCCGATGACGATCTCGAAGACGACCGCGACGATGGTGAGCCGGATCGTGATGGGGAAGGCCGTGGCCATCAGCTCGGTGACCTTCTGCCCGTTGAACGCGGTGCCGAAGTCGCCGGTGAACACGTTGCCCATGTACGTGAGGTACTGCTGCCAGACCGGCTTGTCGAGGCCGAACTCGGAGCGCAGCTGGGCGGCGGTGGCCGGGTCGCACTGGCGGTCGCCGCAGAGGCCCGCGATGGGGTCGCCCATCACGTTCACCATGAGGAAGATCAACAGCGTGGTGCCGAAGAAGACGGGGATCATCTGCAGCAGCCGCCGGATCACATAACGTCCCATGAGGGGCTCCGGAGGTCGGGGCGAGCGGTTCCTGGCAGGTCGTACGGGTGCGCGGACGGCCGGGGCGCGTGTCGGGCGTCCCGGCCGTCCGCGTCTCAGCGCGTCACTTGACGGTGATCTCTTCGTAGACCGGGACGCTGAACGGGTTCAGCGCGACGTTGTCCACCCGGTCCGAGTAGCCGGCGCTGCCGTTCTGGTACCAGAGCGGGATGACCGGCATCTCCTCGACGAGGATCTTCTCCGCGTCCTGGAAGGTGCTGACGGCCTTCGCCTTGTCGCTCTCGGCGTTGGCCTTGTCGATCAGGCCGTCGAACTCCTTGTTGCTCCACTTGCCGTCGTTGGACGGGGCGTTGGTGTAGTAGAGCGGCTGGAGGAAGTTCTGGATCAGCGGGTAGTCCATCTGCCAGCCCGCTCGCCAGGCGCTCTTCAGCTTCTGGGTGGAGACCTGGGCGCGGAAGTCGGCGAAGGTGCCGACGGGGCCGCCGACGCAGGCCTTGTTGTTGCCCATGACGTTGTTGATGCTGTTGCAGACGGCGTCGACCCATTCCTTGTGGGAGCCGGTGTCCGCGTTGTACGAGATCTTCAGCTGGCCGCCGGGGATGCCGCCGCCCTCCTCGATCAGCTTCTTCGCCGCGGCCTTGTCGTACGTGCACTCCTTGCCGCACAGGCCCTTCTTGAAGCCGCCGTCCTCGCCGAGGACCGGGGAGGTCCAGTCGGAGGCGGGGGTGCGGGTCTTCTGGAAGATCTGGTCGGTGATCTGCGGCCGGTTGATCGCCATCGAGAGGCCCTGGCGGACCTTGCGGGCGTCGTCGGTGTCCCACTCCTTGTCGTAGAAGGGGAAGGCCAGGGTCTGGATGATGCCGGCGGGGGTGTTGATGTAGCGGTCGCCGAGGTCCGCCTCGACGTTGCGGAGCTGGGAGGCGGGCACGTCGTCGACGAGGTCGAGGTTGCCCGAGGTCAGGTCGGTGTAGGCGGTGTTGTTGTCGGTGAAGACCTTGAGGTCGACGCCGCCGTTCTTGGCCTTGTCGTCGCCCGGGTAGTCGTCCCACTTGCGCAGCTTCATCGAGGAGCCCTTGGCGTACGACTCGATGGTGTACGGGCCGTTCCCGACGGGCTTGGAGAGCCAGGCGTCGTGGTCGTCGTAGAACGCCTTGGGCAGGGGGACGAAGGCGGAGTAGCCGAGGGTGTCGGGCCACAGGGAGAACTTCTGGGTGAGCTTGGCGGTGAAGGTCAGGTCGTCGACGACCTTCAGGCCGGACAGGGTCTCGGCGGAGGCGGAGCCGGACTCCGGGTGGACCTTGTCGTAGCCCTCGATGTACTGGAAGAAGTAGGCGTTCTTCTGGTTGTTCTTCAGCGCGGCGCCGTAGTTCCAGGCGTCGACGAAGGACTTGGCGGTGACCTTCTCGCCGTTGGAGAACGTCCAGCCGTCCTTGAGCTTGATCGTGAAGTTCTGGGAGTCCTTCGAGTCGATGGACTCGGCGACCATGTTCTGGGCCTCGCCGGTCTTCGGGTCGTAGCGGATCAGTCCGCGGAAGACCATGTCGAGGACCTTGCCGCCCTGGACCTCGTTGGTGTTGGCGGGCTCCAGCGGGTTCTGCGGGTCTCCCCAGGAGGAGCTGACGATGCCGTCGGCGCCGCCGCCGCTGCCGCCGTCACCACCGCCGCCGCCGCAGGCCGTCGCTGCCAGGGCGACGGCCACCGCACATGCGGCCCACCTGACCTGTGTGGCTCCGCGCATGAAGTGCCTCCTAGAGTCATCGAGTAGCTCAATGCCTCATATCACCTCATAACCCCATGTACCGCATGCGGGCTTACCCCGTACGGGCAGGAACGCGGGCAGACGCGACGATGCCCGGCCCCTCGCGGGGACCGGGCATCTGCCGTTCAGGAACCGGAAACGGTCACGCCGCGTGGACGACGTCACGCTCCTCGGCGAAGTGGCACGCCGACTCGTGCGTGGCGGGCGTGGTCCCCGCGACGAAGCGCTCGGGGATCGCCAGCAGGGGCTCCTCCGTCGCGCAGCGCTCCTCCGCCTTCCAGCACCGGGTACGGAAGCGGCAGCCGGAGGGCGGGTTCGCCGGCGACGGAACGTCACCGGTCAGGATGATCCGGTCGCGTCCCTCGCGGGCCGACGGGTCGGGGACCGGGACCGCCGACAGCAGCGCCTGGGTGTAGGGGTGCGTCGGGTGGTCGTAGATCTCCGTGTCCGTGCCGATCTCGGCCATCTTGCCGAGGTACATCACACCGACCCGGTCGGAGATGTGGCGGACGATGGACAGGTCGTGCGCGATGAAGACGTAGGACAGGTTGAACTCGTCCTGGAGCTTCTCCATCAGGTTGATGACCTGCGCCTGCACCGACACGTCGAGCGCGGAGACCGGCTCGTCGCAGATGATGATCTCCGGGTTGAGCGCGAGGCCGCGGGCGATGCCGATGCGCTGGCGCTGACCGCCGGAGAACTGGTGCGGGTACCGGTTGATGTACTCCGGGTTCAGCCCGACGACGTCCAGGAGCTCCTGGACGCGGCGGCGCCGGTCGCCCTTCGGGGCCACCTCGGGGTGGATCTCGAAGGTCTCCCCGATGATGTCGCCGACCGTCATCCGCGGGTTCAGCGAGGTGTACGGGTCCTGGAACACCATCTGGATGTTGCGGCGCACGGCCTTCAGCGCCCGGCCCGACAGCTTGGTGATGTCCTGGCCCTTGTAGAAGACCTCACCGGCGGTGGCCCGCTCCAGCGTCATCAGGAGCTTGGCGACCGTGGACTTGCCACAGCCGGACTCCCCCACGATGCCCAGGGTCTCACCGGCGTACAGGTCGAAGGAGATCCCGTCGACGGCCTTGACCGCGCCGATCTGCTTCTTGAAGAGGATGCCCTGCGTCAGCGGGAAGTGCTTGACGAGGTTGCGCACCTGGAGGATCGGCTCGCCCTGGCTGACGGGCGCGTCGATGGCGGATACGGCCTCCGCCTCGGTCGCGGCGTCCACGGTCTCCACGTCGGAGACGTTCGGGGTGGCGTCCACGGGCTCCTTCTTGAGCTCAGCCATGGATCGTCTCCTTCCAGAAGTGGCACGCGCTGCCGCGGCCGACGAGCTCCAGGCCGTCCTGCTCGGTCACCGGGGCGAGCGGCGGGACGTCGGTGCGGCAGATGTCCTGTGCCTGGGGGCAGCGCGGGCTGAAGGCACAGCCCGCGGGGATACGCGTGAGGTTGGGCGGCAGGCCCTTGATCGCGTAGAGCTCCTGGCCCTTCTGGTCCAGGCGCGGGATCGAGTCCAGCAGTCCCTTGGTGTACGGGTGGGCCGGGCGGCTGTACAGCTCGCCGACCGGGGCCGTCTCCACGATCCGGCCCGCGTACATCACGGCGATCTTGTCCGCGACGTCGGCGACGACGCCGAGGTCGTGGGTGATCAGGATCAGACCCATGTTGTACTCGCGCTGGAGCTCGGCCAGCAGGTCCATGACCTGGGCCTGCACCGTCACGTCGAGCGCGGTGGTCGGCTCGTCGGCGATGATCAGGTCCGGCTCCAGGGCCAGCGCCATGGCGATCATGATGCGCTGGCGCATACCGCCGGAGAACTGGTGCGGGAAGTCCGAGATACGGGCCGCCGCCGCCGGGATCTTGACCTGGTCCATCAGCTCGATGGACTTGGCCTTGGCCTCCTTCTTGGAGAGGCCCTGGTGCACCCGGAACATCTCGCCGAGCTGGTAGCCGACGGAGAGGACCGGGTTCAGCGAGGACAGCGCGTCCTGGAAGATCATCGCGATCTTGCGGCCGCGGATCTTCCGGCGCTCCTCGTTGGACATCTTCAGCATGTCCTGACCGCGGAAGAGGATCTCGCCCTGCGTGATCTTCCCGGGCGGCATGTCGAGGATGCCCATGATGGTCTGCGCGGTCACGGACTTGCCGGAGCCGGACTCGCCGAGGACGGCGAGCGTCTCGCCGGCGCTGACGGTGTAGTTCACACCGTTGACCGCCTTGGCCACACCGTCGCGGGTGTGGAACTCCACGTGCAGGTCACGGACGTCGAGCAGTGGACCGTCGCCACTCACGGACTCCCGCGGTGCGGGGACGTGAGCCGTCTTGTCGATGGTGGTCACGAACGCCTCCCTCAGCGCATCTTGGGGTCGAGGGCGTTGCGGACCGCATCGCCGAACATCAGGAAGGACAGCACCGTGACCGAGACCATCACCGAGGGGATGATCAGGACGTACGGAGCGTTGCGCAGCTGGTCCTTCGCAGCGGACACATCGATGCCCCACGAGACCGTCGGTTCGGCGAGGCCGATACCGAGGAACGACAGGGTGGCCTCGGCGGCGATGTACCCGCCGAGCGCGATGGTGGCGACCACGATCACCGGGGCGATGGCGTTCGGCAGGATGTGCCGCGTCAGGATCCGGGTGGTGGAGGCGCCGAGCGCCTTGGCGGCGACCACGTAGTCGGCCTGCTTGATCGTGATGACCGAGCCGCGGGCGACACGGGCGATCGACGTCCAGCCGAGGAAGGCCATCGACAGGATGACGACCCACACCGAGCGCTTCTCGAAGGTGGTCAGGATGACCATGGCGCCGACGATGAAGGGGACACCGAAGAAGACGTCGGTGATCCGGGACAGGATCGTGTCGATCCAGCCGCCGAAGTAACCGGCGAGCATGCCGATGACCAGGCCGGTGACGGTGACCGCGAGGGTCACGACCACGCCGACGGTGATCGAGGCGCGGGCGCCGTAGACGACCCGCGCGTAGATCGAGCGTCCCTGGACGTCGTAGCCGAGCCAGTCGGGGGCGAAGAAGTTGCCCCACTTCGGGTGCTGGAGGTAGTGCTCGGCCAGGTTGGCGTCCCGCGGCGAGGCACTGGTGAACAGGCTCGGGAAGATCGCCATGGTGGCGAGCAGCAGGATCAGCACCATCGAGATGATGAAGAGCGGGTTGCGGCGCAGGTCGTGCCAGGCGTCCGACCAGAGGCTGCGCGGCTTGCCGGGCGCGGGCCCGGCGTCCGTGGCGGGCGGCGCGTCGGCGGCCGTGACCGGAGCGTCGGTGCTCTTGAGTGCGGTGGTGTCAGGCATACCGGATCCTCGGGTCCAGGACCGCGTAGAGCAGGTCGACGAGCAGGCTGGCGACGAGATAAACGACCACGAGCAGCGTCACGACGCCGACGACGGTGGCGCCCTCACGCTTGCTGAGGGCCTCGAAGACGAGCGATCCGACGCCCTTGATGTTGAAGATGCCCTCGGTCACGATCGCGCCGCCCATCAGGGCGCCGATGTCGGTGCCGAGGAAGGTGACGACCGGGATGAGCGAGTTGCGCATCAGGTGGACGCCGATGACGCGGCGGCGCGGCAGGCCCTTGGCGACGGCCGTACGCATGTAGTCGGCGCGGATGTTCTCCGCGACCGAGGTACGGGTGAGGCGGGCCACGTAGGCGAGTGACAGGGACGCCAGCACCACGGCCGGCATGAGCAACTCGCTGTTCGTCGGTTCGAGACTCACGTTCGGCTTGGCGATGCCCAGCTGGAACGCGAAGAAATACTGGACGAGGAAGCCCAGCACGAAGGACGGCATGGAGATCAGCACCAGGGTCAGTCCGAGCAGGCCTCGGTCCCGGAGGGACTCGGCCTTCAGACCCGCGATGATGCCGAGCGAGATCCCGGCGACGACCGTGAAGACGAAGGCGAAGATCGCCAGTCTGACGGTGATCGGGTAGGCATCGGCGATGACGTCGGCGACCGGACGCTGCGTTCCGATCGTGGTGCCGAGGTCCCCCTGGAAGAGATTGCCGAGATAGTTCAAATACTGCTGCCAGATCGGCTGGTCCAGGCCCAGATCCGCCTTCATCGACGCGATCTGTGCCGGGTCTGCGTGCTGTTCACCGGCAAGCGCTCTGACGGGGTCGCCGGGCAGTGCGTACATCATCAGGAAGACCAGCAGGGTCGACCCGAGGAAGACCGGGATCATCTGGAGCAGTCGTCGTGCGACATAGCGCCCCATGGGTGCCTCCGTGTGGGGATAACTGCGGCGCGGGGGCCGCCTCTTCGCAGAGACGGCCCCCGCGCCTCCGACCGTGCTGAGGGGCAGCACGGGCGGATGACGGCCAGTTGGGGAATGACCCGCAGGCGTTACTTGGTGGTGACGCCGGTCAGTTCGAGGTCACCGTGGAAGTCGACCTTGACGTTGTCGACGTTCTTGCCGTGGCCGCCGTTGATGGCGTAGTACCAGAGCGGGATGGCCGGCATCTTCTCCACCAGGGCGTTCTCGACCTCCTGGTAGGCGGCGACGGAGGCCTCGAGCGAGTCGGCCTTGTCACCCTTCGCCATCAGCTCGTCGATCTCCTTGTCGGCGAACCGACCGTTGTTCGACTCAGCCTTGGAGTGGTAGAGCTCCTTGAGGAAGTTCACGTTGACGGGGTAGTCGGCCACCCAGCCACCGCGGTAGAAGCCCTTGACCTCGTTGTTGTCACGCGCTTCGAGGTCGGTCGGGAAGTCCGGCTTGGCGTCGCCCACGCACTCGACCCCGGTGGCGTTGCGGATGGACTCGCAGACAGCGGTCACCCACTCCTTGTGCCCACCGTCGGCGTTGTACTGGATCGAGATCTTGTTCTCCGGAACACCGCCGCCCTCCTTGATGAGCTCCTTGGCCTTGGCCGGGTTGAACTTCAGGATGTCCGACTTGAGCGTCTGGTTGCCCTTGACCTGCGGGGGCGTGAAGCTCGTCGCCGGGATGCGGGTGCCGTTCAGGACGGTCTTCGTGATGGTGTCACGGTCGATCGCCATGGACAGACCCTGGAGGACCTTGGGGTCGATGTCCTTGAACGACTTCGAGTAGAACGCCGGGACCAGCGTCTGGATCGCCGCGTACGGCTGGTCGATCGCGCCGTCACCGAGGTCCGTCTTGTACTTCGGGAGGTCACGCGGGCCGACCTGACGGATCATGTCCAGGTTGCCGGAGACGAGGTCGGTGTACGCGGCCTCGACGGTCGAGTAGTTCTTGAACTGGATGCCCTTGTTGGCAGCCTTGTTCGGGCCCTGGTACTCGTCCCAGGCCTTGACCTGGATGAGCTTCTTGTGGGTCCACTTCTCGAACGTGTACGGGCCGTTGCCGATCGGCTTCTTGCCGAACGCCTTCGGGTCGTCGTAGAAGACCTTGGGCAGCGGCGCGAACGTCGCGTAGCCGAGCTTGTAGTTGAAGTACGGAACCTTCTCCGCCAGCTCGATCGTGAACGTGGTGTCGTCCACGGCCTTCAGGCCGGACATCTCCTTGCCCTTGGGCGCACCCTTCTCGGGGTGGACGTCCTCGTAGCCCTTGATGTCGGAGAACCAGAACGCGTTCTGCTGCTTGTTCTCGACGTTGGCGTACCAGTTCCACGCGTCGATGTACGACTGCGCGGTCACGGCCTCACCGTTGTGGAACTTCCAGCCGGCCTTGAGCTTGACGGTCCACGTCTTGGAGTCCTCGGTCTCGACGGACTCGGCGTTCGTGAGAACGATCTCGCCCTTGTCGTCGAAGTCCAGCAGCTGGGTGAACAGCGACTGGATGACGTAGGAGCCGTTGGTCTCGTTCGTGTCGGCCGGCATCAGAGGCTTCTGAGGCTCACCGACGTCGATCGAGACGTAACCGGCGGGCTGGCCCGACGTGTTCTTCTTGCCTTCGTCGCTGCTGTCGCTTCCGCCACAGGCAGTCGCGGCCAGGGCGATGACGGCCGCTCCCGCGACCCACTTGGCGCTCTTGGCACCGCGCATGGGTTTCCTCCTCATGAGTCCACTTTTGACTACAAGAGGGGCACTGGAGAGATTCACCGACACCCCTGACGGTGATCGTTCAGTGCCCCGAGTGTGCTCGTGAGTCGGCACTCCCCACAGTGCGTGACCCATTGACCCGAGCTCAATGGAGCCAACTATTGAGTACGGCCGGGCTGTAAACCACACTTAAAGGGTCTCGGTTTGACAACATCAGCACCCTCTGCGTGCCCGAAATCCGGACAAAGCGATCCCAGACAGACACGCCCGAAACGGACTGTTAACACATGTTCCGGAGAGCGACCCCCGATATCCGGACACCTTGGTCAGAAAAAGAGATTGACGAAGGCCCGGCCCACCACAGTGTCCGTGGCAGGCCGGGCCTTCTGTCAATGCCCGTGCTGACGGACCGTCCGGCGGGCGCGGGGGGTCTTTGCATACGGAGTGTGCGGCTCCGGGGATCGCGGGGCTCCTGGGACTCCCCGCGGGCTCCCCGGCCGGGCACACGGAACCGCCCGGAAGCCCTCCAGGGGCGTCCGGGCGGTCCTCAGGCCCCCGTGGGGCCACGTGTCAGCCGTACGGCCCGTGTCAGCCGTTCTTGGCGCGCGAGGCCGTGCGGCCACGCTGCTTGGCGTCCAGGACGACCTTGCGGATACGCACGGTCTCCGGGGTCACCTCGATGCACTCGTCCTCGCGGCAGAACTCCAGGGACTGCTCCAGCGACAGCTTGCGGGCCGGGACCACGTTCTCCGTGGTGTCCGCGGAGGCCGCACGCATGTTGGTGAGCTTCTTCTCCTTGGTGATGTTCACGTCCATGTCGTCGGCGCGGGAGTTCTCGCCGACGATCATGCCCTCGTAGACCTCGGTGCCGGCCTCGGTGAAGATGACACCGCGCTCCTGGAGGTTGACCATCGCGAACGGCGTGACGGAGCCCGAACGGTCGGCCACCAGCGAGCCGTTGTGACGGGTGCGCAGGTCGCCGAACCACGGCTCGTGGCCCTCGAAGATCGAGTGCGCGATGCCGGTGCCGCGGGTCTGCGTCAGGAACTCCGTACGGAAGCCGATGAGGCCGCGGGAGGGAACGATCCACTCCATGCGGACCCAGCCCGAACCGTGGTTCGTCATGGTCTCCATACGGCCCTTGCGGGTCGCCATGAGCTGCGTGATGGCGCCGAGGTGCTCCTCGGGGGAATCGATCGTCATGCGCTCGATCGGCTCGTGGGTCTTGCCGTCGATCTGCTTGGTGACGACCTCGGGCTTGCCGACGGTCAGCTCGAAGCCCTCGCGGCGCATCTGCTCGACCAGGATGGCGAGCGCGAGCTCACCGCGGCCCTGGACCTCCCAGGCGTCGGGGCGCTCGGTGTCCAGGACGCGGAGCGAGACGTTACCGATCAGCTCGCGGTCGAGGCGGTCCTTCACCTGGCGGGCGGTGACCTTGTGGCCCTTGCCGCCCTTGCCGACGAGCGGCGAGGTGTTGGTGCCGATGGTCATCGAGATGGCCGGCTCGTCGACCGTGATCAGCGGGAGCGCGATCGGGTTCTCGGGGTCGGCCAGGGTCTCGCCGATCATGATGTCCGGGAATCCGGCGACGGCGCAGATGTCGCCCGGGCCCGCCACCTCGGCCGGCTTGCGGGTGAGCGCCTCGGTCATCATCAGCTCGGTGACGCGGACGTTGGACATGGTGCCGTCGCGCTTGATCCAGGTGACCGTCTGGCCCTTGCGCAGCTCGCCCTGCTCGACGCGGCAGAGCGCGATACGGCCGAGGAAGTTGTCGGCGTCCAGGTTGGTGACGTGGGCCTGGAGCGGCGCGTCCGCGTCGAACTCCGGGGCCGGGACGTGCGACAGGATCGTGTTGAAGAACGGCTCCAGGTTCTCGCTGTCCGGCGGGACGGTGCCGTCCTCGGGCTTGGTCAGCGAGGCGACGCCGTCACGGGCGCAGGCGTAGACGATCGGGAACTCGATCTGGTCCTCGTCCGCGTCCAGGTCCAGGAACAGGTCGTACGTCTCGTCGACGACCTCGGCGATCCGGGAGTCGGGACGGTCCGTCTTGTTGATGCACAGGATGACCGGCATCTTCGCGGCGAGCGCCTTGCGCAGCACGAAGCGGGTCTGGGGCAGGGGGCCCTCGGAGGCGTCGACGAGCAGCACGACCGCGTCCACCATCGACAGACCGCGCTCGACCTCGCCACCGAAGTCGGCGTGGCCGGGGGTGTCGATGATGTTGATCGTGATCGGGTCCCCGCCGTCCTTGGGGTGATACTTCACCGCCGTGTTCTTGGCGAGGATCGTGATGCCCTTCTCACGCTCCAGGTCGTTCGAGTCCATCATCCGGTCGTCGAGCGACTCGGCAGCGTGCGCGGCGAAGGAGCCGGCCTGCTTGAGCATGGCGTCGACCAGCGTGGTCTTGCCGTGGTCGACGTGGGCGACGATGGCTACGTTACGGATGTCGTGGCGCGTGGGCATGGGTGGCTTGCGCTTCTCTCAGATCGTGGGATCAGGCGTCTCAGTCGGTCTTCGAGTCCTCGTACGCCCGCCGGGCGGCACGCCACGGCTCGTCCCATCGTACGGGCCTTGGGCCCACCGGGCCTCCCGGGCCGATCCGCAGAGGCGGTCTTCCGGTGTGATTCAGGCAATATTCAGCCGGTGTCAAGGTTCTTCCGGGCCATCCAGTGGCCTGAATGCGGGCGCTGCTGTGGGGGGGTGAGGAGCGGTGAAGCGACGAACGGCCCGGGTCAAGGGCAGACACCACCCTGCCCGCCGGCGGAACCGGCGGGCAAGGGTTTTGAGGTGCATCTGAGCTTGGCGGTGCGAGGGTGTGGTATTTAGCCGCTACTTCTTGCGGTCTGCGGGGGAACCCGCCGCTTGCCGGTTCTTGAACCCGATGTCCTGGTACCGGGGGGCCGCGAAGCCGAACGCCCCGACGTTCACGAGCTTCTTGTCGACCGCGACCAGCTGCGGGCGCTGGAAGAGCGGAATCGATCCGGCGGCGGCCCAGATCCGGGCGTCCGCCTGCTTCATCAGCTCCCGCGCGGCCTTCTCGTCGAGTTCGGCGGCGGCCTGGTCGAAGAGCTGGTCGATGTGGTCGGTGCCGACCCGGGTGTAATTCTGCTCGACGAGGAGCGATCCGTCGGTGGCGGGCTCCGGCTTGGCGTAGATCGGGCGTCCGTCGGTGGCCGGGTAGGCGGTGCCGGGCCAGGAGTAGAGCGCCAGGTCGTACACGCCCGAGGCCACGTGGTCCTTGAAGTAGCTCTCGTCGGGGACCTTGATGATCTCCGTGCCGATGCCGATCTTCTCCAGCATCACCGCGATCCTGTCGCCGACGCTGCGCAGCGACTGGGAGCCGGGCCCGGAGGGGAGCACGAAGCGCAGGGTCAGCGCCTTGCCGTCCTTGCCGAGCTGCCCCTTGGCCGCGGCGGGCGCCGGAGCGGCGGTGCCGACGGGGGCGTACGCTCCGGCGGCTCCCCCGGGCTGCTTGTCCTGGGCGGCGACGGCGCCGTCCTCACCGAGGGCGCCGGCCTGGCGGAGCAGGGCCGCGCCCTGGACGGCGGCCGTCCGGGCGGGAGCGAGGACGTGGACGGCGGAGGCGCCGCCGGTGGAGGGGGGCCGCGCGGCGGCGGGGGCGCCGGGCTTGTTGTCCTCGCCGACGATGTAGAGGCCCTCGTCGCGGGAGGCGGCGCTGTCCTCGGAGGTCCGTTCGGCGTCCTCGGAGGCCTGGTCGGCCTTCTTGCCCGCCGTCGCGGGGTCCTCGGCCTTCTTCCCGGTGCCCTGCCCGGCCTTCTCGCTCTTCGCGTCCTTGTCGTCCTTCGCGCCCTCGGCGGTCTTCTTCTCCGCTTCGCTCTTCGCGCCCCCGGCGTCGCCCTTGTCGGCCTTGTCACCCCTATCGGTTTCATCGGCCTTGTCGGTCTTGCCGCTCTCCTTCTCCGCCTCGCTGCCCGCCTTGGTGTCCTTGGGCGGCTGCGCCGCGCCGCCCCGCGTCCACCCGGCGTCCGCCAGCAGGGCCTGGGCCTCCTCGGTGTCCTGTTCGCCGAGCGCCCCGCTGCCGTCCTGGTAGCCGGGCTGCCCCGCGAGGGCGAGGTGGCTGCCGAGCGGCTCCGCGGGGAGGCCCAGCGGCCCCAGCACCGTGCGGGCCAGCTCCTCGCGGTCCAGGGCGCGGGCCACCGCCCGCCGGACCCGGTCGTCGGCGAGGGGGCCGGACTCGCCGTTCAGCGCGAGCTGCGTGTAGGCGGGTTCCAGGGACTTGCGGACCTCGAAGTCGCGCAGGGCCTTCTGCTCCGCGGTGTACGCGATGACGGCCTTGCGGTTCTTCTCCCGGGCGGCCTGCGCGATCTCCGCGGCCTTCTCGTCGGAGCCGTGCGCCAGGGCCCAGGAGCGCAGGGCCGCGGCGGGCGAGGTCCCGGAGCCCGGGCCGTGGGCGAGCGGCTGGCCATGGGCGCCCCGGTCGCGGCGGGCGAGCGCGATGCGGTCGGCGGTGGCCGCGTCGATGTCGGCGACGTCCACCGTGCCGTTCGCGAGGGCCTGGGTGCGGTCCTCGGTGGCGACCGCCCGGAAGACGAGCGTGTCCAGTTTGGCCTTGTCGCCCCACCAGCGCGGGTTGCGGGCCAGCGTGACGGTGCCCTTCGACTTGCTGACGCCGCGCAGGACGAAGGGCCCGGCGGTGTTCTTCAGGGTGGTGCGCGCGCCGTCGTTGAAGGCGTCCGGCGAGCCGGTGATCTCCTTCGGGTAGAGCGGCGAGAACAGCGAGCGCCAGTCCGCGTACGGCTTGGAGAACGTGACCCGCACCTGGAGGTCGTCCGCGCCCCGCTCGATCTTCTCGATCCGCTCGTAACCGGCGTTGCGGGCGGTCCAGAACGCGGAGTCCTTGCCCCTGAGCGCCCGCCACTGGGCGACGAAGTCGGGGGCCCCGATCTCCCTCCCGTCGCTCCACACCGCCTGCTGGTTGAGTTTGTAGAGCACTACCTGCTGCGGCTCGCGCTCGATGATCTTCGCGGACTCCAGGTAGTCCGGGTTGAGCTTCGGCTGCCCTGTCCTGTCCATCGGGAAGAGCGTCGGGAGCAGGGCCCCGGCGATCCGGGTGGTGGCGCTGTCCGCGTCCGCCTGGAAGGCGTTGAAGGTGGCCGGCAGCGCGTCGACCGCCCAGTTCACCGTCGAACCGTCGGCGACCGCGTGGCGGGCGGCGGGGGCGATGTCCTGGGGCGCGCTCCGGAAGGTCTCCTCGCCGCCTGAGCTGCAGCCCGCCAGCACCGGGACCGTGAGGACCCCCGTCGTGAGGAGCGCGAGCGATCGGCGCTTTCGAACCGTCCCGCGCGGGACGCCGACGTGGGACATGGCTGATACCTCCGGGGCCGGCCCGGACCACCCCGTACCGGAATGGACCGGATAGTGCGTATGTGGTGGCATTTGCAGTTGATCACACTGATTCCTTCCGTCCACTGAAACGCTCCCTCGCGCGAGGGAGCGCAGACACGGCGGGCGGCAGCCCCAAGCTCACCCGACCGGAGGAACGTTTCGCCCCCGCGGCCCGGCGCACGTTCGGCGCGCCCCGGGCGGCCTTGCTCCCCCCGCGGCCCACGATCTAGGGTGAATGCGCTTTCACGAGCCTCGTGAGCGCGTCGGGCGGCGAGCAGGCCGCCGGCCCGGTACCAGCACACGCGCCAGGCGCGGCGCTACGGAAGAAGAAGCGGACGGTCGGTCGAGTGAGCGCCCCCACGGTGTACGACGTCGCCGAGCGGTCGGGCGTCTCCATTGCCACGGTCTCCCGGGTCTACCGGAACCCCGATTCCGTACGCGCCCAGACCCGCGAGAAGGTCATGGAGGCGGCCCGCGAGCTGGGGTACGTGCCGTCCGGCAGCGCCCGGGGCCTGGCCAGCCGGACGACCGGCGTACTCGGGCTGTGCTTCCCCGACTTCGCGGACCAGGACGCCGAGGCCGCCGCCGCCGCGAGCGACGCGGACGACGACCAGGCCGTGATGCTCTACTCCGACCAGGTCATCCGGGGCATGGAGCGTGCGGCCCGGCGGCACGGCTACGCCCTGCTGATCGCCGCCGCGCTGGACGGCGGGCCGGAGAGCCTGGTGGCGAAGGTCGCGGGGCGGGTCGACGGGTTCGCCGTACTGGCGCGCACCGTTCCGACCGAGGACCTGGAGGTGATATCGCGCCGGCTGCCCGTGGTGATGCTCTCCGGACCGCGCGAGATCGACCACCTGGACCACATCGTGGTGGCCAACGCCGAGGGCGAACGGGAACTGACCCGCCACCTCATCGAGGACCACGGGCTGCGCAGGCTGGCGTTCATCGGCAGCGAGGAGAACTCCCCGGACGCCGAGGCCCGGTTCCGGGGCTTCCAGGAGGGGTGCCGGGACGCGGGCCTGCCGGTGCCCTCCCGGCCGGAGCTGCGCGCCGGGATGATGACGCAGGCCGAGGGCGCGCGGGCGGCGGGCACCCTGCTGGACCGGTCGGAGGGTACGGGGGTGGAGCGGCCGGAGGCGATGCTGTTCGCCAACGACCAGATGGCGGTCGGCGCGCTCCAGGCGCTGGAGCGGCGCGGGGTGCGGGTGCCCGAGGACATCGCCGTGACCGGCTTCGACGGGATCCCGCTGAGCCGGATCGTCCGCCCGCCCCTGACGACCGTCCGGCAGCCGATCCGGCTGCTGGGCGAGCAGGCGGTGGAGCTCCTGGTCCAGCGCCTGGCGGACCCGGGCCGCGCCCCGGTCTCGCTGGAGCTGCCGGTCTCCGTGACCCGCCGCGCGAGCTGCGGCTGCGGCTGAGGGCTCCTGGCAACGGCGAGTGGCGGGACAGCACCCGTCTCCCGCCGAGCGGCTGGGGATGGAGCACGTGCTTACAGGCTCTGCACGGCTTGCCTGAGCGTCAGGGCCAGAACAGCTTCACCTCATCCGATGCTTGCCGTGCCCCGGGAACCTGCGGCTCGACCACTGTGTACCCCAGGCTCCGCAGAACCTGCGCGGCCGAGTCAGGAGCATCCCTGACCGCGGTCTTCAGCTGCGTCAGCCGCCAACGGTGCAGATGTTCATCAATCGCGGCCTTCCAGCCGTCGACCGTGTCAATCGCGAACTCCCGCTTCAGGAAAAGCAACACGTCCTCCAGCGCCGGACGCATCCTGTGGCCGCCCACCGGCAGATGCAGCTCGGCCAAGCGCGGCAGTCTGCTGAACTTCTGCTTCGGCCGCCCCTTCTCCGCCAGCCGCAGAAGGTACGCGACCTCATCGCGATGCGCATGCACCTGCACGTGAGCGCCCGGCGGCTCCTTACTCCGCCGAACGTACTCGAAGCGGAACAGCGGGTCCGGACTCCCGGCGTAGAAGACGTGCACGTCGGCCTGATCGGTAGCCATGAACGTGCTGGACCCGTCCCAACAGCAGTAGAACCGGACCATGAGGCTGAGACGCTGCTCCCCGCCGATGCTGACCGGGATCCGCTGGAGAACTTCGTCCTCCCGTATCGGCGAGACCCTGATCTTGGAACCCATGTTGATCGCGTGAAAACGCGGGGTGTCGTCGCCGAGGACACCCCGCGTCAAAGCAGTCAGTTGGTCAGCGAAATCCGTCGCTGATTCGTCGAGGGCCTTGGCCTCTTCAGCAGTCACCTTCGAGAAGGTAGTCGAGACCTTCGATCGTGTGCCACACGTCCAGTTCGTGCATGCTGAGGCTGTAAGTGGCAGCGCGTTCCGCGAGCTCGTCGTAGGTCATGTTCACGCTGGCCAGTAGTTGCTCACGCTGGGCCTCAAGCTCGCTGCGCGTCCTATGGATCACAGTCGGCATAACTCGCTCCCTGGGTTCGATGGCCACAGTCAAACAGGGACCACTGACAACTGTGTTGCCTCTCCAGGTCAAAGTCACCCACATGAGGCCGACTTTCGGCAACCCGTAGCTCCTGCCGTCGACGCACCGGATCATGAACCGACCCGGCCGCCGGGCGACGGGCCCACCGCCCTCAGCCCACCGCCGCCAGCCGCTCCCCGAAGAACCGCGTCCGGTTCGCGTCCAGCTCCGCCGCCTCGGCCACCATGCCCCGGTACGCGAAGTGCCCCGCCGTCAGCACCTGGAGCTCGCGCTCGCCGGCCAGCGCGTTGTGCACGGCGAACTGCCCCGGCGGCGGCACGGACGGGTCGAACAGTGCGGCCGCGACCAGGGTGGGCAGCGTCAGCCGGGTCGCCGCCGTCGCCGCGTCGAAGTAGCCGAGGACATCGGTGACCTCGGGGTGCTCGCGGTGGTGCGCCCGGACCGCCTCGCCGCTGCCCGCGCAGGGCAGGGTCAGCCGCAGCGGGTGGTTGCCGAAGGTGGGGACCGTGAGCTGGGCCGCGCCGAAGCGGTCGTCCCAGGGCAGCGCGAGGGCCCCGAGCCCGCCGCCGAAGCTCTCGCCCAGATAGCCGAGGCGGGGTCCGCCCGGGAGGCCGGCCCCCGCCAGCTCCGGGACGAGCGCCGTGAGGGCGGAGGCGGCGCACCACAGGTCGGCCGCGCAGTCGCCGATGACGTACGTGTCGCGGGAGCCGATGCCGTGCAGGACGTGCGCGTCGGCCAGATCCGGGATGGCGTCGACCCGGCTCCGCTCCCCCATGCCCCGTACGCACGGCAGGATCACGGCGGCCCCGGGCAGCGGCGCCGGAAGGTCGCGGCCGGGCCCCTGGCGGCCGCCGTAGCCGTGCCCGACGACGAATCCGTACCGGACGGGCCCCTCGGCGGGCAGGGCGAGCCAGCCACCGAGCCGGAGGCCGCCCACGGAGGTGTAGGTCACGCCGTGGATCCGGAGGCCGTCGCGCTCCTCCTCGACCGGACCGACGGCCGGTCGCGTGTCGACGGCGCGGGCTCGCGCGTACCGGCCCCGCCAGAAGGCGTCGAAGCCGTCCGGGGCGGGCGGGGCGGGGATGCCCAGCAGGGCGTCCGGCGCGTCGTACCCGTAGGCCGGATCGAACGGGAAGTCGTGGGAGAAGGCGGCGGATGAGGCCATGCCGCGAGGGTAGCCGCCGACCGCACCGGCGCCCGGGCCCCCGGCCCCCGGCCCCCGGCGCCCGATCCCCGGCGCCGCCCCCCGACGACGACGAATCGGTCACATCGCATGTTCTTCCACAAACAGCGCGTTTACGGTTCAACCACAAGGCGCCACGGTGTCGAGCACGTTGCACGAGTGTGACCCAGCACCCTCTTGCGGATTCCCGAAGGACTGGCGCAGAGTGATGTATGCGCTTACAGGCAGCGCATACATCGCGCAGCATCAGGATTGCTCAAGGAGGAGCCCTCCCATGTCCCGCATCGCCAGAACCGCCCCCGCCGGCATAGCGCTCGCGCTCGCCGTGACCCTTTCCGCCTGCGGCTCCTCCGGCGGCGACGTCGCGGCGGACGAGAAGCAGACCCTCACCGTGTGGGCCATGGGGGCCGAGGGCGAGAAGCTCGCCGACGTGGCCGAGGTCTACGAGAAGGCCAACCCGAACATCACGGTGAAGGTGACCCCGATCGGCTGGGACGTCGCCCACCAGAAGCTTGTCTCGGCAGCGGCGGCCGGCACCCTGCCCGACGTTGCGCAGATGGGCGGCAGCTACCTGGGCGAGTTCGCCGAGCTCGGCGTGCTGGAGCCGGTGGACACCGAGGTCTTCGACAAGAAGGACTTCTTCCCGGCGGGCTGGGAGCAGGGCGAGGTGGACGGCACCGCCTACGGCGTGCCGTGGTACGTCGACACCCGGGTCCTCTACTACCGCACGGACCTGGCCGAGAAGGCGGGCGTGACGAAGGCCCCGGCCGACTGGAAGGGCCTGAAGGACCTGGCAGGCGCATACCAGGAGAAGGCCGGCACGAAGTGGGGGTTGTCCATCCAGCCCAGCGGCCTGGACACCGTGCAGAACTTCTACTCCTTCCTGTACTCGGCGGGCGGTGAGATCGTCAACGACAAGGGCGAGGCCGTCATCGACAGCCCGGAGGCCGTCAAGGCGCTCAAGGAGTACGGCTCGTACTTCGACGAGGGCCTCTCCAACAAGTCCGTGCAGCCCGGCTACGACGTGGTGAAGGACTTCGGCAACGGCCGGGTCCCGATGTTCTTCGGCGGCCCCTGGCACGTGACGCTCCTCGACGAGGGCCAGCCGCAGATCAAGGGCAAGTGGGCCATCGCCAACGTTCCGGCGGACGCCTCCTCCACCTCCATGGCCGGCGGTTCCTCCCTCGTCGTCTCCAAGGACAGCGAACACAAGGCCGCGGCCACCGAGTTCATCACGTACCTGACCGACACGGAGGGCCAGGCCGACTGGTACGAGCGGACGAAGGACCTGCCCGCCAACACCTCCGCCTGGGAGTCCGGGGCGCTCGCCGACGACGCCGACCTGCAGATCTTCAAGAAGCAGATGGACACCGCCAAGTCCTCGCCGTCCCTGGCCAACTGGACCGAGATCACCGACAAGGTGGACCAGGCCATCGCCAAGGTGACGCAGGGCAAGGCTTCCGCCGAGGACGCGCTGAAGACCGCGCAGTCCGAGATCGAAGGTCTCGTGAAGCAGTAGCCATGAGCACCACGACCGAGAAGGCCCGAGGGCCCCGGAAGGCCGGGGCCGCACCGTCCCCGGCCCCCGGGGGCAGCCGGGGGCGCACACCGTCGATGGGCGTGCAGAACGCGGCGGGCTGGCTGTTCTCCACCCCGTTCCTCGTCCTGTTCACCGTCTTCATGGCGTTCCCGATCCTCGCCACGCTGGTGATGAGCTTCACGGACTTCGGGCTGCGCAACGTGACGCGCCCGTGGGAAGCGAACTTCATCGGGTTCGAGAACTACGTCAACCTCTTCGGTGACGAGAAGTTCCTCAAGTCCCTCTTCAACACGGGGTACTTCGTCGTCGTCGGCGTACCGCTGACCATCGGCATCGGGCTGGTCGTCGCCGTGCTGCTGAACAACGGCATCGACCGGGCGCGGACCTTCTTCCGGGTCGGCCTCTACGCCCCGGTGGTCACCACCATCGTCGCGGTGGCCGTCGTCTGGCGGTTCGTCCTCGATCCGAGCGACGGGCTGATCGCGGGCCTCTTCTCCGAAGTGGGCTGGACAGCACCGGACTTCCTCGGCTCCGAGGCGCTGGCGATGCCGTCGCTGATCGTCATGGCGGTCTGGCGGAACGTCGGCACGGTGATGGTGCTGTTCATCGCGGGCCTCCAGGCGATCCCCACCGAGGTGCGGGAGGCCGCGAAGCTCGACGGCGCGGGCGTCTGGCAGGAGTTCCGGTCCATCACGGTCCCGCTCCTGCGACCGACGCTCCTCTACGCCACGGTGATCACGACGATCGGCTACCTCAACGTGTTCGAGGAGCCGTTCGTGATGACCCAGGGCGGCCCGTCCGACTCGACCCTCACGGTCTCGCTGAACATGTACCGCGAAGGGTTCAACTTCTTCCACATGGGCTACGCGAGCGCCATGGCGTACGTCCTCTTCGTGGTGATCATGGGCATCACGGTGCTCCAGCTCCGACTGCTGAAGGACAACACGAAATGAGCGCCACCAGCAGCAAGGCACCGGTCGGGCCGCTGAAGTCCCGGGCCACGAAGCAGCGGAGCGTCTGGCGCCCCCTGGTCTACGTCCTGCTCTCGCTCGGCCTGCTGGTCATGTCGGCGCCCTTCCTCTGGATGGGGCTCTCCGCCTTCAAGACGCAGAGCGAGCTGTCGGCCAGCCCGCCCGTGTGGATCCCCACCGAGTGGACCCTGGAGAACTTCCGGCAGCTGCTCGACAAGCTGGACCTGCCGCTGTACTTCATGAACTCGGTGATCGTGGCGGTCCTGGTGACCGTCTCGAACCTGGTCTTCTGCTCGATGCTCGGCTACGCCCTGGCCAAGCTGAACTTCGCCGGCCGCAACAAGATCTTCGGCCTGGTGCTCGGCGCGCTGATGGTGCCCGGCAACCTGATGCTGCTGCCGCTGTTCGTGCTGATGAGCAAGTTGCAGCTGATCGACAGCTACGCGGGTCTCGTCCTGCCGTTCGCCGCCGGGGCCTTCGGGGTCTTCCTGATGCGCCAGTTCATGCAGTCGATCCCGGACGAGCTGCTGGAAGCGGCCCGGATGGACGGCGCGAGCGAGTGGTACATCTTCTGGCGGATCGTGATGCCGCTGGTGAAGCCCGCCCTCGCGACCCTGTCGATCTTCACGTTCCTGGGTTCCTGGAACAACTTCGTCTGGCCGCTGATCGCGACCAACGACCCCGACAAGTACACCCTCCCGGTGGCCCTGGCGACGTTCGCCACCGACCCCAACAAGGCCGGCGGCTCCAACGGGATGCTGATGGCCGGGGCCTTCCTGATCGTGCTGCCGGTGCTGGTCGTCTTCATCGCGCTGCAACGGCACTTCACGCAGGGCATCGCCACGGCGGGCATGAAGTAGCGCTCCCGCCGGGGCACTTCACGTAAGAGGCCGCACCCCACCCCGTAACAAGCGCGGCCACACCCCTCACCACCTCCAGAAAGACATGTCGCGATGACACACACCCCTGCCCCGAACCAGACGACTTCCGTCCCGTTTCCCGAGGGCTTCCTCTGGGGCGCCTCCACGGCCGCCTTCCAGATCGAGGGCAACAACACCAACAGCGACTGGTGGGTCAAGGAGCACACCGCCGGCACCCACATCGCGGAGCCGAGTCTGGACGCCTGCGACAGCTACCACCGCTGGCCCGAGGACATGGACCTGCTGGCCTCGCTCGGCTTCACCGACTACCGCTTCTCCCTCGAATGGGCCCGCATCGAGCCGGTCGAAGGCCACTTCTCCCGCGCCGAACTGGCCCACTACCGGCGGATGGTGGAGGGCGCGATCGAGCGCGGCCTGCGCCCGATGGTGACCCTGCACCACTTCACCGTCCCGCAGTGGTTCGAGGCGCGCGGCGGCTGGACGGCCGAGGGCGCGGTCGAGCTGTTCGCGCGGTACGTGGCGGCGTGCGCGCCCGTCATCGCCGAGGGCGTGTCGCACGTCTGCACGATCAACGAGCCGAACATGGTCGCCGTGATGGCGGGCCAGGCCAAGCGCGGAGACAACAGCTTCCCGCCGGCCGGGCTGCCCACCCCCGACGACGCGACGACCGAGGCCGTCATCGCCGCCCACCACGCTGCCGTCAAGGAGGTCCGGGCCCTGGACGCGGGCATCCAGGTCGGCTGGACCATCGCCAACCAGGTCTACCAGGCCCTGCCCGGCGCGGAGGACGTCACCGCCGCCTACCGCCACCCCCGCGAGGACGTCTTCATCGAGGCGGCGCGCGGCGACGACTGGATCGGCGTGCAGTCCTACACCCGTACGCGGATCGGCCCCGACGGACCGGTCCCGACGGCCGACGACGCCGAGCGGACGCTGACGACGTGGGAGTACTACCCGGGCGCGGTCGGCGAGGCGCTGCGCCACACGGCCGAGGTCGTCGGGGACGTCCCGCTGATCGTGACGGAGAACGGCATCGCCACCGCCGACGACAGCCGCCGCGTCGACTACTACGCGGGCGCGCTGGACGAGGTCGCCTCGGCACTGGAGGACGGCCTCGACATCCGCGGCTACCTGGCGTGGAGCGCCCTGGACAACTACGAGTGGGGCACGTACAAGGCCACGTTCGGATTGATCGCCATCGACTGGGAGACCTTCGAGCGCACCCCGCGCGACTCGGCGAAGTGGCTGGGCTCGCTCGGCCGCACGCGCGAACTCCCGCGCACGGCTGCGTAATACGGGCGTCCCCCGAGGAGATCCGGGGACGCTCCCTCGCACGGGGGGCCACCTGACGGCTCCCTCCGGCGCGGGAGCCGGCGGAACCTGACGACCGCCGGCTCCCGCGCCGCCCGCACGAGCACTGTTCCCCTCTTCCCCCTTCTGCCACCAGGAGCCGGACCGATGGACCGTCGCACGTTTCTCACCGCCGCAGGGACCGGGGCCGCGGCCCTGTCGCTCGGAGCCGTAACCGCCCCGGCGGCCGTAGCCGCCCCCGCCGACCCGCGTCTCCTGCGGACCTGGTTCCGCGACACGTACCGCTCGATCGAGGCGATGACGACCGGCTTCGGCCTGGTCACCGACAAGATCGACCTCAGCGGCCCCGGCGCCCCCGCCCAGTCCACCCAGACCTCGCCGACCAACATCGGCTGCGGCCTGTGGTCGACGGTGGCCGCCGCCGGCCTCGGCGTGATCGGCGAAGGCGCGATGCTCCGGGCCCTGACCCGTACGGTCACGGCCGTCGAGAAACTGGAACGCCACCACGGCTTCTGGCTCAACTGGTACGACGCGCACGACGGTTCGGTGCTGACCCGGTGGCCGGGCACCGGCGACCCGGTCCGCCCGTTCCTGTCCTCCGTCGACAACGCCTGGCTGGTGACGGGCCTGCGGATAGCCGCCGACGCGGCCCCGGCGCTACGCCCGCGCATCCACCGCATCCTGGCCACGGCCGACTGGTCCTCCTTCTACACCCCCTACGACCCGGCCGACCCGGTCGCGGGCCCCGGCCAGCTGCGCGGCGGCGTCTGGACCGACACGGACGAGCCGACCCCGCACCACTACGGCGCACTCAACACCGAGCCGCGCATGGCCAGTTACCTCGGCATCGCGGACGGCTCCCTGCCCGGCGACCACTACTGGCACCTGCTGCGCACGATGCTGCCGGAGCACGAGCAGGAGCAGAAGCCGGGCGGCGGTCACGTCACGGTCGACGGCGTACGCGTCTGGAACGGGCACTACACCCACCGAGGCCGCAAGCTGGTCCCCAGCTGGGGCGGCTCGATGTTCGAGGCGCTGATGGTGCCGCTGTTCGTACCGGAGCAGCAGTGGTCGCCGCGCGCGTGGGGCGTCACCCACCAGCGTTACGTACGCGGCCAGATCGACCACGGGCTGCGCGAGGCGGAGTACGGCTACTGGGGCTTCTCCCCCGCCAACGTCCCCGAGGACGGCTACCAGGAGTACGGGGTCGACGCGCTCGGCATGGCCGTCGACGGCTACGCCTCCAACACCGACCGGACGCACACCACGGACGGCGAACCCCTGCCGCCGCCCTCCGCGTTCACCAACGGCGTCGTCACCCCGCACGCCTCCTTCCTGGCCCTGCCGTACGCGGGCCGGGAGGCGGTGGCCAACCTGCGGGCGCTGGAGCGGGACTTCGGCGCGTACGAGGACGGGCTCGGCTTCCGGGACTCGGTGAACGTGTCCACGGGCCGGGTCAGCGACTTCATGCTCGCCCTGGACCAGGGGATGATCGTCGCGGCCCTCGCCCAGGAGCTGCGCCCGGGCCTGCTCCAGCGGCCGTTCCGCACGGGCGGCTTCCGGTCCCGGGTGCGGCCGCTGCTGGAGCGGGAGCGGTTCTCGATCTGAGTTCGGGCCCCGCCCCCTGCCCCTCGGGCGGGGGGCGGGGCTGAGTCCGTGCCTCTGGCAGGGGGCGCGGGCCCGGCCACTCGCTGCCGTCTTCGCGGTCGAGCCGAGGACTCGGCCGGCTCCGAAGTCCGATCGCGCCGACTGAACGGGAAGGGCCTGCCGGGAGGGTCACCGCACCCTGGGCACCGGGTCGTCCGGAGTGTCGAGCCAAGCCCGTTGCCCGTCGCCGCTCACGGTCAGACCGAACCGCTCGAAGTCCGGCCGGCCCCGCGCGTCCCACCATGCGTAGGCGGCCTCGGTCGCATCCCAGAGTCGCCGGGGCCCCGACTGCACCACCTCGAACGACTCGGCTCCCGGCTCGTAGTCGGCGGATGCCCACGACTGGCCGTCGCCGCTGTAGGTCCACAACGTGTACGAGCCGTCGTCGTACCGCTCCACCGTCCAGAACGCTTCCGCCATCTGCAGTCCGATGGCGAACTGGACCAGCCATCCCCCGACAGCGGCAGGTGACAGAGACGTCGTGCTCCTGTCGCCGTCGGCGGGCCATCGCCGCCCCCTGAGGTAGGCATCGTGCGGGAGCCGTCCGGGGCGCTGCTGCCGTAGGCGCATGAACGCGCTGGAGCGGGTGAACGGCCCGCTCGCCTTGTCAGCGTCCACGGTCAGCCGGACGATGGCCTCCCCTCCGTACGGTGTCCCCCACGGGGCGACGATGAGCCCTCCGGGCAGTGTCTGCTCGATCCAGGACCGGGGGACCTCTCCGATGGAGCAGGTCGCTTCCACCCGGTCGAACGGTGCGCCCTCGGGGTATCCGAGCCGCCCGTCCCGCACGATTACCAGCGGGGACAGCCCTGCTTCGCGGTGGTTCTCGCGTGCCTCTTTCGCGACCTCCGCGTCGAACTCGAGGGAGACGACGTTCTCCGAGCCGAGGCGGTGGGCGAGGAGCGCGGAGTTCCACCCGGTGCCGGTGCCGATCTCCAGAGCCCTGTTTCCGTCCTCGACGCCGAGGTCGGCCAGCATCGAGAACACCATGTGGGGCTGCGAACTGGAGCTGGAGGGCGTCTCTCCCACTCCGTCTCCGGTGTGACTTCCGTCGTCCCACTGCGTGGTGAGCGGAATGTCCGAGTACACGGCGGAGAACCATGCGTCCACGTCCCCGGCCCGGTCCACCACAGGGTGCTGCCGGGTACCGTCCGCGACGCCGGGCCAGATGCGGTCGGGAACGAACATGTCCCGAGGGACCGCCTGATATGCGGCCAACCAGTCGTCCCGCAGAGCGCCAGCAGCGACGAGCGCGGAGGCGAGCCCCGCAGGGCCCACCTCCTCCTTACGCGCAGTCATTCGACGCTACTTCTTCGCCGGGCCGGAGCCGTCGGAGGAGTTGCCGCCGCTCGTCTCGGAGCCGCCACCCCCGTGACCGCGTCCGCTGCTGCCGTCATCCTGCTGACTGCCGCCCTGCCCCGACCCGGTACCTCCACCGTGCTTTCCGGTCATGGCTGTACTCCTTCGCCGTCTGATGGGTGCGGCCCTGGAAGCGCCGAGCCGTGTCGACCACGCTAGGGAAGCGGGAGCGGCATCCTCCAGAAGATTGCACGGAGTTGCACGCTGTTCACTCCAGGGCATCCCTCGCGGATGCGATCAGCGCACGCGCCGAGGCGCCGTAGACCGCCAGCGCCGCAAGCTCCGAGAACGCCTCGGCGTACATGGTCACCTCACTGGGCTGGGTGATCGTGAGATACCCGGAGACCAGCTCGGCATTGACCTGTGCGGCATCGAAGATCCAGAACCCTTCCACGGGCATCCGGGAACGGTTCGGCCCGGCCGGGACCACCCCCAGACTGACGTTGGGCAGAGAACCCACGGTGAGCAGATGGCCGAGCTGCCCGACGAGGACATCCGCTCCGCCGGTACCGTTCCGCAGCACCGACTCCTCGATGAGGAAGGCGAACCGGCGCCCGCCCTCGTACAGCACGCGCTGCCGCTCCACACGTGCGGCCACCGCCTCGGCCACGTCGTCGACCTCGACGCGGCGTCGCTGGACGGCGCGCAGCACCGCCTCGGTGTATGCGGGTGTCTGGATCAGCCCCGGCACGAACCACGACGAGTAGGACCGGAAGCGACGGGTGCGGTCGAACAGAGGCAATCGCGCTTCCTGCGCCTGCTTGAGCCCGGCTTGCTCCATCTGCCTCCAGCCGATCCACATGCCCTCGGCGTTCCGGAGCGAGGCGAGGAGGTCGGCGGTCTGGTCCTCCGCCCCGCACGCCCGGCACCAGGCACGGATGTCACCAGCGGACGGGGGCGTGCGGGCATTCATGATCCGCGACGACTTCGATGGATGCCAGCCACAGCGCACGGCGATCTCGCGCCCGGTCAGCCCGGCGTCCCGGCAGAGGTCCGCGAGCCGATCCGCGAGAATCCGTCGGGCCTGCTGAGCACTTGAGGAAGGAGATTCGGCCATGATTCCGCGAGGTCAGCGAGGCCGGTAGTGCTCATGCGGCACAGCACGTTCCCACACGGCCTCGAAGGCGTCCGCGCACAGCTTCACCAGCGCCGGATCGTCCGTGTACTCCCGCCCGTCCTCGTCCAACCGCCCGTTGCCGGTGAAGTGGTGGAAAAGGGCCTGCTCCCCGTCGAACAGCCAGAAGTCCATGCCGGGCAGGGCAAGACCGGTCGCTCTGCGTCTGGGCAGCCAGCGAACCACTTCGCCCGCTGCGAGGTTGGTGAACGTGGTGTCGTACTCGTACCTCACGTAGTCGCTGATCGGCTCGGACACGACCCGGGCGCGCCGGACCGAGACTCCCCGGCCGACGGCCTCGCGTACCGCGTCGTGCCAGCCGTTCCACCACGTCGAACGCTCACCCCGGTCGAGCCGCACGCCCTGTTGCCACGCGATGTACCCGGGATCGTCGAGCATGTACGCATCGCGCAACTCCAGGTGCACTGCCGATCGCTGTGTTCGCGCCAGAGCATCACGCGCCGGACGCTGCATGTTCCGCCTCTCCGCCACGATCGCCTTCCCGACGAGCAGGTAGGTAGTCCAGCATGGCCGCGGGCAGCCGGATGATTGTCTCGTTGTCGGGGACATCAGTGGAATGGCCGGGAACGGAGCCGACTTCCTTGCAGTTATTCACTTCTGCCGCAGTCGCTCGGTACGACTGGATCAGAAGGTCCCCCGTTTCTTCGTGCAGCCAGATCGTCGGCGACTCATCGGTCGGGGAATCGGGGTCGATGCCGAGAAACCTTAAAGCCATGGCCAGCTCCCGCTGTCGAGGTACATCAGCATGCACGAGCGTTCCTGCGCCGGATGGCGTAGGTCAAGAGCTCCGAGGGGGCGCACGGAATGGCCTTCAGCGATCCCTCTCGGAGAACAGATGCGGGTGCGCCCCCGCGAGCGCGGCGTCCACCGCCGCGAGCGTCGGATCGACGATGCCCCAGTCGTGGGCGGCGGAGTGGCCGGCGAACAGCCCGCACGCGTCCTCGCCCCGGGGGTCGATCACGCCGCACCAGGCAAGCTCCGCGAGGGTCGCCCGTTCGCCGCTCCAACGGGCCCAGACGGCGGTGCGGTTCGCGTCGTCGTCCCACAACACCATCGCGTGGTCGCCGTCGTGATCGGCGGCCAGCTCGCAGAGCAGATGCCCGGCCTCCGGGAGGCTGCCGCCGGGTGCGGCAAGCCGGGTCAGGAACTCCGGGGGCGGTAACAGGGTCACGGCGGTGCACTGGTTCACCGGGGTGCGCTGGTTCATGGGGGTGGAAATCCTCCGGTCGCCGTCAGGGCGCGTCGGTGTCGGGTACGTCAGGGGCATCGGGCGCGCCGGAGGCCTCGTCCTCGGAGACGAGTCGCCGGACCTCGCTGTGGACGTGTTCGGCGATGAGGTCGCCGAGCGGGTCGGTCACGGAGAAGGAGTGCGGTCCGGGGTGGTGGTCGAAGTACGCGCACGTGGTGACCGTGCGGGTCGCCAGCTCGCGGAGCACGGCGGGGCACAACCGCAGCGTGTCGAGCCGGTGGAGGCGGTGTGCGCCGGTTCCCGACCAGCGGAACCACAGGTCGCGGTCGTCCGGCACGTCCGCCGTCCACAGGTGCGCGGCGTGCTCGGCCGATTCGTCGTGGTCGGCCAGCTCGCACAGGACGAAGTCCTCCGCCTCCACGACGTCGGGCGGGTGCTCCGGCCCGCCCTCCATGGTGGCGAGCGCCAGCAGCGTCTCCGCGTACGGGACGTGGGTCACGGCGGTGCATTGCAGCACGGGGTCAGCCCCCTTCCGTCTCCATACGGGGCGGATACGGGCGGCTCGCCGAGTCCGCCGTCACCCACCCGCACAGATCGACGGGCCACGCGCCGAGGGTGACCCGCAGCCCCACGAAGGGGTCGACCACGGTGAGCAGGGCGGGCCGTCCGGATTCCAGCGCGCTCATGGCGTGGTCCTGGCTGCCGTGGTCGCCCGCCCACGCCCGGAGCGCCTCGGGGGCGTCGGAGCCGTGGAAGGTGACCGGCCGGGCGTCCCTGGCGCCGAGCCACGGGGCGGGTGGGGACAGATGATGCCCGTGCGCGTCCGCCAGTCTCAGCGCCTGCCGCCTGAGCCAGCGGAGGACGAGGCGGCGGTTGGGCAGGGCGACCCCGCCGAGCCGGAGGGCCTGGCCGCCGGCCGTCACCGTGACGGCCGCGACGTAGTCCAGCACCCTCACCCGGCCCGGTCCGGACGGGGCCGCCTTCACAGCACTTCTCCCCGACTGCGGGCGTTGAGCCGCGCGGTCCGGGCCCGAAGCTGCTCCATGAGCGCCGGGGTGCGTACGTAGCACGGTTCGACCTCCCACTCGCGCCCACCGCCGACCGGCCGGAGGGACCAGTACGGACCGGCGACGCTTTGGAACTCCCCCACGCGGTCACCGCGACTGGTGTCCACGAGGAGGGTCCCGGGGGCCGGGACCTGTGGGGGCCGCCCCGTATTCGAGCTGGCGTTCTCGCCGTACACCGTTCGCTCCTCTCTGTAGCCGTATGACTACCGGGGCGACTCAGCGTGGCCTAGCGTGGAGACGTCTTCAACGTTTCGAATCTGGGGGATACGTTGGTCAACCGCAAGGAAGTCAACCCTGACGGGGGCCCGGAGGCGGCCTACGGAGCACGTCTGCGTAGGGAGCGCGAAGCACGGGGCTGGAAACAGGACGACCTCGGCGCGCGCATCGGCTACACGGGGAGGCACGTTTCCGGGGTGGAATTGTGCCACAAGTCCCCAACTCGCAAGTTCTCGATCGCCGTTGACGTGGCGATGAACTATACGGGAACCGCTGATTCGTTCGAGCGCGAGTGGCGCAAGATCAAGCACGGGGTGCTGTTGCAGGGCTTCCCCGAGTACGTGGCGCTGGAGGGCCGGGCGGCGGAGATCAGGCTGTTCGAGGTGGGGCTCGTACCGGGGCTGCTCCAGACCCGGGAGTACGCTCAGGCGCTGGCCGACGCGGCCGTCGAACGAGGCGTCATCACCACCGAACAGGCCGACCAACGCGTCTCGTTGCTCATGGAACGCCAGGGCGCGCTGTTGCGCACCGTGCCACCGATGCTGATCGCGGTGCTGGACGAGAGCTGCATCCGCCGCCCGATCGGCGGCCCCGCCGTGATGGACGCTCAGTTGCAGTATCTGGTCGACTTCGCCGCGCAGTCCCACACCATGCTCCAGATCGCCCCGTTCAGCGTCGGTGAGCAGCGGCCCTTCGATCGGCTGGTGAATCTGCTGACGCTCCAGGACCGGTCCGTGGTCTCCTACGTCGAGTCCGAGACGCAGGGCCATCTGGACCGCGAACTCAGCTCGGTCATCCCGATGGTGAGGGCCTACCATCAGTTGCAGGCTGTGTCTCTGTCGCAGACAGATACCGTGGACATGATCCACCAGCATCGAAAGGGCACCCCGTGACGAACGAAACCACGACCCCGCAGTGGGTCAAGTCCTCCTACAGCAACAACGGCGGTTCGTGCGTCGAGTGGGCCCCGCGCACCGCGTCGACCACCGGCATCGTCCCCGTACGCGACTCGAAGAACCCCGGCGGACCCGCCCTCGGCGTCCCCGCCACCGCGTTCGCCGCCTTCGTCGCAGGCATCAAGTCGGGCGAGCTGTAGCACCGACCGCAGCCACCACCGGACAACGACGAAAGGGCGGCGCGCAGATGGCTACCGAAGTCACGGCCCAATACTGGGTCACGTCCTCCTACAGCGACAACGGCGGTTCGTGCGTCGAGTGGGCCCCGGGCACCGCGTCCACCACCGGCACCGTCCCCGTACGCGACTCGAAGAACCCCGGCGGTCCGGCCCTGGCCGTCGCTGCCGACGCGTTCACCTCCTTCGTGGCGTGCATCAAGGCCGGCGGCTTCGACACCGCCGCCTGACCGCCGCCGCTCCGGCTGCGCCCCACCGTGCCCGCACGGTGGGGCGTCTGGCTGTCCGGGCAGGAAACCCCTTACGCCGCGTCCCCGGCCAGGGATCGTCCTCGTCCGCCGCACGGGCGTCGAGGCGGCGGTGGGTGGATCGAGGTGCGCTACGGCGTCTTCCACCCCGCCCGGACCCGCAGCCCGCTGCCCCGCCCCTCGCCCGGGAGGGCGCTGTCGGACCCTCGTGTCATCCTGGCCCCGACCACGTCAGCAGGCCAGGAGGAGACGACGTCGATGCGAGCCGATTACTACCGGGCCGACAGCGAGAACGGCGACCACATCGAGGACCCGTCCGAGGACGCGCTGTTCATGCTGTTCGACGATCTCAACGGCTCGGACAACACCTTCGTCGTCATCCGGCCCGACGAGGACGACCCGGTCTGGTCCGCCTCCGTCACCGTCCTGGACGACGGCGGCTACGAGGTCGTCCGCCGTGACAGCTCCCGCGACGAACACGAGGTCGTCACGGAGACGAGCATCGGCCGGATCGCCCTCGACCTGACGATCTGGATGGCCGCCCGCGACTTTCCCGAACGGGCCGCAGCGGCCGGGCAGTAGTCGGCGCTCCCCCGCCACGGGCGACGGCGCGACTCTGATGGACTCACCTCATGACGGCCGTACTCCCCCGCTTCCTGCGCGCACTCGACCAGTTCCACGCCACCCACCCGTGGGATCACAACGCCCACTACCACCGGTGGCTCCTGCGCCGGCTCCCCAGACGGTTCACCAGCGCCCTGGATGCCGGTTCGGGCAGTGGTGACCTCGCCAGGCTGCTGGCCTCCCGGGCCGAAGCGGTGCACGGCATCGACGCCGACCCCGCCATCGTCGATCGCGCGCGGGAGCGCACAGCTCCTGGGGTTCCAGTGACCTTCTCCGTCGGGGACGCGCTGAAGGACGTACCGGCCGGGCCCTACGACGTCATCACCTGTGTCGCCACCCTCCACCACCTGCCGCTGACCGACGCGCTCACGCACTTCCGCCAACACCTGACGCCCGGGGGGACGCTGATCGTCATCGGCCTCTACCGCCCGCAGTCCCTGAGCGACCACCTGATCGACGCCGTCGCCATTCCGTCGAACATCGCCCTGGCCTGGATCAAGAACCGGGGCCGCAGGGCGCCGCGCCCCGTCGCCATGACCGCACCGACCCGGCCGGCGACCACGGCCTTTCCGGACATCGTTCGCGAGGCCCGCCGCGTGCTGCCCGGCGTTCGGCTCCGCCGACGGCTGTTCTGGCGGTACACCCTGGTCTGGAAGCGGGCGGATCTCGTCGGCAGGTGACCAGGGAGACGGGCCGCACCGCGCCCTGCCAAGCGGTTTCCCGCCCGACGACGACGGCAACGTCACCCGAGAGGTGAACGGGCCGGACAGCGCGTGGAGGGAGCTGGACGTTCACCGCGCCAACGGTACGAGTCGACTGCCCCCGCTCCTACGGGGCGGCCGTGGCCGGGGGACGCTGGATCTCCAGGACAACTGCCGTACCTGCCACGGATCGGTCCTCGTGCATGGTGATCACCTGGCCCGGCCGAAGGTGCTGCCACTGCGAGGGGTCCAGGGGCGCGAGTCGTACCGTGGCGCGCCCCCCGGGCTCCAGGAAGGGCGTGAACTCCACCCAGAGCCGGGCGATGTCGAGAGCCGGTTCTCCGGTCACGGTCCGGTGGCCGATGCTCCACATCGGTCACGGCAGTTGATGCCCGGTGACTTCCGTGGATCAGCTCCCGCCTCCGGCGACCTCCGGCCCATCGCGGGCGCCGCTCTCCATCGGGCACGCCCGCTTCTGCACGGCACTGGTCGGCCGTGAAGGTGCCCGAACCCACCGCGACCGGTGGCGCGAGCAGCTGAGCAGGACGTCACAGGGAAACCGAGGTGGTTCCAGGCGATCGGTTGCCCCGGAGGGCGGCCCGCGGGACGAGCGCACGCGCGACGGCGGCTGGTATTACTGGGGCATGCAGGAAGAGACGGCACGCTCCGCGATCGACACGTTCATCTCCGCGTTCAACGCCTCGGACGACAACTATGTGACTGCCCTGCTCTCCCAGGCCCTGACCTCGGACGTGGTCTTCTGGGGGCCGTTGGGCCGGAGAGAAGGAATCGCGGCGGTCGAGCAGTTCGTGCTGGACATCCGGCACCACCCGGCGGGGACCGGCACGATGGTGCGCTGTTCGGCGGTGGACATGCCGGACGAATGGGCCCGGTACCAGTGGGTCTTCACCACGCCGGACGGAGGCCCCCGCCTGGCGGGAACGGACGTCATCCATCTGCGGCGAAGCCTCATCGACCAGGTCATCGTCTTCGCGGGGGAGATCGAGCCGTCCGCCTCCTGAGTCGTCCTTCCGTCCCCGCCGGAACGAGCGGCGTCACCGCTCGCCGGTAACGCGCCGAACCCGTGCTGCCCCGGCGAGCCCACGCGGGCACAGCCTTCAGGTGCCGGGGGCGTCGTGGGCGAAGAGTTCCCCGGCCAGTTCCATACAGCGGAGGCGAGCCGGGGAGAAGTCGTAGGGCATCTTGCCGACGGCGTCCAGCACGCTCATGGAGCCGGCCTCCCGTCCCCCGGAGCCGGGGTCGGCCTCGCCACCGTCGGCGGTTTCGGGGTGCGCGGCATCCCAGGCGTCGCAGAGGGCCTCGTCCTCCTCGCTCAGACCGGACTCCTCGATGTGGGCGTGCAGGGCGTTCTCGAAGGCGTACCGCTCAGCGGCCACATGGGCCACCCGCGGATCGTCGACGGCGACACTGTCGTCGAGCGCCTCCTCGGCGTCGTCGACGCGGTCGGATTCCTGCCGCAGGGTGGGATGCGTGGCCAGGGCGATGAAGCGGGTGGCCTGGACCGCCGCGCCGAGCGGGCCGAAAATCCGCTCGGTGACCAGCAGGGTGTCCAGGTCCGCCGGGCGCAGGGAGCCCTCGGGCAGGGTCTTGAGCCGGCCGGTGACGAGGTCGGAGAGCAGGCCCATCCGGCTGCCCTCGGTGCGCATCCGCCGCACGGCGGCCCGCTGCCGCCGCAGCTCCGCCTCCTGCTCGGCGAGGGTGTCCTCCAACCGCTCCAGGACGCCCGCGATGGCTTCTCCGCTGTCCGCGCCGGCGGAGTCCGTGCCGGTCGCGAAGGCGTCGCGGATGTCGTCCAGGGCGATCCCGGCCTCGGCCGTCCTGCGGATCCACAGCAGGCGGATCATGTCCTCGTACTCGTAGCGGCGGCGGCCGTCGCCGCCCCGCTCGGGCTCGGGGAGCAGGCCGATCTCGTGGTAGTGGCGGATCGCCCGCGGCGTGCTGCCGACGAAGGCCGCCGCGTCACCGATCTTGATCCGGCGGGGTGGCACGAAAGACGAACGCATGAGCAGGGACCTCTTCTCCAGGGGCCGGGACCAGGGACGTAAGCCCGCCGGGACGTGAGTCCACCGGACCACATGCCGCTACGGAAGGTGCAACCGCGGCGCCTGCGGTCGTGCTGCGCCCGCCGGTTCCGCCCCCTCGCCACTTCTCGGTTCTCGGCCTGAACCGAGGCAGTATCCGGCCGGAATTCCGCGGTCCGGGGCGAATCCACCACCGGTGACCTAGCGTGTTGATCATCGCCGGAGTGGCTACGTGGGGTCACGGGGTACGGGCGCGGGGTACGAAGGAGCTTGATGGTGACGGAGACCGATTGGCGACGGCGGTCCGTGGTCGTGACGGGCGCGACGCGGGGCATCGGGCGGGGCATCGCGGAACTGTTCGCCCGTCGTGGCGCCGCTGTCATCGTCACGGGCCGGGACGACGAGGCGGCCGGCGCGGTGGCGGACGAGCTCGCGCGGACCACCGGGTCCCGGGTCGCCGGTCTGGGCGTGGATCTCCGGGACCCGAGCGCGATCGAGGCGATGGCCGAGGAGGCGGAGGCGCGCCACGGGCATGTGGACGTGGTGTGCGCGAACGCCGGGGTCTTCCCCGAGAAGCCGCTGAGGGAGATGACGGCCGCGGATGTGGATGATGTCCTCGCCATCAACCTGCGGGGCACGATCCTGACGACGAAGGCGTTCCTGCCGGCCATGGAACGCGCGGGACACGGACGCGTGGTGCTCACCTCCTCGATCACCGGTCCGACCACGGGTTACAGCGGGTGGTCCCACTACGGAGCGAGCAAAGCGGGCCAACTGGGGTTCCTGCGGACCGCCGCACTGGAACTGGCCCCGGCCGGAATCACCGTCAACGCCGTCCTGCC